>CADAFP010000046.1 GCA_902787185.1 uncultured Bacteroidales bacterium | reverse complement strand
TACCCTCGCGCTGCCCCTCGACTTGCATGTGTTAAGCCTGTCGCTAGCGTTCATCCTGAGCCAGGATCAAACTCTTCGTTGTTGTATTATCGTTTCTTTTCTTTGCAGAAATTTAAAATGAAAACGCAACACTCGACCGAATTTCCAGTTTTGAATCCCTGGCCTCGTTTCAGGTTGAATCTCGTATCTTACTGCCTGTTGTACATCGTTTTAAACGACTTGGAATCGACGGGAACAACTATTACATTGTCCCTTGTTCTCTTGTACTACTCGTTGCTGCAAACATGTCAAAGAGCTATTGTTTAGCGCCACACCAGTGGCGAAAAGCGGTGCAAAGGTACTTCCATTTTTGAAACTGGCAAATTTTTTAGCAACTTTTTTTCATCCAAGTTATTAACATTTTTCGCCAAAAACAACATATTATATTGATTTAAAGCGAATTATCGCAAGAAAAAATTTTTCAAAAAAAAGCATCTTTTTTTCCTCAACTGGTGAAAAAGGCGAAAAAATGCCTCTCAAGGCGGGTTTGAAAGGGCACCTGAGAGGGGCTCAAAAAAGGCACTGAAAAATGAAAAAAAAGCAGAAAAAAAAAGATAATGCAAGGCTAAACCTTGCATTACCCGACCTCATGATAAGGGATGATGGTGCTATTGCATCATGCGATAGACGCGGATGCCGATATTGTTCTTGGAATGCTCGAGGTACTTAAACAGGGGCTTGGACTCAAGCATCACCTTGCCTCCCGACATCGAGGCGTCGAGCAGATAGGGGTCTCCCTTGTCATCGATGACAATGATTCCATTGTGTGAAACGTCCAGTCCCTCGGCCCTGGTGACCAGCGAGACGAAGTCACCCGAGCGCAAAGCGGCCTTCACAGCCTTGTCGTTGAGCCACGAGCGCTTGAGGTAAGGGAAGCGGTGGTTGCGCAACTCATGCTTGCGTATTTTCTCGACCATGGCGGTGTCGTTCTTGAGCTGGCGATACTGCCCGGGGTTGTGAGTCATGTAGTCGATGTTCTTGACCATGTGGGTGGCATGGGGCAAGTCGGGCGTGACTTCCACGAGGTTTCCGCGCATGTGATTGTCGATGATCCACTCGCTCATGTAGTGGATTCGGGAGGAATAATCGCCCATCACGCCACCACGGTAGCGCACGTTCTCGATGTTGTCGGCATAGTCGCGCCACGAGTAACGTCCTGCCAGGGTGGCACGGGTGAGGGCATACAGGGTTTCGATAAACGTGAGGCAGTCGAGCTCGTGGATATTAATCGTGAGCACCTCCTCGTCGGCCTCAAGGGTGTGGGCGACATAAGGGGTGCCGAGCAGCCGACGCGCGTAGAACTCGACGAGGGCGTTGGCATCGGCAAGGCCGCTGTCGTTACCCTGCCTGAGCAGGTCGTTGATGAGGATGGTGTCGGCGCTGCAGTGGAAACGCATCTGGGTTATCGTAGCGGCTTGGGCCTGATGCTGCGACGCCTGTCGGGGAGAGCAGGCGAACAAGAGTAATGCGATCAGAAAAAATAACTGTTTCATAGCTATGTGATGATGATTGATGACAAAGGTAGTACAAAAAATTGGTTCCAAGTGGTTCTTCGCCGGTTTTTAGATACACATTATTAAAATAAAAAAGAATTACCGCGTTTTGGAAAAATTTAAACCTCGGGCGGGCTTGGTTGTCTAAAAAAAAGTGTAACTTAGCAGGTTGAAAGGAAAATGAACATGAAACGACTGTTTGTCACATTAGTGGCCGTGATGCTGGTCGCCGGCAGCCTGTGGGCCAAGGATGACGAGGTGATTGTCACCCGCCAGCTCACCCAGGGGCAGCGCGGCGCCCTGCCCGAGAAGACGCTCACCGTGGAAATGAAGCGGCTGACGTTCGGGAAAAAGGCCGACACAGGTCTTGTCGAGGCCATCACCCAGGTTATGGATACCATCGTCCAGGAGGAATACCAGAGCCGCACCTTTGTGCTGCTGCTGGAGCCCAAGGAAGATGGTGAGGTCGCCATTGCCGCCCACAACGACGACATCATCACGCGTGGGCACAAAGACGCGACCATCTACCACGGCACGCTGGAGCACAAGCGCCACCACTTCGTCGTGCTCACCAGCCGTGACAACGCCCAGCTGCTGGAACGCACATTCAAGCGCCAGGGCAAGGTGACGTTTGTGCAGGAGTTTGAGTTTGTGGACTTCAAGACGACCCTCTACCCCACCAACGTCATCGGCACGTGGAGTCCGGGGAAAGGGCTACGGCTGTTGACAGTGGCCATCAACGAGAATCCCGACAATGTCGGCACCACCAACAAGGATTAAAACCCAATCAATGATATCACAATGAACGAGAACCCCAAAAACAACCAGAATTATGCGATTGCCATCGGACGCCAGTTTGGCTGCGGCGGCAGGGAGGTGGGCCAGCGCGTTGCCCAGCTGCTCGACATCAACTACTTTGACAAGCAGCTGCTGCTCGAAGCCTCGAAGGCGAGCGGCATCCACCCCGAGATGTTTGAGGCCGCCGACGAGCGCACGCCCAAGTTTTTCCCCAGCCTGTGGCCATTGAACCTTGCTATGGCCGGCTCCACCTTTGTGGGCGAGGCATCGACGACCGAGGACAATGTGTATAAGGCACAATGCCAAGTGATGAAAGAGCTGGTGGACCGCAAGTCATGCGTCATCGTGGGACGCACTGCCGACTATGTGCTGCGCGACTACTGCAAGGTCATCAGCGTGTTCCTGCACTCCCCGATTGAGAACCGGGTGAAGCGCATCATCGAACGTGGTGACTGCGACACACGCGAGGCTGCCGAGAAGCGCAGTTACAAAATCAACAAACTGCGTGCCGAGTACTACAACTTCTACACCGACAAGCTGTGGGGCCATGCCGACAGCTACGACCTGTGCATCGACTCGAGCCTGCTGGGCATCGAGGGCACAGCCCAATTCATCGCCGACTTCGTCAAGCGCCGCCTCTCGGAATAAAAAAGAACAAAGACAGCCATCATCTTAATTACGCTCCATAGCATAGCCATGGTTGTGGCAGTCACTTTGCACCCTTGTGACGGTTGCAGTCGCGGCACAACATCTGGCAGTTCTCGATAACGGTGCGGCCGCCCTCACGCCACGGCTTGATATGATCACCCTCCATAAACTCAAAGTCAAACTCCTTGTTGCACAGGGGGCAGATGTGCTTTTGCTTTTCCCATACCGCCAGTTTGATGTCTTCGGGAAAGGCACGCAGGTCAAGGTGCCGCTCGTCGCCCGTGAGCACGTAGGGGATGATTCCCGACTGCCGCTGGATTTCGCTGTCACGCATCAATACTGAAATCTGCTTGGCCATCTCCACCGTGTCGAGGGTCTTATCATGGAATTTATCGTAATAGAGCGCCCAGTCCAACCCCTTCATGATGCGCTTGAACTTCTTCATGTCAAAGTTGGTAATCGCCCAATTCAGCACGTTCTGGAAATAGGTCCACAGGTTGTTGGCGTTGGGGTCGTGCTGGTGCTGTGACATGTAGCCCACACGGCTTTGTGCCTTGCCCTCTCGCTTCTCGTGGTCGGCCATCCACTCCAGCGCAACTTTCAAGAAGTCCTGGCGGATAGGCACTCCGTTCACAAGGTCTTTGCCGAGTTTAGAGGCACCGCAGTTGGTTTTTGAGAAATGCCGCTTGGCATCGCTCACAAACGGCCCCGCATAGATGGCATTGAGGATTTCCTGCTCGTTGAGCGGTTTGCCCGCGATGTTGATGGTCTTGAACCACTCTAACTTTTCGCTGTGCTCGCCCTCGCACACATATACCGTCAACTCGTAGTCCAGGATGCGTTTTTGGATATCTTCGGGCTGGTTGAAGAAGTTCTTGAACTCAATACTGAATTTACCCGCCACATACTCACACAGTGCCAACGTGCGCTGCTGGCCGTCCATCACCTCATAAGGGCACTCCGCATCCTCGTTGCGCTTCACCCAATACATCACGTTGAGCGGATAGCCGCGCAGCACCGTGTTGATGACAGCTTGTTGCTCCTTGTCGTTATAGATAAACTCGCGCTGATAGGGCGGACGGATGTCTAACAACCCGTTATAGCCCCTCACGCCCTGTTCATCGTTATTCACATAACCCTGGGTAATCTCCCTCACGGTCACACTGATTGGTTTTATCGTCATCATAGCGTCTTAGGATGTTTGTTGCGGATTAATAATCTTGCTGGTTTTCTTTGACCTTTCAAATATGGTCTATCATATCTTAATGCACCATCTTTCCAATACTCTTTCATTTTGGGATCATTTTCTGTAATTCCAAGTAATTCAAATTGATCTGGATTGTATTTATGCATGAAAGTAATTGGCACGCCCATAATTCCATCATAATCATATGGAATTTCATTAACATTACCAACCTCAATAGCTTGGTAGTTATCATATTCACAATACTCAGTATGTTTGACACTACGAATCAAATCAATGAATTCATGTCGTTTCTTATTGTCAAGGTTAGTAAACCAGCATATATTACCCAAATTCCTCCATAACCGTCCATCTTTAATCGCATAACCATTTGAGCGAAGTTTTTTAGTATCTGTCAAATCATAGAAATCAGGTATTTCGTAGTATTCCGGAACTTTAAACCATGTATGACCGGAATTAACTCCATTCCATACTTTTCCAGTGTATAGCAATGGGAAAAAGTTTTTGTTGGATATTGCATTTACATTGCCGATAATCAGAAATTTCTTTCCATATTCTATGAGTTGGGCAACATATTCACGAAATAGTGAGAATGGTGGGTTAGTCACAACGATGTCGGCTTGTTTAAGCAGTTCGATACATTCAGAACTGCGGAAGTCGCCCGTTTTGAGGATGGAAAGGACGTTTTTGTCGTTTTTCAGCAGGTATTGCACGTCGCTCAGGTCAACGGCTCCGTCGCCGTTCAGGTCACGCACCTCGGTAATCTCAACCTTATATGCGATTTTCTTGGGTTCCTCTGTAAAATCGCCCCAATCAATCATCAATTCATTGCCTTGCACAGGTGAGCCGTTATAGCAGGTGCAGATGAGTTTCTTTAGCCCCAACTGGTTGAAGCGCAGGGCAAAGTATTTAAAGAAATTGCTCTCGTAGGGGTCGTCGCAGTTGCACAGGATGGTTTTTCCACGAAAGTGCTGCCAGTAGTGCTGCAACTCCCGCTCGATGTCGCTCATTTGCGTGTAAAACTCGTCTTTCTTTGCCGTCTTGGCGGCATTCAGGTTTTTATTGGCCATGATTGATAATCAATTGGTTTGCATCGACTATCAATCACGCTTAAACGCAAAAAAGACGTGATGCACCTTTTTTGCGCATAGCAAGAGGCGGCCTAGGAATGGTACCCCTGTCCAGTTTGCAGGATGCATCACGCGTTGCGTGAGCATCGCTATTTTAAACTGGAACAGAAACCATAAGGCTACCGTCACTTATTATTTCGGTGCTTGTTATACCAATTGTTTCCTAGGCTCTTGGCTATGCGCGAAATAATAGCGAATGCTTAAATCTTCATCGGGATTTCTCCCCCGATTCCACCCACAAAGGTACAATAAAAAAAATAAAAAAAATAAAAACTACAGGTAAATCAGGGACAAATCGGTTTTTTATCATTTTTCTCATAGTTCTCATGGGCACGTGTTTTCTCAATAGAGGATTCTGATTTGAGAAAATCACGCACACATGAGAAGAGTGAGAAGAATGAGAAAAAGATAAACAACAGATACCTTACGGTTACCGTCGTTATAGGCAGGACAGCATGAGATAATCATAGTCATGTCAATACTTGCGATGACATGCCTTATCTATCTAAATATATTTCTCATTCTTCTCATATATATATAGAAATGAGAAAAATGAGAAATATGATAATCACTATTCCTGCTGCAAGTGGTAGTGCTTCTTGTCGTTGGTAGCCAGCACATTAAGCCTCTCGGCCTTCTCTAACAAACGATAGGCTTGGGCTTGGCTGTGCCCCAGCTTTTCCTTGATGAGTTTGACCAGTTCGCTCTTCTTGATGTCGGCGTCAGCATCCTCCACACACAATGCCAACTGGTCACGCAGCTTGGATTTTTCCTGCTGGCGCTCTATCTCGACTTGCAGTTGTCGGTCGGCGATGGCGTCCATGGGAACGGCATTGGCGTCGAGTTTGAAGCACAGGCCCGCGCTCTGGCGGTGCCTGGTATAGGCATGAGTCACCTCAAAGATGGTGCCATGCTTCTCGACATTGAACACGTCGCTGCACTTCTGGCAGAGCATGGTTCCGATGTGCCCCTTCATGTTCTTGTCTTTCATCCCCTTGTTCTGGTGCATGACCACGACGATGCAGCAGTTGTGCTTGTTGGCTAAGGCTGACAGCTTGTTGACCATGTTAGTCGATTCAAACACGTCGTTGTAGTTGTAGATGAGGTCGGCGATACCGTCGATGATGACCAGGTCGGGGTGTTCGTGAGCGATGGCGCTGGTGATGAGTTCATAGCGGGAGACTTCATCGCTGCGGTTCTCATCGGCAGCAATAACCGCTCCCTGCAGGCATGCCACCCCAAGGTCATTGTGGCGCTCCTCGGGGGTCATCGAATCAATAATCTTCTGGAGGCGGAAGGTGTCGCTCTCGGCCTGCTCGGTATCAAAGAACAGGACCTTGCCTGAATCCTGAAGGCTGCGGCAACTGGCGAAATGGTCGCTACCCAGGAAGACGGCAGCAAGGATGTCGCAAAAGAAGGTCTTGCCGCTTTTCCACTTGGCACTGATGGCCACCAGGTTGCTCTTGGGCACCGTGGGAACACCGCCAATCTCGATGAGGTACTCGGGGTCGGGATAGTTGCCGTTGCGGTTAATAAAGAACTTCCCCACCCTTTCTTGGTACTCGTTCTCCAACAGCTCATCGTAGTTGGGCAGCTTTTTATAGCTGGGCTGCTCATCGTAGCTGGGCTGCTCTTGCTTAGAGATCATCTCCAGCAGGTTGCCGGGCTGACAGTTGTTGCCGTGGTCACATGACCAATCATTATTATTTGAGTTTTTCATGGTATAAAAAAAATTTTAAAAAAACAATATTAATAAACTCGGCTGCAAAATTACTATACAAATTGAAATATACCAAGAAATCAAGCAAAAAAATTGCAAAGCACCAAACTATTTATCAAAAACCGTGATTTTCTGCCCGATTTGATGGTTTTTTACCAAACCCCAACAAACTGGCCCTGATAGGGGCCACTCACTGCGGCATCTCCTTAGCCTGAAGGTGTGTGTGTGACCATCTTCGAAGCAATATTTTTTTTCAACGCCAATGATGCGCCCACAGCTATAGCGTTCCCAAAATCAAGTACAATAATCAATGGGTTTTTAATTTAAAAATTTGATTATGTCCCGCTCAACGGCGGTTATGCTAAATATCGTTGACTGATGACACACCGGCATTTCACATCTTTTATAAGGGAAAAGGTTGTGGGAGTGGGATATTTTGTGTACTTTTGGCGTCCTTTTTTGTGAAACTATACTTATTTAACGAGAAATGACTGACAAGATCACCAATAAGATTACCAAGATTGTGCTCACGGGAGGCCCCTGCGCGGGCAAGACCACGGCCATGGCAAGGATTATCGAGCACTTCAGCGGGCTGGGATTCCAGGTGTTTGCGATTCCCGAGGTACCGACGATGTTCAGCAGCGCCGGCATCAACTACCTGACTCATAACAAGGCCTTGTTCTTTGAGGCCGAGAAATCGACGCTCAACATCCAGCTGGCCCTTGAGGACCACTTCGCCAAGATGGCCGCCCAGTGCAGCAAGCCCGTGCTCATCGTGTGTGACCGTGGCACCATGGACATCAGCGCCTACGTCTCGCCCGAGATTTGGGAGGCGTTGACCGAGGAGATGGGCACCAACACGGTGAAGCTGCGTGATGCCCGCTACGAGGCTATCCTGCACATGGTGACCGCTGCCGCCGGCGCCGAGCAGTTCTACACCAACGAGAACAACAAGTTCCGCAGCGAGGACGTGGAGCTGGCCCGCGAACTGGACCGCAAGGTGCTGAGCGCCTGGACGGGCCATCCTCACCTGCGTGTGATTGGCAACCACATGGACTTTGACGACAAGTTGCGCCAGGTGCTCAACGAGATTTCGACCGTGCTGGGTGTCCCCTGCCCCATCGAGCAGGAGCGCAAATACATCGTCAAGGTCACGGGCGACATCCCCGACTATACCGAGAGCGAGATCACCCAGACCTACCTGCTGAGCGAGCCCGGCACCGAGATGCGTGTGCGCAAGCGTGGCTGGCAGGGCAGCTATGTCTATTTCCAGACCATCAAGAAGACGGTGAGCCGCAACAAGCAGATCGAGACCGAGCGCCGCATCACCGCCCAGCAGTATGTGGACCTGCTGCAGATTGCCGACCCCAGCCGCAACCCCATCAGCAAGATGCGCAAGTGCTTCGTGTGGAAGAACCATTACTTCGAGCTTGACACCTATATCGAGCCCAAGCTGGGTATGCAGATACTGGAGCTCGAGGGCATCAAGGAGGGCGACGAGGTCGAGATGCCTCCGTTCATCGAGGTTGTTGAGGACATCACCGGCAACGAGATGTACTACAACTACCAGCTGTCATTGAGAAAGATGCCGTGAGGCCGCCGCGCCGACATAGGGCATTGTAAAACTCATATCTCTTAAAATGGTCGCGCTACGGCCGATAACAAAAAGAATCCCCGCGGGTGCTGCCTGCGGGGATTCCTTTGTTGATATGACGGTTTAATTGGTCTTGTACTTGTAGATGTCCACCAGTTTGACATCAAAGATGAGCATGCTGTAGGGCACAAGCACGTTAGACATCTTGGAGGAGCCGTAACCCTGATGATAAGGCACGATGACGGTGCAGCTGTCCCCCACGTGCATACGGGTGAGGGCAATCATCCACCCCTCGACATTCTGGTTGAGCGTGGTGCGGTAAACACTGTCGCGGGGGACGGTGTTGTCGTAGGAGGAATCCACTACCGTGTCGTTATACAGCTTGAGCTGGTACTTGACGTCGATGGTCGAGGTGAGCAACGGCTTGAGGTTGTTCTTTGTCAGCGACGTGTCATTGTGCCAGCGGATGAGCGTTGTAGCCGATGGATCCCACGACGCGGTCAACAGCGTGTACTGGCCCGAAGTCTTCTGCTTCTCGTACCACTCGTCGTTGGACTCGCGCCAATCCTTGTACTCGTCATAGGTGCTCTTGCCCAAGCAGGAGTCAAGCATCATGATCGCCAACAAGGCCATTATCGTGCAATAGAAAAATCTCTTCATATTTTAGGCGTTAGGTGTTAGGCGTTAGGTGTTAGGTGTTAGGTCACTGAAGCCTAATACCTGTGACCTGAAGCCTTAAGAAAATCACATGAGTTTGCGCAGGACGTTGTTCAGGCTGCACTCGCGGGCGAGGATGGCAGGCAGGTCAGCGATGGCGACGCGCTCCTGCTGCATGGTGTCACGGTCACGCAGGGTGACGGTGTTGTCCTCGAGGGTCTGGCCATCGACGGTGATGCAATAGGGGGTGCCGATGGCATCCTGGCGGCGGTAGCGCTTGCCGACGGTGTCCTTGTCCTCGTAGTGGCAGGCGAAGTCGAACTTCAACATATTCATGATCTCGTGAGCCTTCTCGGGCATGCCGTCCTTGCGCACGAGGGGCAAGATGGCGCACTTGATGGGAGCCAAAGCCTTGGGCAGGTGCAGCACCACGCGGGTGTCGCCGCCCTCAAGCTGCTGCTCCTCGTAGCTGGAGCACATCACCGAGAGGAACATGCGGTCCACGCCGATGGAGGTCTCGATGACATAGGGGGTGTAGCTCTCGTTGAGCTCGGCATCGAAGTACTGAATCTTCTTGCCCGAGAACTTGGCGTGCTGGCTCAAGTCGAAGTCGGTGCGGCTGTGGATGCCCTCCACCTCCTTGAAGCCGAACGGCATCTTGAACTCGATGTCGGTGGCGGCGTTGGCATAGTGGGCCAGCTTCTCGTGGTCGTGGAAGCGGTACTTCTCGTCACCCAGGCCAAGGGCCTTGTGCCAGCGCAAGCGCTGCTCACGCCAATAGTCGAACCACTTCAGCTCCTCGCCGGGACGCACAAAGAATTGCATCTCCATCTGCTCGAACTCGCGCATACGGAAGATGAACTGGCGGGCTACAATCTCGTTGCGGAAGGCCTTACCGATTTGAGCGATACCGAAGGGGATGCGCATGCGGCCGGTCTTCTGCACGTTGAGGAAGTTCACAAAGATACCCTGTGCCGTCTCGGGACGCAGATAGACGTCCATCGTGGCATCGGCGCTGCTGCCCATCTGGGTCTTGAACATGAGGTTGAACTGGCGCACGTCGGTCCAGTTCTTGGTACCGCTGACGGGGTCCACAATCTCATAGTCCACGATAATCTGCTTGAGCTCGGCGAGGTCATTGTCGTTCATCGCCTTCTCGTAGCGGGCATGCAGCTCATCGCGTTTCTTCTGGTTCTCAAGCACGCGGGGATTGGTCTGGCGGAACATCGTCTCGTCAAACTTGTCGCCAAAGCGCTTGGCGGCCTTCTCACACTCCTTGTTCATCTTCTCCTCAATCTTGGCAATCTCGTCCTCGAGTCGATGCCCACGATGTTCTCGTGCAGCAGGGTCATCGCCTCCCACCAGTAACGCTTGATATTGTTCTTGAGCTCAACGCCGTTCTGAGCATAGTCATAAACCGCGCCAAGGCCGTCATAAATCTCACTTGAGGGGAACACAAAGCCATATTCCTTGGCATGAGACACGATTTTCTTGAAAACGTCTTCCTGTTTTGCCATTGTTCTGTCTATTATATTGTTTTGGTTTTTTATTTCAAGCCGCAAAGGTACAATTTTTCCCCCGATGGCACAACACCTTGGGGGATATTAGAGTTATTTAACGTCAATTGCAAGGGGATGGGAAATCAGGCGGTGATGATGCCGCTGCCGTAGCACAGGTGGCCACGGGCGTCATAGACCACCGCAAACTGGCCTGGGGCGATGCCCTGCACGTCCTCTTCGCTCTCGATGACCCACTGGCGGTCGCCGATGCGTGAGAACTTGCCGCGGATGAAGTGTGGCGTGTGGCGGTTCTTAAACATTATCTCCATGGGGCCGTCCTGTCCCTCCCAGGGATTGCCTGAGATGAAGTGCATCTCGTCGAGCCTCAACGTGCGGCCATACTGCTTGGCCGTGCCGTAGCCGTTGCTCACATAGATGACATTCTCGTCAACGTTCTTGCGCACGACATACCAGGGGCCGCCGCTCAGGCCGAGGCCCTTGCGCTGACCGATGGTGTGGAACCAATAGCCGCGGTGCTCACCCAGTTTGCGGCCTGTCTCCAACTCGATGATGGGGCCGGGTTTCTCTCCCAGATGGCGGCGAATGAAGTCATTGTAGTCGATTTGGCCCAGAAAGCAGATGCCCTGGCTGTCACGGCGGTGGGCATTGGGCAGGTGGGCGGCCTCGGCGATGCGGCGCACCTCCTCCTTGGGCAGGTTGCCGATGGGGAAGATGACGTGGCGCAACTGGTCGTAAGTGATCTGGGCGAGGAAATCGGTCTGGTCCTTAACGGGGTCAACGGCCGTGGCCAGGTATTTCACGCCGTCGATGACCTCGGTCGTGGCATAGTGGCCCGTCGCGGTCTGGTCAAAGTCCTTGCCCCAACGCTGCTCAAAGAATCCGAACTTGATCATGCGGTTGCACATCATGTCGGGGTTGGGCGTGAGGCCCGCTTTGACGGTGCGCAGGGCATATTCCATCACATGGTCCCAATATTCCTCATGTAAAGATACGACCTCGAGGGGCAGACCGTAACGGTGCGCGATGAGGGTACACATCTCGATGTCCTCCTCGGCGCTGCAGTCGCCCTCGTCATTGTCCATGCCGATGCGGATGTAGAACAGGTGCAGGTCCTCGCCCTGCTCCTTGAGCAGATGGACCACCACGGCGCTATCGACGCCACCAGATATAAGTACTGCGGTTTTCAAGAAGCCTGTAGGGTGTTAACGTTTTACTTTCTTCTGATGTTGATTGACGATGCCTGACGGGTTAGGCCTTATCCAGAACCTGCTCTTCGGTAGGAGTCTGGGTGAAATGTGCGGCGATAATGTAGTCCAACGATATCTTGCCAGGGCCCGCCAGCAGCAGGTAAATAAAGATGCCGATGAACATCACCGGATAGCCAGGCTGGAAACTGAACAGCTGATTGGTGACCGACTCGGTCGACGACGACATGATGACATTCTCGGCGGCAAGCATGAGGCCAAGAGGGAACAGCACGGCAAAACGAGTGAGGAACCCCAACATGATGCACACCGCACACAGCAGCTCGATAACCAGCAGCATGGTGATGGAAGCCTCGGGGGAGAGCCCCATGAATCCCTGATGGGAATCAACGATGATGTCAAAGTTGAGCAACTGCCTGATGCAGAGCTGCATGAACATGATTCCCGTGAACAAACGCAGGAACAGTCGCGACAGGTTGCTGTAGGTGTGGCCCACACTATACAGAAACAGATTCTTGAAAAAATTACTCATAACTATAGCGGCATTACATGATTAATAATTGGGATTCAACGAGGAAATCAACGCATCGACCGAGAGGGCTTTGCTCAGCACCTTGTGCTCACCGTCAAGCAAATAGCAGCATGGCAGCACGCGCAGATCGAGCTGATTGGACAGGTTTTCGCCACAACCCACTATCCACTTGTCGGAATAGCCCGTGGCCGTGGCCGCCCAGTCGGCACTGTACTTGTTCAGGCCAATGCACAACACCGCCGCCTTGCCCTCATCGATCAGGCTGTTGAGGATGACATCGGTGCTCAGTCGCAGGCGCCCGATCGAACTGTCGGTGCTGTCGTCGATAAAGAGGACGATCAGCGTCGTGCCTTCGGGACACTCGCTGACGCGGTGCTTGGCACCGTCGGCACCAACATACTCAAAGTCGAGCGGCATACCCGTCTGCACAGCGTTCATGGCTGCCAACTGTTGAGCGTAGTGCTCGCGCACGGCCTTGGGCAGCTGCTTGGACGAAGCAAGGGGCTTGGCAAACGCCACATAGACCTCGTCGCTCCAGAACTCTGCCGTGGGGCCATAGAGGGCGCGCTCGGCGACTTCGCCCACTTTCTGCAAGTTAGCGGCATTGGATTGCGCTTTGTTGATGAAGTCTCTGACGGTCACCATGACCACATTGCGGTGGGAATACCTGAAGAAATCGACAAAATCGCGGAAAGTCGATTCAAAGGCCACATCGTCGGTGATGGGCTTGCTAATGTCAAAATTATCCCAAAAGTGTGTGATGATGTAGTTGCAGCGGCTCTCGAGCGTGCTACAGGTGTCGGGTGCCTGAGGATAAGCGAACAGCGTGCCCGGCAACTGGTCGGCCAATTGCACTTGAGCCGAAGTCGTGCTGGCATAGAGAGCCAATGCGGTGATAAACAATAGGATATGCTTCATAATTTGTCTTTAAGCGCCCTGATGGGCCACATTTTAAACCGCTAAATTACTAATAAACCCACAAACAGCACGCCTCACGCCGCAAAAAGTCCGGCTCCACAACATTTTTTCACACATAACGGCCCACAGGTCATGTATGGGCACAAAAAAAACCGGAGCCAGGGTTCGCGTCCGGTTGACTCGAGTTCTATTATACTTTTGGAGGTATAGCTCTCAAGTAAGTTAGAAATTATTCTCAGAGGGTCGCTGTCCTTTTTTTGGACACGCAAAGTTAGCCATTACTATGCTCGTGAATTATAAAAAACTAACGGAATCAATTAGGATAACTTTATTTTTTTGTCCCAAAATTTTGTTTTTTTTGACTGCACAAGATAGACAACAAGTTGTCAATCTGACGATTAACTACATAAATGTCATTATATCACCTATAGCAAAGCATTTTTCATGAGAGCAAAAGAGAAGATTTTTTGCCAATTTAGCATACAATTTGAAAAAATATACTATCTTTGCAGCGCAAATTGCTTGCAAAACGTGGCAAAACACTCCACATTGTCCACACGACACTAATGTTCAATACCATTTTATCAACTATTAAAACCATCAACATTAATGACTAAATTCATGAGAACCATTGTGCTTGCTGTGCTGGCAAGCATGTGTGTAAGTGCCGTGGCGCAAAACGTGATCCTGCACGGCGTGTATCAAACCAGTCGCGACGACGAGTATCCCAACGGGACCTATAGCGAGTATGTGGGTTTCAGCTATGTCACCTACAAGCCCATCTTCATCGTGCAGCAAGGCCTGTACAAAATGGAATGGAACGGCTCGACACTGACCATGCCCGTCAAAGACCCCGCTGTGAATAAAGCCGATTTCAGCAGCAACGGCCAAATCACCAACGAAGCCATGGCACAGTGGGCCACCAACTTCAACATGATGTATGCCAACTCAGGTGCCGTTATTTATAATGGTGTGCTCACCACCGTGATGTCGCGCACCGACATGGACCCCAACAGTGGCGCCCAGGTGGTTCCCGGCAACTCGGTCAACGACACCACCCGCTTTGCCGTGCGCAAGTGGAATGCCGCCACCGGCGACCTGATCAGCTCTGAGATCCGCCCCGCATGGGACTGCCTGGAGTCTGCCGGCATGGCCGTGAACCCCAAGGACGGCAAGGTCTATGGCCTGTTCCACATCACCAACAAGTATCTGCCCGACTCCATCCTTAACGACCCCGACTTCTTTGCCGACGAGGCAGCCGACTCGACCGACAGCGGCTATGCCATCTGCACCATCGACCTCGACAAGATGGAGATCAGCCAGATCACCCCGGGCCTGTACTACGAGAACTACGTCACCTTCGCCATCAACAGCGAGGGCCGCGCCTTCGCCATGACCAGCGGCGGCGCAACAGCAGCCCTGCCCTCGGCCGACGGCAAGGTGTATGACATCGACGGCAACCCGAGCGGCGCACACTGCTGTGAGTTCGACCTCAAGACCGGACTCCTCATCAGCGACAACCGCATGAGCACCGGCTATTGCTCACAGGTGAAGCGCCAGGCCGCCTGCTTCAGCAAGAACGACCCCAACAAGATGTACTGGATGGGCTACTACAACAGCGGCATGGGATTCAACGACTACGGCAACTGGATGCCCCTGAACGACAAGCAGTGGAAGACCAACGGCAAGTATGACACCTCGCTCTATGAGGTGGACATCACCACCGGCGAGGCCACCCGCCTGGCCAACGTCGAGGACCGCTACCTGTTCGCATTCATGTGGGTTGAAGGCGAGGCCGAGCCCGAAATCGAGCCCCAAGGCCTGCGCGGCGACACGAACGGTAACGGCACCATCGAGATTGCCGACGTGACCGACCTGATCGACTACATCCTCTCCGGCGGCACGACCTCAATCGATCTCGCCAACGCCGACTGCGACCTCAACGGCCAAGTCGACCTGGCCGACGCCACCACCCTCACCGACTACATCCTCAACAACCAGTGGTAATCCCCACGTGATTCAAACAGAAAGCCGGGCCTCAAAATCTGAGACCCGGCTTTCCGTTTATTTGTAAAGCGCTGTTGCTATACTCTTGCTTTTCTTAACCGATGCAATACCCATCCGACGACAGAAGAATAAACGTAGCTTCCAAACAGATGAAGAAACGCACCCAACGAAGCATTCCTGTAGTAGTCCTTCAAAACGGGCAAGACATAATTCTTCTGTCCCTCCCTTTTCAACTCCCACAACAATTTAAGAGTTTAATCCGTGAAATTAGCCGTTATATTAATCGGCCGACTAAAGAATTTCGCCGTGGGGGGCGCGGTTGGGATGGGAGGAGAGGGAGATGTTGGTGGTGAGGACCGAGGGGTCCACGTCGTGGCCAGGGTAGATGGTGCGTCCTTCGGCTGCCAGTGAGCGGATGTGCTCCAGCGATCGCATAGCCAGCTGCTTGTCACCGTGGGGCAGGTTGGTCACCACACGCACTCCGGGGATGCAGGCGTCGCCCGTGAACAGGGCATCGTCGGTCATCCAAGTGATACAGCCCGGCGTGTGACCTGGTGTCGCCACAGCGGTCACCGCGTTGCCGTCACCCAGGTCCACCTGGGCGCCATCCTCTACCACCACGATGCGCTCGGGATAATCGAACACGAACGGCGTCTCGTGGTAGAAAGAGATGTTGAGTTTAGCGTTAAGCAACTGTTCCCGAGCCCAAGCGCTGCAATAGACACGCGCCTCTGGGAAACGCTCCAGCAGGTCATTCAGCCCATATATATGGTCAAAGTGGCCATGCGTCAGCAGCACGCCTCGCACACCCTGTCCATCCAGTAGCGGCAGCAACGGCTCCACGTCGCCACAATCCACAAGCCACCCGCCATCGAGCACCCACGTGCACGACGAGAAAAGTGAATTTCGGTATTTTTTCACCTTAATTGTCTGTTCCAACAAATTCAAGGCCGTCATGAGTAAGTCAAATAGCGGTTAAGTCATTTACAGCGAGTTACCTGTTGTATGTCGTGTGGATGGGTTGCGCTTGGCGGTTTGTTGGCAGGGCGCTGGCCATCACATTAAAAGGCAAAATTAGGTCTTTTTGGCGATGTGTGCAAATTTATCACGATAATTGGCGCAAAAAAGGCCACGGCAGAACCGTGGCGCTGTAAATTGGCTGACGGGGGCGGAGCCACCGCCCGCTTGACATGCTGAAACGGGGCCTACCCTACTTGATATAGGGCTTGATGGCGTCGCGCCAGATGAGGTAACCCTTGCCCATGAGGTGGAGGCCGTCGTTGGTGAGGTCGGCGCGCAGGCGGCCCTGGTCGTCAACGAACAACGGGTAGAGGTTGATCCACGTCACGCCCTGGCGGCGTGCGACTTGCTCGAGCAGGGCATTGGCCTCGACGACGACGTGGTCACGCCCCTTGAGCAGTTTCCACTCGCGCACGTCGTTGTTGAACGGCAAGAGGCTCTGCAGGTAGATTTTGGTCCTGGGCGAGCCTTGCTTGACCATGACAATCAGCTTTTCCATCGCGCGGGCGATGCTGTCGGCACTCACGTCGTGGGAGATGTCGTTGACGCCCGTCAGGATGAACAACTTCTTGGGCTGCCCCTTGATGATGGGGTCGATGCGGTCAATCAGTCCCTGGACGATGTCGCCCACGATGCCGCGGTTCTTGACATGGCGGTTATTCAGCAACTCGTTGAACTCGCCGCCATCGGTCAGGCTGTTGCCCAGCATGACAATGTCCTTCTTGCCGATGGGCAATTCCTCAAAGAGCGTCGCCCGCCGTGCATAATACGGGTCCTGGTTGGCCTGCGCCATGGCCGTGAGGCCCATCAGCGCCACCACAACTACTAATGCTAAGTTTTTCATATTTTCAAACTACGAATTTCGCTGATTTAACTAATTTGGCATCCGCACTCTTGAATAAACTACGAATTACGCTAATTTTACTAATTGGCATCCGCACTCTTATTCTTTCTAATTTCACGAATTGATACTCAGAGTCTCTGCAAAATTAAGAATTAAACTAATTAACTGATTGGGTGATAGATTGTTAAATAATTTGTTTAATTCGTGTAATTCGTAGTTTATGAAGCGCGGTAGGCGTCGATGGCCTTTTTTACCGAGCCGTGGAGCAGGAGCAGGCGCTTGGCGTCGTCATAGGGGAGCTTCAGCTCATCGACGAGCCAGCGGGTGCCGCGGTCCACGAGCTTCTGATTGGTGAGCTGCATGTTGACCATCTTATTGCCCTTGACACGGCCCATCTGAATCATCACGCTGGTCGAGATCATGTTGCAGATGAGTTTCTGCCCCGTGCCGCTCTTCATGCGCGACGAGCCAGTGACATACTCCGGACCGACAATCATCTCGATGGCAATCTCAGCAGCCTCGCTCACCGGTGCACCGGGATTGCTGGTGATGGAAGCGGTGAGACAGCCGTTGGCGCGCGCATCGCGCAGGGCGCCGATGACATAGGGCGTCGTGCCCGATGCCGCAATGCCGATGACCGTATCCAGCGGATTAACGTTGTACTCCTGGAGGTCTTTCCAGCCCTGTTGGGTGTCGTCCTCGGCATTCTCGACAGCATTGCGCAACGCCGTGTCCCCGCCAGCAATGATGCCGATGATCCAGTCGGGCGACATGCCGAAGGTGGGCGGTATCTCGCTGGCATCGAGCACGCCGAGGCGGCCACTGGTGCCCGCCCCCATATAGAAGATGCGTCCACCCTTCTTCATGCGCTCAACGATGCCCGTGACGAGCCGCTCAATCTGCGGTATCGCCTGTTGCACAGCATCGGCCACCTTGTGGTCTTCCTGGTTGATTTCGGTGAGAATCTCATGCACCGACTTCTGCTCCAGGTTATCATATAGCGACTCTTGTTCGCTGATTTTCACAAATGCCATAATCTATTGTTAGTTTCTAGTCCTTAGTTTCTAGTCCCTAGTCCTTAGTCCCTAGTCCTTAGTCCTTAGTTACTAGCTGCTTGTTTACTCACGTCCACGCCGTGGCGAGGCCCTACGTAGAGCCGTCACGCCTCGGCAGAGTGGTATTTCACCAGGCCCTCCATCGGATCCTTGATGACGGTGCCGATGGTGATGCCCAGCGCCTCGGCGGCCTCTTGCAGTACCGCCCGCTCGCAGAAGGCAATCGAGCCCACAAAGTTGCACGGCAGTTCCTTATAGTTGGGATAGCTGGCAACGTTGCGGGTGAAGAAGTCGGTGAACGAGCGCAGCACGATGTTGTGGATGGCAGGTTCCTCGATGTTGTGCTCCAAGAAGGGGGCGAACTGCGCCAGGAAGCGGTTGGCGGCAGGCTTGCGATAGACCGACGTGATGATGGTGGTGTAGTCCAGGTTATATTCCTTCATGAACTTGTCGCACAGGTGCTCGGGCAGTTGTTTCTTCAACACATCCCCCACGAGCAGTTTGCCCAACACGGCACCACTGCCCTCGTCGCCCAGGATGTAGCCCAGGGGCGACACGTTCATCACCACCTTCTCGCCATCGTAGTAGCACGAGTTGCTGCCCGTGCCCATGATGCAGGCGATGCCAGGCTGACGTCTGCACACGGCACGCGCGGCGGCGAGCAGGTCGCTGGCCACCTCGATTTTGCCCGCGCTGGGCAAGTTGGCGCGCAGTGCGTTGACCACCTGCTGCTTGATTTCGTCCGAGATGATGCCGGCGCCATAGTAGTGGATTTCGTCCACCTTGTAGTTGGTCAGGTGAGGCATCAGCTCACGCTTGATTTGTTCCTTCATCTCCTCCTCGGTGAGCAAGAGAGCGTTCATACCGGTAGTGAAAATCTGCGCTACCTTTTCTTTTCCGTTGAGCAGCGTCCAATTGATTTTGGTCGAGCCGCAGTCAGCAATCAGTATCATATTATTCTAATTTTAGTATTATTTTCTTGTTTTAGGGTCCTTAAGGACTTTAAGGTCCTTAAGGTCGTTAAGGACGTTAGATTTTGATGTAAATTTTCTTCTTGTAGAGCACGTGGCCGATGACCCAGTTGAGCAGGACAAAGGCGATGGCATAGAGTGCCGATGCCGTGTACTCGTTGCAGAATGACTTGAAGAAGTTGTAAACGGCGCTGTGAATCGTGATGTTGCCGCCCTCGGCATCGTGGCCGATGGGGATGGCTCCAAACAGGATGGCCAGGATGGTGCCTATCAGATACAGTGCCAGCGGATTGACGCCAAACGACTCAAAGAACCGCGTCCAAGCGCCCTTTTTGCCCTTGACATCGACAAAGTGGATGAGCATGGCCTGGATGCACATCGCCATGCCGCAGGTAATCATCACAAAGGTTGACGACCACATCTTCTTGCCACAGGGGATGCCATATTGCAGCAGCCAGCCTGCCAGCAGCATCACCGTGCCCCACAGCAGCATGGTGGTCACGCGCTCGGTGTTGTTGTGAACGCTCAGAATCATGCGGCCCACAAGATAACCGATGAGCACGTGGGCGATGCACGGCAGGGTGCTCAGGATGCCCTCAGGGTCAAACGAAATCTGCTCGCCATAGGCGCTCTCGTGGTACATGTGGTCGGTGCCCAGGATGCTGTTGTCAATCTGGGCGATGATGTTCTGGAGCGAGAAGTCATAGCCATGTCCCAAACCCAAAATCAGGGCATATACCACCAGGATGATGCCCACCAGCCATGGGATCAAGCCGCGCTTGAACAACACAACGCACACCGACCCGAAGAAATAGACCAGTGCCAAGCGCTGGAACACGCCCAAATAACGCAGCGTGTCGAGGTTGTTCACCGCCTCGCTGAAGGGGTCGCCATTGCACAGGCCACGCACCAGATGCCCGAACCACTGCACAGCCCATCCAATCAGGAAAAGAATGACCGTGCGACGCACAATCTTCCACATCAGCGGGCCCGACAGCTTGTAATTGAACTTCTTCAGCGAGAATGCCATCGACACACCCATGCAGAACACAAAGAACGGGAACACCAAGTCGGTGGGCGACAGGCCAATCCACTCGGCATGCTCCAGCGGGCGATAGATGTAGCTCCACGTGCCGGGGTTGTTCACCAGCAGCATGCCAGCGATAGTGATACCCCGCAGGATATCGAGCGAGAGCAATCGTTTTTCTTTTGCCATAATCGTCGGAATTAATGGTAAATGTAGTACTTCGAGGAGCGGGCGCGGAAGGCGTCGGCGTCCTTATTCCAGTAGTCGGCCATATCTTCGACACGGTAACGCTTGATGAAGCGTTCGCGCACTTCCTTGCTGCCACACCGTGGATGACCTGCAGGAAGTAGAACTGCGTCAGGCACAGGTTGGCGGCATCGGGGTCGGTGATGTAGGTCTGCACGCCGTGCACCTCCTGCAGCGACTTGTCCACCGCCACGCTCAAGGCGAAGAAGGGCTTGTAGTTGATGGGCCGGAATTGCATGCCCGGCAGGTTCAGCGCGTTCATGTTCATTGCCAGCGAGTCGGCGTTGATCCACGATGCGGCAAACGTCTGGAACGGCAGCGTGTAGCCGATGCCGGTGTTGAAGATGTAGAGTTCGCCCAGGATGCCCGATACGGGATAGAAAAACGCACTCTCGGGCGTCGGAATCTGCGGCGACGGTGCCACCCAGGGCATACCCGTGTCACTGAACTTCATGTCGCGCGTCCAGCCTTCCATGGGAATGACCGTCAGCTTGCACTTGCGGCCCGTCTTGGACTCCTGTCCGATGATGCCCTCCTCGTTGAGGAAAGTGGCGAGTTCGCCGGGGGTGAGGCCGTAGATATAGGGGATGGCATACTTGCTCACAAACGAGAAATAGCCCGGCTCGACGAGGTTGCCCTCGACCTTGTTGCCGCCCAGCGGGTTAGGACGGTCCAGCACCATGAATTCGGTGCCGTACTTGGCGCAGGCCTGCATACACACGCCCATCGTGGCATAGAAGGTGTAGCTGCGGCAACCCACGTCCTGAATGTCGTAAATCAGCACGTCGATGTCCTTGAGCATCTCGGCCGTCGGCTCATGCGTCTTGCCAAAGAGCGAATACATCTTGATGCCCGTAATGGGGTCCACAGCGTCGCCCACAGCATCGCCCGCATGGGCATTGCCGCGCACGCCGTGCTCGGGGCCGAAGAGGGCGACGAGCTTGACGCCCGGCGCCTCGTTGAGGATGTCAACAGTGCTCTTGAGGTTGTTGTCGATGCCGCTGGGATTGGTCACCAGTCCCACGCGCTTGCCCTGCAACGGCGCGAACCCGCCGTCACGCAGCACCTCGACACCCGGCTTGACAACCGCCCCGGCCGTCACCACCGCCATCACCATACACACTACAAATACTATCTTCTTCATCATTCCATAATCATTTTAACGCGAATTGCGCTAATTTCACAAATATCACGAATTCTTTATTTATACAACAAGTTATTGCTGTTACAAACACGTTTGGTTTCCAAACTTGGAGCGCCAAAATTTGCGATGATACCCAGCTCATAGCCAGTTGCTTTTAAATAATTCAGCACCTGACTCTTATGGATATCAGCAATGGCAGATACGGCTTTCAGTTCAATGATGATTTTATCATAGCAGATGAAATCAGCATAATACTCCTTTTGCAACAACACACCTCTATAATATATCGGCAAACGAACCTCACGTTTATAAGGAATTCCAGCAGCTTTAAACTCTATCTCCAACGCTTCTTGATAGACTGCTTCCAAGAAGCCACACCCCAAATGGTTGTACACAGATAGAAAACAACCATTGATGATATAAGATTCTTTTGGATAAATCAGCATCGCCATAATCAACACAAATTAGTGAAATTCGACAAATTCGTGAAATTCGCATTGAAAAAGTAAGGGGGTTAGTCGGTTTTTTTGCCGTAGTCGGGGTCGATGGTGCGGTCAACGAAGTAGGTCACCAGCAGGGTGGCGAAGCAGCAGGCCATGACCATCCAGAAGAAGTTCACATAGCCGATGGCCTCCTGGATATAACCGGCCACAAAGCCCGGCAGCATCATGCTCAGCGCCATGAAGGCGGTGCAGATGGCGTAGTGCGAGGTCTTGAATTCGCCCTCGCTGAAGTACATCATGTACAGCATATAGGCGGTGAAACCGAAACCGTAGCCAAACTGCTCAATGCACAGGGCAATGGTAATCACCACGACATCGGAGGGCTGCGCAATCGCCAGATAGACGAACGTCAGGCACGGCAGCGTCATACAGGCCGCCATCACCCACAACGACTTCTTGAGGCCTACGCGCGACGAGTAGATACCACCCAGGATACCTCCCAGCAGCAGGGCAATCACACCAAACACTCCATAAACGGTACCCACCATCTCGGTGCTCAAGCCAAGGCCTCCCTGCTCAACCGAGTGGACAAGGAAGGGCTGGCACAGCTTGATGAGGAAGCCCTCGGGCAGACGGTACAACAGCATGAAAGCGATGGCCAGCAGCACACCGGGCTTCTTGACGAAGGTCACGAAGGAGTTGAGCAACTCGATGAGATTGCTCTGGGTGGGATTATCGACTGACCCTGTGCCCTCGTTGCGCGGGCGGTCTTGGTCAGAACGCGGCAGGGCAAAGGTATGATACAGGGTAATCAGGAAGAACACGGCAGCCGACACGCCCAGCGTGACTTGCCACGACATGGGGATGTTGCCGGTCTTGCTCTCGACGACACCAGCGATGAACACCAGCACGCCCTGACCGAAGACCGAGGCCACGCGGTAGAACACGCTACGGATGCCGATGAACGCCGCCTGACTGCTGGGGCTATGCGCCAGCATGTAGAAACCGTCGGCGGCGATATCGTGTGTCGCCGAGGCAAATGCCGCGATAATGAACAGCACCAGCGTGAACCAGAAGATGCCGATTGACGTATTGCCAGCAGCTATCGACGCGGCTTCTGGTCGCGGCAGGGTCACGGTCAACAGGATAAGCATGGCGGTCATGATCACCTGCATGGCGATAATCCACCAGCGCTTGGTCTTCACCACATCGACGATGGGGCTCCAGATGCCCTTGAGGAACCACGGGAAATAGAGCAACGTCGTGAAAAACGACATATCGCCATTGGGAACGCCCATCTTGGTAAACATCATCACCGAGATGTTGTTGACCACAAAATAAGGCACACCCTCGGCGAAGTAGAGGGTCGGGACCCACCACCACGGGGTTTTCTGTTCGGGTTCAATCTTTATTTCTTTCATGATTTTATCTTGGTTTTTAAGTTATAACTTCTTGTGTCTTTAAGGACTTTAAGGACCTTAGGGACCTTAAGGTCGTTAAGGTCGTTAGGGTCGTTAATAGCGTTTCTCGATGCTGGCGCCCACGAAGTAGTGCAGCAGGATTTGCTTGTAGTCGTAGCCCTTGGCACCCATCACGGCGGCACCGATTTGGCACAGGCCCACACCATGGCCCCACCCTGCCCCACGCAGGACAAATTTGGCGGGATAACCGTCCTCGCCCTCGTCATGCTTCTCGACCACAAAGGCCGAGCTGTACAGGCAGGACGGCGACAAGGCATAACGGATGGTGAGTTCCTTGCCGATGATGCGCTCGCATTTCTCGCCCACGATGCGCAGGCGGTACAGGCGGCCACTGGTGCCGCGCTCCACGGGCTGCAGGTCACGGATGCGGCCGTAGTCGATACCCGTGCGCTCATGGATGAGCCGTGAGAGTTCGTCTTGGGTATATTCCACCTTCCAGCGATAGAAGTCCTTGGTCTCCTGGTCATAGTCGTTGAGCACCTGCGACAGGATTTCGGGGTCGGTGGTGTTACAGAAGGCGCTGGGACTCGACAGAATCCACTCGGCAGCATTGTCCTCGCGGGTGAGGTCGGGGAAGTCCTCCTCTTGCTCGCTGTCACGGCGTGCCTCCAAATAGTCGTGGTGATGCGGTTCCCAGCAGTTCTCAAACTCCTCCATCACGCCGCCGCACGACTTGCTGAAGCGGGCGTCGCACAGCGCGCCGCCATGCATGAGCACCTGGCCCCACGTGGCACGGATGGCCTGCTCCACCTTCTCGGTCGAGGCACGGGTGATGCCCTGGTAGCGCTGGCAGTGGTCGTCGGCACACACGTCAAAATTCACATGGTCGTCGCGGTCCCACCACTTGACCAGTTCCTCGGGGGTATCCATCATCTCGCCCAAGCCATGCGGGTTGCGCTCTGTAGGCTTGACGGTCTCCTCGGTGTGTATCTGCGCCAGCAGCCAGCTGCGTGAGATGACTGCATGGGCTTTGAGCAATTCCAATGAGGCGTTGGCGCTCATCTCGCTGGAGATGACGCTCAGCAGGTAATCCTCGACACTCAACACATTGACAGGCGTCAATTTGCCGTTCTCGACGATAACGTGGAGGGCACTCTTGAACGTCTGGTCCTCCTGACGCTTCCAGTGGAAACTCACGCCGATGGTCACCCCCTTGAGGGTAAATGAGGCATTCTCAGCATCGGCAGGCTCAAAGAGCAGTTCATCATACAGGTTGCCGTTCCACTCAACTTGACCATCAACACAGCGCGCCGTCTGGGCACCGCCACAAGCGTTACCGTTCACGCGGTAATCGCCGTTGAGGACAAAATCAAGCTGCGGCTCATTCATGATGCCTACCCTCACTTGCGGAATCTGTTTCTCGTCCATATTATTTCGTTTTTTTATTAATTACATCAAAAGAACCGTCCCTATTTCACCCTAAAAGGGTGGCAGGTTTTCCCAATGCTGGGTGAAACCGGTTATCACAGATGACAGATCCTGGCGCGACGCGCACACCTCGTCATACAACGACTGGATCATTTCAGGCGTGAGGACATCAAAGTCCTTGCGCTCGGGGACAGCCCATAGGCCGCCCATATCAACGGCGCCGGGGCTGAGGAGCAAACGGCCCTCGCCCTCACCGTAGCAGGCGGGACGGTGCTTGCTGCGCGGGAAGATGACCATGCGCCAGGCGCGATTGCTGGAATCCCACCAACACAGGGCATTCACCATCGGCTCATCGTCACCATCAGGTACAGGCAACAGGTCCAGCAGCCGCAAGGCATAACGCTCGGCGGCACGCTGGGTCGAAGTCTCGATCGTGAAGAAGAAGCGCTGCAAGGTCTCCACATAGCCGATAAATCCCTCGTCGCCATCCACCAAGAGGTGAGTCGTGGCGTGAGCGATCTCGTCGCACAGCGGCATCTCGCCCTTGGCACCTGCCTGGAAATGGGCGTGGTCGGGAGCCGAAGCGCCACATCGCGGCCCGTTGTAGAACACCACAAATTCGGGCAACGACTTGGCCAACAGCAACATATCCCCCACCCTTGCTGACAAGCGCTGGGGCACATGGTGCAGGTCGGCAATCGTGAGGTGACGCTTGAAGATAGGATAAGGATTGACTTGAATCTTGAAATGGTCACCCCACAGCACAGCCTTCTGCTTGGCGGGTTGGTTCTCGGAGCACAGGAAACACTGGCGGCCCGCCAGCGACTTTTTATCAATGGCAGCGGCCGACGAACGACGCCGCTCGGGATTGAACTGCAGCACAATAGTGGACTCACCCAGTGTCAGCGTGCGTGTGGTAGCGCGGGCCAGGGCCGCATAGTTGCGCCCCGCCTCGTCCCAGTCACGCATTTGCCTGGAAATGAGCCTATCGATTACCTTAGTATATTCCATTGACAATTCTCCTGAATAGCCGTGGCAAAGCCACGGCACACACTAACCTAAAGCCTAAAACCTAATGCCTAATGCCTTATTTCTTGTTCAAGGCGATGCGGGCCTGGAGTTCCCAGGTGCGGATGCGGTCCTTGTACAGGTTGTTACGGTTCATCTTCTCGACATCGAGCGAGGCATCGCTGTTGTCATCCCAGCGGCGGCACAGATAGACAGGGTCATAAACGCGGCCAATCTGGTAATAACGCGAGATGTTCAAGCCCAGTGCATAGTCCTCGCCATAGCTCGTGTTAGGAATTTTCACCTCACGCAGCACGGGCGTATAGAAAGCGCGCGGCGCACCCAGGCCGTTGATGCGCAGGGCGTTGTTGCGGCCATTGCTGGGCGTCCACTCCCTGTGGTCGATGATGCCGGGAGGAATGGGATTGAGGTTGATGTCGGTCATCTGATAGGTGCCAACGACCATGGCCACGTTTTGCTCGTAGAAGGCATCGACCATCGTCTGCAGGGTGTGCTCGTCCTTGTACAGGTCGTCGCTGTCGAGCTGCACGATAAATTTGCCGGCATTCTTGCGGTGCGCGGCCAGGTTCCAGTAACCGCCGATGCCCATGTCATAGTAGTCGGCGATGATGTGAATCAGGCGCGGGTCATTGTACTCGGCAATGGCCTCACGTGTGCCGTCGGTCGAGAAATTGTCCACCACCATCAGGTTGAACTTGAAATTGCACTTCTGCTTGAGCACCGAGTCGATGGCATCGCGGATGGTGCGGATGCGGTTGCGCACGGGAATCATCACCGTTGCCTCGACCTCAAAGTCGCCCTGATTGAACTCGATGGTGCGGAAGTTGGGCACTTCTTCACCATTCTCGGTGCGTACGGGAGACAGATAACCGCCGATTTCCTTGAGGTGCTCGGTGCAGGCCTTCTCCATCTCGATCTGACGGCCGCGGTTGCGCGGATCCACGTAGTCAAAAATCTTCTCACCGCTCTTGCGGGTGTCCAGCTCGACATCGCTGTAGAGGTACTCGTTGATGTGGGTGATGGCGGCAAACTGCGACAACTTGAGGCGCAGGTCATACAGGCCGGCGAACTCATATTTCTCCTTCATGGCCTCCACCGCCTTCTTGAAGCACTGGCCGCAGAAGAACATCACCGAACCAAAGTCGAAATCATCCCTCAGGCTACCCATTTGGTAGTCGATGACGGGAGCCTTGTCGGCGCCGTTGTCGGTCACGTTGTAGTGGTCGGCATAGAGCATGCCCGACTGGGTGTCGTCACCCAGCTTGGCGAAACGCTCCAGCGAGAACGGGCCCATCTTCAGCGTGTCATACTTGGTGTAGAGCAGCACGTAGTCGGCATCGGCATGACTGGCTATCTCACGCATCGTGGCACTCGAGAAGAGCACATTGACGGGCAGCAGTTCGCAGCCCTCGACGGGTTTGGGGTTGTCAACGGTGGCGAGCAGATAGATCTTGTTCACCAATTCCTCATTCTTGAGGTTCTCGATGGTTTGTGCCGCCTGCTTCTCGCTGACAAACGGAATAAAGCAATTAATTCTTCCCATGATTTCTTGTCTTTTTATATTGTTGATAATTGAATGTTCAGTTTTATTAAGGTCCTTAGGGTCCTTAGGGTCTTTAAGGTCCTTAGGGCTTCAGGAATTCCATGATGCGGCTCATCAGGCTGGTGCGCTCCTGGACGGTGGTCACCGTCTCGAGGGGGAAGCCGACGACTACGGTGCGGTAGTTGCCGCGGTCGCTGGCGATGGCAGCAGGCAAACCGTTCTCGCCGTAGCGCATCCACGTGAAGCCGCGGTCATCGCTGGCGCGAATGGCGTCGGGCGACTCGACGGCATATATCTTGTCATTCAACTGGCTGGTGAAGTTCCATGCACCGGGCGAGGACAGGTAATGGTCGGGGTTGTCGGTGGCGACAACGGTGCCATCGAGCGATGCCCTGCCGTGCAAGCCTTCGAAGCCCAGCACGTCCTTGACGAACTTCTTACCCGACGGGTCATCGTTGCCGGCGGCGTTATCCCACAGGTCGCTGCCCACGTAGGCACCCGACAGCAGCACGCTGCCGCCCCCTGCGGTGAATTTGCGCAGGGCATCCTTCAGGCCGGATGTGTATATCTTGAAGCGGTTAGGCATCATGCCGCTGCCTGTCTTAATCTCCTTCTGCTTGCCCAGGATAAGGTCCATCAAGCGGTAGCCGTCGGTGTCATAACCTGCCTCCAGGGCCTGCTGACTGCACGACACGAAGGAATAGCCCGTATTCATCAGCGCCTCGCCATGCACGGCGGGATAGTCAAAGGTATTGCCCGCCACGTTCATGGTCTCGTAGTTGCTGCGGCTGGAGCCGAAACCTGGCGCGTCGTCGTCCTTCCACTCCAGGGCGCGGCGGAACTCATACTGGGAGCCCAGGTAGTTGATCTGCTGGATATAGGGCACGCCGTGGTCCTTATTGTCATCAAAGCCGGCACGTTCGGGTCCGTCAAACCAGTCGGGAGCGCTCACGCGGGTAAAGCCGTTGACCACCAGCACGTCACCCTGGCTGCCTGCCGCCTCGCCCAGGCTCAAGGTCTCGCTGGGGAAACTGCGGCCGCCATCGTTCAGGGCGATGATGCGGTAACTGTGAATCTTGTTGTCGCTGATGCGCACGCTGTACTGCGGCCCCTTGACGGTGGCAACCTCCTTGAAAGCGCCATCCAGGCCCACGCGCTCACACACGATATAGGCCGTGGCATCGGCATTATCGCTCAGGTTGTCGTGGGTGGGTTGCCAGGTGAGCAGGTAATGGCCCTTGTCGGTCTTGCTGATGGCAAAGCTGTTGACGGGCAACGGCTGCACGACATACGAGCGGTGGTCGCGCTGGGCGATGAACTTCAACATGCCCTTGTAGATCGCGCGGCTCACATCAAAGCGGAACATCGGGTCAAGACCATACTTCATGTCGGCGAAATTCTGATGCGAGAGCAGCTCCATGAGCACGGCGGGCACCTCGGGCACACGCGCCTCATAGTAACTCTTGTCCCACATGCCGCGGCGCGTCCAGTTGGGTTCCCACTTGGCGCGGATGTCCTTGACAATCTCGGTCGAGAGCAGGTTGCAATAGCGTCGAGAGAGTTCGCGCGGCGTGCCGTTGGCATACTTGCCGAACTTCTTGCCGCCGCTGTTGGTGCAGTAGATGAGCAGCGTGCCCACAATCTCATCGTCGGGCGTGGAGCCGGCATCGGTGTGCAGGCAGAACGAGAGGTCAACAGGCACCCTCAGGCCGCCACGGTCGGGCAACACGTCGCTGCCTCCGGCAAGGTAGTTGACCCACTCGCCACGGCTGCGGTAGTCATCAACATAATCGTTGATGCCGTGGGACGTGGAATAGACGCTGTCGGGGAAACCGGCCCACTGCAGGTAGTAGCGCGAGCCCAGGTGGAACCACGGGTGGTCACCGCTGCCGATGTAGCTGTACTGCACGCCCTCCTTACCCAGGTATTTCTCATTCTCCTGCTCGGCGGCGATGCGGCGGTTCTCCTCGGTGGGCAGCGCCACGCGGCGCACGATGTTGCCCTTGCCGCCACCCACTTGGATGGCGTCGGCGGTGATGACGGCATCCTTGTTGGCACTCAGGTTGGACACCTCGACCACTGCGGGGTTCATGCCCTTGGCCAGCGGGAACGTGCCCAGATAGACCCACACGCCACCTGCCATCGACTGATCGACGCGGAAGTGGCGCGCTCCACTCAGGCTGTTGACGGTATAGTTCACGTCATGGGCGCTATTGGGCAGCGACTTGTAAGAGATATACACGGCAAACTCACCCGCCTCGGGCATCTCGACATCCCATGATGCGGTCGAGACCTTATTCTTGTCTTTCTCGGCCTTGACCATGCGGTAGGTGCCTTCGGCGAAGGGGTTCTCAAAGTCTTTGTACTGTGTGCGCAGGTAGGCAAAGCCGTTACCGTCGTTGCCGGTCTGCCACTTCTGCTTGCCATTGTGCTCGCTGTAGCCACGCTGCGCCTCGCCCCCGTCATTGTCGACCACGACGCCCACGTTGTGGGTATCGCGTTCACGGGCATTCCACACATAGGCGCCCGCATTTTCCAGCATCGGAATCAGGAAGGGCAGCACATAGCTGTGGGTATACATGTCCTCGACGGTCTGCATCAGGCGGGCGCGCTGCCACTCCCAACGGTTCAGCTTGGGCTCGAAATACCAGCCGTGGCTGGGCCACATCGCCACGATATTGCCGTCCAGGCCGTGCTTGTAATGACGGTTGGCGTCCATCTCGCTGATGAACGGTTCGTGACTGCGCTTGTAGGCCGGCTCGTAGTCGGCGAAGTACTTGTTGATGTCGTTGCCCACGATGGTGATGAGGACAGGGCTGTCCGCATAGTCACGGCCCAACGCCTCGCGTATCTCGCCACGCATGCGTTCCACCCCTTGTTGGGTGAAAGGCACATCACCAAAGTTCTCGCTCACGTCCACCTTGACCGTGTCGTTCTCGAACAGGACCGTACGCACCTTCAGGTCACCTACGCCCATGTGCTCGGGCAACTGACTGGCAACCACACGCTGCACAGCGGCTATCTGATCGTCAGCAAACGACTGGGCGTGCAACGGCGGCAACACAGCCAAGCAAGCCGCTACACTCAACAACATCTTTGACGTCTTTTTCATATCTTGGTTTTTTCTGATTTTGGCTATTTGTAATGCAACAAAAGTACTCAAACCTAACGAAAAACCAAAACGAAACACCCCTAATGCCCCTCTTTACAACATCTTTTATAATTTAACTACATTTTTTAAAGAAAAACCTCGCCACATTTGATGAGTCCGTCACAGGCTTGAACGTTTAAGCGAACGGGCGCAACGACGCCCAGCTGCGACACATCGGGGCACAACGATCATGACGGTGACAGCATTGTCGGCATCGGCTGATGCCTCCATTGCCATCATCGAGGTCACGTTGTGAGTCTGATATGATTAGGATTCCGCGCTGTGGTAGGCGATGAGGCCTGGCATGGAGCTGAGGAGGATTTTGCGGACGGTGGCGCCAAACTGGTTGGCGACCTCGAGCAGAATCTCGCTGTAGGTCGTAGCGATGGGGCCGACGAAATTCACGGGATAGGTCTTATAGTCATACTGCGACACGTTGCGCTCGAAGAAACGCATGAACTCGCCCACAATCAGGTCGTGGACGTATTGACTGTCCAAGTGCTCGCTCAAGAAGAATGAATAAGCGCGCAGGTTGCGCGTGGCGGCGGGGTTGTTGAGCACTGCGTCAAGCACCTCGGCGCGCGTCACCTTGTATTTGTCAAAGAATGCTTCGGTCAGGTCATGGGGCGCCAAGCCCTTAAGGACGTCGCCCAAGAACACGCGGCCCAAGGCGGCGCCACTGCCCTCATCGCCCAAGATGAAGCCCAGGGCAGGCACATTCTTGACGATTTCCTTGCCGTCATAGAGGCACGAGTTGCTGCCGGTGCCCAGGATGCACGCCAGTCCCTGTTCGCGCACCAACAGGCCACGCGCAGCGCCCAGCAGGTCGCTCATCACAGTGACCGGCGTCTTGAACTGCGCCACAAGGGAACCCTCGATGATCTTGTTCTTCTCGGGGCCCGAACAGCCTGCGCCATAGAAATAGACATGGCTCCAACGGCGCTTGAAGAACTCAGGCGGCAACTCCAGACGGATGCTGTGGCTGATTTCGCGACGCGTCATGAAAAACGGGTTCAGTCCCGAGGTGTAAGCGCTCTCAAGCACCTCACCATCCTCAACAAGCGCCCACTCGGTGCGCGTCGTGCTGCTATCGGCAATAAGGGTGATATTTTGACCTTTAGTCATTCCCAACCTGGTTAATAAATATAGAATTCTGTTAACTTTCCTTTAAAACCAGCATCTCGCTGCTTTTTTCGGCCACAAAGTTATGCCAAATTCAGATGAAAGCGCCCGAATCATCAATAAAATTCCACGATTCAAACAATTATTAACATTTAAAAACACATATTGACTAAAAAAGTATCCATTCAGCCGTTTGGCGCCCCGCAAAGCAGAGAAGTGAGGGTAATCACACTTGTGGGATTTTCAGGTTATGGTGACAGCGGCAGGGGCGGTGCATCATTGGGACGGTTCTAACTGATAGCGCCGCTTCGCTTACCGCATCCCCGCAAAGCAGAGAAGTGAGGGTAATCACACGGGCGGTGCATCATTGGGACGGTTCTAACTGATAGCGCCGCTTCGCTTACCGCATCATTAGAACCGTCCCAGCTGATGGCACCCGTGCTCTCACTGGTGTAACGTGTAATATCGAAAGCCTTTATCTTGTGGTCATACAAGCATGACGCAAAAAAAAGGCACCTGCGGCGCAATGCCACAAGTGCCTTTTTTAATGATAAACGAAGCGGGTTGTCCGGTTAGCCGATCTCGATGGTGCGGTCCATCTTCTTCTCGGGCTGAGGAGCGATCTTGGGCAGGTCGATGGTCAGGATACCGTCCTCGACCTTGGCGCTGATGGCCTCCTTATCGACCTCGTCGGGCAGAATATAAGTCTGCTCATAGTCGGTATAGGAGAACTCGCGGCGCACATAGTGGCATTTCTTGCCCTCCTCGCAGGACTTGTCCTCGTGCTCGGCCTTATTCTCAATCTTCACAACCAGGTTACCCTCGTTGTTGATGTTCACCTTGCAGAACTCCTTCTTCAGACCTGGAGCGGCGACCTCCATGGTGAAAGCGGTATCGCTCTCCTTGACGTTGACAGCGGGTGCTGTGCTCAAGTGACGCGGGGTCCAATCCATATCAAACAGGTCGTTAAATGCACTGTCTAACCAGTTGTTGCGGTTGTTACGAATTACAGGAAAATACATAGTCATTACCTCCTAATTATTTTGTTTTATGAGTCTTTAAATGTTTCTGTCTTGTGCCGGCCCTGCTTGCGCATCGCCGGCACTCCTGTATTCAGCAAAACCGATACCAAAGCTCCAAAGTTTAACCACCGTTAAAAACTCAAGCCACCGTGTCAGGTTTTTAAACTATTTTAAACAAGAAACTGACATTTTGTCAGTTTCTTGTACTTTTTTGCCCCGATTTTCAACGTTCTTGCTTCACTCTGTATCCTCGACCAATATCATATCGACGATTGTGGTCACGTCGGCGATACCCACCGTGCCGTCGCCATTCACGTCGGCAGCGGCAAGGTTGAGTCCTGTGCCATCGCCCCCGAGGATATAGTCGATAAGAGCCGTCACGTCGGCGATGCCCACGCTGCCGTTGCCGTCGACATCACCAAGGATCACCACTGCCGACAGGTAGCCCGGATTGTCCGTGCCGCCGTCGATGCGGGCATAAGTCTTGTCAGTATGGCTTGAGTTGTATTTAGTGCCCTGACCGCCCACCAGATTGTAGCAGTGGTAGAACATATCCCGCGAATAATAGGAGTCACTGTTGACGTGCGTGACATCCCAGTCATCGGCCACCGTGATAGTGACCAGATTGCTGCAGTTTTCAAACATGCTGGACAGGTAGGTGAACGACGCGGTGTTGAAACTGCTCAGGTCGAGGCTCGTCAGGCTGCTGCAATTCTTGAACATACCATACAGCCCATAGGTCTTCTCTGTGTTGAAGTTGCTCAAATCAACACTGGCCAGACTGCTGCACCCCTGGAACATCTCGCGCATCTGTTGCACATTTCGAGTATCAAAATTGGATATGTCTACGCTCACAAGAGAGGAACAGTTCCTGAACAGGCCCTCCAATGATTTTACTTTGGGATTGGTGAAACTGCTCAAGTCAAGGCTCGTCAGGCTGGAGCAATTGCTGAACATGCCATCCATGGTGACCACATTGCCCGTGTCAAAACTTCTCAAGTCAAGGCTCCTCAGACTGCTGCAGCCCGCGAACAGGCTACGCATCGAGTCCACCAGCGCGGTATTGAAACTGCTCACATCAAGGTCGGTCAAACCCGAGCAACTGGAGAACATGGATTCCATGTTGGTGAGGCTGTGGGTGTCGAAATTGCTCAGGTCGAGACTCGTCAGGCCCGTGCAACTGGTGAACATATTGTCCATCCTTTTCACATTACCGGTGTCGAAATGGCTCAAGTCAAGTTCTGTCAAACTCTCGCAACCCCAGAACATCCTCGCCATATTGACCACATTAGAGGTGTTGAAGTGAGTCAGGTCAAGGCCCGTCAAACCTTTGCATTGATAGAACATGCAATACATGTTGATGACATTACCGGTGTCGAAGTTGCTCACGTCAAGGGTGGTGCAAGGGCTGTAGCCAAACATGTACTCCATCTTGGTCACATTGCTGGTATCGAAATGACGCACATCCACGTTATCCAATTTATTGGAATGATAGAACATATAGCCCATGTTGGTCACGTTAGACGTGCTGAAACTGCTGATGTCAACGGACTCCAGATTATCGCAGAAACTGAATATCCAAGCCATGTCCTCCACCTTCTCGGTGTTGAAATTGCTCAAGTCGAGGCTCGTCAGGCCATCGCAGTCACTGAACATGCTACTCATAGACAACACATTGCTGGTGTCGAAATTGCTCAGGTCAAGACTCGTCAGGCCGTAACATTTACTGAACATGCCATTCATGTTGGTCACATTGGAGGTATTGAAATTGCTCACATCGATGTCGGTCAACTTGGAACACCGATAGAACAGGCAAGCCATGTTGGTCACGTTGTCGGTATTGAAATGGCTCAGATCAATGCTCTCAAGATTCACGCAGTCATAGAACATCGAGAGCATGGTGGTCACATGCGACGTGTTCAGGTATTCGATGCCTTCGATCGTCCTGAGCTTCGTCATGTTGCAAAACCACTTTTGGGTAGTCGTGGGAGTCCAGTTGGCGAATGAGGGGTCAAACACCACCCTGACAACAGCAGTATAATAGCGGAATTTGTACCAGTCGGGGTCATCCCAGTTGTCATTGGGATACAGCGGCATGGAAACGCCATACCAACTGGCGTCATTGCCGTCATAGTAGAACGTCAGCGTGGAGTCTTCGGACGTATATACCGCATAGGCGAGATCTCGTGCCTGACCGCTCATTGCACACAGCAGGCAGGCCACCAGGGCCAATGCTCTTACTAATAATTTACTATTCATAATCACTTGATATTTTTTTAATGTTAATGTCACTGCTAGAGTTTCACCTTGTGGGTAACGCTGCGGCCGTTGATATGGACGCGCACGAGGTAGACGCCACGGGCCACGTCGGCCACGTTGAGGCAGTTGCCGCCGGCGACCTTGACGGTGCGGCCATTCATGTCAATCAGTTCCACGCCCTGCACCCAGGTGTCGGCGCTCACGACGATGTAGTCACCGTTGTGCCGCACCTCCATGTTGGCAAGGCGCACCTCGTCGAGGCCGCTGGCCTTACCCCTGAGCAGGTTATCCAGCTTGATGGTACCAGTCTGTCCCATCACGTTGCTGATGCGCTCAAAAAATATATGACGCAATTTTCCGCCACTCTCGGGCAAGCTGCTCAAATCAACCTCTACATAACGCCAGCCATGGAAGTCAACCGTACATATCGGAATCTTTACCCAGTCGCCGTTCGTACGGAACTCAGCGGTCATCTTGGTGTAGGACATATCGCCACAAACATGGAGTCCCAATGTCTGCCCGGGATAGAAAGGCTTTTCCCATTGATCATCTTCCAGACCCCAGTCGGGATTGTATGAAAGGAAGAAGTAATAATTTGGATCATATGTCTTAAAGTCATAATCGAGTTGCATAGATGCATTACCGAACAACCTGTCGTTTACAAAGGACAATTGTGCCGATGGGCATTGTGTAGCGCTGCCGGCATGGCCACAATTCAAGTAATACTCCTTTTTTTCAAAGCCCTCGACAACCTGCATGCCAGGCTTGTCGGCACCAGCGTCAACAGCGGTGAAGTTGATGTCAAGCGCTGCGGGCAGGTGGATGCCGGCAGTGTCGGCGATATCCATGTCGAGAATGAGACGGTAATCCTTACCCACCTCAAAGTCCCTAACCAGCGGCAGGCGCACAAAGCCGTAATCGTCACCACGCTTGTTGTACTTGATGCCACGCTTGTTCCATGCCAACTCGTTGCCCTCGCTGTCGAGCACGCGCAGTTTCTGGAACAGGTTATAGGTATCGAGCAACGAGTCCACACGCAACTCCACAACGGGTGACTTGAAATGGACAGGAGCGCCCTCATAGGGGAACACGTTCACCCCGCCAAGGTGGTTGCGCGGCTGGGTATAGAACTGCATCACGAAGTCTTCCTGCATCGGAGTGCCGCCGCCATGCTCGGCGCTGCGCTTGAGCGTGAGCGTGTACAGGGTGTTCACGTCAAAGGCATCTACCGGCGTGAACACGAGACGGTAGTAGGAATCTTCCCAACGGAAGGTGCCCTCGACAGGCGGGTCGAGGGTAAAGGCGTCGCAGGTGGTCACACTGTCCATGTCCCAGTTGAATGAGAGCACAATCTGCTCGCTGCACTTCACGGCAGGGTCACCCTCGTGCCACACGGGGCTGTAGTCAACCACCACGGGGGGCGTGTCGCGGACGCGCTTGAGGTAGAAGTTCTGATAGGTCGGCGCATTGGCGCTTACCGTGACGGTCTCACTCTGGCTGAAGTGGGACGGCTCGCTCACCTCGACGGTATAGGTCCCCGGCTCCACATACTTGAACAGATAGATGCCGTTGCGCAGGGTGTCGGTCTGGCAGCGCTGCACCTCGTTACCATCCTGGTCGAGCAGGCGCACGGTGGCGTTGTGGATAGGCATCAGGCCATCATCGCCATAGACGATGAAGGGCTGGGGATTCTCCTGCAATCGCTTAATGCGGTCATCACGCACGTTGCCCGTGACAACACCCTGCCCGAAGTTATCCAAACGGTCAAAATACTTGTCGGCGCCCAGCGAGATGTTCCATCCCTCCATCCAGCAATAATAGGGGCTGAGCAGGCGGTAGGCCTCAGGGATGTAGTCGTGGAAGGAGCCTTCGCTCAGGTTAGCGACGGCACGGTTGCCGCGCAACACGCCATAGCCTTGGGTGCCCCACTCAGGACGGAACGACCAGTCGCCCCAGATTTGGTAGTTGTGGGTCCACACCGTGCTGGTGTTGGCATACAGGTAAGGCTCCAGGTCGGCAGCGAGCACGTCAGCATTGGCGATTTGGGGGCTGCCGGTGTAGCCGCGGTAGAACACCATCGGGAAGTTGTTCACCGCGCTGGTGCCCGTGGCGTTGCTGTGGATGGAATAGAACACGTCGGCACCGCTCTGGTTGCACAGGGCGACGATGGTCGAGAGCGCCAGGTCGTCGTTGGTGGTGTTGGTGCGGCGCGAGATGCTGGTCTTGTAGCCTTTTTTCTTCAGGATTTCCTCAAGGGCGAGACCTTTACGCAGGTTGGACTTGGATTCCCACGAACCCGCGCTGTCGCCCACGCTGAACGGGTAGATGACCATATTGCGGTCATCACTGTCATAGCCGCCGTGGCCCGGGTTGATATACACGTGAGGCTGCTGAGCGTTAGCATTGCCGATGGCGCAAACCGCCATCAATGCCATCATCCAGAAATGTACAAAAATCTTTTTCATGACTTTTCAGCGGTTTTATCGGTAAATGTTGATATGCATCTCATAGAGCAGGCCGTCGATGGTCGTATAGACGATTTTGCCGCCGCCACACGTGGGGTGCATCGCCATCGACTCAGGCGAGTTCAACTGGGCCTGCCAGGTGCCGTCGGCCTTAAGCAGCATGATTTGGGACGAGGTGAACTGGTGGCCGTCGTCGGTGGCATGCTGAGCCACCAGGTAGTCGTTGTCATACCAGCACGGCATCTCGTAGTTGCCCAGCATGGCGACCACCTGTCCCCGCAGGTCGATGACCACGATGCCCTTGCCCGCGGCAAAGAAGGCGACACGCTGTCCGTCGGGCGAGAGCGATGCCCACAGGTAACCAGCCCATGAGTCCACAGGCGAGAACACACGTTCCTTGCCGTCAACAATCACGTGCACATGGCTGTCCTCGGTCCACGCTCCGCTGCCGCTCGAGGTCATGTCGCGGTCGGCTTTGCCCAAAGCCTTGACCATGCCGCCACGGGTGGTGGCAACAGCCTTGACCGTGCCGTGATGGGACTCGGTGAGGCGGGTCACCGCACGCGATGCGACGTCGTAGCATTGTCCGGTGCGGTACACCAGATGATTCTCCGCCGACTGCTGAGTAACAAAATATACCTTGCCGTCACCTCCAAAACAGGCGTCATTGCCTGCCACGAAGTCGCGTGTAACCGTGGTGGTCACATTGTCGGTGAAGTCATAGAGCTTCAATGCCCCATTCTCGGTCGAGAACAGCAGGCGGTCTCCCGCGCTGTTGAGAACAGGATAATAGGCGGGTCCCTCGACGCCCTCGAGCAGACGCGAGAGCGAGGTCACCTCAACCTCTTGGGCGAGCACTGGTGACAGCCATGCCGCCAGCGCCAGCAACATCATAAATGACAGTCTCTTTTTCATATTTCTTAGTTTTTTTGAATTAGAAATCAGGAGTTAGAAATTAGGAATGAGGAATGAGAAATCAGGAGTGTAGGGCCTCGCCTTGGCGTGGCCGTTAGGAGTCAGATGTTGGCGCATGCCAACTAGAAACTAGGGACTAGGGACTAGAAACTAAAAACTAAGGACTAAGGACTAAACTATTTCTTCTTCTTTTTAGGCTTCATGTCCTTACGCATCATCAGGTTCTTATACACGGTCTCATTCTTCTTGGTCTTCACCTTGGTGGTGATGTACAGTTCCTCGTCACCGTAGTAAACCTCGAGCTTATACTTCATGGGAGGCAGGTTAGAGAACACAAACACGCCGTTGTCGCGGTTATCAAGGGTATAGGCACGCGTCATCACACCGCGGTCGGTGTACAGGCGAAGCAACGCTCCGTTCAGCGGCTTGAGCTCGTCGTCTCCGTACAGGCGCATGTCATCGTCCTGGCGCAGGATGTCTTCCCAACGGATCACACCAGCAAGGACGCCGTTCTTGAACTTCCCGTAATAGTGGAAATACTCATCCAGACCCTGTGAATAGTTCCATGCCTCCAGCCAGCAGTAGTTGTCACAGAACAGGCGTTCGCGCTCGGGCAGATAGTCATGGAAGGAGCCCTCGATGAGCGTTGCCGGCAGCTTGTTGTACCGCAGCACGCCCAGTCCCACCTTGTAGCCCCACTCGGGATAGAACGACCAGTCGCCGCGGCTACGCTCCTTGTGGCTCCACACGGTGAGCTCGTTCATCTTGGCAAAGTGCATGATCATGTCGCTCAGCGCGTGGCTGCCCTCGACAACGTCCTTGTCGTCCCAACCGCGGTACAGGGCCAGCGGGAAATTCACGCGGTTCTCGGTGCCGGTGGCGTTGCTGTGCAAGGCCAGGAAGATGTCCGCGCCGCTGTTGGATGCCAGGGCGACGATTTCAAACAAGTCCAGGTCATCCTCGGTCTTGTTGGTCTTGCGCGACAGCACGGTCTCGTAGCCCTTGTTATGCAGAATCTCTTCCAGCGCCAGCGCTTTGGTCAGGTTGGAGTTAGACTCATAGTAGTGGAGGGTGTCACGGGCACTGATAACCCATGTGGGGATGTGGCGGTCGTCATCGTCATGTCCGCCGTGGCCGGGGTTGATGAACACACGAGGCAAGTCCTTCTTGCTGCCGGGGTTGGGCGACTTTTCCACTTTGCCCTTGCCGGGTGCCGCGGGCATGGCCTTAGCGGGCTCGATGTCCAACTCGAGCTGCTTGACCTCGCCGCTATACTGCACGGTATAGACCACCTTGCCGCCAGCAGTCATGGGCTGCACGGCACGCTCCTCCCTGGGAGAGATGGGTTTGAACACCGAGCCGTCGATGGAAATGAGCCAGATGCGGCTTTCGTTGGTGCGCGTGTTGCCCGCATTGCTCATCGCGATGATGTAATCGTTGTTGTACCAGCTGGGCATCAGGAACTCGCCCAACTCGGCAATCACGCTGCCGTTGAGGTCACACACCACCACACCGTGGGATGCCGCCTCAAACATCACCTTTGTGCCATCGGGAGAGAGCGACGCCCACAGGTAGCCGTTGCTGTCGTCAATGGGCTGCAAGGCCCGGCTCACGCCGTTGGCATCCACCAGATAGAGCGTGGTGCCGCGGGTATAGGCCCAGGCGCCCACCTTCTTGGCGCTGCTGTAAATCTGACGCTCACCGTTGATCACCACGCCAGCGGCTGCGCGCAGCGGCTGCACCTGACCATGCTGGCCCTTGAGCACAATCTCATCCTTGCCCGTCGAGGGGTCGTAGCAGTGGCCCGTGCGGTACAGCAGGTTGCCCTTCTTACGCTCCTGCGTGAGGTAATACACCTTGCCGTCGGGGCCAAAGATGGCGTCAAAGCCCGGCATACCCGTCGATGAGACGACGCGGTGGTCGCCCGTTGACAGGTTCTTCAAAATCAAGTGAGACCCTTCGGTCGTCGAGAACAGCAGCCACTGCCCGTCGGGACTCATCTGCGGAAAAAAGCCGCAGCTGTCAACCAGCGTTTTCACACTACCCTGCTTCACACCGACCGCACCCGCGCCCAGCGCCCACAAGCACAAAAAGGATATTACCAGGATGATTTTTTTCATATCATTAAGATTTTTTTCAATTATGTTCTAATTGGCAAAGATACACATTTTTCATAAGACCATAGCCAAATCCGAACAAATTTTGGGAACGATATAGCAGTTTGGCCCTCCCCTGCGAGGCTAATGATAATTTTAAAAATCAATGGGCCAACGTCTATACCATTTCCCAAATTTAAAAGCGGTTATCGTGCTATGAAAGTTCGGTAACCGCCTCAATGCGTACAAGACAACAAATGTAGTATTTCAAATTCCTTCAGCTTCTTTTATTTTTGCGATAATTTCGGCACGTATTTCCTGGCTTGTGCCATGAACGGCATAGCGGACAATTCCCATTTTATCGACAACCACTGTAAAGGGAAAGCCTTCGGTCCCAATCCATGACATCATATCCTTGGCTTCAACGAGGTGTGTCCACGTGAAGTGGTGTTTTTCGGTTATTTTCTGGACGACCTCGGCGTCATGGTAGGTGGCAGAGAAAAACATGACATCAGGGAACTGTTCCTTCCACGTTGATAGTTCAGGCATTTCGGCACGGCAGGGTCCACAACCTGAATACCACAGGTTAATCACCATCACATGACCTTTGACACTGTCGTTGGTCCATCTGTGTCCTTCTAAATCTATTTCATTAAATGGAGGGAATGGCTCACCTGCCTTAGGAGAGTAGAAAGTGCCGTCTTCCTTAACGCCTGCTTGAGCCAATTCCAGCATCGTCGACATCATATTGGCACCATTCAGGAACTGATTGGCATTGTGCACTTGTTCTACGGGTATTGCCTGACTTGTGACAGACTCGGGTAAATCGACATCAAGTCCAATGGCAAGTATCTTGTTTCCTTCTGAATCTTTCAGCCGTGAATAACTTGGAATAGCATTACCTGGGAGTTCTGGCATCTCACGAAAAAAATAGCCATTGATTAAGAACTTTGGGATAATTGTATCTGTTCTTTGCTCTTGCGCTATTGCCATGAGAGATGATAAAGCAAGCAGGGCGATTATTGCAAATCTAAGTGGTTTCATTTCAGTAGATTATTAATATTTTATATAGTTAATTCTCTTCATTGCTGTATTCGCTGTCCAACAAGGAGAATCCAGTTCGGTGAGGCAACTCTTTGCTGAACGATTCAAGTTCATCAGCAACGACGCGTTTCAATTCTTCCTGTGGAATAATCAGCTGATAATCGGCTACACCGATTGGTTTAGCTGTGGTTTCCTTAGCGTAATAGAGAATCGCCTCATCATCGTTTCCGAACTTCTGCATCAGTTTAAGCGTATGTCCCCACGGCAAAACTGCGACAGCCTGTCGCAGAATTGAATTATAATCTGATTCGGGAAATTGAATTGTAATATCTGCCATGATATGCTTGATTTGCTGAAAGTCGTGGCAAATATACGCATTTTATATTTTATACAAATCTCAACAAATCTGATTTGTCTTTGATTTGTTCACGATTTGTTTCAATTTTTACCCGACAGGGCACCCACTTCCCCGCACATGCGGGTTGTCAATGCGAATTTCCAGCCTCACACCAAGCAGGGGTTCCACTCGGCTATGCCTCGCTTCACCCCTGCCTATACCGTGATTGATGATGTCGTCTATAGAACCGTCCCTGGTTTTCTCAGAACACCTTGTTCATATCGACGCCAATCTTCTGATTGTCGGGGGCATCGGGATTGAAGGTGATGTCGATGCTGAAGGCACCAGTCTCGTAGATGCCAATGACCCTTTCTTCGGCGGGCCATGAGTGGAGATAAGAGTGATTGCGAACAACCTTGAACTTGATTTCGGTGCCTTGCTGGAAATAACCGGCCTTGTTCAGACGGTAGATGCCGTCAGCACCCTTAGTCATGTTGTTGCGCTCGTTGTTGAGATCCCAGTCGCTTTCAAACAGGTTGGCGGTACCGACAACGGTGTAAACGGGCTCCACAACAGGCCAGTTGCCGCTCAGCAGATAGTCGGCCAGAGCCGTCACATCAGCGATGTCGATTTTATCGTCGTCATAGGTATCGCCCTGTGGTTCAAATACGCAGCCATTACCCAGCAGGTAATCGATAAGATCGCTGACATCAGCGATGTCCACCTTGAAGTCATAGTTGACATCACCAAGCTCAAAGTCCTCGACGCTTTCTCCCATAGTCTTGAAACCAATAATCTTGCACCATTCAGACTGGAAGAACTCGTTGTATGCCATGACCTGAAGCTCGTATCTGGTGTCGGGGGCCAGATCACGGAAGGTGTATCTGGGCTCGGTCAAACCATTGAACTCGGTCCACTCGGCAGGTAAGACGATCTCGGCATTAGGATCACCAATGAAGATATCATCCAGATACAAGATAGACCTGCCAGTGGAGTTGTAGTGGCGGAAGACAATGTGGCCCACTTGACCACCAAACTGGCTCAAGTCAATCGTTTCTGTTTCGCGCTCCAGATAAGTCTCATAGTATTCGGATGCCAGGGGATGCATCTCTTCACCGATTTGGGCATAAACCATGAATTTCTCTTTATAAGGTATGATATTGCCATAATGGTTGGTCATGACATCGCCCCAGAAGGTGAACCGGAGAAAGCCCTGCAATTTGATTTCAGGTGAAATCAGGTAGTTATCGGGATTGAGCGGTTGATAATCCAGCCAATTATAAGACTCTGAATACACATAACGGTCAGCCGGGTTATCATCGGAATTGCCCATGCGCCAACACCTTCCGTCTCCATCAGCATCACGCATAGTCCACCCGGCCTTTTCCAGGTCATAGTTGGCATCGTTAAAGTTGCAGTCAATGGGGTTGCCGGTGGTGTCAACCCAGGGACGGTAACGCAGGCTCCAATTATCGGCACCAAGGCCAGCGGTCCAATCCACGCTGACGATGGTAGGAATAGGGGTAACCGTCACAGCGGGAGTAACGGGATGTGGCAGCAGGCCAATATCGAGGGTGATGTCATCGATGCTCATCATGGCCCCGAAATAGGAGTTGTGATGAACAATGGCGAAGTGACCAACCTGGCCCTGATAAGCCCTCAAATCAACTTCAAACATACGATAATCGTTAGCAGGGGTGAAATCACCAGCAACCTGAACGAAATCTTCCACGCCATCAGGGGTGCCAACGCATACATACACACCAAACCTCTCTACAGATTGATATTTACCTTGATCTACAGCGTAGAAGACTAAAGTACCACCCAGGGTGACCTCGGGAGAAATCAGCCAGTTGTCGGGCCTGAGGGGATTATAGTACTCCTCATCAAAACTCGTTGAAGAAATGACGCCATCCCCACTATGAGTTTTAACATCATTCCACGTGTTGGTGTTATGTTCCCAATTGAAGCCATCACCATCGTTGTCGATGAGATTGAAGTCATTGAGCTGATTTTCATCCTCAAAGTCCCAAGTGATTGCCTGAGCCGTCCTCAGGGCATGATTGGAAGCACGGGTAATCCCTGCCGTGACAGGTACCGCAATGGCGGCACTCAACAATAAAAATAATAATCTATTCATAAATACCTGAATTTAAAAATTATAAAATTAAAACGAAATCTGAAATCAGCAACCATAAAAAAACCATCAAATGATTGAAAATAAGAACGTTTCAAAGCAGCAACGCGCCTATTTAAAGATGAGGGCCTTTATCATTAGGCAAAATTACTGAAAAAATATCAAAAAAAATGTAGAGACGCAAAATTTTGCGTCTCCACATGGCCACTGAAAAAGGCCTATTGTCCTGTCATCAAAAGTAGAACCGTCCCTTTTTCGCTCAGAACACCTTGTTCATATCGACGCCAATCTTCTGATTGTCGGGGGCATCGGGATTGAAGGTGATGTCGATGCTGAAGGCTCCTGTCTCGTAGATGCCGATGACCCTTTCTTCGGCGGGCCATGAGTGGATATAGGAGTGATTGCGAACAACCTTGAATTTGATTTCGGTGCCTTGCTGGAAATAACCGGCCTTGTTCAGACGGTAGATGCCGTCAGCGCCCTTAGTCATGTTGTTGCGCTCGTTGTTGAGGTCCCAGTCGCTTTCAAACAGGTTGGCGGTACCGACAACGGTGAAAACGGGCTCCACAACAGGCCAGGTGCCGTGCAGCAGGTAGTCGGCCAGGGCAGTCACATCAGCGATGTCGATCCTGTCGTCGTCATAGGTATCGGCCTGTGGTTCAAAGACGATGCGATCGCCCAGCAGGTAATCGATAAGATCGCTGACATCAGCGATGTCCACCTTGAAGTCATAGTTGACATCACCAAGCTCATAGTCCTCAACACCCCCTTCAGGAGTCATGAAATCAATAATCTTGCACCAGTCAGACTGAAAAAACTCGTTGTATGCCATGACCTGAAGCTCGTACCGGGTGCCGGGAGCCAAATCATGGATGGTATATTTGGGCTCAGTCAAGCCATTGACCTCGGTCCACTCGGCAAGTACGGCAATCTCGGCGCCAGGATCACCAATGAAGATATCATCCAGAAACAGGGCATCCTCGTCATGGCAGTTGTAGTGGCGGAAGACAATGTGGCCCACTTGACCACCAAACTGGCTCAAGTCAATCGTTTCAGTTTCGTATTCAAAAGTAGGCACATAGTCTTCGGTGGCCAGGGGATGCATCTCTTCACCGATCTGAGCATAAACCATGAATGTATCTTTACCAGGTTCTTGAATACCATCGCCCCAATAGGTGAACCTGAGAAAGCCTTGCAATTTGATTTCAGGTGAGATCAGGTAGTTATCGGGAGTGAGCGCTTCATGAGCGTCCCAATCATATGACTGTGAATACAGATAACGGTTAGCCGGGTTATTATCTGTATTGCCCAAGCGCCAACACTTTCCGTCTCCATCAGCATCACGCATAGTCCACCCGGCCTTTTCCAGGTCATAGTCGGCATCGTTAAAGTTGCAGTCAATGGGGTTGCCTGTGGTGTCAACCCAGGGACGGTAGCGCAGGTGCCAATTATCAGCGCCAACGCCAGTGTTCCAAGCCACGCTGACGATGGAAGGAATAGAGGTAACCGTCACAACAGGAGTAAAGGGATGAGGTCGGAGACCAGTATCGAGGGTGATGTCATCGATGTTAAGGATGAACTCGCTAAAGGTGTTGTGGTGAACAATAGCGAAGTGACCAACCTGACCCTGATAAGCGCTCAAATCAATTTCATACTCACGATAACTGCCAGCAGTGGTGAAATCACCAGCGACCTGAACGAAGTCGGCCACACCTGTAGGGGTGCCAACACATACATACACACCAAACTTCTCGGCAAATTCATATTCACCCTGGCCCATGGCGTAGAAGACCAAAGTACCACCCAAGGTAACCTCGGGAGAAATCAGCCAATTGTCGGGAGTGAGGTTGTCAAATTCAATGAGGTCAAAACTCGCTGAGCAAACAAGGCCATCGCCACTATGAGTCACCATTCTACCCGTGGCCAAGCCATCGTTGTTGTGATAGTACCAGTTGAAACCATCATCATCGTTGTCGATGCAATTGAACTCTTTGAACTGATTCTCATCCTCAAAGTCCCAAGTGATTGCTTGAGCCGTCCTCAAGGCATGATTGTAGGCACGGGTAATCCCCGCCGTGACAGGTACCGCAATGGCGGCACTCAACAATAAAAATAATAATCTATTCATAAATACCTGAATTTAAAACGTAATAAAAATTATAGTCTCAACAATATAATTATACTCATCAACCATCAAAAAAAACACAAACTCTTGAAGATGAGAACACTTCACAACTGTAATGAGCCTATTCAAAAATAAAAGCCTATATTTTATGGCAAAATTACTGAAAAAATATCAAAAAAATTGTGGAGACGCAAAATTTTTCGTCTCCACATGGCCACGGGAAAAGGCCTATAGTCCTGTCATCAGGAGAACCGTCCCTATTTTCTGCGGGGTTTCTCGAGGACGGGCTTCTCCAGAGCAAACTCCAGCTGGGATGCTGCCCCTGAGCGTTCAATGCCTGGTTTCATCATCTTGCCCAGCGAGCCCGTGAGGATGTAGTCAACCAGGGCAGTCACGTCGGCGATGCCCACGTTGGTGTCGCCATCCACGTCAGATGCCTCGAGGTTGATATTTGAGGCATCGCCCGTGAGGATGTAGTCAACCAGGGCAGTCACGTCGGCGATGCCCACATTGTTATCGCCATTCACATCACCCAGCAAGAAGGCGCTGCCTGCATAGGGTGCCCAGTCATAACTCTCATTATCCCAATAGAGAACATTCCATTTTTTGGCGACGGCTTGATTGACCTGGGATACTGTGATGACGTTACCTTCGGGATCACCCCCAAATTCGGGGACACAGGCATATAAATCACCCTTATCATAGGTTGTGACCGTGGGCAAGCCATCAACAAGCGCTTGCATCTTGCTGCCTCTGATCTGATTAAAATAAATAGACAGTAGCCACAGCGAGGGGCATCCGCTCACATTCAGGCTTGTCAGTTGGTTGTAGTCAACACGCAATCTCTGTAGAGAGGAACAACCACTGGCATCGAGGCTTGTCAAGTTGTTCTCCTCGCACCATAGATCCTTGAGATTAGTGTGGTTAGCAACATCCAGACTTGTAATCTTGTTGCATCTGCAATTAGCTTGATAGAGATTGGTAAACCTGCCAACATCAAGACTTGAGATTTGGTTATAACTGCAGTCAAGCGAAAGCAATTCATCGGTGCAGTTACTTAAGTCCAGCGAGGTCAATTGGTTATATTTGCACCAAACAACCAAAAGGTCAGGACATCCGCTGATGTCCAATTCAGTCAATTGGTTTTGGCTGCAATTGAAGTAATATAATTCGGGCAGATTGCCCAACGTCAAGCTGGACAAATAATTATCTTCGCAATCAAGGTCTTCCAACGGGGTGCAATCCGACACGTCGAGACTGGTCAATTGGTTATGTTCGCAATACAGTAGTGCAAGAGCGGTACATCCCGTCACGTCAAGAAGGGTCAATTCGTTATTGTTGCAACGCAATTCGGTGAGCATCTCGTTGAATGCGACTTCGAGGCTTGTCAAGTTGCTCTTGCCTGTAACCGTGAGGGTCTGGAGGTGGGTTGATGCGCAGTTAAGACTCCCCAGGTTAGTCATGGCACTCACATCAAGGCTGGTAATCGGACAGCCATCGCAGTCAAGATCGGTCATTGCGGTACAACTTTCAACGCCGGTAATCTCTGCAAGGTTATAATTATAATAGCAGAACAAAGTGGAAAGAGCAGTGCAGCCTGTCACGTTAAGCGTCGTCAAGTTATTCCTATGGCAAATCAAGGTTTGCAGGGCGGTCAGGTCTCTCACGTCCAAGAACGTGAGCTTGCATCGACTGCAGTCTAAAGAAAGCAGCATCGTGCAACTCCACAGGCCGCTGATGTCTTCCAGCTTCGGGTTGTTACTGCAATTGAGTTCAAACAACTTAGTGCAACCGGTAACATTGAAATTGCTCAAATTGTTGTTGTTATAACAATTCAGACTGGTGAGCAACGCGTTATCATCCACCCAAAGCTGTACCATGCTGCCCTTGTTGTTAAGCGTGAGCGAGGTAATCTTGTTGGCCGAGCAAACGACACGGGTCAGATTGTCCAGGTTGCTCAGACCGTTCAGTTCGCTCAGGTCACAGCAATAGCATGAGAAGTCCTCCAGAGCAGTGCAGTCAGCCAAGCCGGTAATCGTCTGAAGATTATTGTTGTTATAGCACTTGAACTCGGTCAATGCCGGGCAGTTGGTCACGATCAATGAGGTTAACGCGCAGTCATTGCAATAGAGTTTTGTCAACTGAGTGTTACCCAGCACCCTGAGGTATGCCAGCTGGTGGTGATTCGAGACATCAAGCGTCGTCAGCCTGTTGTTGCGGGCATACAGTTTCTGCAGGTTGGGCATGTTGGCCACGGCGTTCAGGTCGGTGAAGGCGCAGTCCTCAACATCCAGGTGATTGATGGCGGTGCAGGTTTCCAAGCCATTGACGTAGGAGAGATTAGGATTCTCGTAGCACAGGAGCGTCCCCAGCAACGTACAGTTAGACACATCCAGATTGGTCAACACGTTGTCGTAACAACTCACGTATGTCAGATTGGGGTTGTTTTGTACCCACAGCGTCCTCAGTGCCGTGTGATAAGTCACACTGATTGTCTGGAGCTGGTTGCGATGGAGGTACAACTGCTCGAGCGCGTCGTTATTGCTCACATTGATCGAGGTCAACTTGTTGTTATATAGGTTGAGATAGGTCAATTTGCGGTTGCTGCTCACGTTAATCGTGGTGATGTTGTTACCGTAGCAACTGAGCCTGGTCAACTCGGTGAAGTACTCTACACCCTTCATGTCAGAAATGCCTTTGCTGTTGACCTCCAACGTGGTGCGGGCGTTGAGCTGAGCGGTGGTGATGACACCGCTGGGATACTCCGACAACAGATAGGAGCGGAAGTTCGCGTCAGGGAAGTTGGTGCTGTTGATGCTCACGTCGGCATGGGCGGCCAGCGTAGCCATGAGCACGGTGAGTAAGATAAGTAGCGGCTTTTTCATATCGTCAACATTTTAAAAATGAATAATAAGCAATAAATAAACGTTAGCATCTAAGGATTTTTGGCAAAAATATAACAAATAATCGGAAGAAACAAGAAAAACCCCTCTTTTTCGCACCAGAGTTTACCGACAAATTTAGGGTGGTCCCATGACGAACTCATGAGCCACCCTCTTGTCTTTTGTTACATTAGAGTCTGGGGAAACATCGATGATTTTCTTCTAATTTCCCGTGCGATAGCACGGTTGTATGTGCCACATTCCATCGCAGGGTCAACTGCTATATCGTTCCCAAAAAAATTCGTGTAATACGTCAAATTAGCGGAATTCGCATTAGCCCCGCAGGGCAGTGCGCCGATGCCATTTGTCTTTGTTGTCTTCCTCTTTTCGGTTGATGTTTTTTTTGGGTGACTGTGCTTTTTGACATGGACAAGGAGTAGAGTCGCATTCTACCTTTGCAGCACAACAAACATCAAAAACCGAATAAAAACCAAAACAAAACCATGAAATCGACACTCAACATAGCCGTCAACACCGACCTGATGGCACTCGTACAGACCTCGCTCCAGCCCGATGAGCTGGCAAGCCTGTTCAGCGCCCTCACGGCGCTCATGACCGGCGGGGATGCCTCGCAGCACCTGAACACGTCGGGACTGCGGCTGGCTTTCGCCCTGCTGAGCTCGCCCATCGGCTCGAGCATGAAGCGTCGCGCCGTCAACCGTGCCAACGGTGCCAAGGGTGGCCGTCCACGCAAGCGCTCGGTCCAGGATGCCGAAAAACCAACCCCGCCATCAAGCACGATGGGTTCAGAGTCGGTTACGGCAAAAAAAAGCAAAAAAGAAGACCTTCCCCCCACACCCCCTATAGAAGAAAAATACAAAAAAAATAATTCAATAAAAAACAATCAAAAAAATGAAACCAACCACAGTAACAACCGCTGGCAGTATATTGCCGACCCTGTCGCTCGCCGTGAGTCAGAGCGCCAATCCCGATACCAAGAAGTGTGTCGTTCTATCGCCGAACTTGCAGCACAGGGTGTACAACCTGCTGAGGTCCCATTCTGATCTCGAGTCGTTCATGAGGGTGATGAACCCCGACCTGCAGCACGCCTGCGCCCAACATGTGGACAGGGCCTACTTTGGCACCGCCCCTACCCTGCTGACGCTGCGCCGCGCCTACCATGACGAGGCGGCAACCATCTGGATGCTGCCCCAGCTCTACGACCTGTGTGAGTACTGCGGCGTCAAGGAGAAACTCGACAAGCGGCAGATGGAGCAGCTGGCGCGCATCATCGCCACCGAGTTCAGCTACCTGAAGGTGACCGAGGTGATGCTATTCCTGCATCGGCTCAAGGCGGGCTGCTATGGCCACTTCTACGGCGCCATCGACCCCATGGTCATCGTCACGGCATTGCGGCGTGATTTCATGAGGGAACGCGCCGCCGCCATCGACCGCAGCGAGCACGCCCAGGCCCGCGCCGAGTGGGAAACCCACTGCCGCCTGGTGGCCAAGGAGCGTGCCGAGGCCCGCGCCGCCGGACGCCCCATGTACCCCTACCCCGTCACGCCGCCCAAAATCACACTGCTCAAGCCCCCAGTGGGTTCAAGCAAGTGAGGAGAAAACCCCAAGGGAGCAAATTGAGGCGTATAGGTCATAATTGAGGGGGAACACTGTGGATTGCCACTGCGTTCCCCCAAATAACATGAAACAAATCTTCCTCTTCTTGGTTATGCTAAATGATATCAGAAGTTGCGTTTCTTTCTTCTTTTAGGCATTAGGTGGTAGCCTTTAGGTGTTAGGTGTTAGCAATCAAGTGTGCGGATGCCCCCTAATGCCTAAAACCTAATGCCTAAATTCACTGTATCGCTGCAAACATCGAATTGATGGCATCCACAGAGCCATAAATGTAGGTGTAGATGCAGCTGATGAGTCCAATGAAGATGATGCCCAGCACACACAGGATGAGGCCTGCGCGCTCGGTCCAGTGACTGGTGATCCTGGGAATCACGCAGTCGTCTTGACGCAGGAACATCGCCTTTACCACCAGCAGGTAGTAGTACAACGAGATAATGGTGTTGACCAGGGCGATGAACACGAGCACGTAGATGGCGACCGAACCCGTCTTGCAGGCACCGACAAAGATGAAGAACTTGCTGAAGAATCCCGCAAAGAAGGGAATACCACCCAGCGAGAACATGGCAAGCATCATGGTGAAGGCGAGCCAGGGATTGGTCTTGAACAGGCCATTGTAGTCATCCATGGTGACGCGGCCGGTCTGGCGCTCGATAGCGGCAATCACGCCAAAGGCGGCGAGGTTGCTGACGATATACACCAGCACGTAGTAGATCATCGAGGACATACCCATCACGTTGGCGGCAATGACGCCGAGCATGATGTAACCAGCCTGGGAAATCGACGAGAACGCCAGGAAGCGCTTGAGGTTGCGCTGACGCATGGCGAACAGGTTGCCGATGGTGATGGTCAGCACGATGACGGCATAGAGCATCCACTCCCACACTTGGGAATAGGCGGCGCCAAACACCTGCACCAGAATCACCAGGAACGAGAAGGCTGCGGCACCCTTGCTGATAACCGACAGATAGCTGGTCACAGCAGTGGGAGCGCCCTGATAGACGTCGGCGGTCCACTGGTGGAAGGGCACAAGCGAGAGCTTGAAGCCCACACCGGCGATGACGAAGGCCAGGGCTGCAATCAGCAGCGGCGAATGGTTGCCGATGATCGCTGTGGCGATGTCCTTGAAGTAGAGCGTGCCACTCATGCCATAGACGAAGGAGATTCCCAACAGGAAAATCGCCGACGAGAAGATGGCCGTGAAGATGTACTTGGCTGCTGCCTCATGCGACTCGTAGTGACGCTTCTCAAAGGCTGCGAGGGCAGCGATGGGCAACGACGCGGTCTCGAGACCAATGACGAACAGCAGGAAATGACGTGCCGAAATCATGAGGAACATGCCGAAGAGGGTCAACAGCGTCAACTCGTAGAACTCGCCGCGGCGAACGCTCACAAAGTCGCTGTCGGTCCACTTCACGGCCTGCAGGAGCACCAGCACGACGCCCACGTTGAGGATGTTCTTCATCACCCAGGTGGCAGCGTTGGACTCGAACATGCCGCCGAAGGCTTCACCTGTCACAACGGGCATGCAGAAGCAGTATATCGTGTAGAGCGCCATCATGATGACCGAGAACACGGCCGTATAACGCTGGGTGCGCTCAGGCATGAAAGTGTCGTACAAGAAAACAAGCACGAAAACCACCAGCAGGCCAATTTCCTGCGGCATCAACAAGATTTGTGAATAATCCAGATTGAAATACATATCTCTATCTTATGCTTTTATTATCAGGTTAAACACTTTCATCAGATTATGGGCAGAGCAGCCTGCAACGCCTTGACAACGGGGTCAAAGCTGCTGCTGATGATGTTAATAAAGAAGTTGGGGAAGCAGCCGATGGCAGCCACGGCAAAAATCAGCGTGGCCGTCGAGAGGCGCTCCTCCCAGCTGGCATCGGTCAACGTGCGGTGGTGCTCATCCTGTACCTCGCCAAAGAGCAGCTTGGCGACAACGCGCAGGATGTAAACCGCCGTCACGACAATCGACGTGGTTGCCATGATGGTGAGCACGCGGTGGAAGGTGTCGGTGTGCTGGAACGAGCCGAAGAAGATGGTCATCTCGGCA
>CADAFP010000045.1 GCA_902787185.1 uncultured Bacteroidales bacterium | reverse complement strand
AATATTGATGACCTTGTCACCATTGATGTCGTGGGCATAGGTGTAAAGCGAGTGATATGGCATACCAGAGATGATGTCGTCAACCAATATGCTGATATCGGAGATATTCACCACCCAGTCGCAGTTCACGTCACCCCGCGGGCGCAAGCCATCCTGTGAGAATGCCGCCAGTGTGAGGCACGAAATCAACAATGCTACAAAGATATTCTTCATTATACATTAAGAATTTAGGTCACTTGAAAAGTCGCTACATTCACGAGCACCACAAAGACCAATATGACCAACGGCAACCGTTTCACACCTGCAAAGATAGAATTAATTAAGATAATGAACCGTCAGTGCCCAGTAAAAAATGATACGGTGTGGTATATTGTATTGGTGTCCGGTTAAAAGCCCCCATCGCGACGGCAGCAATTTATAGAAATTATAGTTTTAGAAATTCCTGTCGTTTAGTCTATACGTGCGTGAGAATCAACGGTTGAGGGTGCGTGCGAAGTGGGCCATCTTGATGGCGGCTTCGGCAGCTTCGGTACCCTTGTTGCACAGGGCTCCGCCGGCGCGGTCCAGGGCCTGCTGCTCGTCGTCGGTGGTGAGTACGCAGAAGATGATGGGCACCTGTTGCGTGGCGTTGAGGTAGGCGCAGCCCTGCGTGGCGTTGTCGCACACGTAGTCGAAGTGAGGCGTGCCGCCACGGATGACGCAACCGATCATGATGACGGCGTCGTAGCGTCCGGTGCGTGCCATCTGTGCGGCGCCGTAGGTGAGCTCGACGGTGCCGGGCACATGGGCCACGTTGATGTCTTCATATCCCTCTCGCTTGAAGAGGTCCAGCGCGCCTTGCAGCAAGGCTCCGGTAATTTTCTCGTTCCACTCGGCGCAGACGATGCCCACGGTGAGGCCGTCCACGTGGGGCAGGGTGTGGAGGTTATCGTTTTGTTGAAGTTGAGTTGACATAATATAGTGAGTATGTATCGCCTACTACCTTTTACCGCTTAACGAGCGGGAACCTTTAGCTCGGCGAAGCCAAATTAATCAAATTTTTTATTAAAATTTTATATATAATTTGTTTTAATTTCCCGTGCAAAGCACGGTTAAAATGACAGGCGATGGTCTTTAAAGTTCTTTGGGGAAACGGGCGTTGGTGGTGATGAAATCGACACCCATCGCCTTGACGCGCTCAAAGTCCTCGACGCGGTCCACAGTCCAGACGTTGACCTTGAGGCCAGCGGCGTGCATGCGGTCCACGGCCTCCTTGGTGACGATGGAGTGCACGGCGTCCAGGTCCATCTTGCGCTCGATGCACCAGTCCACCCATTGGTCGATGGAGCCGTCACCGTCGCCGGCAAGCACCTGCACGTTGATGTCGGGGTAATGGCGGTGGATAAAGTCCACCACGCCGGGCATGAATGAGATGATGACAACGCGGTCGGTCAGTCCCTTCTGGTCAATGAGGTTGATGAGGGCGGGAATGCCGTCAAACACGGGCTCGTTCTCGGCTTTGGTATTGCTGTGGATGCTGGTGCATACCTTGACCTCGACAACGGGCACGACGTTGCGCTCGTTGCAGATGTCGAGAAACTCGCCCAGGGTGCACGGTGTGGCGGCATAGGTGATGCCGTGGCGCTTGCTGGTGAGGCGGGTCGAGAGCACTTGCTCGGTGCTCATGTCGGCAATCTTGGTATCGGGACCGCCCAGGCGTTTGTAGTTGTCGTCATGGCTGACAACGAAGGTGCCGTCGGCAGTGACGCGGATGTCACACTCCAGACCCCAGGCTCCGGCCTCGGCGCCGTTGATAAAGGCGGCGCGGGTATTCTCGACACCCCATTGCGAGCCACGGTGACCCACGATGAGCTGGGCTTGCATGGAGAGGGTGCCCACGATGATGAGGGCAGCGGTGAAGATGCTCTTGAGCAGTGTCATAATATTCACGTTTTTGTTCTTGTTGTTAAGCAGGTCTTGAATCTCGTTGACCTCGGCGGTGGCATCGAGACGCTGTGCCAGCGGCAGCAGCGAGCGCAGCAGTTGTTCGGCGGCGGCACGGCGGTTGATGAGGCGGATGAGCGCCTTGGCCAGGCCGATGGAGAGCTGCAGCTCGCGGTGTCCCATCTTTTCGCCCAGCTTCTTCTGGTAGCGCAACGCCTTGGTGTAGTACTTGACGGCATTGCGCCCGTTGCCCATCTCGAGCATGATGTCGCCCTCCTTGCCCAGGGTGTCCACGAGGTTAGACATGGCGGTGCGCGTGGCATTGGCGTCGCCACTCTTCAATTCGCTCATGTACAGTTCGCTGGCGCTCTGGTAGTGGGCGAGCACGTTCATCTGCTTGGTTTTGGACTTGATGACCTCGGTCGATGCCTCGACGGCCATGAGCAGCAAGGCCGAGAACCGGGCCTCGTTGCGCTTGGTGAGCCGTTCGAGCATCTGGTGTGTTTTGGTCAGTTCCTTGACAGCGCGGCTGTTGTCGCCCATGTCATGGTGGGCGAGGGCCAGATGGTAAAGCAGGACGGCGACGATGGCATTAAAGTCCTCGGTCTTTTTGCCCTGATGGTCTGACAGCACGAGCAGCGCATTCTCGGCGGCTCCCAGCGACAGTGACGGGTTGCCGCTGTCGATGAGCAGTGCCATGCGAGCGAGCCACAGCCAAGCGGCATACAACTCGGGCAGCTGCTGCATGTGATCGTCGTCATAGATGAACCCCTCGATGACTTGTTCGGCCTCCAGGTCGCGCTTGTTGGCGATGAGATACTCGATGTAGCACATCTGCATCTCGGTCACGATGCGCTGGTCCAGCCCTTTGATTGAGGGCATAGTGCCAGCCGTGGCCATTTGAGCCCGTGCAATGGTCATGTCGTTGCTGAGTCGCGGCATCGCCACTGTAATCGGCAAGGAGTTCATTTGCTTTGAGTTTTTAGTCCCTAGTTTATAGTCCCTAGTTTCTAGTTTGAGATATCTATTATCTATTATCTATTAACTATTAACTGTTAACTGTTAACTGTCAACTAGTATTTCGTCCCTTTGGCTATGCTGCCCAGGTAGCCGCCGTGATGGCGCAGGGCATAGTCCTCGCGGGTAAATCCCGTGGCACGCATGGTGTTGACCACCAGCACATCGCCGATGACCGTCATCACTGTGGTCGAAGTGGTCGGGGTGAGTCCCAGGGGGCACACCTCCTGGGTGTTGCCCGTCCACAGGCAGATGTCGGCGAGGTGCGCCAGTTCGCTGTCCTTGTTGCCCGTGATGACCACAATCTTGAGTTGGGGATACAGGTTGTGGGCCAGCGAGACGAGGGCGCAGATTTCGTTGGTGCGTCCCGAGTTGGAGAGCAGCAGCAACACGTCGTGGGGTTGTACCACGCCCAGGTCGCCATGCTGTGCCTCGCTGGGATGCAGAAAGATGGCGGGGATGCCCGTTGATGAGAAAGTGGTGGCGATGTTGTCGGCAATCTGGCCGCACTTGCCCATGCCCGAGGTGACCAGTTTTCCACCCTCGTGCTTCACTTGCTCGACAATGAGGTTCACGGCCTCCTCGTAGGCATCGGTAACAGGTATATTAAGGACGGCCTTGCTCTCGGCCTCTAGTATTTCGCGCATTGATTGTTTAACGTCCATAATTCGGTATAAGATTGTAAATGACCTGCAAAGTTACTAATTTGTTTTCAGTTTTCGGTCTTTCTCGGTGGATTGTTGTAGTTTTTTGGCACTAACGTACGTCTAATAGGTAAAAAACGATTACTTTTGTAAAAATCAAACGATGAGACCAATGGAGTTAGACCGTCTAAAACTTAAGCATCAACGCCGGTTGTTCAAGCAATGGAAAGAGAAGCCATTTGATTACAAAATTGAGCATCCGGAGCCTCAGCATTGTAATAACTGCGGGAATGACTTTGTGGGCAACTTCTGCCCCTACTGCTCGCAACGTGCCGGCGTGGGACGCGTCACTTGGCGCAGTGTTCATCAGGGCGTGATGGACATTTGGGGACTGGGCACACGCTCGCTGTTGTACACCCTGCTGCAGCTGTTGCTGCGCCCAGGGCAGCTCATCGGTGAGTACATCAGCGGCAAGCGTCAGGTCAGTTTCCCGCCGGTAAAAATGCTGTTCATCGTGGCGTTGATTTTTTCGGCTGTCGTCTATTGGTTTTTTCCTGCCGTGCTGGGAATTGATATCGACATCCCAGCAGAAGGATCTTTAGACGCCTTTGATGAATGGGGTCGCAGTCATTACAGTTGGTTTTCATTGATCATGTCACTATTAGCTATTATCCCAACCTGGGTGATGTTCCGCAATTCTCCACGCAATACCTGTCACGTGTTGCCCGAAGGCTTTTTTATCCAAATTTTCCTATCGGTTTTGGCTATATTGATAAACTTCTTAGTCATCCCGATTTCACTGATTCAGTATCAAGTAGGACTGTTTATCAATATGTTAATCCTGATGGTGTATTACATCATTGTTTACAAGAAGCTTTTCGGCTATAGCTTGTGGGGAACCTTATGGCGTCAAGGCTTTGTAATGATGACGGTCGTTTTTCTTACTGCAACCTTAGGGTGTATGTTTAGCGTTGAGATTGATACATCCATCATTGACATTTTTAAAAGGAAGCAGATTGTTATTAGCCCAATGGTAATAAAAATGCTTGCATTTTGTGTTGCCCTTGCGTTAGCTGTAATTACGCTAACCTTTGGTTGGGTGTGCAACCTCATTGCCACACGCTGGACCCGTCGGCGTGCCCATAAAATCTAAAAGGCCCAGACGTTTTTTGTCAAGTTGGAGATATTATACTACTTTTGCCATTGTAATAGTCGCTGTTAGTGATGATTTTGGGCTTGATTTTTGTCTAGACAAGGTGCAACATCGGCTGGTATTAGATGAATAACCGTTAATTATTAACCATATTCAAAAGTGTATTTTTTATGAGAAGATTTACTTTATTGTTTGCGGCATTGGCCTTTGTCGCCACTGCATTTGCCGCTGTCATTACCGAGCAGCCCGCCGGCACGCTCAAGACCTACACCCGCGAGGGATGCTGCGTGATCAGCCACTATGATTACGGCTTCTATGTAGCCTATCAGGAGGGCAAAGTGAGCATCGTGTTTGCCGAGGATGGCAAGGTGTACATGAAGAACCCTTTGATGGCCATGGCCTATGACACATGGGTTGAAGGCACGCTGAGCGATGATGGCACGACCATCTCGATTCCCATGGGCCAGGTGCTGTACCACAGCGATAACTATAATGCTGACGTGATCCTGTCATGGGGTAGCACCAGCGAGGGTTTCATCAATTATGACACCTATGAGCTGGAAGTGAACTACACCCCCGACGAGAGCGTCGAGGCTGCCATCTTCACCATCGATGGTGACAAGATCCGCTTGGAGAATTCGGCAGGTACTGCCATGGAAGCTCTCACAGGCGAGGATTTGGCCGAGTTTGCCGCTACTGGTCTGTCTGCTATCTGGGCCGATACCCGCGGTTGGGTGGAGACCATCGAGTGGTTCACCACGTTGACCGAGCTGCCCGCTGCTCAGCCCGCAGTTCCTGCCAATCCCGAGGTGATTGAGTGGCGTGACATGGGCAACGAGTCCGGTTACAACCGTCTCCAGTTCTTGATCAACCCCTATGATGTGGATGGCAATCCCCTGGATCTTGAGCAGGGCCAGTTGACCTATAGCGTATTTACCGACTATGACGAGATCTTTACCTTCTCCAGCGACAGGTATGGCTATGACTTCAACAACCAGGATGTTACCGAGGTGCCCTATGGTCAATACAGCTACAACTTCTCGCCCGAGAGCATCTTCTTCTACAGGACCAATGCCGAGGGTTATGACCGCTTCTTTGAGTGGCGCATTGGCTTGCAGGTTTACTACACGGTAAATGGTGTACGCAATGCATCCGACATCGTTTATCTTGAGGTCTTCCCCGAGCCCGAGCCCATCGATCCTCCCGTTCCCGGCGAGCAGACCGAGGCTCCCAGCATCTCGGCCGACACCCAGCAGGGTGTTCACGCTTACTTCGTGACCGTTACCCCGAGCGAGGATTGCGAGCTGTACTACCGTTACTGCAAGGACAACGGCGAGTGGAGCGATTGGACGCTTTACGACGATGTTATCCCCTTCGAGGAGGACGGTTACTATCAGGTAGAGGCTTACGCTCTCGCCAACGGCAAGAGTGAGTCGCTGCACGTGAGCTGCTCGTTCACCGTGACCCCGCGCACCGGCCTCGATGAGCTGAACGGTGACAAGGCAGTTGCTAACGTACGCTACTTCAACGTTGCTGGTCAGGAGATGGCTCAGCCCAACGGCATGACCATCGTCGTTACCACCTATACCGACGGCACCACCAGCGCAGCTAAGGTGATGAAGTAATGAGCTTTTAGCTATTAGAATAAGTCAGGCGGCCGATTCCGGTCGCCTGATTGTTGTTTATACGTGTAAGAGTCGCTTCTTAATCGTGGCCCTCGTGGGCGATAATAGCGTCGCGCCACACTTGAGGCAACGGGCTGGGCTGATTGGTACCAGGGTCCATGTTGACCATAATCGTTTCGCAGGTGCATTTCAACTCGCGGGTGTCGCTGTTGACCACATGCTGCAAGATGGTCAAGCTCTTGTTGCCCAAGCGGGAGCACTGGGTGAGCACCTCGACCGGCTCGTTGAATAGGGTGGGCTTGAGGAAGCTGCAGTTGACATTGGCGATGATGACCGTCGGGCGGCGCCAGTCGATGTCGGCCTGCACCTTCAAACCTTTGAAATACTGTGTCTTTCCCAGGTCAAAGAACTGGAAATAGACCGAATTATTGATATGGCCCAGGGCATCCACGTCGTTGAAACGCAGTTGGATGGGCGTTGTGCACTTAAAGGGATATTTTGATTCGATAGCGTGATTCATTTTTTTCAGTTAACAGTGAATAGTGAATAGTGAATAGTGAATAGTGAACAGTGAACAGTGAACAGTTAACAGTGAATAGTTAACAGTTAACAGAGAACAGTTAATAGTGAATAGTTAAACTCCTCATTTCTAATTCCTCATTCCTAATTTCTCATTTCTAATTTCTAACTCCTCATTCCTAATTATTTAAAAATGATTTCGTGGATGATTTCGCGGCCCAAGGCCTCGTTGATGCGCTGGATGACGGTAGCACGGTTGAGCATCAGCTCGTTGGCGAGCGATGCCGAGGAGAGGTGTACCGTCATCACGCCGTCCTTGACATAACGCTTGATGGTGTAGCGGTTGATGCCGTCACCCACAATCTGAGGCCACAGGGCGCTGGCGCGGTGTTCGTCGAGTGCCACGTCGAGATGCTCTTTCTGGAGCACCTCGTTGATGATTTGGCCGATGTTTTTGGCTTCGGTGCGTTTCATGGGTTCTCACCCCCTTTCAGCACGGTCACGTTGCCGTTCTCGACGTGCATCAGGCAGTGGCCGCCGCCATGACGGGCCACGATTTCGTCGAGGTGGGTACGGTTGGTGTCGGTGATGAAAATCTGTCCGAAGCGGTCGCTTGACACGACATCGACGATGCGCTCCACGCGGGTGGCGTCCAAGCGGTCAAAGATGTCGTCGAGCAGCAGGATGGGCACCGCAGGATTGTTTGCCTTGAGGAAGTCAAACTGGGCAAAACGCAAGGCGATGGTGTAGGTCTTGCACTGCCCCTGGCTGCCTGTTTGGCGCATGGGATGACCGTCCATCAATAGTTCGATGTCATCGCGATGGATGCCGCGTGTGGTGTAACCCAGAATCATGTCGCGCTCGCGTGTGGCGGCCAGGTGGTCGGCCATCGTGCCCTCGTTGAGGTGACTCTTGTAGTGCAGGCTCACCGTCTCGCCCTCGCCAGCCACGGCGGTGTAGTAGTGCATGAAGATGGGCAGGAACTGCTCCACCCACTGGCGGCGGCGCTCATGCACGAGAGCGGCATGGGTCGCCATCGCCTGCTCCACTGTCTCATAGAGCAGGGGGTCGCGCATCTCACGCTTGATCATGGCATTGCGTTGCTCGACAGCCTTGCCGTAGCGGATGAGCGCGTCAAGGTACTCGCTGTCGTTCTGCGAGATGATCAGGTCCATAAAGCGCCGACGTTCCTCGCCGCTGCCACGCACCAGGTCCCAGTCCATAGGCGATACCATCACTATGGGCAGCAGCCCGATGTGCTGGCTCAACCGCTGGTACTCCTTGCCATCACGGCGCACCACTTTGCGCTTGCCGCGCTGCAGGGCGATGCTGATTTCCAGCGGCGTCTTTTGGCGCACGTAGCGGCCCTGGAGCATCATGTATGGCTCGCCGTGACGTATCACCGCACTGTTGTCGCTGTTGGCGGCATAGGAGCGGCACATGCTCAGATAGTATATCGCGTCGAGCACGTTGGTCTTTCCCTGCCCGTTGTTGCCGATGAGGCAGTTCAACTTGGGTGAGAATTCCAGCCGCGCTTCGGCGATATTCTTGTAATTGACTATGGTCGCAGTATTCAGTATCATTGAAGTATTGTGAAGTTTACCACAATGCGACCTTGCCCATGTTGCCTAAGTCGAGGCATGCAGTTTTGGCTCCTAAAGCTTTGAACAACCTAATGATTGTTGTGAAGGCTACGCTCTTGCCGTTCTCAATTTTGGAAATTTGGGCTTCTTTCACGCCGACCATCTCACCCAATTTCTTTTGAGTGAGATTTTGTTCTTTCCTTGCTTTCTTGAGGGCTTCACCAATTTTGTAAGCCTCAAGTTCGGCAGCGAGTTTTGATTCGAAGGCATCGCGCCTTGGCGTGCCAACGGGACCAATCAGTTCGTCTTGAACCTCTTCAAGACTGTATAGTTTCATTTCTTCCATATCATTTTATTTTTTCTTTCGTTGAAAATAGTCTTTTCTGATTCGTTCGGCTTTTTCTATCTCTTTGGCTGGTGTTTTTTCTGTCTTTTTCACGATACCGTGGGTCGTGATGACAAGAGTTTCATTGTCGGTATCCCAAAAAGCAAAAAAACGATAAGCTTTGTTGTGATATAGTGTACGAAATTCCCATATATTTGAACCTTCTAATTTCTTGAAAAGTTCAGCGTCTCTTACTCCACTCTGCACTTTACGCATATTGTAGGTAATCTTTTGAATAGCATCTTGTGGTAAAGAGTAAAGGAATTTGCGCGCCTCGGCTGTCAATACAATTTTCATAAAAGAACTGCTCTATTCTTAATCTTTGTGCAAAAGTACAAATACTTTCCCGCACAGGAAAGTATTTCATGGTTTTTTTTGTAATTTTGCACTATCAAATCAGAATGAAATATGAATCTTGAATTACTGGAATTTGTGACGCCGATTGAGGGGGTGGAAGCGTTCTCGATGACGCGTGGCCAGGTGGATGGGCGCAATGCCTATTCGGGGGTAAACCTGTGTGACTATGTGGGCGATGATGCCCTGCGTGTGCTGGATGCCAGGTTGACACTGGCCATGCAGTTGGGCGTGGACCTTGATGACCTGGTCATGCCGCGGCAGACTCATTCGTGCCGCGTGGCGGTAATCGACGAGCCTTTCCGCTCAATGGATATTGACAAGCAGGAACAAGCGTTAGAGGGTGTGGATGCCCTGGTGACCTCGCTCAAGGGTGTGGTCATCGGCGTGAACACTGCCGACTGTGTGCCCATCGTCCTCGTGGATGGTGAGGCAGGTGTTATCGCCGTGGCCCATGCGGGTTGGCGCGGCACTGTCGGGCGCATTGCTGCCAATGTGGTGGATGAAATGCGGCGTCAAGGTGCCGACGTTAGGCGCATCCAGGCCGCCATGGGGCCGAGCATCTGCCAAGAGTGCTTCGAGGTGGGCGACGAGGTGGTGGAGGCCTTCAGGCAGGCCCATTTTGACCTCAACGCCATCGTCAAGCGCCACGCCGACACGGGCAAGGCCCACATCGACCTGCGCGCCGCCAATCGAGCCGTCCTCATAGCCGCAGGCGTGCCTGCCGACCAGATACTCCTGTCACAACACTGCTCCCGCTGCGAGCCCGACAGTTTCTTCTCTGCACGTCGCCTCGGCACCGCAAGCGGCCGCACCTTCACCGCCATTTACAGGCAATAAAACAAAATGGGACAAAAGAATGATTCCTTTGCCCCATTTTGGGTGATGTTGTGCCTTTTTTACAGGGTGGCGTCGCTCTCCTGGAAGGTGGTGGCGCGGCGCAGGTCGCCGGTTTGGTAACCGAGTTTGAACCACTTCATGCGCTGGGCGCTGGTGCCGTGGGTGAAGCTCTCGGGCTGTGCATAGCCTTGTGAGCGCTTCTGCAGGTAGTCGTCACCAATCTTCTGGGCGCAGTCGATAGCCTCCATCAAGTCCTTGTCGCTGATGGAGTTGAAGTACTTGCTCTCGTAGTGTGCCCACACGCCGGCATAGAAGTCGGCCATCAGCTCCAGGCGCACGCTGTACTTGTTGGCGTTGGACTGACTGGTGGCCTGCATCTTGCGGTGTGCCTTGTCCAGGGTGCCCATCAGGTACTCAATGTGGTGGCCCACCTCGTGGGCGATGACGTATGCCTTAGCAAGGCTAGAGTTGTCTCCCTGCACACCGAGTTGCCTGTCCATGGTCTGGAAGAATGACAGGTCGAGATAGACGTTCTGGTCGCCTGAGCAGTAGAAGGGGCCTACTGCAGCCTGACCTTGACCGCAAGCGGTGCTGGTCGAGCCGGTGTACAGTACCAGCGTGGGAGCGGGGTACTGGCCGATGCCGTACTCCTTAAAAATCTGTGACCAGATGTCCTCGGTGCTGGCCATAACCTGTTTGGAGAAGGTGGCGAGTTCCTCTTCCTCTTGTGTGAACTCATGTTGTTCGCCGCCTTCCTGCATGGCCATGCCGCCAGCCTGTTGTAACACGTCGCCGATGTTTCCACCCATCAGCAGGGTGATCAGTCCAGCGATAATCAGTGCGCCGATGCCGCCCAGACCAAATTTGGTGCCTGAGCTCATGCCACGGCGATCCTCAACATTTTCGCTTTCGCGTCTTCCTTCAAGTCTCATAATTAGAATGATATTTAAGTTTGTTATTATTCTCCTAAAGAGTGCAAATTTAAGTATTTTTTTAATAACCAATCACATTCTGGCACTTTTTCTTGTTTTTTCTTGATGAATAACAATCGTTTTCGTGAAGAAATTGCAAAAACTGCACCAAACAATGATGTCTATTGTCGTTAAAATAGTACCTTTGCCTACGATGTAGTCATCAACCTAAAAAGAATTGACCATTATGAGAAAGAAAAAGAATCTTGCGATCATCAACGATGACCCGTGGCTGGAGCCCTATAGTGATGCCATCAACGGCCGACATCAGGACGCTGTGAACAAGATCGCCGAGCTCACTGGCGGCACGGGAAATCTTGTGGAGTTTGCCAATGCCTATAACTATTATGGCCTGCACCGAACCCCCAAGGGGTGGGTGTTCCGTGAATGGGCCCCCAACGCTACCGAAATCTACCTCATTGGCCAGTTCAACGATTGGCGTGAGTGTGCGCCTTACCGGCTTAAGCGGCTGGACGGCGGTAACTGGGAAATCGTGCTGCCCGAGCGGGCTATGCGCCATGGTGACCTGTACAAACTGCGCATCCACTGGCAGGGTGGAGAAGGGGAACGCATCCCCGCCTACGCTACCCGTGTGGTTCAGGACGAGAATACCTACATCTTCTCGGCACAGGTGTGGGCACCTGAACAGCCCTATGAGTTCCAGGTCAAGGATTTCAAGCCCAACACCGCTCCGTTGCTCATCTATGAGTGCCACATCGGCATGGGTCAGAACCGTGAGGGCGTGGGCACCTATGAGGAATTCCGCCTCAACGTGCTGCCTCGCATCGTCGCCGACGGTTACAATGCCATTCAGATCATGGCTATCCAGGAGCACCCGTATTACGGCTCGTTCGGCTATCATGTGTCGAGTTTCTATGCCGCCTCGTCGCGGTTCGGCACCCCCGATGAGCTGAAGCACCTCATCGACGATGCCCATGCCCAGGGTATTGCCGTCATCATGGACATCGTCCACAGCCATGCAGTGAAGAACGAGGTCGAGGGCTTGGGCTGCTTTGACGGCACGGGCGACCTCTACTTCTATGGCGACGACAAGCGCGAGCACCCCGCGTGGGACTCGTTGTGCTTTGACTACGGCAAGAATGCCGTGCTCAATTTCCTGCTCTCCAACTGCAAGTTCTGGCTGGAGGAATACAAGTTCGACGGTTTCCGCTTCGACGGTGTGACGTCGATGCTCTATTACAGCCACGGCTTGGGGCAGGCCTTTGGCAGTTATGACGACTACTACAATGGCGGCGAGGACACCAATGCCATTACCTATCTGACCCTCGCCAACGTGCTCATCCACGAGATTAATCCCAATGCCATCACCATCGCCGAGGAGATGAGCGGCATGCCCGGCCTGGCCCGTACCTTCAAGGACGGCGGCATCGGCTTTGACTACCGCATGGCCATGGGTATCCCTGACTATTGGATTAAGACCATCAAGGAGCGCAAGGACGAGGACTGGAAACCGACCGTTTCCTATGCCGAGAGCCACGACCAGGCACTCGTGGGCGACAAGACCATCATCTTCCGCCTCATCGACAAGGAGATGTACTGGCACATGATGACCGGCGACCACGACGGCACCGTGGACCGCGGTATGGCGCTGCACAAGATGATTCGCCTGGTGACCGCCTCACTCATCAACGGCGCCTACCTCAACTTCATGGGCAACGAGTGGGGACATCCCGAGTGGATCGACTTCCCACGCGAGGGTAACGGCTGGAGCTATAAGTACGCCCGACGCCAGTGGGACCTTGTGGATCGCGAGGACCTCAAGTACCAGTTCCTGAACAACTGGGACAACGATATGATTCACCTCATCGGCGGGGTTAAGAACTTCCAGAAACTGCCGGTTCGCAAGCTTTGGGACAAGGATGATGACCAGGTGCTGGCCTATATGCGCGGCAACCTCGTGTTCGTCTTTAACTTCAGCCCCACGCAGTCGCATGTCGATTACCCGATGCTGGCCCCCGAGGGTGAGTACGAAGGTGTGTTCGACAGTGATGACGTGCGCTATGGCGGCTACGGCAACATCGACAGCGGCGTGAAGCACTTGACCGAACACGACGGCCTCTACGCCGACGCCCACCTGGGCTGGCTCAAACTCTACCTGCCCGCCCGCAGCGCCCAAGTCCTGCGCCTCAAAGCCCCCAAGCGCAAGCCTGCAGCACGCAAGCCTGCACCCAAGAAAAAGTAAAAAGTCAATCCCAACAACGACCAGTTCGGCTCGCAGCCCTGTACGTTCTAAGTGCAAGACTACGAGCCGAATCGCATTTTATACTCCTTCATTGCGTGCTCATTGCCCACCCTGCGGATGCCCAATAAAAAAGTCTTTGATTTCTTGTGAGCCCTGCGAGCAATCTAAAAATCTTTGCGTCTTAGCGCCTTAGCGTGAGGTCTTCAGTCACGCAGAGCTAGACACGCAATGCGTGGCCCACCCTGCTGATGCCCAATAAAAAAGTCTTTGATTTCTTGCGAGCCCTGCGAGCAATCTAAAAAAACATTGCGTCTTAGCGCCTTAGCGTGGGGCCTTAGTTCACACAGATTTAGACACGCAAGGCATGGCCCACCCCTGCGGATGCCCAATAAAAAAGTCTTTGATTTCTTGCGAGCTATGCGAGCAATCTAAAACTCTTTGTGTCTTAGCGCCTTAGCGTGTGGCACTCTTGAAGATGTTTATACGAGGTCGAACGATTGGAGGTCGTTGGGGACGATGATATCGCCCTTGTAGTATTGTGACACTTCGGCGCTGTAGGTCGCGGCACGGGTGTCGAGGTGAGTGTCCTCGGTATGGTAGAGCACAAGGTGCTTCACGCCCAGTTCCTGGGCGAGCATGCCGGCGTCGAGCGCGGTGCTGTGGTTTTTCTCATAGGGGTTGAAGACAAACCGGTCCTTGTAGAGGCAGAAGGCCTCGCACATCAGCCAGTCGCATCCGCGTGCATAGGGTTCGCTGTTCATGCTGTAAGGCTCATCACCCAGGCAGACGAGCCGTTGCCCGTCGGGCAAAACGGCGCTGAAGCCATATTGCTTGAAATTCACCGAGCCGATGTCAAAGAAGGTCACCTTCATGTCGTCGATGTCCACCTCCTCGCCATCATGCACCTCTTGCAGGATGACCGTTGAACCAATGGATTTGGTAATCTTGCTGGGAATCATCAGATCGGTCATCGTGAGCAGCGCTTTTTTCACCATGTCGTTGCAGTAGATGGTGAAGATGCCCTTGTGCTTGCCCTTGAAAATCATGGGCGAAATCTTACGTATCATCCAGATGGCTCCCATGATGTGGTCGGTGTGGGCATGTGTCACAAACATGTGGCGAATGCTCTCGAAGGGGATTTTGGCTTTGATGAGCTGACGCAGGATGCCGTTGCCGCCACCACCGTCCACAAGCAGTCCTCCACGTGGCGAGCGCAGGTAGAAACAGGTGTTGTAGCAATTGACGCACATGGCATTGCCCGTGCCCAGCATGGTGACGCTTGAGGGAGTTGTGTTGGTGGTGCTCATGATGGTGACTTGACTTTAGGAAGCTCGATGCCGAAGGTGGTTCCCTTGCCGACCTCTGATTCCTTGATATAGATTTGTCCGTTGTGGTATTCTTCGATAATGCGCTTGACGAGCGTCAGTCCCAGGCCCCAGCCACGCTTCTTGGTGGTGAATCCGGGGTTGAAGACGTTCTTGAAGTTCTTGCGTGCGATGCCCTTGCCGGTGTCCTTGACAAGGATGACCACGTTGTTGGGACTGTCCTCGACGGTGATGTCGAGTTGTCCCGCGCCATCCATGGCATCAACGGCGTTCTTGGTGAGGTTCTCCATCACCCAGGCGAACAGTGTCTGGCTCAGCATCACGCCGTTGTTGGTCTGTTCGTTGGTGTGGATATAGAGGTTGACGCGCTTGGGGATGCGGGCACGCATATACTCCAGGCTGCTGGTCACCGCCTCGTTGATCGACACGAGTTCCTTGTCGGGCATGGAGCCGATTTTGGAGAAGCGGTCGGCGATGGTAGAGAGGCGCTTGACGTCCTTATCCATATCGTTGACGATGCTCTTGTCCACGCCCATCGAGTCGAGCAGCTGCGTCCATGCCATGAGCGACGAGATGGGCGTCCCCAGCTGATGGGCGGTCTCCTTGGATAATCCAACCCACACCTTGTTCTGCTCGGCACGCTTGATACTCATCAGGGCAAAGTAGGCGATGGCAAAGAACAGGATGAGCACCGCCAGCTGGATATAAGGGAAATAGGCGAGGCGGCGCAGCAGCGTCGAGTCCTCGTAATAGAGGAATTGCGTCGTCACCTTGTCGATGTTGATCTCTATCTTATTCTGGGTGCCCTTGAGGTGGCGCAGCTTCTTGTTGAGGTACTCCATGTTGACGGGCGAAATCTCAAAGGCGAGACTGTCCTCAGGCTCTGGCAGGCGAAAGTTGCGGTGCTGCAGGATGTTGTCCTGGTCATCAACCAGCAGCACGGGGATGTTGTGGTTGGCCTCGATAATGCTCAGCAAGAAGTCAACATCGGTCGCGCTTGTGCCGATAGGGTTGCCCTCATCATCCACCTCGCCGCCGCTGCCCATCGTGGCCAGCTCACGGGTGGCATTGGCCCAGATTTCCATGCGCTCACGTTCCTGCTCGGCCAGGTCCTTGACCAGGTTGTTGGAGATGTAGAGGAACAGCGCCACGAGCACCAGCGAGATGGCCAGAAATACCACCTTCCAGATGCGACGCGAGTCATATATGTTGCGCAAATTTGCCATACAGGTAATTAAAGTAATTGTTTCAGTTCGTCAATGTCAGGTAAAGCGTTGCGGTATTGGTCGGGCATATCCTTGGTCGTGGTATTGGTTGCCAATAAAAGCGAAATCATTGCCAAAAGTCATGATAAATTTCTTAATGTTCTCAATGATTTGCTGTTCCACTACCCGTTCGTCAACATCGATGCTTTCCCGTTCTCCGATTTCTTCCACGTTAATGAAATTGAGCAGATAATTGTCCTTAAACATCATCACCGCTTTACGGGCCGAAGCGGCATTGGGTATTGTATGGGAAAAGTTATTGGGAATCAGCGACTGTTGATGAAACGAGTCCTCTTGGATTAATCGTATCAATTCGTTGGCCGAAAGATGCTCTTCGGCAGTGCGATGAATGTAATAGTAGCGTGCTTCACGTTCTTTTTCTCTTTCAAGAATTCTAATATGATGCGTAAAAGGCACTTTAAAAAAATCCTCGATAGGAAAATCGGCCGTTAACGGTATCTGTAAAGAATTATTGAGGTCGATAACATTATCATCTGCAGATGTCGTATTTTCGTCAGTTGCGATTGGCGATTCTGTAATTAACTGATTGTTATCGTTTTGTAATTCGCCAATCACGATTGGCGAATTGATGTTTCTTGTTATCGCATGGGCATTAAGATTCATCCATTCTTCATAGAACAGACGCATATTCTTTAAATTGGAAGCTGAAAACCCTCGGAGTCCAGGCAATTCCTTGCGCAACTGTTGGCTGATGGCATCGATTGCTCCCAGGCCCCAAACTCCTTGACGGGTGTTCTTGGATAAAAAGCGGCCAACGGCAAAGTACAACGCCAATTGCACGCGGTTGACGTCCTTTGCAGCCTCGTATTGGCCCTGAAGAATAGCCGTCTTGATGGCCTTGACAGCCTCCAGGACTTGACGGTCTGTATGTTGATTTTGTTTGAGGTTGGCCATACAGGTAAGGTCGCTTGACGTTAACAAGTGGCAAAATTAAGGAATTCCCGTGAATTGGACAAATTGATGCGCCAGCAACTTAAAAAAGTTAACAGTGAAAAGTGAACAGTTATAAAGTTAACAGTTAAAAGTTAACAGTGAATAGTTTGAATGCGGATGCCATATAAAACTAAATCTTAGCGCCTTTGCGTCTTAGCGTGGGGTCAAGTGTGCTGCAGCCTGTTATAAGTCTTAGCGCCTTCGCGTCTTAGCGTGGGGTCATGTGGGATTGCAGGTCGGCCTCAATCCAGCGGGCGACACTGTCGGCGGTATTGGGGCCGATGACCTCGTTGGCGGCGGCTTGCACCTCGGCGAAGGCGTTGCCCACGGCAATGCTGTGGTCGGCAACCTGCATCATCGCGATGTCATTGCGGTTGTCGCCAAAGACCACCACCCGTTCGGCACCCACCTGCTGCGCCAGCTTGCGGATGGCGCCCGCCTTGCTCGTGCCGGCAGTGAGTATTTCCAGGTACCCCTCGCTGGGGTCGAAGTTGTCGTGATAGACTATGACTGCACAAGTGGGTACGGTAGCCCTCAGATCCTCGGCTATCTCCTTGAGCACGGCATATTTGCTTATAGCGAAGATGAGCAGCGCCTCGTCCTCGCTGTGGAGGTAACCGCGGTCGTCGATGAAGAACCGCTTGAGGGGTAGCTGCTGGCGCGATGCGACAAAACGCTCCTCTTGTGCCGACATGGGTCCATAGTGGTGGGCATGCAACATGCTGTCGCCATGACGTCGGTAGATGAAGGGGCGCGCCCCATGGCGGTCAAACACTTCGGCAACGGCATACACCGTCTCGGGGGCGATGCCGCGCGTGTGCTCATAGCAACCTGTGACAGGGTTCCACATCGCCGAGCCGTCGATGACGATATACGGCAACGTGGCATGAACTTCTTGCATCAGCGGCACCACCGTGGCCGGCGTGCGTGCCGTGGCTACAGTGAACAGACCACCCAATTCCCCAATGATACGGTTGAGTGTGTCAATCGTGCCGCGTGACAATCGCGAGTCGTCACCCAGCAACGTCCCGTCCAAGTCGCTCACATACAATGTCCTGCTATATCCCTCCATGTCACTCAACATTTTAAGGGAACAAAATTACACTTTTTCCAGTTTTTGACCCATCGAAAATTACACTTTTTCCGTTTTTTTACCCTTTGAAAACTACACTTTTTCCAGTTTATGGAGAAAAAACGCTGAAAGGTTGCTTGATTGGGTGGTATTGATTAATTTTGCACATTGGCTGCGGTTCGTTCGTCTGGGCGTGCGGTAGTCTATACATTTTGATTCATGGAGCGTTATGCTTATTCTTGCTGATTGAAAACCTGAGAAATTTTCATTTAGAACGCAAGGGAAGGCACGGCGGTTTCCACGCTATAGGCGTGGACTGCACTCATTATCCCCTTCTGCGTTCAAGGTTTCTCAGGACCGTCAATCAGCGAAGCGTGGCATAAGCAGTCCTCGCTTCTTTGTGTTTAATGTTGTTGCCAAGGGACTGGAGCGACGCAACCTCTAATAACCGATTAACAATGAAAAGATTAACCTTTTTAGCGGCATTGCTGATGCTATGTGCGGCATCAGCTGTCGCCGAGTGCGCCTTTTACTTGAATGATTTTATGGTCAGTCAGAGTGACATCGGCAAGACTTTCAGGCTTCCCGTCAAAGCTACATTTTCTGGCCGCCTGAACGGGTGGGACGTTATGATTACCTACCCCGAGCACCTGATACCCACTTGCATAGAGGCTGGAGCAGACATGACCCTTACCTATTACAACTCCCGTGGCAAGCAAATAACAATGGTGGTTACACTATATGGTGGTTACGAGCCTTGGAATCATGTGATTGCGATAATTGGTAACCAAGGCTATTATCAGGACTCAAGCGGAGCGTGGGTATCCTATGGTAGCGTGAAGTGGGAAGGTGGCGAGTATGATGAGATGCTTTGGCTCAGCTTTGTCATTGAGGAAGGCTTCACGGGGGGCGACATCATCTTCAAGACCCAGTGTTCATCGGGAGTTGACCCCCGTGGTGGCACGATCCTGGACAACGGTGACCACAAGGTGTGGTTCACCAGAACGTGTCACGTTGCGACAAATGGTGTCATTCTCGACAAACATGCCGCACGCATCACTCCAGGTGAACAGCTTTTGCTCAATGTGACCTCTTTCCCCGCAGATCTTGAATATGAGGTGAATACAAGTAATCCTGCTGTGGCTCAAGTTAGCAAGGTGGATAACACTATTCAAATCACAGGCATCAGCGTGGGCAAGGCAACCATTTCGGTCATACCCACTGACGGCGTGAGTGCGCCCGATTCATGCGTTGTCACTGTCTATGCAAACAACACATTGATTGGCGATGTTAACCATGATGGCAGGGTGACCATAGCCGATGTGACTGATTTGATTGACTACTTGTTAATGGGTGAAAACTCTTTTCCGCCCGACAATGCCGACGTTAACCGCGACAACGACATCAACATTGCTGATGTTGTCGAACTTATAGATTATCTGTTAAACGGCAGCAAATGGCCGAATACTCCAATTGAAGAAGTCATCCCGCAGGAATACTTGGACATCTTTGAGCAATACATGCCCATTTACTACGGCAACACTCCGCCCATCATCGAGGGAGTGTACAAGTCCTCTCCCCACTCATTGGTGTTTTCCTCCCACGGTTACTCGCCAGGCCATGTTTTCGGCGACTATTACTATCGCTTCACGAACCAAAGCACTAAAAACCATACAGTGGATTTTGAATACATCATTGATGGTGGGACTCACCACGGAACGCAGTATGAAAGCATTATCCAGGGTAGCAACGGCAACTTCACTGTATTCTTCAAGGTTACAGGAACAAGCAGTGGCGTTAATACTGAAACAGTTGAGATCTATTCAGGTACAATGGACGAGGGGGGCATCCGCGACTTGTACAAGGGCTTTGTGATGTTGGATAAGGGCTATGACCCTGGCTATGTTGTCCCTGTGGGTACCGTTCGCGTGATTAAGGACGGTGACGGCTGGAGCGAGGCGACCAGCTGGCCGTTCAGCAAAGGCTTCAACGCCATGCCTTTCGCCATCGACGGCTCATTGAAGAGCGACATCTCGATGCCCGATTAAAATCCTGTCGGGGCTTTTCTCCATCAACTCAGCGAGGGCTGCGACAAATCCTGTCGCAGTCCCCGCTCTATCTTTGGCGAAATCTCATTTTTTTGACCACATTTAGCCAAAGATAGGTAAGTATCCCGTCAATATGCCCACAACTCTCTCTCACGATAAGGCACTAAGTCGTGAGAGTTTTTAGGTTGGCATCCGCATCCCGTTTTTTCTGTCTCCGAGCCTCTTACGAGTAATGAGATTACTACTCTTAGCGACAGCGCTGCTTAGCGTAATGCAAGTTGGCTGAAGAGTTGCAAAGATTCGCTTGAAAATGATGTAATTAATTGAAAAAACCTCAGTTTCAACTAAAAAAGTGCTATTTCATACCAAATGACCATCTTTTTATTTATCTTTGCCATATCAAAAGTGAACAATATGGAAAACAATGTGACTATAGTTCCAAGTCAGTCAGAGTTAGAGAAGCAATTTGAGTTTGTCAATTCACTGATTGAACGACATCGCTCAGCTGCGGTTATAGCGGTCAATACCGAGGCATTACAGATGAATTGGGAAATCGGTCAGTACATTTCCTTGCAGCTTACATCCTCTCGCTGGGGCACAAATGTGGTCGGTGATTTGGCCGACTACCTGAAACGGCAAAATCCAAAACGTCGTGGGTTCAGCAAAAGAAATCTGTATAACATGGTCAAGTTTTATGATACCTATAGCCAACCCATGTTTATTGACAGAGTATCACAATTACAATTAAATGTTGGTGAATTTGTGCAGTTACCGACTGCACAAACGAAAAATAATGCAATTGTGCAGTTGCCGACTGCACAATTAGAACCAACTGTTGACCAGATAATTCCGCCAATTTTAAAGGTTACGACATTTACCAATCATGTTGAAATAATGAACCGTTGCCGTAGTGATGATGAACGCATCTTCTATATGCTATATGCTCGTCATCAAGGATTGAAGACCGAAGAGTTGCGCCGTTGTATCATCAACCAAACCTTCTCATCCTTGATGGACAAAGAGAAGATGATGTCGCCAAAACTGCTTGCTAAATATCCTCAGTCGGAATTTATGCTCAAGGATAAAGCGGTCGTTGATTTTCTCAGTCTGCCTAATAGGCATAATGAACACCACTTGCACAAGGGACTGCTTGATCACATGAAGGCCTTTATTCTTGAGCTTGGTAAAGATTTCCTGTTTATTGAAAGCGAATTTGGCGTACAGGTAGGAGGCTCGACTAAACGCATTGACCTCTTGTTTTTCCATAGAGCCCTGCAATGTTTGGTGGCAATTGAGTTAAAGGCCGTTGATTTCCAGCCGGAGTTTATGGGAAAGATGGATATGTATCTCGAAGCGCTGGACCGTGATGTGAAGCGTGAAAATGAAAATCCGAGCATTGGCATCATTTTGTGTCCTTCGGCCGACAGGAGTATGGTGGAATACACCCTAAACCGCTCGTTAAGCCCGACGATGATTGCTGAATATCAACGCAAACTCATTCCGCAAGAGGTGATGAAAAAGTCATTGGAGGAATATTGCGCTTTCTTGAATAAGAACAAGTGAAAATTTAATTGACACAAAAAACTAACTTTTTAATTCTGAGTATTATGATGAAACAGACGATGCCTATTGAGGGGAAATTTGAGTTGATGTCGTTGCCCTATGCGCCCGAGGCGCTGGAGCCGGTGATTAGTGCCAACACGTTTGGTTTCCACCACGGGAAGCACCTGCTCACCTATGTGAACAACCTGAATGCCGCGCTGCCCGGCAGTGGACTGGAGGGCAAAGCGCTCGAGGAGGTTGTGCTCAAGGCACAGGGCGGCATGCTGAACAACGCAGGGCAAATCCTGAACCATAACCTGTATTTCTCGCAGTTCAGGGCTCCCATGGCCGACAATGTGCCCACAGGACGATTGGCTGACGAAATCAAGCGGCAATTCGGCTTGTTCGGTGCCTTTAAGGATGAGTTTGTCAAGGCTGGGGCAACCCTGTTTGGCTCGGGCTGGGTGTGGCTCAGCGCCGACAAGGACGGGAAACTGGTGATTACCCAAGAACCCAATGCCGCCAATCCTATCCAGCGCGGCCTGCGCCCGCTGCTGACGATGGACGTGTGGGAGCACGCCTACTACCTCGACTACCAGAACCGCCGCCCTGACCATCTTGCCGCCTTATGGCAGATTATCGACTGGGATGTGGTGGATGCACGCTACCAAGAGTAGCCGAAATCTGCGATGAAACCGTTGTTTTTTGCTTTTTTGACCTTGTTGAGCTTGGCACAAACAGCCATGGCCGGCGATAAGGTCAATAAGGCGTGGCAGCATGCTGTGCTCGCAGCCATCGACTCGTTTCCCGAGCGTGGCGGTTACTACACCGGTAGCCGTCCCAACCAGCTGTTTGCTAAGACGACCTGGCGGGGCCTGCACGAGGCTTACCAGATGACTGCCGCCGACGAGCGGCCGCGCTTTGACCCGATGCTGGCGCAGCCGTCTTTCTGTTCCAGCGCAACCTATGGCGTGCTCATCAAGGCATTGCTCATTTGGGACACAAAGCACAAAATCCAGCGTGAGGCATGGGTGAATATGAAACCCCGTGTGGGTTTTGCCGATGAGTTCAATCCCGACGGGATGGGGCAGGACGATGGCGTGGGCTTCTGGGGGCGTGCCAATGCCAATGGCCCGGGCCTGGGTGTGCTGGTGCATGAATTGGGTGCGGGCTACAGTTTTACCGCCTATCGCGGCGCCAAGAGTGAACGCAATCGCGAAACGCCCGACGAGCGTTATTTGACCGACGGCGAGTGGTGCGCCCTGGACGTTTGGGACAGGGCGGTGCCCGGCGACTTGATGAAAATCTTCTGGAACCGTAACGAGAGTCGCGGCAGCGACAGCGGTGCCATCATCGGCTGCAACGATGACCGTAGCGCCGACCAGGAGGCGGGACACAGCGTCATCTTTATGGGCTGCGAGGGCGACACCGTCACCTACTGGTCCTCCAACGGCCCTGGCAAGCATCCCGAGTTGATGGGTTATGGCATGGGCCGCTGCCACAAAACCGAGATACAGCGCGTGGTTTTCACACGCATCACGCACCCCGAGCGCTTCAATAATGCCAAAAAAATGGCGCCGACCGATGTCAACGCCTATTTGCGCGACCTCAACGGTGTGCGCCACAGCACCACCGCCGAGATGCTTTATCAGTTAGGATTATAGGCTCTTCAGCCCTGATACATCCACCTTGCCGCTACCAGCGATATCCTCATCGTGGTGGCCAGCCGTGCCACGCAGAATCACATCACCCGATCCAGCGATGTCGGTCTTGACGTTGTCAACCTTCAGGTTATTGAGGGTGATGTCGCCCGAGCCTGCAATGTCGTTGTACACCGTCTTGCAGATGAGTCCAGCGATATCGATACCGCCCGACCCGGCGATATCGTTCTTGACCTTACTGGCCTGTACCATCCCGAGTGTCACGTCGCCCGACCCTGCAATGCTGATGTCCAGGTCCTGGCACGTCAGTTGGGCGATAGTAATGTCGCCCGACCCTGCAATATCAAGGTCCAGGTCATTAACAGCCAGCTGTTTTGATGCCGTCACCGTACCCGAGCCGGCAATCTCAATACCATCAATCATGGGTGCTGAGACAAAGATTCTCATGCCGTCAAAGGTTCCCTTGGGCTCGTTCTTGCGCTGGTCGATGAACAATTCGCCTTCCTTGACGTAGATGGTTATTTTCTCGAGTTGCTCGGTTGTGCCATCAACGCGCACAGTGCAACCCTCGCCTTGCTCAAAGATGACATTGAAGGGTCCTGCCACATTTAGTCCGTCAAAGGTGTTCATCGCTGTTTCGGTACCCACTTGGTGTACCTGGGTCGGCGTGTCGTTGGTGTGACCATTGGCAAGGTCAAAGATAGACCAGTCCTTGTCACCGATTTTCACATGTGTGCATGACGTCATCGCCATGACAGCCATAACCAAGAGGCTTAATGTCAAATACTGCTTCATAGTTTTTCCGTTTTTAATGATGTTTTACTTGCTCTTCTGTGTATTAGACGCACGTCTCCCTGAAAAAGTTTCAGAAAAACACCATTTTTTTCAAGAAATTGTCTCAACGACTGATCACGACAGTCGCGTTTGGAATGAAATCGGGTATTCTTGACGACTACTTGGTTTTGACCAAATAGCCCATGGCTTCCAGATCCTTCCTGCTTTGCTCCTTACAATGCAGTCCCACGCGTTCCATTTCGCAGGAGCCGTCCTTCTTGACGGTAATCCTGACAATCAGGTCGTCGCCGCCGTTGGGATGGTCAACAAAGTTCATCGACGGCATGGTGATATGTCTCACGTCGTTAAACATGCGGTCATCCCAGGCATGAACATGTCCCCAAAAGGCGATGGTCGTGTTCCACTCTTCGAGTTTGTTGAGCAAATAGTACAACTCCTCGCGGCAATAGGTCGAGGCAAACTCGTTCATCGACGGGCGGAAGATGTTGGTGTGGGTGAAGGTGAAAGTATTGCGAATCACTTTGTCGTCATTCTGTAAGGCGTTATTATCGATTTCATCTGTCTGGAAATCTCCTAATGTGCCATTTGCAGAGTCCAGGAAGATAAAGCGGTCATAAAATTCGCCGACTTTGACGGTGAACTCATAGAATGATGTATTGAATTGGTCGCAGAACAAGGACCATCCATTGTGGGTGATATCATGGTTGCCCACGACTGGGTAAAATGGCAATTCCCACAGATCCCAGGGTTTAAGGTAATTCTTCGTTGAAGGAGTTATCCTTTTATCGTAATACATTCCATCGTCAGCCGTGTAGTATTCGTTAATGAAAGGTTTAATGTATTTGCCTCTCCATGTCCTTGCCGCATTATATAATGCTATTTGGGTGTTGTAATAGTATTCAGGTTTGGTGTCTGCAAGGTCACCCAGATGGCAAAAGAATAGGTCGCCATATTCTATGCCGAGTTGTAACATTTCACTCAGTCGGCCTGGATCGTAGGTGATGTGGCTGTCGCTGCCGACGAGGAAAGAATACTCCTCGATGGTATCCACAAGATCCCAGTCCAAATCTTCGCCATGGTAGGCGTAGTAAATCATTGACTGCTTCACACGGTCGTCAACACTGGTGTTGCCCATAAGTACGCCCTGGGGACTCACTTTCTCACAAGAACTGAATAATCCACTTGCTGCCAGCATGGCGGCTGCCATGAGGATATATGATATTGACTTTTTCATTGTTATTTCATTGTTTTATGGTTCTCAGTTTGCTGATGCCCAACTAGAAACTAAATTATTCCCATCGATAAATTAAACCTACTTTGAATGTTGTCTCATATTTGCTCGCCAGCTGACTCATCGAGCCGGCGGGGCGTATGTTGAATTCGCCAAACATTTTCCACTGGGGATTGAACCTATAGTAGTAGTCAACCCCCCAATTGATGTTCCAGTTCTCGTAGTAGAAGTCGTCATAGTTGCGGAACAGCAGGCCCACATTCCAGGGGTTAGTGCGGTGACGCAGTGTGGCATGGGCGCCAAAGGTGAGTGTCGGCAGTTCGGTGTAACCGCTCCGGCCTATGGTGTAATTGATGAGACTTTCGCCAAGTGTGATGTCCCAATAGCCGCGTTCAAAACGGATAGAGATATTGCCGTCAATCTCGTTGGTTTTGAACTTGAAGTAGCGATTATACAACAACTCGGCGCTGGCAAACATGTGAAAAGACTTGACTTTGAAGTGATACTCGCCCTTTGCCTTGAAGCCGTACAGCTGCTTAGTGTACTGTGCATTGAGGCCGCCGTCCACACTCCAGTGGTTGTTGAAATAGTGCTTGTAGTGCACAGTGTTGCCGATGCTCGGGCCAGTGATGATGTTTTTACCTGTGATCACCGAAGCTGACGCCTCATTTTGGTGCTCACCGTCATAGGTGTGGTCGCCGCTGTAGTATTGCGCCAGAGCGGTGCCTGTGGCAAAGGCCAGCAGCAATAATGATAAGAGTAATCGTTGTGTTATGTACATAATACTTTTTGTCTTGACCGATATGATTACTTGTTTTTGGTGTTGCAAAGGTAGTGTTTTTTTATTAATTTCATCAGACTGAAATATGAAAATGTATTACCTTTGCCCCCGTTTTTTATGATAAAGATATGATGGCATTATTGATGATTAACATGAAGTCGCTGATGTTGTTGGCGATTGTGACAGTGATTGCTGTTTCGTGTGCAAGGGTGTTCAGCAGGAGCAGCTCACGCCCCACCCAGGCCCTCACCGCCTATTCTACCGTCAATGTTGAAGAGTTTCAGGAATTGATAGCCGACCCCAACGTGCAACTGCTCGATGTGCGCACCCGTGACGAGTTTGACGAGGGGCACATCGCTGGTGCTAAGCTGGTCGACGTGAACGAGAGCAACTTTGTCGAGCAGGCGATGGCTGTGCTTGACAAGCAGCGCCCCATCGCCGTCTATTGCCGCAGCGGGCGTCGCAGTGCCCGTGCCGCCAGCCTGCTCACCGAGCAGGGCTATACCGTGACCAATCTGGGCGGTGGTGTGATGGTATGGCAGGACGCAGGAAAGTCACTGGTTAAATGACCACGCGCAAGCATTACAATGTGGTAGCCGCCGTCATCGAGGTGGATGGCCACGTGCTGTGCATGCAGCGCGGCGTGACGCGTTACCCCTACACGAGCCACTTGTGGGAATTTCCAGGTGGCAAGATTGAACCCGGCGAGACGCCCGAGCAGGCCCTGCACCGCGAATTGCTCGAGGAGATGGACCTCGACGTCGAGGTTCATGAGCTGCTGGCCACCGTCACCCACGATTATCCCGATTTCACCATCACCCTCGCCGCCTATCGCTGCACGGCATCCACCACTGCCTTCACCATGCGCGAGCACGCCTCCAGCTGCTGGCTCCCTTGGGACGAATTACCCTCACTCCCCTGGTGTGCCGCCGACCAACGCCTCGTCGCCCTCTTTTAATGTAATCTCCTGGTATAAAATCAGTTGAGGGGCGCAATCCCGCGCCCCTCAACTTAATATTTATATAAGCAATGAACAATCTAAATATCTGTTCACTCTTATCTATTATCTATATCTATTATCTATTATCTGTTAACTGTTAACTATTAACTGTTAACTGTTATTACGCTTCCAGGTCGATGTTGAACTGCTCATGCCAGGGCAGCCCCTGCTTGTTGAGCACCTCCAGGAACGGATCTGGGTCAAATTCCTCGACGTTGTGCACGCCGGGTTCGCGCCACAGTCCCTTGAGGAACATCATCGCGCCAGTCATGGCGGGAACGCCGGTGGTGTAGCTCACGGCCTGCATACCCGTCTCCTCAAATGCCTTGTGGTGGTCACAGTTGTTATATATGTAATAGGTCAACGGCTTGCCCTCCTTGTCGGTACCGCTGATGCGGCAGCCGATGCTCGTCTGGCCGGTGTAGTTCTCGCCAAGGTCTTGCGGGTTGGGAAGCACGGCTTTGAGGAACTGCAGCGGCACGATTTCCATGCCCTGGTAGTTGATGGGCTCGATGCTGGCCATGCCGATGTCCTGAATCACGCGCAGGTGGGTCAGATACTCCTCGCCGAAGGTCATCCAGAACCTCGCACGCCTCAGGGTGGGGAAGTTGATGACCAGCGACTCCAGCTCCTCGTGGTACATGAGGTAGCTCTCACGCGGACCAATCATGGGGTAGGTGAGGGGCTTGTGGATTTCCAGCGCACCGGTTTCCACCCACTTGCCGTTCTCCCAATAGCGCCCCTTCTGGGTGATCTCGCGGATGTTGATCTCGGGGTTGAAGTTGGTGGCGAATGCCTTGCCGTGGTTGCCGGCATTGCAGTCCACGATGTCGAGGGTGTGCATCTCGCCGAAGTGGTGCTTGGCGGCATAGGCCGTATAGACGCCGCTCACGCCTGGGTCAAAGCCGCAGCCCAGGATGGCGGTCAGTCCCGCCTGCTCAAAGCGTTCGCGGAAGGCCCACTGCCAGCTGTACTCAAAGTGTGCCTCGTCCTTAGGCTCATAGTTGGCGGTGTCCAGATAGTGTACCCCGCAGCGCAGGCAGGCCTCCATGATGGTCAGGTCCTGATAGGGCAGCGCCAGGTTGATGACCATGTCGGGACGGTGACGTTCAAACAGGGCCACGAGCTGCTCCACGTCGTCGGCGTCCACCTGGTCGGTGGTGATGTTGTCTTTGCCGATAGCGCGAGCCACAGCGTCACACTTGGCGCGGTTGCGCGATGCAATCACGATCTCGTTAAACACGTCAGGGTTTTGTGCGCATTTATGGGCGCACACGGTGCCGACGCCACCGCATCCGATGATAATGACTTTACTCATAATTATCTAAGTCAAATTTTGATTTGTGGGCAAAGTTACTGTTTTTTCTTGACCATAGCAAATTATGGGGCAGAAAATGCTTCAGCAAAGCTAACTTACTGGATTTGGTCGATAAAAACCGTGGAATTATCTAATTTTTTTTGTCGCATTTCTCACCTTCAAGTAATTTTGCGCCTACAATGACACATCACACATGATAAAAAATGTAACTATAGCAATGAAGAAAATTTTTTCGATTCTCATCATCCTGGGTTGCCTCATGTCGCTCAGCATGCGTGCTGCGGTAATCAACGGCGTCTTGGTGGACTCCCAGGACACGACTGAGCTTATCGAGGCGACAGTCAGGCTGCTCATGGCTAACAAGGACAGCACCATGGTCAAGGGCACGACGACCGATATGAACGGCGTGTTCAATATCAAGGGCGTCAAGGCCGGACGCTACCTGCTGCGCTTCTCCTATCTGGGTTATAACGACGTCATCAAGCACGTGACTGTGGGCGAAGACGGCCGTGACGTCAACATCGGCGTGGTCAAGATGGACCCCAATACCATCTTGCTCAAAGAGACCGTTGTCGTGGGCGTCAAAAGCCCCATCGTCGTCAAGGAGGATACCATCGAGTTCAATGCCGACACTTACAAGACGCAGGCCAATGCCGTGGTCGAGGACCTCTTGAAGCGCCTGCCGGGCGTCGAGGTGGGCAGTGACGGCAAGATTACCGCCAACGGCAAGGAGGTGAAGAAGATCCTCATCGACGGTAAGGAGTTCTTCAGCGACGATCCCACCGTGGCCAGTAAAAATATCCCAGCCGACATGATCAACAAGTTGCAGGTTATCGACCGCAAGAGCGACCTCGCACGTCTCACGGGCGTGGATGACGGTGAAGACGAGACGGTCATCAACCTGACAGTGAAAAAAGGCATGAACAACGGCTGGTTTGGCACGGTCAATGCGGGCTTTGGCACCGATGACCGCTATGCCGGCAACGTGATGATCAACCACTTTCGCGACGGTAACCAGTTCACCATCTTGGGTGGCGGCAACAACACCAACAACCTGGGATTCGGTGACGGCGCATCGGGGCGTTTCCAGCGATGGGGCGGCGACCGTGGCATCACCACGTCGCAATATGGCGGCATCAACTTCAACGTCGGCAGCAAGGAGGATGACCACTTCCGCGTGGGCGGTGACGTGATGTACAGTCACAGCGACCGCGACACCCGCACCCGCACTGCGCGCCAGTACCTGTTTGAGGACTCCACCAGCTACTACGATGCCAACACCGCAGCACGTGACAAGAGCCACAACCTGCGCGGTGATTTCCGCATCAAGTGGGAGGTGGACAGCAACAACACCCTCGATATCCGTCCCAACTTCTCGTTCAACTTCAACAAGAGCGAGCGCGGCGACTCGTCGCTCACCCGTGCCGGCGACCCCGCCATGACGCGTGTGAACCGCAGCTTGAGCAACTTCTTCAACGACGGCAAGAGCTTTGAGTGGGGCACCCGCTTGATTTACAACCACAAGGTGGCCAGCCATCCGGGCCGCAGCCAGAGCTTGATGCTCAACTACAATTACAGCAACGTGCGTGAGGATGCCGATACCTATACCGACAACACCTACTACCTGCTGCAAGACAACAACCAACTCATCGACCAAACGGCCAACAACCGCCGCAAGACGCACAGCTTCACGGGCCGACTCTCCTGGACCGAGCCACTCGGCGACGTCAAGAATGCCCGTTTCCTCGAGTTCTCCTACCGCGGCAACTACCGCTACACCACGAGCGACAAGGACGTCTATGACAACGACCGCGACGGAGTATGGCCTGGTGGCTCTATCACGTCTCAGGACTGGAACAAGTCGTTGTCCAACAGTTTCCGCAACACGTTCTACAACCAGCAGTTCAGCGCCGGTTTCAAGCAGGTGCGCAAGGCCTATAACCTGAATGTGGGTATCTCGGTCAACAGCGCCATGTCCAAGAGCAAAGACCTCATCAACAGCGCCCGCGACATCAAGGAGCGCTGGGCATGGTCGGTGGCTCCATACGCCCGTTTCCGCTACAAGTTCACCGACACGCGCAACTTGAACTTCCACTACTTCATGCGCGCTCAGCAGCCCAGCATCACCCAGTTGCAGCCCGTTGCCGACGAGAGCAACCCCTTGAACATCGTCATCGGTAATCCCGAGTTGAAGCCCACCTTCAACCACAACATCAACCTGCGCTTTGGCGACTTTGCACAGGGTGCACAGCGCAGCATCATGGCGATGATGAACGTCGATTTTGCTCAGAACAGCATTGTCTCGACCACTTCCTACGACGAAATCACCGGTGGCCGCATCACCAGCTACACCAATGTCAACGGCGTGTGGAGCGCCATGGCGATGAACATGTTGAGTTTCCCCTTCGGAGCCAGCAAGGTATGGTATTTCTCCAGCCACATGTTCATGCGTTACTCGGTGGCCAAGGGTATCAACAACGACATCGAGAACCGCAGTAACACCTTTAACATCAACTACTCGCCGGGTCTGGCATTCCGCAACAGCGTCTTCGACCTGGAGATTCGTCCCCGCTACGGCTTCCAGACGACATCCAACACTGTCACCGTGGCCAGCAACCGCGACATCCACACCTGGGGCGGTATGTTCAACGGCACCTATTCGGCGCCCTTCGGTCTGGTCATCAGCACCGACTTGAGTTACAGCACCACCAGCGGTTACAGTGCCGGTTACAACACCAACCAGTGGCTGTGGAACGGCTCCATCGCCTACCAGTTCCTGAGCGAGAAGGCAGCCTCGCTGACGCTCTCGGTTTACGACATCCTGGGCCAGCGCAAGAACGTTTATCGCAACGTCACCGCCAACTATATGGAGGATGTCATCTACAACTCCCTGGGGCGTTATGGCATGTTGACGTTCACCTACCGCTTCAACACCTTCAAGAAGGGTGAGCAACCCAAAGACCGTAACGAGGACCGCTGGGGTCCCGGCCGTTGGGGCCCTCCGGGTGGAGGACGTCCCGGTGGCGGTCGTCCCTTCTGATGAATTCTTGACATCGTTTTGACAACCATAAGACAATTTGGGGCAGCTTTTCACGCTGTCCCAAATTGTCTATAGCAACTATAACATCTATGGCATCTATAGTTTCTATTATTTGTTATGAATGTTTATTTATTATCTAAAAAAGTCATACCTTTGCACCGACTTTTTTAACAGCTAAATTTCTACCATTTGCAATGAGAATGCCGAGATTACACATGTCGCTGACAAAGAGGTATATGCGTACCTTGAATCGCGCACGTCACCGCTACAGTGGTGTCATCTGTCTGTCGATTGTTGTCGCTATGTTTGGTGGCCTGGCCATTACCATGGGCGCTGCCAACATGCTCAATACGGTCATGCATACCGCCCATGACCTCTTGCTCAATACCTGCTTCTTCTTGATGGCTGTCTGTGTCATCACTGGTGCCATTGGGCGCCTCTTTGTCGAGTTCGGCGTCGTCGAACTTCTTGAGAAGGCCCTGCGTCCCCTCATGAAGCCGCTGTTCAACCTGCCGGGCATGGCTTCGCTGGGTGCCGTCCTCACCTTCTTGAGCGACAATCCCGCCATCATCACCCTGTCTCAGGACAAGCGCTTTGCATCCCATTTCAAGAAATACCAGTTCATCTCGTTGACCAACTTCGGCACCGCTTTCGGCATGGGTCTCATTGTCATCATCTTCATGATGGGTTACGGCTTCTTCCGTGAACCGCTTGTCGGACTTGTGGGAGCCATCGTGGGCTGTATGGTCTCTACCAGACTGATGCAGTATTTTGTCAAGAAGACGCATCCCGAATATGCCGAAGAGCAAGCCTGCGAACTCACCGAGGCCGATCTCAAGGTCGAGCACGAGGAGCTCAAATCGACCTTCCTGCGCGTCCTCAACTCGCTACTCGACGGCGGGCGCACTGGCGTGGACGTCGGTCTCGCCATCATCCCCGGCGTGCTCATCATCTCGTCGCTGGTCATGATTCTCACCTTCTCGGCAAGCCCCGACGGCACCTATACCGGTGCTGCCTATGAGGGCGTCGCTGTCCTCCCCTGGATTGGTGAGAAAATCGGATTCATCTTCCAGTGGCTCTTCGGTTTCAACGACCCGCATCTTATCGGCTTCCCCATCACTGCCCTTGGTGCCGTCGGCGCGGCGCTCGGTCTGGTCCCCAGGTTCATTCAGGAGGGATGGGCCGATGGCAACGCCATCGCCGTGTTCACCGCCATCGGTATGTGCTGGAGCGGCTTCCTGAGCACCCACACCGCCATGCTCGACTCGATGCACTACCGCGAGCTCACCTCACGCGCCATCTTGTCGCACACCATCGGCGGCCTTGTCGCAGCTATCGCCGCCCACTGGATTTACACGCTGGTGATGATGCTCGTCTGAGCCCCGCTGCCTGACAGATTTTCTGTTCTGGTAGTCTTTTGGTGATAATCATGTTGGAAAAAAGGCACATTTTTGTTCAATTTATTAAGTTTTTTTAAGGAAAAAAACAAGGTGGATTTATTGCTGTCTCACCGAAATTGACTAATTTTGCCGATACAGAATGGTGATATCACTTGGAAATCTATATAGATATTGAGGGAAATGAAGAATTCAATTTCTTAATGTAGTAATCCGCGACCATGGCCGTTGGGCTTTTAGGTTGTCTCTTGGTGTCGCCATTTTGGCTCCATAAAGGCCTATATATTATATAGGTATAGATGTTGAAAAGTAAAATATATATGGTTACTCCGAGGCTCTTTGATGAATCGTGAATAGACAAGGATATTGACCAGCTTTTATGTGTTTAAAGTATCGAGATTATTAATTATATTATTATTAACATTTTAAAAACATTGATCAGTTATGAAGAAGTTTTTATTTACTCTTGCTGCATTGCTGATGACCTCAACGGCGTTCGCTGAGTCGTATCTGTACATCGACGCCGAGGATGTTGTTGTAACTGCAGATGAC
>CADAFP010000044.1 GCA_902787185.1 uncultured Bacteroidales bacterium | reverse complement strand
TTTGTGTAATCGGGTTGTTTATTTCATCAAGTCGGTCACATAGGGCAGCAATGCCAGATGACGGGCACGCTTCACGGCCTTAGCCACGCGGCGCTGGAATTTCAGCGAGGTACCAGTGATGCGGCGGGGCAGGATTTTGCCTTGCTCGTTGAGGAACTTCTTCAAGAATTCGGGATCCTTGTAGTCGATGTACTTGATACCGCTACGTTTGAAACGGCAGTATTTCTTCTTGCGGGTGTCAACTGACAGCGGAGTCAGGTAACGGATTTCGCCCTGATTGTTGGGCCTCATTTGTTCTTGTGCCATTGTTTTTACTTCCTTAATTAAGTTTTACTCATTTGGTTTTTCTCATGCCTCGGCAGCGGGGGCCTCTTCGGCAGCTACGGGAGCCTCCTCAACCACTACGGGAGCTTCCTTCTCGGCAGCCTCCTGAGCGGCACGCTCTTCCTGCTTAGCCTTGCGGACGGCGCGACGCTTGATAGCGTACTCGGCAGCATACTTGTCCAGACGGAAAGTGAGGAAACGGATCACCTTCTCATCGCGACGGAAAGCGGTCTACCGTTTCCTTCATCTGATCATCAGACAAAACGGGAGTCAAAATGAAAACGGTTTCGTACTTGTTCATAAATCGTTAAAAATAAGTTGATTAATAAAAGTTTTGCCAAAAAAGCGGGGCAAAGTTACACAAAATTTTTGAATCAGCAACCACTTCAAGCAATTTTTCTTCATTTTTTCCCTTTTTCCTTGCTTTTCAATGATGGTAAATTCAAGTGGCGTCATGCCACACAATAAATTTTGCACACATGGTAAACAATGTTGCCATGTGTGCAAAATTTATATACACTTCTCGATGTGACGGTTTGCCGTTATTGGCTCAATGCCTGGTTGATGACGCGGATGAATTCCTTTTGGGGGTACACGCCGATGACACTCTTGGGCTCGCCTTTGAGCGGGCAGATGAGCAGAAACGGCACGCTGCGAATCTGGAACACGTCGCTGATCTCGCTGTTCTTGTCCACATCGATGCGGTAAAAGTCAACCGTTCCCTCATAGTGCTGGGCGACCTGGCGCAAGATGGCATCCAGGCGCTTGCAAGGTTGGCACCAGTCGGCATAGAAGTCCACCACCACAGGGCGCTCACTGACCATCACCCAATCGCGGGCGGTCCAGTCGGCGATACGCTCCCTAAATTCCTCCTGGTTGATGGGACGGACAGTATAGATGGTGTCCAGGTCACCGTCATAAGCGAGACCATATTGCTGAGCGACAGCATCTTGCGCAGACATTGCTGCCGCCATGAGCAACACCATGAACAATAGTTTTCTGAGCATAACTTATTGTCTCGTCATTTACTGATGGTTGCGGCGCAACAGGTCATTAACGGTTTTGACAGGGTTAAAGGTATCGATAGGAACCTCGACAAACACGGTATTCCAATTGCTCATCGAACCATTCCACAAGCCCGGCAATTCCAAAGCCTTGATGTCCACGCCGTCCTTGCTCTTGACACTAATGAAGCCTGTCTCGGGATCGACGAACTTGCGCAGGTCAAACTTGATGCCCTTGTAGTCCTTGATGTAGCACACCAGGTCAACGGGGTTGAAGTGGGTGCCGCTCTTCATCATTTCGACAGCGGCAGCGTCGTCAGGATTGATCTGGGCCGACTCGAGAATCTGGGGCGAGGCGGAGCCGTCGGCGTTATAGGCCAGATAGGGGCCTCCGCCAGGTTCACCCTCATTGGGCACCACGCCACACACGCGGATGGGACGGTTGAACTTGTCATGCAACCATGCGGCCAGGGCGGCATCGTCCATGGCGTCGGTTGCCTTGTCGATGATGCAGAGCGTCTGGCGGGCATAACGCAGCATCGACTTGAGGTCAGCACTCTTGACATTACCCGCATCCAGTGCTTCAAGATACTTCTTCAACTGGCGCTGCACCTGCACGAGGTAACCGCCGATGATTTTCTTATAGCGCGTGCTCACGCTGCGCAAGCGCAGGGGCACCACATTGTCCACATTCTTAATGAACACGACGTCGGCATCACGCTCGTTGAGGTTTTCAAGCAGGGCACCATGACCTGCGGGACGGAACAAGAGGTTGCCCTTGCCATCCCGATAGGGCGTGTTGTCCATATTCACGGCTATGGTATCGGTCGAGGCCTTCTGCTCGCTCAACGAAATGTCATATTTCACACCCCACACCTTCTCCATCAAGGGCACCTTGGCGCGGATAAGCCTCTCGAAGCCCTGGCGATGCTCGGGCGAGACGGTGAAGTGGATGCTCACGTGGCGGTCCACGTCGGCGGCATATTGGGCACCTTCCTCCAGATGTTCCTCGAGCGGCGTGTGAACGGTGCCGGCAGCAGCGCGGTGGAACTTGAGCAGACCTTTAGGCAATGAGCCGTAGTTCATGCCTTCGGGCAGCAGCAGCGCCTTCAGCACATCGGCATAGCGGCCAGCAGCGGTCAGTTCGCTCACGTTACTCTGGTACAGGTTCACACAGGTCTTGTTCAACTGGGGATAGAAGGCGAACAGGGTAATGCCCTCAAAGAATTGTTTCTCAAAGTCGGTTTCGGGAGCCGACTTACCCTCGTTGATAAATGCGAACAGATTCTTGAACATGCGGCTCGCAGCGCCTGAAGCAGGCTGGAACTTCTCGATGATGGCACCGCCTGATTGGAACTCCTTCCACACCTTGATGCACTGTGCCTGCTGCTTGGCATCGAGGCGGGTGATGCCCTTGCCCACGGTTGCAGCAGCCTCGAGCTTGAGCCACGGGAAACCCGTCTCAAACCGCTTGAGTTGTGCTTCAATGACGGCCTCGGTGATATCCTTGCTGGCCATCAACTTTTTGTCGTTGTCGTTAAACATAGCAATATTGTGTTTTGGTTACTCTCGTGTAAAAATCCCCCAAAATTACATTTTTGCTCACTTTCCTGCAAGCAAATTGACACAAAAAGACTAAATTTGCGAAAAAAAATATTGAAACCCGATGACGCAGGAATATTTCACAAGTGAGGAACGGACTCGGCTGCTGCAACTCGTCAAGGGCCTCAACGATAGGTTGGGCGACCAACTGACGACCCATGACATCAACACGGTGCATCGTTTGATATACCGCGGCATCACTGTGGCTGGCATCTTCAAGCGGGACCAGTATGGACTCAATCCCGTGATACGCCACCTGACCACGGCGTTGACCTTGTGTGACAGCATCGCGCCCGACCGCACCATGGTCATCGCCACGCTGATTTACAACCTGTGCCGTAGTGATTACCTCGACGTGCCGCGCGTGAAGGGACTCTTCGGCGACGATATTGCCCATGTCGTGCACGGCCTGCTGCACGTCACGCCCCTCTACAAGAAACAGGCAGCCGTCGCCAACGAGAATTTCCACAAACTGCTGCTCACGTTTGCCGAGGACGTGCGCGTCATCCTCATCATGACGGTGGACCGACTCGCCCTCATGCGCGCCATCAACCACCACCCCAACGAGAAGTTTGTGCACGAGATAGCGAGCGAGTCCCGCTACCTGTATGCGCCACTCGCCCACAAACTGGGACTGTACGCCATCAAGACCGAGCTCGAGGACACTTCACTCAAGTATCTGAACCGCCCAACCTTCTCCCAAATCGCCACACGTCTGCAGGAGACTAAAGAGGAGCGCGAGCGATACATCAAGGACTTTGTCAAACCCATCGAGGCGCGCCTGCAGCAAGAAGGGCTCAAGTATGAGCTCAAGGGGCGCACCAAGTCCATCAACAGCATCTGGCAGAAGATGCAGAAACAGGGTGTTGACCTGAGCGGCATCTATGACCTGTTCGCCATACGCATCATCCTCGACGCCGAGCCCAAGGACGAGAAACGTGCCTGTTGGCTCGCCTACTCCATCGTTACCGACATCTACAAGGCCAACACGTCACGCTTCAAGGACTGGATTACCATCCCCAAGAGCAACGGCTACGAGTCGCTGCACATCACCGTCTATGGACCAGGCGACAAGTGGGTCGAGGTGCAGATACGCTCCCGCCGCATGGACGAGACCGCCGAGCGAGGCGTTGCGGCACACTGGCGTTACAAAGGCATCAAGAGCGATGGCGACGTGGACAAGTGGATGAATGATGTGCGCGAGATGCTCGAAGCCAGCGGACAGGAAGGGCAAATGAGCCTCATGCGCAACATGGACACCAACCTCTATAACGACGAGGTCTTTGTGTTCACGCCCAAGGGCGACCTCATACGCCTGCCGCAGGGAGCCACCATCCTCGATTTCGCTTTCCACATCCACTCCCGCGTGGGCAGCACCTGCATTGGCGGCAAGGTCGATGGCAAGAACCAAAAGATCAATTACCGCCTGCGCAGCGGTGACACCGTCGAGGTCATCACCTCCTCGACTCAAATGCCGCGTCTTGACTGGCTCAACATCGCCGTCACCAGCAAGGCACGCAACAAGATCAAGAACGCCATCAACGAGCGGCGCGCCCGCCAAGCCCAATTGGCGCGAGAGACGCTGCAGCGGCGTTTCAAGAACCGCAAGATTGAGACCGACGACGCCACCCTGGCACGCGTCATCAAGAAAATGGGCTATAAAACGACAACCGACTTCTATGCCGCTATCCAGGACGAAACCATCGACGTGAACGATGTCGTCGAACAATATGAGGCCCTCAGCAACAAGCAGAGCGAAACCGCGCCACGCGGCACCGCCGAGGAATTCATCCTGCAGCAGCCCACCGAGCGCAAGGAGGCCTTCAGTGACGACATCCTCACCATCGGTGACGACGTCAAGGGCGTGAACTACAAGCTGTCAAAGTGCTGCAACCCCATCTTTGGCGACCGCATCGAGGGATTCATCGCCAGCGACGGCGCCATCAAGATTCACCGCTCCGACTGCAAGAACCTGCGCCACCTCAAGAGCCGTTACCCCTATCGCATCATCCGCACCCGCTGGACCGGCAAGACAGGCAGCCAGTTTGTCGCCACCCTCAAGGTGCTGGGGCGCGACGACATCGGCATCGTCTCGTCCATCACATCGGTCATCAACAAGACTGATAACTGCCTGTTGCGCAGCATTTCGGTACAGGCCGAGGGCGGCCTCTTTGAGGGCCTTATCACCGTCAACATCAGCAACATCGCCCTACTCGACGAACTCACCAAGAAAATCCTCAACGTCAAGGGCGTCAAGCAAATCGACAGAATCTAATTTGAAAAGCCGATTTCAGCTTTTTAAAAAGCGTGTTTTTCCCGTTATTGTTGTTGATGTTGTTTGAAAAAAAAGTTGTACCTTTGTCCCCGTTATGTATGCCGTATCGATAGACAAGGAAACCATTAACACGATGCCGCGCGTCTCCTTCCAGGGACGCATCCACGTCATTGACGCCATCTCACAGGTCAAGAGCGCCGTGGTGGCTTTGCGGTCGGCAGGGATGGTCGGCTTTGACACCGAGACACGTCCTTGTTTCAAGCGCGGGGAGCGTCACAAAGCCGCCCTCATCCAGCTATCGACCGACACCGACGCTTTCCTGTTCCGCATCAACAAGACCGGCATTCCCAACTACCTCAAGGCCTTCCTCGAGGACCCCGACTGCATCAAGGCAGGGCTCTCGACCAGCGATGATTTCCACCAGCTTGCCCGTCTCACCGACATCCACCCCGACGGTTTTGTCGAATTGCAGCAGATGGTCAAGGAGTTTGAAATCACCGACATGAGCCTGCAAAAGATTTATGCCATCCTGTTCCACCAAAAAATCAGCAAAAACCAGCAACTCTCCAACTGGGAAGCCGACCAACTCACCGAGGCGCAGCAAAACTATGCAGCCATCGACGCCTGGGCCTGCCTGCGCATCTACGACTACCTCAAGGACGGCAACTTCATCCCCACCGAATCACCCTTTTATCACGAACTGATTGTAGTATGATGAAATACGACCGAGAATTTACGCCCGACATGATTTCGGAGCTCAAGGAGAATGAGATATTTGTGTTCGGCAGCAACCTGGGCGGTTTTCACGGCGGCGGGGCCGCCAGGGCAGCGCTCAACCATTTCGGCGCCATTTGGGGTCAGGGCGTTGGGCTGCAGGGCCGCTCCTATGCCATCCCCACGATGCATGGTGGCGTGGACGCCATCAAACCTTACGTTGACGAGTTTATAGATTTTGCCCGCCAACACCAGCAGTATAAATTCCTGGTCACCCGCATCGGCTGTGGCATCGCCGGATTCACCGTCGCCGAGATGGCACCGCTGTTCAGCGAGGCGATAGACCTGCCCAACGTCATCCTTTCCGAGGACTTCGTTCGCGTGTTGGCCAGCACCATGCCATAAAAGCCTACCATCCCCCTCGCGACCAAACAGCGAGACATTTCAGTTCGCACTACCTTTTGTCGGTTGTATGAAACACGGATTCCTTATCGCGGCGCCTCACAGTGGCTCGGGCAAGACGACGATTGCCCGGGGACTGATGGCGTTGTTTACCCGCAAGGGGTACAACTTGCTTTCCCCAACCACCAACCAATCCCACAAAAAACCGACTTAGGAGGGTGATAAGTCTTGATTAAAAACATATTTCCAGCAGATTTACCCCTCATAAGAAACAATCCTGTCTATTGGCTCCTAAACGCCACAGTTCAAAAGAAAACAAAATCCAGCAATCCAACTTATTTTTACGAATGAAAATACATTTTTATGGTGCTTTACCATAATAAATGAGCATGCTGACACTGAAAAACAGTGATATTTTTTGCAAATATGAAGAAAAGATGTATTTTTGTTGCAGAAAAACCGTAAAGTAATTAATTTCTTATCATTAACATTAAAAACAAAGCGAATGAAAAAAAGATTCTTCATGCTTTTACTGACGGTGATGTGTGCTATTATGGGCGCACAGGCACTCACAGTAAGAGGAACGGTCGTTGACCAGGTCAACGAGCCCGTGATCGGTGCCACCGTCAAGGTCCTTGGGACGACGATGGGTGCAGTCACCGACTTTGATGGCAATTTTGAGATTGCCAATGTTCCCGACGGCTCAATTCTGAAATTCACCTTCATGGGCATGCAGGCCGTGGAGATGAAAGCCAGTGAAATGATGAACGTCCAGCTTCTTGACGACGTGCGCAACCTTGACGAAATCGTCGTGATTGGTTACGGTTCAGCCCAGGCCAAAGACTTGACAGCCCCCATTGCCGTTGTCAAGGGCGAGGAACTGCTCGCCACTCCCGCAGCATCGCCCATGACGGCTATGCAGGGCAAGGTGGCTGGTGTGAACGTTGTTAACAGCGGTACGCCGGGCGAGGGCCCCAAGGTGCAAATCCGCGGTAACGGCTCGTTCACTGGCGGCAGCCCGTTGTATGTTGTCGATGGTATGTTCTATGACAACATCGACTTCCTGAATGCTAACGACATTGCCGACATGTCGGTATTGAAGGACGCTTCGGCCGCTGCCATCTACGGTGTGCGTGCCGCCAACGGTGTCGTCCTCATCACCACCAAGCACGGCAACAAGAACCAGCCCGCCAAGATCACCTACAACGGCTACTTCGGTATCCAGAAGGCTACCAACGTGTTGAAGATGGCCAACTCGAGCGAATATGCCACGATGCTGATGGAGGCCAACTACGATGCCTATGTATCAACGATGAAGGCCTCGATTGACCGCTTTGGCGGCAGCTACAACGGCGACTTCCACGGCTGGACCTACGGCTCTGACACCGACTGGTACAAGGAACTGCTGCGCACCGCAGCCATCACCGACCACAGCCTGAGCATCACTGGCGGTGGCGAAAGAGCCACCTACTCGCTGGGTATCAACTACCTGCATCAGGATGGTGTCATGGATGTGAAGAACTACTACAGGCGCATGAACTTCCGCGCCGCCCTCGACTACGAGGCCACGAACTGGCTCAAGGTGGGCTTCAACGGCATCTTCTCCAAGGGCAAACAGCGCACTCCCAACAATGCCGCCTGGCAGCAGGCCTTCAATGCTCCCGGCATTTATCCCGTGATGGACGAGAAGAACGCCAACACCTTCCCCACCCACTATGGTTCGCCCGAGTCGGTTGGTTTCTCTAACAACTTTTACAATCCCGTTGCTACAGCCAACTATCAGAACAGCGTGAATGACATCAGCAAGTATCTGACCAACTTCTATGCCCAGATCACGTTCATTCCCAGCAAGCTGAACTTCAGGACCAGCTATGCCTATGACTACACGGCGGTAAACAACCGCACCTACATGCCCGAATTCTATGTGAGCTCGGTTCAGCACAACGACAAGTCATGGGTGAGCAAGAGCATTGACACCTACAACAACTGGATTTGGGACAATGTGCTGACCTACAAGGAGACCTTCGGCGACCACAACTTGGGCGTCATGTTAGGTCACTCGCTGCGCGAGGACAGGTACAGCAACCTGAACGGTATCGGCTACGGTATCGTGGACGGTGACGATGCCTACAAGTATATCAGCCTCGGCACCGACAGCGAAGCCCGCCGTGCCAACGATGGCGGTACCCGCTACCGCAGCAACAGCTACTTTGGCCGCGTCAACTATGACTACATGGGCAAGTACCTGTTCATGGTCACCTTCCGTGCCGACGGTACCAGCAAGTACCAGGAGACCTGGGGCTACTACCCCTCGTTTGGTGCCGCTTGGGTGATGAGCAAGGAGAACTTCATGGCCAACCAGAACGTTGTTGACTACCTCAAGTGGCGTGCCAGCTGGGGACGCCTGGGTAACAATGCCGTTCCCGCCAGCGACGGATTCCGCTCAGTATCGACGGGCACCTGGTCATCGGGTGTGTTCGGCAATAGCACTATCGCCGGTTTCCAGAACAACAGCTACTTCACCAACCTGAAGTGGGAGGTTGTTGACGAGACCAACGTGGGCGTTGAGTTCGCTACCCTGCGTAACCGCCTGAGCGTTGACATCGACTGGTTCTACCGCATGACGCGCAAGGCCGTTATCGCACCGCGTCTGCCCTTCGAGAATGGCACGCTGCTGCAGAACATCGGTAAGATTCTCAACACCGGTGTTGACGTGAGCATCAACTGGGCCGACCGCGTGGGCAACGACTTCAAGTACTATGTGGGCCTGAACCTGTCCTACCTCAAGAACGAGGTGAAGAGCCTCGCCGGTAACCCCTACATCGCCGGTGGCAAGACCTACCAGTTTGTGGGCAAGGAGATGAATTCGTTCTACGGCTACGTCGTTGACGGCATCTACCAGACCGAGTCGGAGTGCGCCGGTGACCGCACGGCCCAGGCTAACGGCCTGCAACCCGGTGACTTCAAGTACAAGGACCTGAACGGCGACGGCATCGTCGACGGTGAGGACCGCACCACGCTGGGTTCCTATCTGCCCAACTTCATCTACAGCCTGAACCTGGGCTTCCAGTGGAAGAACCTGGACTTCTCGTTGACCACCTATGGCAACGCCGGTGCCCAGATGTACAACCGCAAGCGCGCCCTGCGTTATGCCCAGTCCAACTACAACTTTGACCACGACCAGGTGACTAACCGCTGGACCGGTGCCGGTTCAACCAACAAGTATCCCTCGGCCGAGGGTTGGGTGCGCTCCTGGAACGTGAGCGACCAGCGCGTGAACTCGTTCTTTGTCGAGGATGCCGACTTCTTCCGCATCCAGAACGTGACCATCGGCTACACCTTCAAGAACATCAACCTGGGCAACTACAGTCTGCCCTCGTTGCGACTGAGTGCTACCGCCGACCGTCCCCTGACCTTGTTCAAGGCCAACAGCTTCACTCCTGAGTTGAACGATCCTGAGGGTTGGGATACCGAGGTCTATCCGTTGACAGCGACCTACACCTTTGGTGTGACCATCGACTTCTAAATGAGCAATTACCAACAATCATAAATAAAGATAACGACAATGAAATTTTTGAAATATATCATGATTGCAGGTCTGCTGATGGTGGGAGCCACCTCCTGCAATGACTGGATGGACATTCTGCCCGAGAACACCCTTCCCGAGTCAGATGTCGATTACACCAAAACCAGCGAGATGTATATGCCTGTGTCGGGCGTATATGCCAAGTTGCGCACCGGCGGCATGCACTGGGTGATTTGGCCCCTGACCATCGTGCGTGACGGCGACGTGTGGAGTGGCCGTGTGGATGACCAAGGACTGCTCGTTGACTTCGGCAACTTCAAGTATGACAATTCGTTCTGGGGACTGAACGAGATGTGGAACCAGTATTACGGCATGATTAAAGTGGCCAACGGCGCACTCATGTCGCTGGATTCCTATGCCGAACACATCACCAACGACAACGACCGCGCCACCTACCGCGCCTATTGCGGCGAGGTGCGCATCTTGCGCGCCTATGCCTACTACAGGCTCACACAGGCCTTTGGCGACGTGACCATTCTGCGTGACAATGGTCAGAGTGACCTCACACGTTCGACCAAGGATGCCGTTGAGCGCTACATGCTCGATGACCTGCAGTATGCCATCGACAACTGCCCCAAGGTTCGTCCCAACGAGGCTACGCACTTTGGCGCCGCTACGGCCTACACAGCCGAGGCTCTTGCCGCCAAAATCTGCATGAATCGTGGCGACTATGCCAGGGCCGAAGCTTTGACCGATGACATCATCGGCAGCAACAAGTTCCAGCTCTACAGCGATTTCTACAACTTGTTCAAGATTCCCGGCAAGATGTGTAACGAGAGCCTGCTCGAGTGCCAGTGCACCGACTTCGGTCAGGGCAGTGGCGAGGAGGTTGACGCCGACATGTGGTTTGTGTTCCAAGGTCCCGGCAACCTGGGCGGATGGAACTTTGTGGGCATCACCGACAACTTTATCAATTGGGCTCAGGCCCGTGGCGAGACCATCCGTCTGGAGACCTCAGTTCTGTTTGGCGGCACTACCACCCGCGACGGTGACGAGATCAATGTGATGGGCAATGTCAACAACACCAACACGTGGAATGGCAAGGCTTACACACCGACTAACCAGTTGACCCCCGGCCGCACCAAGTATGGTTCAAACAACAACATCCGCATCCTGCGCTATGCCGACGTGCTGCTCATCAACGCCGAGGCTAAGGTGCGTCAGGGCAAGAATGGCGACCAGCCGTTCAACCTGGTGCGCACCCGCGCCCAGATGCCCTCGCTGACTAATGTCACCGTTGACCAGATTCTTGACGAGCGCCGCATGGAACTCGTGTGTGAGTGGGGTGAGCGTTACAACGACCTCGTCCGCACCGGTCTTGCTGCCAGCGTGCTCAAAGGCTGGAACGAGAGTGTGAAGTACTATCCTATTCCCCTGACGCAACAGCAGACTGTGCCCACGCTCAATAATGAGCCCAAGAACGAATAAACCAACTATTATTCGCATCGATTCATTTATCATCAGGCAGGGTGACAAGCCCACTGGCTCACCCTGCCTGTTTTAATTAAGACATCATACGATGAACCGTTTTCTCGCCATCATAGCATTGTGCGCCGCCCTTACAGCCAGTGCCAGCACCGATTCAGTCAAGGTCGTCAAGGGACAGGTAAGTGATTACTATATCCCCGTGGTCACCGAGTACAACGTGACGGGCATAGTGACCGACGAGCAAGGTCAGCCCTTAGAGGGCGCCACCGTCATGTGGCTCTACAGCCCTGCCCACTGCAACACCGATGAACTGGGCCGTTTCTCCATGGTGGCTACCGATCATGACTCACTGCTGTGTGTGCACTATCCTGGCAAGGAAATGGTCATCGCGGCCCGACAAAGCAGTCAGCGGCAGGTCAACATCATGTTGCCGGTCAAGACCAGCGGCAGCATCGCCGCGCCACGACGTGAGGCCCGTGCCACACGCTGGTATGACCCACGTGACAATGCCACCAGCACCTACTGCAATCCTCTCAACATCAGCTATAACTACGAGCCGTGGAACAACAACACGCGACAGGGCGGCTCGTTTCGTTCTTCGGCCGACCCGATGGGGCTGGCCTACAAGGGCGAATATTACCTGTTCTCGACCAACCAGGGAGGTTTCCACTACTCGCGCAACTTGAGCGACTGGGATTTCTGCCAAGCATCGTTCCAGCGCTTTCCCGCCGACGATGACGAGTGTGCTCCCGCAGCATGGGTTGTGGGCGACACGCTGTTTTACACCGGTTCAACCTATGAGGGCCTCCCCATCTGGTACACCACCGACCCCAAGAGCGGACGCTGGCGCCGCGCCGTGGAACGCAACACGCTTCCCACCTGGGACCCCTATGTGTTTCTTGACGATGATGGCAAACTATACGAATACTACGGCTCGAGCAACGAATATCCCGTCAAGGGCGTTGAAATCAGCCGCCAAGACTTCACACCCGTCAGCAAAATCCATAACCTTGTGCTGCTGCAGCCCGACAAACATGGCTGGGAGCGCTTCGGCATGAACAACGATGACGAGGTGACACTCAAGCCGTTCATGGAAGGTGCTTTCATGACCAAGCATAACGGCAAATATTATTTCCAGTACGGAGCTCCGGGAACCGAGTTCAAGGTCTATGCCGACGGGGTCTATGTGGGCGACCACCCGTTAGGGCCGTTCACTTATCAGCAGCACAACCCCATGAGTTACAAGCCAGGAGGCTTTGTGCAAGGTGTGGGACATGGGGGCACCTTTGCCGACCTCATGGGCAACTATTGGCATGTGGGCACATGCATGCTCTCACTCAAGTACAAGTTTGAACGGCGCATCGGCCTATACCCCACTGCGTTTGACAACGACGGCGTGATGTACTGCATCACAGCATTTGGCGATTACCCATGCTGGAACGCCGACCATGATATCAAGCATCCCACCGACCGTTTCACGGGATGGATGCTGCTTACTTACAATAAACCCTGCACCGTGTCGAGTTGCGACAGCACATTCTCCGCCGCAAGCCTCACCGATGAGGACATGCGCACCTATTGGAGTGCGGCAACCGGCAGCGACCAGGAATGGATAGAGATGGACCTGGGCAGCCAGTGCGAGGTGCGTGCCCTGCAACTCAATTTCTATGACCACAAGACGGTACAGCACAACCGCGCCAACGACATCTATTACCAGTACCGCATACTCGCTAGCGACAACGGCGAGCAATGGACGCTGGTGGTGGACAAGAGCGACAACGACCGTGATGTGCCGCATGACTATATCGAATTGCGCGAACCGCTCAACACGCGTTATTTGCGCATCGAGAACATCCACATGCCATCACAAGGGCATTTCTGCCTGAGCGAGGTGCGCGCCTTCGGGCGGGTTCAAGGCACCCTGCCCGCAACCGTCAAGCGTTTCACCGTCAAGCGTGACAAAGGCGACCTGCGCAATGCCATGATCAATTGGACTCCTGTCGAGGGCGCTTACGGCTACAACATCTATTACGGCATCGCTCCCGACAAACTCTACCACTGCATCACCGTCAACGGGGCCACGCAATACGACATGCGTGGTCTGGACTTAGGCACCGACTATTATTTCTGCATCGAGGCACTTGCCGAGACAGGACGCAGCCCCCTCTCTAAAATCGTCAAAATCAACCATTAATCAAACTGACATGAACAAGGTTTATTTTACACTTTTTACTTTTATTCTCCTGTTGGTCTTCACAGGCTGCAAGAGCGATAATAACACAAGTCCCAAGGAGCCGACGCCACAAGACACCCTTGTGCGGCCCGCATCGTTCGCCAATGATGATGCCATGCTGGATTACATCGAGCGCGTCCACTTCAACTACATGTGGGACGGGGCCGAACCCACGTCGGGCCTGGCCCGCGAACGCATCCACCTCGACGGGGAGTATCCCGAGCATGACCAGGATGTGGTGACCACAGGAGGCAGCGGTTTTGGCATCGCGGGCCTTGTGGTGGCGATGGAACGCGGTTTCATCACCCGTGACCAGGGCGTTGAGCGCTTGACACGCATCGTGGACTTCCTGGAACGGGCCGACCGTTTCCACGGGGTGTGGCCTCATTGGATCAACGGCCCCTCGGGCAAAGTGAAGCCTTTTGGCCAAAAGGACAACGGTGGTGACCTTGTAGAGAGTTGCTTCCTGATGCAGGGTCTGTTGTGTGCCCGCCAGTACCTCTCGCCCGACAATGCTGCCGAGAAAGCCCTGATTGAACGCATCAACGGCCTGTGGCAAGCGATGGAGTTTGACTGGTACACCCGTGGCGGGCAGGATGTCATCTACTGGCACTGGTCACCCGAGTATGAGTGGGAAATGAACTTCCCCCTTGAGGGCTATAACGAGTGCCTCATCGTCTATGTGCTGGCAGCGGCCTCTCCCACCCACAGCGTTCCCGCCTCGTGCTATCACAAGGGCTGGGCCCGCAGCGGCGGCATCAAGAGCAATGCAGCCCCCTATGGCTACCCGTTGGAACTGAAGCACAACGGCGCCGAACAGACGGGCGGTCCTCTGTTTTGGGCTCACTATAGCTGGATTGGCCTGAACCCCAAGGGGCTGAAAGACCAGTATGCCGACTACTGGAACGTGGTGCGCAACCATGCCTTGAGCAATTACCAGTATTGTGTGGATAATCCCAAGAAATATACAGGCTATGGCCCCGACTGCTGGGGTTTGACTGCCAGCTACTCTGTCGAGGGATACTCGGCCCATTGTCCCGGGAACGACTTGGGTGTCATCACGCCCACTGCGGCACTGTCCTCTTTCCCTTACACCCCCGAGCAGTCGATGGCGGCGCTCAAGGGCTTCTACGGCCGTGGCGAGTCGATTTGGGGCAAATATGGCTTCTATGATGCCTTCAGCCCCGTCAGCGGATGGACCCTGCCGCGCTATCTGGCCATCGACCAGTGCACGATTGCCCCGATGATTGAGAACTACCGCACTGGATTGCTCTGGAAACTGTTTATGAGTTGTCCCGAGGTGCAGCAGGGACTTAAGGTTTTAGGCTTTAGGCTTTAGGTTTTAGGAAGATTGACTATTAAATATTTAACTAAATAATCAACTATGAAATTTTATCGCATTTTAATCACACTGGCTGTGGTATTGGGTGCCTTGACGGCCCAAGCAGTGGACCAGGTCAAAATGAATCAGTTCATTGACGAGTTGATGGGCAAAATGACCCTGCAAGAAAAAATCGGACAGCTTAACCTGCCTGTCACCGGTGACATCATCACCGGCTCGACGGTTAGCGGCGACGTGGTAGGCAAAATCAAGGCTGGACAAGTGGGCGGCTTGTTCAACATGAAGGGTGTGCAAAGCATCCGCGCGTTGCAGGAGGTAGCCGTCAAGCAGAGCCGATTAGGTATCCCCCTGATTTTCGGTATGGACGTGATTCACGGCTATGAGACGGTGTTCCCCATCCCATTTGCCATGTCAATGAGTTGGGATATGGATGCCATTCGCAACTCGGCACGCATCGCATCGGTTGAGGCAACAGCCGACGGCATCTGCTGGACGTTCAGTCCCATGGTGGACATCTGCCGCGAGCCGCGTTGGGGCCGCATGAGCGAGGGCAACGGCGAGGACCCCTTCCTGGGTTCAGCCATCTGCCGCGCGATGATTGAGGGTTACCAGGGCAACGACCTGACCGACAAGTCGACCATGATGGCGTGTGTCAAACACTTCGCCCTCTACGGAGCCCCTGAGGCTGGCCGTGACTACAACACGGTGGACATGAGCCACGTGCGCATGTTCAACGAGTATTTCCCACCCTACCAGGCTGGCGTGGATGCCGGGGCCGGCAGTTTCATGACGTCGTTCAATGTCATTGATTATATCCCTGCCACGGGCAACCGCTGGCTCATGACCGAGGTGCTGCGAGACCGCTGGGGCTTTGACGGCTTTGTTGTGACCGACTACACGGCCATCAGCGAGATGATTAACCATGGCATGGGTGACCTGCAGACCGTTTCGGCATTGGCGCTGAAGGCAGGCACCGACATGGACATGGTGGCAGACGGATTCCTGGGAACCCTGGAGCAATCGTTAAGCGAGGGCAAGGTGAGCATGGCCGACATTGACAAGGCTTGTCGCCGCATCCTGGAGGCCAAATACAAACTGGGTCTGTTTGAAGATCCCTACCGCTACCTTGACGCAAAGCGTGCCAAAAAGGAAATCTATACTGACGAACACCGCGCCGAGGCACGCAAACTGGCGACCGAGACGTTTGTGCTGCTGCAGAACAAGGACAACGTGCTGCCGCTCAAGCGCACGGGCAAAATCGCCCTTGTGGGTCCGCTGGCCAACACTCGCGCCAACATGCCGGGCACCTGGAGCGTGGCAGCCGCCAGCGACCGTTACAGCACGCTGCTCGAGGCTATGCGCCGCGCCGTGGGTGATAAGGCCGAGGTGATGTATGCCAAGGGCTGCAACGTGTGCTATGATGCCGAATTGGAGAAAAACTCGACGATGTTCGGGCGCGAGATGCGCGACAACCGTCCTGTTGACGTGATGCGTGACGAGGCGGTGCGCATTGCCCAGCAGTGTGACGTGATTGTCGCCGCCATGGGCGAGCCCAGCGAGATGTCGGGCGAGTGCAGCTCTCGCAGCGACCTCAGCATCCTGGATGCCCAAAAGGACCTGCTCACCGCACTCAAGGCGACCGGCAAGCCCATCGTGCTGCTCAATTTCACGGGCCGTGCGACCGTGATGGATTGGGAGGTAGAGAACATCCCCACCATCCTCAATGTGTGGTTTGGTGGCAGTGAGGCTGCCGATGCCATCTGTGATGTCGTGTTTGGCGACGTGGCGCCCAGCGGCAAACTCACCGTGACCATGCCACGCAACGTGGGCCAGATACCCATTTACTACAACCACCTGAACACAGGCCGTCCCAATCCCCAGTGGTTCACCAAGTTCACCAGCAACTACCTGGATGTTCCCAACGAGCCGCTGTTCCCCTTCGGCTACGGTTTGAGTTACACCACCTTTGAGTACAGCCCGCTCACGCTGAGCAGCAACTCGATGACAACAAGCGGCGGCATCACCGCGACAGTCACCGTCACCAACACGGGCAGTTGCGAGGGCTCCGAAGTCGTGCAACTTTATATCCGCGACATCGTGGGCAGCATCGCGCGCCCCGTACAGGAGTTGAAGGGCTTTGAGCGCATCAGTCTCAAGCCAGGCGAGAGCCGCACCGTTTCGTTCAAAATCAATGCCGACCTGCTCAAGTTTTACAACAAGGACCTGAGCTACGTCTGTGAGCCCGGCGACTTCGAGGTGATGGTCGGCCCCAACAGCCGCGACGTCCAGCGCCTCCCCTTCACCCTCAGGTAACCCACCCGAAACAACCAACCCCAATTCAAAAATAAGTCGCTGAAAGACAGCGACTTATTTTTTTGGAGATTTTTGAAGCTTGAGGGATATGTCTTGACCCTGTTTGGAGAATTAATCCCAGCTTTTATTCAGCAGATAGTCAATCAGGTCGGTCACGTCGGCGATGTCCACGTTGTCGTCCATATTCACGTCGGCGTAATCAAGACTGAGGCCAGTGGCGTCCTTGCTCAGCAGATAGTCGGTGAGGATTGTGATGTCGGCAATGCTGATCTCGCCATTGCCATCAACATCACCAATCCGCTCGATGGCGATCGTCTTGTTAAAAAGGCTCCAGTACTGGGCGGTATTATAGGCGGCAAGAGCTTCTTGAGGGACTATCAACCTTGCCTGATCATACACCTGGAAACAATCCTGATGGTTAAGCGTTGGCGGAACGAGAGCCAGAGACGTCACTTGCCTCAATGCGTTACTTCTCATAAAGGCACCGTAACCTATTGAAGTCACCGAGTCGGGAATGGTCACCGACGTTAACGAAGGACAGTCAGCAAATGCAAAGTTTTCTATTGTTTTGAGTGACTTGCTCATCTTTACAGACCTTAAACTAGTACAGTCATCGAACGCTTGACTTCCAATCGTTGTAACACCGTCAGGAATGACAATCTCGGTCAACGAGGAGCAGCACTGGAAAGTGTTTCTCTCAATTTTCTTCAACCCTGGTGGCAGGATGACATTGTCTAGAGCACCGCAATGAACAAAAACGTCACCTCCAAGCGACGAGAGCGAATCGGGCAGATGAACGGTTTCGAGCTTTGCACATTGTCCAAAAGCTGCTGCACCTATAGTCCTTAGCGATTCAGGTAAATCAAGAACCACCAGTGTCGAGCAGCCAAAGAATGAACTTGAACCGAGGTCTTTGACGGAGCTGCCAAACTGCACATCTTCCATCGCTTTGCACCACTCAAAGGCAGCATCAGGAATGCTCGTCAATTGATTACCGATTCTTAGCTTGGTTACAGACTCGCAGCAGTAGAATGCATATTTGCCCATCGTTATCAAGCTCTCAGGCAGGGTCACCTCCCTCAACTTATAGCAGTTTTCGAAACCCTCTAAGCCGATGCTTTGCAAGCCCTCGGAAAATTCCACTTCCGTCATTCGTGTACAAAGGTCAAATGAACAAACGCCAATAGTCTTGACAGAACTCGGGATGGTCAGTTTGCCTTCAAAGAGGCAACATGTGAACGCATAGTCCTTGATGGCCGTAACGCCGGACGGAATCTCGAGGTCGATTACTTTCTCGCCGTTAATGTACAGATAACAGCCATAGCAGGTAGGGGTGGCGAGAATATCTGCAAACTTAATGTCGCACCATTTTGCCACGTCATATATATATAAGTTTTTTGGCGTGTAACATTGTTCAAACGCATACGTCCTACACTCCTTGAGACCAGTCCCTATCGTGATATTTTGGAGAGAAGAACAACCCGAGAACGTTTTGGGCTTTATGATCTGAACACCATTGCCGATGACCAGGTCTGTCATGCTGCTGCAACCTTGAAACGCGCTTTGGTCCATGTTTGTGCACGAGTTGGGAATAACGATGCTTTTCAAGCTTTTGCAATCTTGGAAGGCGGACCACCCAATATAAGCAACCTGGTTGCTCATCGTCACAGACTCCAGACTGGTACATCCACAAAACGAAAAGTCGGACACAGAAGTGACCGTGTTGGGCAAGTCAATTCTCTTTAACTGTGTGCATCTGTCGAATGCAGATATGTCGATGACTTTCATGTTATCATGGAAGGTGACACTGGTCAACAGAGAATCATCATAGAACGCACTAACTCCCACAGCCTTCACGGGCCTGGTGACGCCATTGTAGGTGATTTCAGCGGGGATGTCGATATCACCCACATACATTCCCGAGTCGGGTTTTTCGACTGTCGCACCGCCATAATAGCCCGACAAGGTGTAATAGAGACCGTCGATGAGAACCTTTTCGGCAGCCATCGATGTAGCAGCACACATTAGGCACAGGCACGCCAATAGTAATGCTCGGCTCATTGTTTTAAGAAATTCTTGTTTCATAATGTTAAAGATTTTTCCGGTTAAACAATAGATTATCTGATGGATGATAGTATCAGTTGTCAAATATAAGCACAAACTTAGCATTATTTAATGAATAGGGCAAGGAAAAAACGATAAAACCTCTCAATATTTATAGTTTTTAGGTCTGCTCACTCATCAATAATCGACACTAACAACCATGAACATTTCAATCGTAGGCCCTAGCCATATCAGCCAAGCGAGCAACACAAATATATCATCCAACAAACATCGCAACCCACCCCAACTTTGGAGCCAGGTGCTCCAAAAAAACAACGAGTAACTATCTGTAAATTAGATAGTTACTCGCGCCTTGTGGAGCTGGAGGGGTTTGAACCCTCGTCCAAACGTGGAACTAATAAGGTTTCTACATGCTTAGTCTCGGCTTGGTTTTCGACCGCTGGCAGGCCCGAAACGAAGTTGGGTGATGTCTCGTCACTGCCCCTTGGGCAGCGATAAAGCCGAACTTACTGTTCTTCGGTTAGGCAGCGAGAGCGTAGTTGTTTTCGCCATTTAAAGTAGTCAATGACTGTGATTTAAGAGCATTGCCATTATCGCTCTGCATGCTTGCTTACCACCTCTACACGCTGTCAAAGCCAGTCAGCCCCAATAGTGTGTGCCGGTTGTAAACGGCCTGCAAAGATACTACAAAAAACGTGCCAAACAAGCGTTTGGCGCGTTTTTTTATCTGTATCTGTTATGGAAAGTGTTGTTTCACTCACTGATAATGCCCAGCGAGACGTCCACGATGTTGTAGTCGTAGCTCTTTTTCTCGTCAGAGAGTTCATCCCATGGCTTGAGGCATCCATGCTGCAATCTGGCTTCGTCCTTGAATTCTTCATCTCCTTGGTCGCGATAGCCGAGGATCTCATGCGATGCACACCACCTGAGGTGTTCGGTCATTGCCAGCACGTCGAGCACTGTCACCACCTTGTCAATCGGTTTGCCTTCTTTCCATTTATATTCAATCTCATTGTTCTTCCTGAACAAGATGTTCTTGGAGAGCTTGGCATACACTTCCTCACCGAGGGCCCGCCGCGCCAACTCTTGCTTGGTGCGCAGGTGGAAACAGTTTTGACGGTTTTGACTCTGGATGCGGCGGAGCCTCATCATTCCGGTGTAGGTGGGCGAATAATCCTTGTATTCTCCCACCAGTTGCATGAGGTCTTTGTACTCGGCATCCCAGTTCTGCGACACTTGAGTGCTCTCGCCCGACTGCTGCCTCAATGCGGCAATCGAGGCATCATAGCGTTCCTTGAACGACTTGGCCTCTTCGACAAGCCTGTCACTGATGATGTAATCATAGGTATAAATCATGTCGCTCATGCCAAACACGGTGATTGGCGCTTTGTACTGTGCCTCGTTTTTCACCTTCTTCTGGTGCAGTTGTCGCTCGTCGGCAGTACTGTGTTTCTCAGCGACCCACAGGCGGTTGTAGTGTTCGGCGGTGCGACGGATGTGTCCGTCGTTATCGCTTTTCACGCAGACCAAGACGCGGAAGTGCTCCAAGTCGGGGCGATACCTGATGGCGAGTTTGAAGATGCGCACCGCCAGCGCCATGTTTTGCTCGTCGTCATCGGTGGCGATAACAACGTAGTTGAGCGTCTTGACCCAAGTGTCGAGTTTCTTGTAGAAGTCCACCCCGAGCATATCCAGCTCATGCAGCGACATCAGGGGGGCAACGGTGGGGGCTTGATCAACTCGCTCTTTTCCATTTCCGTCACCCGAGTTCAGCACCACCTTGGTGCCGTCTTTCAGCGTCAGCTCTGAGATAATTGCCGGGACAGCCGACAGGACGGGGCCTGCCACTACCGGCATTTTGGAATCGACGACATCGCAATGGAAGTCTGAACGTTCGACCTTGCCATCCTGAGCCGTGCCATGCTTAACAAAGGTGCCGAACTCATACAGGAAACGCACGGCGTCAATCCCGACCTCGCCAAATCCCACCACAAGCGCGTTGAACGGCGAGGACACCGTTGCGTCGTTCTCGATATCTACATAGCTCACCGGGTGCAGGCTCACATCCTGCTTCAACTGCTCAATGCTGATGTGGGACGAGTCAACCACCTTGACCTCGATGTTGTCTTGCAACTGCTCATCCTCGATGACGCGGTGAACGCTGTTATATCGGGCGTGGCAGTAGAAGGTAATCTTGCGCTCGTCATGGTGTTTCTCGTTACCGGCAAAGCGCAGCAAGACACTGTCTTTCTTGAGGTTGGTAATCGACTGGATATTGGCCGAGGCGTCATCGCCCAGGAAAAACAGGTGAATCGCCGAGGTAGTTTTATGCGACAATATCCGGGACAGTTGCCGCAGGTTGAGCTGCTTTTTCAACACCTCAACGTCATCGCCGGTCTTGCCAACGATATTCAGTTTAGACACATCGACAAAGGTATTGGTCGTCAAGCAACCCAAGTCCTGCAAGCGTTCAAGGTCCTTATTCTTGAGTGACAAGAAGTTAAACATGCGTTCCATGCCATTCCTGACGCTTGTCCTGTCCCCGTCGCTGCCTGTCCTGACAACGATGATGCGGTAATCCTTTTTCCTGCTGTTATCCTCATAATATTGCTTGATGCTCTTGGCAAGCAGATAGGATGGCTCATTCATTCCCCAAAAGACGTAGGTATCCTTGCGTTTCTTCTTGCAAAAGCAATAGGCAGCAAGGAGCATCCTGAAACCAGCGATGATGTTGAAGCCAAAGTGCTTGATGACAAACACCATGCTCACAAATGCCGCAAGCAAATGGGCCATCGAGAAAAACCCCATGAAAACAACGTTCTCGTGGAACTCATGGTGAAGCGCAGCAGCATCACTCTGCAGGAAAAACATGTCGAAGGCATGAATCATGGCCATCGGTGCATTCAACAGGAATGACCTCGGCTCACCCGTGTAGATACCGATGTCATACAGGATAAAGCCGAACAGCCACGTCACGCAGAACAGCGTCGTGAGCCACTTTCCCGAAATGCTCCATTTCCCATGACGGAAGCTGTTAAGTAAAGCCAGCACCACCAATATCACGAGTGCCACCCCCAGTCCGGCCAAGAGGCTCATGATTGCCATCGCCGGCAGATTGCCAGTGACATCCACATGTTTCTCGATGATGGGAAGCCCGTCAATCAGACTATTCCATAACTGCTGAAACCAATTCATATCGTACGTGTTTTTTTATATTTTTTACAAAATTAGTGCAAGTTGAGCACAAAAGCAAATTGTTTTTTGTAATTTTGAACTTTCAAATCCAACAATGACAGTGTTATGAGAACAAAAAGACTCCTTCATTTCCACATCATGGTGGCCCTTATCGGGTTGATGACACTTGCTGCCTCATGCAAGTCCAACCAACAGGTTGTCACCGACAAGACGCTCGATTCGAGCCAGTTTGTCACCCTGACCGATGTCATTCCAGATGCCATCCTTGAGATACGCTACTACAGCACTTACAACTTTGTGGGAGCACGCATCGACGGTTACCTGGAGCCTCTGGCGCTGATGACCCGCCAGGCCGCCGACAGCCTGCGCGCCGTGAGCGATGACCTGAAACGCCACGGCTACCGCCTCAAGATCTACGATGCCTACCGCCCTCAAATGGCCGTTGACCACTTCATGCGCTGGGCATTGGATCCCACCGACACGTTGACGAAGGCATATTTCTACCCATATTTGGATAAGCCGACGGTGTTTGAGAAGGAGTATGTGGCACGCCGCAGCGGTCACTCCCGCGGTTCCACGGTTGACCTGACGCTGCTCGACATGACCACAGGCAAGGAACTGGATATGGGAGGCACCTTTGACTGGTTTGGACCAGAGAGCCACCCTGACTATGGAGGCAACCCCGAGACGATGGAATATACCGACGACGGCACCCACATCACCTCAGAGCAGTTCTACAACCGCATGGTGCTGCGCACAGCGATGATGAGACACGGTTTCCTGCCACTGGACAACGAGTGGTGGCACTTCCGCCTCGACAACGAGTCCTTCCCCGACACCTATTTCAATTTCCCAATCAAGCGCATTCCTCCCAAATAAGGCATTCTCAATCCCCAGCAAATAATTAACTAACAGATAGTTAAAACATGGCATCTTTCGGTTTCAGCTACTGGAATTGACAACATTTCCACAGGAATTTGCATTATTCAAATTATTTTAACTATATTTGCAAAATCGTATTAGAATGTCATTCTAACTCATTGAAGGATAAGCAAGATATGAAAAATCTCATATTAACGCTGATTTGCATCTTCGCCGCGCTCACAGTAGTTGGGCAGACGCAGCAAGGATACGTGAAAACCAAAGGAAGGCGAACCAACACCCGGGCAGTTGCCGGCACACCGTTGGCTGGCGCTTCAATCCAAGTGAAAGGCTGTAACACCGTCGTCAGCTCGACAGGCGGCAAATTTTCCATTGCTATCCCCTCCAAGAAGTACTATCTGCAATCGGTGAAGAAACAGGGTTATGTCCTCATCGACAACGATATCCTGTTGAAATCCTACAATTACTCCAGCAATCCGTTGGTCATCGTCATGGAAACCCCAGAGCAGAAGAACGATGACGTGAAGAGCGCCGAACGCAAAATACGCCGAACGATGCAGCGCAAGATAGACGCCATGGAAGACAGCATCGAGGCGCTCATGGACCGTTTCGAGATTACCCAGCAGCAATACCGCGAGGCGATGCAGGCCGTGGATGAGGAAAGGAGGCGCAACGGTGAACTCATCAGCGAGATGGCCGAGCGCTATGCACAGATTGACTATGACCAGCTGAATGAGTTTGACCAGCAAATCGAGGACCTCATCCTTGATGGTGACCTCACACAGGCGTTTTCGCTGCTTCGCAGCAAGGGGTCGGTGGATTCCCGCCTTGCCGAGGTGCAGCGCGAAGAGGCCGAACAAGCAGCCGAGGCAGCCGAGTTGGCACGCCGCCAGCAGAACCTTGAGGCCAGCCGTGCCGGCACCAGCGCCAAGAAAAACGACCTCGCTCAAGACTGCTACAACTACTACAAGATGTTTGTCCTCGATATGCAACCCGACTCGGCATTGCACTATATCGAGAAGCGAGCAAGCATCGACCCGCAGAACTTCCACTGGCAACTGGATGCCATCAATTACTGCCTCAAGCGTGGACTGTCACAAAAAGCCGACGCCCGCTTGCAGCAGGTGCTGCAACGCATGCGTCAACTGGCCAACGAGAACCCCGAGGAATACCAACCCGGACTCGCTTGGGCGCTTGAGCATGCCGCAACGCTGCTGACAGGCCATCAGCCTCAAGATTCCCGCGCCATGGGATATTTCCAGGAGGCCGCAGGCATCTATGAAAAACTGGCCGAAGATAACCCGCAGATTTATCAGACCTACCTGGCCGAGGTGCTCAACAACTTTGCGATGAACTACCCCGACCGCAGCGACCGTCTGGCACAGTGCGAGCCGCTCTTCGAGCAAGCCCTCAACATCTACTGGCAGTTTGCACAGGAAGATGCCCGGGCCTATATACCCCGTGTCGCCGACGTGCAGAACAACATGGCACAGCTCTACGACCAAGAGCGGCAGTTCGACAAGAGTGAGCAGTGTTACCAGCAGGCGCTGGGCATCTACAGCAAGCTCGCCCAGTCCAGCCCCAAAATCTACAACCCCAACGTTGCGGCAACGCTCAACAACCTGTCGGCACTCTATTACCGCAACGGGCGCGACGGCGAGCAACCGCTGCTGCAAGCATTGGATATTTACCGCCAGCTCGACCAGGAAGACCCGCAACTCTACGGGCCGATGATGGCAGCGGCACTCAACAACCTGTCGGTGCAGTACTACAGCGAGGGCCGTGATGACGAGGGCGAAAAAGCCTGCAACGAGGCGCTCGACGTGTTCCGCAGGATTGCCCAGGACAATGCATCCGACTACAAACCCATGCTGGCACAGCACCTCTATGAGCACGCCATCAGGCTCTACAAGGATGAACGCCTTGAGCAAAGCGAACCGCTGTTCAAGGAATCTCTGTCGATTTATCGGGACCTGGTGAAGACCGACCCCGCCACCTTCCAGCCTGAAGTCGCTAAGGTGCTGCGCAACCTGGCAACCACCTACGACAACCTGAACCGACTTCCTGAAGGCGAAAAGATGTACCAGGAAGAGCTGGAAATCAACCTGGCCCTTGCCCAGCGAGAGCCCTCGCTCTACAACGATGATGTGGCCCGCAGCTACGGCAACTTGTCTAACCACGCTTTGCTGAAGAAGGACTTCAACAAAGCCATCGACCTGGCTAACAAGGGACTGGCCGTTGACGACAGCAGGCTCTTCATCCATGCCAACCTTGCTGCCGCCTACCTGTTCCTGGGTGAGACGGCTCGAGCCGAAGAGATTTATCGCCGCTACAAGTCACAGTTGCACGATATGTTCCTCGACGACTTGGAGGTCTTCTCGACCTTGGGCATCATCCCCAAGGAACGTCAGGCCGACGTGGAACGCATCCGTCACCTGCTGGCTGAGTGACACTTTCAACCGCTAATTATTAAATAACAATCAAATAATCAAACAAACAAAACAATTCATCATGAAAAAATTATTATTCTCTTTGTTTACCTTTGCCTGTGTACTCACCGGCAACGCTATGGAGAGCGGTGACACCACCCGAGTGACAACCCTCAACGACATCATCGCACAGGAATCCAAGTCCAAGACCGATGTCAAGTATGACCAACATTTGAGGAATGTATGGAGCAAGAACACGTTCTTCAACATCAGCTACAACAAGACCAAGCTCTCGTCCGACGAATTCCCCACCATCAGCCTTGACGGGCACGGTTTCCACAACGAGTTCAAGTGCGACTGGGGCGTTGGCCTCCAGTGGGGACAGACCTTTAATTTCCATAAGAAGGCGTTAGGTAACGTCGTGTTCATCGGTCTTGACTACACCTGGATGGACATGAACTTCAACCAGTACAAGGCAAGCGTGAAGCCCATGGAGTACCTTTCTGGTGATGGCTACGTGACAAGTCCCATGCCCTGGCACAACAAGAAGATGACAATTGACTACGGTATGTCTGTGGGTCCGTCACTCACCTTATACCCCTTCACCCCGATGCACAAGAACGCTGCCGACAACATCCGTCTGCAGGGTTACTTCCACGTGGGTTACAAGGCTGCCGGTTTCCTGATCAAGGACTCGAGCAATAAGAACCAGTTCGCCTGGGGACACGGCCTGTATACCGCATTTGGCGGCAACCTGACTTTCAACGCCATCGGTATCGGTTTCGAGGCTCGCAACGACAACAACATCAGTGTCAAGCACGCCAAGAGTGATTTTGGTGGCCAGAAGATGAAATTCAAGGAGAAGACCACGCGCATCTACATCCAGTTCCGCTTCTAATCCTCCCCTCCCATGAGAAGATTATTCCTACTCCTGACAGCTTTGGTGCTTTGCGTTGGCTTGGCCGATGCCCAAAGCACCAAAGCCAAATCAGGCAAATGCAGCAATGATGTCGAATGGGAGTTTGACGGACGCACCCTTTATATCAAGTGTACTACGATGGGTAAGGGAGCGGCCATGCCCAATTATGACCTGAACAAGGACTTGGCGCCCTGGATCAAGCAGCGCCTTGCCATCCGCAAGGTCGTCATCGGGTCGGGCATCGGACGCATCGGGTCGTGCGCATTTGCCAACTGCAAGGACCTGAATTCCGTCGAGTTCCAGGATGTGTTCCTTTGGGAAATCGGATGGGGTGCCTTCTTGAACTGCAAGAACCTGTTCAACTTCTCCATTCCTGTCAATGTCAAAAAGATTGAGACCATCGCCTTTGCCAACTGTGCATCGTTGCGCTCCGTCAGGATTCCGGGACTGTGCCGCGTCGAGGACCAGGCGTTCCTGTCATGCACCAACCTGACGCTCATCGAGATTGGCAACAATGCGCTCATCGGCAAGGCAGCATTTGCCACCGAGGTGGTTGAGGACGGACAAACACGCCACAAGCCCTTCAACGGTGAGATTTTAGGATTGCCGGCAACCATCAACACCGACAACTGCCTGGAATACGGTCTTGCCAAAGAGGCCGTGGCCATCTGCATCAAGAAATCCGACCCCCAGGAGAGCGAGTCACGACTGTCGGACGTGGACACCGACATTCCCGGTTCACAGGTCATGCGCAACGACACCTATGCGCTGATTATCGGCAACCAGAACTACCGTTTTGTGTCCAATGTCCCCTTTGCCAAGAATGATGCCTCGATTTTCTCGGAATACTGCAAGAACACCTTGGGAATTCCCGCGACCAACATCCACTTGTGCCAGGATGCGACCAAGCACATGATTCTCGAGCAGGAAATCAACGACTGGCTCAAGGACGAGATCAAGGACAAGGCGGCCAAGAAACTCATCGTCTATTACGCAGGACACGGTGTCCCCGACATCCAAGACCACAACAAGTCCTACCTGCTGCCCACCGACGTTTACGGCACCAAGCCCCGCCACGGTATCGCCCTGGACGAATTCTATACCCAATTGGGACATCTGGGCTTTGAACGCGTGACGGTGTTCATCGACGCCTGCTTCAGCGGCGTCAACCGCGACAACGAGGGACTGAATGTGGAACGTGCCGTCGAGGTCGAGGCCGAGGATGCCCGCCCCACCATCGGCAACGTGATCGTGTTCTCGGCTGCCCACGGTAACGAGACGGCCCAGAGCTACCAGGAAGAGGGACATGGACTGTTCACCTACTACCTGCTCAAGGAGCTTCAGGAAACCCAAGGACTGGTGTCCTACGGCAAACTCACCGACGACGTCAAGAAGCACGTGAGCAATGTGGCTCCCACATTGGAACTGCGCAAGAAGCAGACGCCCAAATCGTCCACCACCTATACCAACGACTCGTGGAAGAGTTTGAGTTTCTAACCTAACACCATCGGGGAGGGTTGACAAATGGCTTGATGCCGGCGATCCTCCTCTTTTTCATCAACGCTCAACCATGGCTTTACGATTAACGACCATCAGAATATGGATATGCGTGGCTCTGCTGTCGATAGCCGATACCGTCCTCGCGCAAGGCCAGCCGCAATCACAGGTGGGTTATGTCAGGACAATCGGTCGTCCTGGCAAACCTGGAGTGCCGGTTCCTGATGCCGTCATCAGGTGGCGCGGCACCGTCAACGCCACACGCAGTGCACAAGACGGCCGTTTCTCTACCCCTATGCCAGGCAAGCGCAATGGCGACCCCATTGTGCTCCAGAGTGTTTCCAAGGCGGGCTATGAGCTCAAGGACAAGGGGCTCATCGGCCGCCAGCAGGCTTTCTCCACCCAGGTGCCCATAGAGATTGTCATGGTCAACATCAGGCAGCTCGAGGCCGACAAGGAACGGATAGAGAAAAACGCTTACAAGACCGCCGAACTCAACTACAAGAAAAGACTCAACCAGCTGCAACAGCAGATCGACAAACAGGAAATCACCATCGAGCAATACCGCCAGGAGTTGGACGACTTGGAGAGGAAATATGAGTCTTACCAGGCTCTCATCAGCGAGATGGCCGACCGTTATGCACGCACCGACTATGACAAGCTCGACTCCATCGACTACCACATCAACATGTGCATCGAGGATGGGCAACTCGAGAGAGCCGATTCACTCATTCACACCGTGTTTGACCCCGAAACCGTGCTGGAGCGAAACCGCGCCGCAAAGCAGGAAATTGAGCAAAGAAAGGTTTTTGCACAAAGTGTCATTGACAAAGCCCTAGCCGACAAAGCCGCCATCTTGCGCGACCTTGACTATGCCCGACGTGTAGTGACTCTGAGCAATAACCTTGCTGACGAATTCTTGGTTCAAGGCGACACAGGTAACGCCATCGAGTGCCTGGAGAAATCCCTCGAAATCCTTACTATCATCGATGGCGAGGACAGCGAACAGGCAAAACTGACAAGGCGCAAGCTACAAGCCCTCACCCAGTGAGCTGACAACATTCTTTCAACACGTTAAACATAGCCCGTCATGCTTGACACCACAACAACAATACTCAAAAAGCCGCTCCTGTTGATGGCTTTGTGCTGTGTCGTCTCGTTATTTTCCATGGCGCAAACTCAATATGGCTATGTCAAGACCGTGGGCAAGCCGTGGAAAAAAGGGGAAGCCTTGAGCGGTGTCACCGTCAGGGCAAGTGGTGGACACAACGCCGTCCTCAGCCAAAACGACGGAACATTCTCTCTTGCCTTGCCTGGCAAGAAGCCAGGAGAGCCGTTCACGCTTCAGCAGGTGAGCAAGAAGGGGTTTGAACTCAACGACAAAGGGCTCATCGGACGCAAGTATGCCTTCTCCAACTCTGTTCCCCTCACTATTGTGATGATCTCGACCGAGGAACTTCAAGCCGAGAAACTCCGCATCGAGAATAACGCTTACCGAGTGGCCGAGGAAAACTACCAAGCCAAGGTCATTCAGTTAGAGAAGCAACTCAATGACAACAGGATTACCAGCGAGCAGTACAGGATTGAAATCCAGCAGCTCCAAGAGAAATTTGAGAAATACCAGTCGCTCATCGAGAGCATGGCTGAGCACTATGCCCACACCGACTATGATGCCCTGAGTGCCAAGGAAGCCGAGGTCAACATCCTCATCGAGAACGGCGAGCTCGAGAAGGCCGACTCACTCATCCTCACGATGTTTGACCCCGTTGATGTCATCCGGCGCAACAAGGAAGCACTGGCACGCATCGAGCAGTCCATCAGCGACGCACAAGCCGTCATCAACCAAGCCAATGCCGAGATGGCAGCGGTAATTAAGAAACAGCAAAAGGATGCCGAATACCTCTACCAACTCTACACCATCGCCCTGGCCCAGTTCAACAACGAGAAGGCCACCCACTATATCCAGATCCGGGCAGAGCTCGACACCACCAACATCACCTGGCAGAACGACGCCGGACAGTTCATCGAGCGATACGTCGCCGATTACTCATTAGCCCTCAAGTACCTATATCGCGTACTGGCTCTCGCCAAAGATTACCCAGAGGACGCCGAGGAACTCCTGGCCACTCAGTACAATAACATCGGTTCGGTTTACAACCACCAGGGTGACTTTGAGAAGGCTCTGGAATACCATCACAAAGCCTTGGAAATCTATGAGCGCACACTCGGCAGCCAGCACCCCAAGACGGCCACCTCACTCAACAACATCGGTTCAGTCTATGGCTCACTCGGCAAAGACAGCATCGCCCTCGACTATCATTTCAAGGCTCTCGGCATCTATGAGAAAGCCTATGGCATGGACCACCCCGAAACGGCTTCGTCCTACAACAACATCGGCGCCATCTATTCTAGCATGGAAGATTACAGCACAGCACTGGGGTATTATCTCAAGGCTCTCGACATCAACGAGAAGCGACTCGGGAAAATGCACCCCGAGACAGCCACGTCCTACCGCAACATCGGCACCCTCTACGCGTCTCACGGCAACTACACCAAGGCGCTCGAGTATCACTTTAAAGCGCTGCATGTTTGGGAAAAAGTACTCGGCAAGGATTACCCCGACATCGCTAACATACACTATAACATCGGCGCCGACTATGCCCAACTCGACGACAATGCCATGGCCATGCAATACTACCTCAAGGCCATGGGTATATGGCAAAAGATCTTCGGCAACGACAACAGCAATGTCGCGCTTTGTCACTACAGCATCGGCATGATATACGATAGGCAGGGTGAATACAAGAAGGCCAAGGACGCTTACATGCAGGCTCTCGATATCTGGAACATGAGGCTCGGACAAGAAAGCCTCCAGGCGGCAGCCGCCTGCAACAATATCGGCATGATTCACTTCAGACAAGGCGACTACAACGGTGCACTTGACTTTTATGGCAGGGCTCTGGCCATCCGCGAGCAGGTGTTGGGATCGCAACACCCCGACATTGCACTCACGCTGAGCAACATCAGCAATGTTTACCGCAGTGCCGGCGACTATGACAAGGCTCTCGACTTTGCAGTCAGGGCACTGCACATTCAGGAGCAGAACCTGAGCAACGAGCACCCCGACATCGCCATCCTCTACAACAACATCGGACTGATACATTACAACATGGGGGCGCTCAACAAAGCACTCGAGTTCTACCTCAAGGGATTGGAAATCCAAGAGAGGGCCTTGGGCACAATGCACCCCCAAACCGCCACTTTCCTAAACAATATTGGCTCAATCTACAAGAATCAGGGCGACAACAAAAAAGCACTCGAATACTATCTTAAGGCTATTGCCATCGAGGAAAGTGGGCTGGGAGCCGACCATCCCGACCTGGCTTCAACCTATAACAACATTGGTACGGCCTACAGCAACCTCAAGAAGCACAAACTGGCACTGCAGTATTACCTCAAGGCCGTGGAGATACAGGAGAAAGCATTGGGTGTGAATCACCCCGACATCGCCATCGCCTACAACAACATCGGCACCACACTGGAGGAGCAAGGCGACTACACCAAGGCACTGGAATACCACCTCAAGGCACTGAATATCCAAGAGCAGACGCTGGGATTTGAGCATCCAAGCACAGCCCTCTCCTATAACAACATCGGCTCAATTCACTATCACCTCAAGAACTATCAGGAGGCCTTAGTTTATTACCTCAAGGCTCTTGAAATCTGGCAGAAGTCACTCGGCGAGGACCATCCCAACGTCCAAACCGTTAAAAAGAACATCGATGCCGCTCGGCAAATGATGAAAAAATCCTGATACAAGAACAACTCAACAACATCATATCTATATCAATAATGGAAGAGACCAAACAAAACATGACGATGGAGCAAGAGTACAAGTACTATGCCTTCATCAGTTATAACAAGAAAGACACCGAGTGGGGGAAACGGGTGCAGCGCAAACTTGAGCACTACCGCATGCCCGCCACGATGTGCTCCGAGAAAGGCTGGAAACGCAAGCCCATCAATCCGGTCTTCTTTGCGCCGACCGACATTCAGCCGGGAGGACTCACCGAGGAATTGCAGGAACGCTTGCGCGCCTCCAGGAACCTGATTGTCATCTGTTCGCCCAACTCGGCACAGTCTGAGTGGGTGGGCAAGGAAATCGAGTATTTCCATAGCTTGGGCCGCACCGAAAACATCCATTTCTTCATCGTTGACGGCTCCCCTAACAGCGGCAATCCCGACACCGAGTGCTTCAACCCGGTAATCAAGAAACTTGACCTGCCCGAAATTCTGGGAGCTAACGTCAATGAGAAGATTTACCGATGGCCTTGGCTCAACAAGGACCGTGCCTACGTCCAACTCGTGTCCAAGCTGCTGGGCGTCGAGTTTGACACCATCTGGAAACGCCACAAGCGATTGCTCATCCGCCGCGCCATTGCCTGGACTCTGGGAGCCATCCTCGTGGTGGGAGCAATAGTCGGCGTATGGCTCGCAAACCAACCCTTTGACGCCAAGGTGGGCTTGAACGAGGTCTCGACCAGCAACCAACAGTTGCCACCACTGAAGGATGCCATTGTTTCCATCACGCTCGACAACGAGACCAAGACTGACACCATCACCACGATGGACAGCCATGCCTTGTTTGCCAACATCCCACACCGCTACCTCAACCAGCAGGCACACATCACCCTGACCTGTCAAGACTTTTTACCCATCGACACGACCATCACGCTCAGCCGTGACGTGACGCTTGACATCAGCCGTGACCCCTCGGTCTATGGTGCGGTGAGGTTCTGCCTGTGGAATCCCTGGAGCGAGTCCTACATCCCCAACACGCCGGTCGAGGTTGCCGGCCATCAAGCCAAATCAGACGCCAATGGTATCGTGTCGCTCTTCATCCCCCTGGAGGAGCAAAGCCGCGCCTATCTGGTCAAGGCACCCTTCGCGTTGGAAGAAGACTCTATTCACATGCCTTGTGGCGAGAATGACGTAATGAGTAAGAGATAATGGGTATGAAAAAACAAGGATACAACCCCCACCCCATTGACTTGAGCGACGTCAAGTTGCCCGAGGAGCTGGAAGCGCTCACCGAGCACCTGGCCCACAATATCCATGAGGTTTGGGCACAGTCGCGCATGAGTCAGGGATGGACCTACGGCGAGAAACGCAACGACGACCTCAAGACGCATCCCAGCCTCATCCCCTATGAGGACTTGACTGAGCAAGAAAAGCAGTATGACCGCGACACCGCCTTGAGTGCCTTAAAATTCATCGTCAAGGAGGGCTTCAACATCACCAAGTAGAATCTTAACCGACAAGAAAGACTCTGGCAAGGGATACATCGGATCATTTAGACGACAAGAAAGACAAAAAAGACAATTCATTGTTTTTCATCAATTGAAAACAGAATTGTCTTTCTTGTATTCAAGAACCTGACTTTACTTCAGGTAGTCGTCAAAGTAGCGCGTGATGCGTTCGTGCAGGTGCACACTCTGGTGACCCATCATGTTGTGGCCCTGGCCGGGATAAACGTAGAAGTCGGGCTGCGTGCCAGCGGCGATGCACGCCTTCAGGAAGCTGTAAGCATGCTGCGGAACGACGGTGGGGTCGTTCAGGCCGATGATGATCTGCAGACGGCCTTTCAGGTTGGCGGCCTTATTGATCAGGCTGGTCTCACTGTAGCCCTCGGGATTGGTCTGCGGGGTATCCATATAGCGCTCGCCATACATCACCTCATACCACTTCCAGTCTATCACGGGACCACCGGCAACACCCACCTTAAACACGTCGGGATAGTTGGTCATCAGGCTGATGGTCATGAAACCGCCAAAGCTCCAGCCGTGAACGCCCAAGCGCGCGGTATCCACATAATTGAGGGTGCGCAGGAACTCCACGCCGCGCATCTGGTCCTGCATCTCGACCTGGCCCAAGTGGCGGAAGGTGGCCTGCTCAAAGTCACGGCCACGGTTCTCACTGCCACGGTTGTCAAGGATGAAAAGCACATAACCGCGTTGCGCCATATAGGTTTCCCAACTGCGGCTGCCCCAGTGCCAACGGGCATCCACATTGTGGGCATGGGGACCGCCATAGACATAGACCACAGTGGGATACTTCTTGCTGGGGTCAAAGTCGGTGGGCAGTACCATGCGGTAGTAAAGGTCAGTGCTATCGTCAGCTGCCTTGATGCTGCCGCAGCGGTATTCGGGCAAGGTATAACCCTGCCAGGGGTCAGGGGCGGTGAAGTAGCGGCTGGCGCTACCCGTGCGAGTGTCAACGATGGCGATGTTGCGGGGCACCTCAGGCTCCTGATAACTGTCGATGAGACGGCTGCCGCTGCTGCTGAGGATGCCGGTGTGCCAACCGTGGCCACCCTCATCGATGCGCGTCATCGCACCACTGGCGACATCCACGCGGTACAGGTTCTGCTGGATGGGATTGTCGGCATTAGCGCTGATGATGACGGCTTGGCGCTCGGTGTCAAATCCCAGCAGATCCATCACCACCCACTTGCCGCTGGTGAGCTGCTTGAGCAGTCGGCCGCTGGTGTCATACAGGTAGAGGTGGTTGTAACCGTCTTTCTCGCTCCACAGGAGGAATTTCTCCTTGTCCCACGGCAGGAAGGTGATGGGGTGCTGCGGCTCAACATACTTGGGATGCGTCTCATGGTAAATCGAACCCAGGCTGCGACCAGTGGCGGCGTCATAGGCCATCAGGCTCATGTCATTCTGGTCGCGGTTCTCCTCCATCACATAGATGAGGTTGCCGTCGGGATTCCACGAGATATTGGAGAAATAGCGGTCGGTGGGGTCACCTGCCTTCAGATAGACGGTGTCGCCCGTTGCCACGTCAAGCACGCCGACGGTCACCAGGTGAGACGTCTGCCCTGCCATCGGGTATTTCTCGGGGGCGGGAGTTGCGATGACTTGGGTGCTGTCGTCAATCTCGGGGACGGTAATCAGGGGGTAGTCGGTCACCATGCTCTGGTCCATGCGATAGAATGCCAGGCGCGTGCCCTGCGGATTCCAGAACAGGCCACCGTCGATACCGAACTCATTGCGGTGCACACTCTGCCCATAGACCAGGTCGCGGGAGCCGTCATCTGTCACTTGGCGGGTGTTGCCGTCACCGTCGGTGACATACAGGTTATCGTCCTTGACATAGGCCATGGCATGGCTCTGCTTGTTCCACTCGGTGGCCTGAGCCCCTTTGGTAAGGGGTTGCCGCCATGCCACCTTGCCCGTCTTGAAGTTGATGAGCAGGCGCTCGTTGCGGTTCGTGGCCATGACCAGCGGCTGGTCGGCATAGGGGAACGAAATGCCGCTCAAGCGTGCCACTTGCAGCGTGTCGGCAGTGAGTCCCGCACGTTTATTGAGTTTCTCGCGTGTGAAGAGCACCTTTTCCTTGCCCTTGACGGCATCCACGGTCCAGCAGGTGTCGTCGGCAAGTCTTACCAGTTGGTCACCCCACCATCTCAAGTTGCGGCTCTGGGGAATCATGTTGCGGTAATTCTTACCACCAAAGTTCAGGTCCTCGAGGGTGAACTGTTGCTGAGCCACCAGGGGCAGCGCCAGCAATGCCAGCAGCATCAGCATGGCTTGTCGTCTTGTCTTTCTCATCATTATATGTTCATGTTATGGTTTGTTGATTTTAGTCGCAAAGATATGCTTTTCTACTGAGAAAACCATGACTCTCGCAAAAAAAGCCCCTCACACCACCTGTTGCACGGGTGATGAAACAAAGTATTTTTGTAATTTTGCCACGATGAAAAAGCTGATTTTGACTTTTATGGCCCTCTTGGCCATCGGCCTGATGGGATGTGACAACAGTTCACAACTGGCCGACTACACGGTGACCTGCACGCTGCATGGCCACCAGCAACACGACAGTGCCACGCTGCTGGTGCTGGAAGACACCTATAACCAGCTGAGGCGGTGCGGCACGACACGCATCCAGGATGGCACCTGCACCTTCAAGGGGCAGACCGACAGGGCCAAAGTGGGAATTATCCGTTGGGACAACGACTCGACCAAGCCCTTCTACTTCGTGCTCGAGGGCGGCCACACCTCCATCACCATCGAGGCGGGCTCATGGACCATTACCGGCAGCAAGGGCAATAGCAACTATCTGCACTACATCAACCAGCGCAAAGCCATTATGGACGCCCGCGTAGGCACCTGGCAAGAATACCTCAAGATGGCTGCCGACAAATCGCTCAAGCGGGAAGACGAGAGGCGTCTCGTCGCCCTGGACAGCCTGCTCAACGACTCATTACAACGCATCACCGTCGATTGTATCAATCGCGGTGATGCTGTGGGACGCATCGTCAGCGAGCGGTATGGGAACCTGCTCGACGACGAGCACTTGAAACTGCTTAAGTAGTTTCCTCTTTATTATTTTTTAGAAAATACGTCCGGTCAAGCGGAACGACAAGACGGGGAAGATGCTGACATTGCTGATGACCTTCAGCACACCGCCATCCTCGCCCTTGGCGCCTTCTGAGGTGAGTTGCTGCCCATTGACGCCATTATACACCTTAGGATGACCCCAGAACTGAACACCCAGGTCAAACTGGAAGCCGATGCGCGACTTGGGAACGGCACGGCCAAAGCCGATGCCGGCATAGGGGCGCACGTTGTTCACCTTGATGTAGCCATTGGCATTTCCCTGGTCATCGGGCATCAAGTTATACTCTCCCAACTTAGCGGCCATCTGTCCGTATGATTCGGGAACAAGGCCAAAGATTCCACGACGGTTATTGAAGTCGGCAACATTCTTCAAGAAGCCATCCTGCTTGTTGTAGGCCGTGATGAGCTTGCTGTCGCCACCCTTGCCGAAATAGGCGCCCAGGGTGATGCGGAAACCGCTGCTCTTGATGGGATGGATATCCAGCAGGGCATGACCGGTAAAGTTGTCATACTTGCCCTCGACCTGAACCTTCTCGGGCAAGCCGAACTGATCACGAAGGTACTGGGGCACACCATGCTCATCGGCCATGTTGTCGAACTTCTGATTGATGAAATCCATATCAAGCCACACGCTATAACTGAGCTTGGGCATGTAGTCCACACCACCGCGCAGGCCCAGATGATCGGTTACCATCGTTCCCAAATCGGCTGTCACGCCAGTCGTGCCGACACCTACCGAAAGGCCATAATGACGAAATACGTTATTATCACCCGCCAGCATGGTGAAGGCAGCCAACATCATAGCCACACCGAATAAACAAATCCTCTTCTTCATAATATTCTCGTTTTTACATTCATTATTTAATCTTTGGCAAATATAGATATAATATCTGAATTATGGCGAGTATCGATAAAGAAATTGCATTTCCCGCCGATTGCACCCACCACAATACAAGACTCCCCGTCAACGGTGTGTCAACGGGGAGTCGTTCAGTGTTCAATTAACTGAACACCTTGTTTCCTTGTAACGAAACGCGAGAATTACTTCTTGATGATGAGCTCGCAGATCGATACGCGGTTCCAGCTCAGCTCCTGGAACATGTCGGTTGCGCCACAACCCTGAGCGGTGATGCGGTCAGCAGCGATCTTGTACTTGTTGATCAGCATGTTCTTAACAGCCTCGGCGCGGCCATTGGCCAGACGTACGTTGTTGTCAGCGGGACCCTCAACTGAAGCATAACCCTTGATGTCAACAGTGGCAGTGGGGTTGTTCTTCAGGTACATAGCCACGCGCTCAACATTTGCCTGCTGGTCGGGGGTGATGTTGGTCTTGTTCACCTTGAAGTGAACGAGAACATTCATCATAGCGCTCTCGCGGTCGATGTACTTGGTCTTGTCGATAGTCTCGGGCTTGGGAGCCTTGCGAGCAGCGTCCAGATCGCGCTGGAGCTGTGCGTTGCGTGCGTTAGCGGCATCGAGGTCACCCTTCAGGCCGTTCAGCTGATTGCGCATACCGTTGATCTCGTTGTTGAGAGCATCGATGTCGTTCTGGCTGTACTTGTAGGGGCACAGGGTGATGTAACGCTCGCCGTTGCTACCCTTGAAGTGGTAGGTGATACCAGCCTCAAGCTCTACAGCAGCGTGGTTAGCGTTCATCTGGCTCTTGCCATTGTGGGTCTCGTGCTTCTGGTCAACAATCCACTCGTGTTTGAAGCGGTCGTTGTTGCGGAAGACCTCCATAACGTCGCCGTTCATGTCCCAAACAACGCTGGGCTTCAGGCTGAAGGTCCAAGCACGGCTCTCACCAAAGTTGAAGTTCAGGTTGGCACCAGCCTTTACATACCAGCTGTCATAGTCGTTACCGTACATGCCAGCGGCCTCAGCGCGATGGAAGGCGTGCAGCCAACCAGCACCGATAACACCTTCTACCTCAAATACGCGGGGAACACCCTTGTAACCCATGAACAGGTTAGCCAGGTTTACGGTTCCAAACATACCGGCCAGAGTGTGGTCGATGATGTTCGGGCTCTTGGGACCCCAGTAGTTAGGAGTCTTCTCCCAGCTGGTGGTGTTGATGGTAGCCTCACCCTCGATACCGAAACCGATAACCGGAGTGATCTGCTTGCGCAGCTCGAGACCAAAGATGCCACGAGCGCTGGGCCAGAAGGCATAACCCTGGAAGGGCATGATAGCGCCACCCTTCAAGGTTACCGACCAGTTGTCAAAGAACTTGTTCTCCTGCAGAGACTGAGCCTGTGCAGCGAATACGCCCATAAACAGGGCTAAAATCAAGATAATCTTTTTCATTTTAATAAAATTTTATTAAACACTATTATAATTTGTTATTACATAATTTTCGGCAAAAGTAATACAATTTTCTAATACGGCCAAAATTTAACGTTCATTTAGAAAAAAACACGCAAAATAGACCATTTTAGAGGCGTTTTTAGCGTTTTTCACGATAAAAAACAGCCAAAAATTGAACTTTCGACAAAACTTCAAGCAAAAATAGACCTTATTATTGATTTATGCAAATTCTAAAGGACTTTTTTCACCAAAATAGCACTTTTGATGCTTTTTCGCCCTATTTTTAACGCAAAATGAGGTCAATCAGGCGGTTGATGTCGGCAATGGTCACCGAATGGTCGTCGTTGAGGTCGGCAAGAATCAGCGGACCGTCAAAAACGCCATCCGACAAGATAATGTCTATCATCGCGTTGATGTCCGAGATGCTAACCATGCCGTCGTGGTTGAGGTCGCCGCGAAGCAGTGATTTAAGTTCAATCTGACGGACGGCCCCGTTGCTGTTGATATCGGCTTTCCACGAGGCGAAACGCAGCTTCATCCGCGTCATTCCGTCAGGCACAGCGATGGCGAGGTTGATATGGTTGGTGCGGCTCACACTGCTCGGGGTGAACGTCACCGAGTCCACAGGGGCACCCTGGGCATCGAGGATGGTCGCCGTCAGCCCCACCTTGCGGACGACAAATTCCTCGCTCATCCACTGGTCGGTGACCCACGTGACATCCATGTCAAGGATATACCCGCCACGGCACGTGAACAGTGGCGAAATCAACGTCAGCGGCAACCGCTCGGAGGTCGTGTACAGGTAAATCTTGTTATTCAGGATGTTGTCACGGTTCAACTCCACAGCGGGATTGGTATATACCCAATCCTCAAAGCTCGTTGACGAGAACTGGGGTAACTGTCCGTGGGCGGCAACAGCCACGACAAGGGCAAACAGCAGCGATATAAGGCTTCGATTCATCATAAAACACAAGTGGTTAGTTGTGCAAAGGTAATGGTTTTCCCTTTAGCGTCCAACTAACCGCCTGTGTAATTTCATCTGTCGGTTCACTTGAGCAAGCCCACCGAACGCTTCAGGAAGCGTTCCAAGCCTTCGCCCTTGAGCATGCGGTTGCTCAGCAGGGCGATGTCGATGAGCTGGTGCACGCGGCTCTCGCCGACGGCATAGGCAGCGACGATATTCTCTTTCTTCTGGCGCAACTCGTCGAGGTGCTTGCGGTTGTCTTCCAGTTCCTGCTTCTTGTCTTCGGGGACGCCCTTATTGTCCTTGTCAAGGTCGCGGATGGCGTTGACCACATTCTGGGTGGCGGTGATTTCCTCGTCCACGGGCTTGAGTTCGGCGGCAAGCGACTGCTCGGCCTGCTCGACAACCTTTTGGATAATCGGGTGCTTGGTGTTGAGCACCATGCTGTACATGTCGGGCATCTCGCCATAGAAACTCATGCCGGGCTGGAAGCGTGCCATGTCCTTCATGCGGCGCATATACTCGGCCTGGGTGATGACAACGGGCTGGTCGTCGGGCGACATGGCGGCAAAGGCAATCATAAACTCGGCCTTCTCAACGGGCGGAATCTGGGACTTGAACAGCGTCTGGGCAATCTCCTGCTGCCCCATGGTGAACTGGGGCTTGTGGCTTTCCTCCTTGCGGATGAGGTTCTCGAGCACATCGCTGTCAACGCGCACAAAGCGCACCTTCTCCAGCTTCTGCTCCAGCATGCTCATGAAGGGCACGTCAAGCTCGCCGTTCATCATCAGCACATCATAGCCCTTGTCGGTAGCCGCCTTGACGTAGGCATACTGTCCCTCCTTGTCGGTGGCATACAGACAAATCAGGTTACCCTCCTTGTCGGTCTGGGTTCCCTCGATGAGCTTGCGGTAATCCTCAATCTTGAAGTACTTGCCGTCAGTATTCTCGAGCATGGCGAACTTGAGACCTGACTCGCAGAACTTCTCATCGCTCAGCATACCGTACTCGATAAAGATCTTGATGTGGCAATCTCCTCGAGGCGGGCAGCCACCTTCTTGGTGATGTAGGTCGAAATCTTCTTCACGGCACGGTCGCTCTGCAGGTAGCTGCGCGACACGTTCAAGGGGATGTCGGGGCTATCGATGACACCTTGCAGCAACATCAGCCAGTCGGGGACGACGCCCTCGACGCTATCGGTGACATAGACCTGGTTGCAGTAGAGCTGGATGCGGTCCTTGCGAATGTCCAGGTTGTTCTTGATTTTGGGGAAATAGAGGATACCCGTCAAGGTGAAGGGATAGTCCACATTGAGGTGAATCCAGAACAGGGGATCGTCCTGCATCGGCTCGATGGCGTGGTAGAACTTGAGGTAGTCCTCGTCCTTGAGGTCGGTGGGCATACGCGACCACAGGGGCTCCACGTCGTTGATG
>CADAFP010000043.1 GCA_902787185.1 uncultured Bacteroidales bacterium | reverse complement strand
GTAGAAGTTCTTGCTCTGGCCCAGCATCGTGGCGGCATTCATGATGGGACGATACTTGGTGGCGAGCAGCTCAGCCATCTTCATCACGATAGCGGCGCGTGTGGTCCACGGTGTGCGGCTCCACTCTTTCCATGCCTTCATGGCAGCGTCAATCGCCATCTTGATTTCTTTCTTGCCCACCTTGTGGTAGGTGGCAAGCACGTGCTTGTGGTCGTGGGGGCAGGTCACTTGACCCGTGTCACCGGTGCGGATTTCCTTGCCGCCGATGATGATGGGGATGTCAACCACGATTTTGCTCTGGCGCTCGAGTTCAGCCTCGAGGGCAACGCGCTCGGGAGAACCGGGCATATAAGCCTTCACCGGCTCATTGGCGGGAAGGGGAAAATTGATAACAGCGTTATTCATTATTGTAAAGTTTTTAGTTTCTAGTCCTTAGTCCTTAGTCCTTAGTCCTTAGTCCTTAGTCCTTAGTCCTTAGTCCTTAGTCCTAGGTCCTTAGTTACTAGTTTCTAGTTGTTTGTTTTTGGTTGAAAATGGATGGTTTGCGGGTAGAGGATGAGCCCGAGTTGGAATCTCGATACTCTAACCTTATAAGCATCAAGTGCCGCAAGCCACAAGGTTTGCGACACTTGATGATAGGATTTATCCGAACATCTGCTCGAAGGTCTTCTTGATGATGGCGATAGCCTCCATGAGTTCGTCCTTGGTGATGCACAAGGGGGGAGCGAAGCGGATGATGTGGTCGTGTGTCGGCTTGGCCAGCAGGCCGTTGTCACGCAGCTTCAGACAGATGTCCCAAGCGGTCTTGCCCTCGACGGGCTTGGTGACGATGGCGTTCAACAGACCGCGGCCGCGCACCTGCACGATAAACGGTGAGTTGATCTTCTCAATCTCCTCGCGGAAGATCTTACCCATCTTCTCGGCGTTCTGAACGAGCTTCTCGTCCTTCACCACCTTCAAGGCCTCAATGGCGACGCGTGCAGCCAGGGGGGGCCTTACCCAGGATCACGATGTCGGGACGGATGCCGTCGTGCTGTGAGCACAGCATCTTACCCGTGCGGGCGATACCGGTCTGCACCTCGTCGGCAATGAACAGCACGTTGTGCTTGTGGCACAGGTCGAAGCAGGTCTTCAGGTAGCCGTCGTCGGGAACGAACACACCAGCCTCGCCCTGGATGGGCTCAGCGATGAATGCAGCAACCTCGTTGCCATATTTCTCGAGCGCCTTCTCGAGCGCCTTGGGATCGTTATAGGGGATGCGGATGAAACCAGGAGTCAGGGGACCGTAGTTGGCATAGCTGTCGGGGTCATTGCTCATGGTGATAACGGTCACGGTGCGGCCGTGGAAGTTACCCTCGCAGCAGATGATCTTCACCTTGTCATTGTCGATACCTTTCTTGACAACGCCCCAGCGACGTGCCAGCTTCAGGGCGGTCTCAACGCCCTCGGCACCAGTGTTCATGGGCAGCACCTTGTCGTAGCCAAAGTAGGAGTGCATGAATTTCTCATACTCGCAGAATGCCTCGTTGTAGAAAGCGCGTGAGGTCAGACACAGCTTGTTGGTCTGGTCCTTCAAGGCCTTCACGATGCGGGGATGGCAGTGACCCTGGTTAACAGCGCTGTAGGCCGACAGGAAATCGAAATACTTCTTGCCCTCAACGTCCCATACATAGATGCCTTTGCCCTTCTTGAGCACGACGGGCAGGGGATGGTAGTTGTGAGCGCCGTAGCGTTCTTCCATTGCGATGTAGCTCTTGGTCTTTGCGCCCAGGGGATTGGGCTGACAATTGTTCTTACACTTGGTTTCTTTCTTCACAGCAGGTTTGGTTTTCTTTGTTGCCATGTTTTTGATGTTAATTGTAATAATGGTTAATGATAGGTATAAATTTCTGCCGACAAATATAATTTATAAATATGAAAAACCATTACGGTTTCACAATATTTAACGCAAATGATTTATCAACTGTCCACCTCGCCGTGTGGGTGTCAGACTGTGTCATTGGACTTATTGTTGTTGCCGTCATCGGCTTGGCACTATTTAAAAAAAGTACTATGGTTTTTGTGGATTGCCGATTATTTACTAATTTTGTGGCAACGAAACAAGTAGTGCTTGGTTTCAATTTTCTCACAGGGCTTTTGATAGCCATCTGGAGGACTGAGAATTAAAAGGGAATCAGGTGAGAATCCTGGACAGTACCCGCTGCTGTAAGCCCCAATCATTCGTTTCGCACATTGCCACTGGAAGTAATCATTCTATCGACTACATCATCACCGGGAAGGCGCGAAAACGATGGGGCGGAGTCAGAAGACCTGCCATAGCGCTGTGCCTAATGAGAGTCCACGTGGCATTTGGACTGTGGCCAATAAATGATGATGTAGTCAGGAATCACAACACATGTTCCTGTAACTGAAGCAATTTTTTGTGTGCTTTGTATGCACCGTGCATTTATTGCTCTCTTTAGGCTTTAACGTTGGATTACTTTTAATTCGTTTATTGTTTAATATTAAAGTTTAAAGAAGGTATGAAAAAAAGAACTTTACTTTTGATTGCAGGTGCGTTGTTCGCCCTGTGCAGTATGGCTGAGTACAACAACGGTTATTTCATTATCAATGAAGGGCAATATGGTAGTGAACCGGGTTTGCTCAATTACTATTCGAGTGAGAATAATGAGATTTCCACCAAGGTGTATCAGGGAGCCAATAATGGTAGCACGTTGGGAATGACCGCTGAATTCGGTACGATGGCAGATGGCAAACTGTTTATTTGCTCAAAACAGAACTTTGGTGCCGGCGGACGTCTTGTGGTTGCTGATGCCAACACGCTTGAGATGCTGGCAAACTACGTGGAAATCGATGGTAGCGCCGATACCCGTGGCGTGGAAGCAGTGGTCGAGGCCAACAAATTCTTTGTTGGCACTAATCAGGGCGTCTATGCCTATGACTTAACGACATTGGAACCCCTCGGCATCGTTGAGGGCACCGCTGTTGAGGGCTCTACTTATAGCCCCGGTATGGGCGACATGGTATCACATATCGGATACCTCTATGTGGCTACCCCCAACGGTGTGATGGTTATCGACCCTATCGATAATGTGCTGGTTACTACCGTTAGCATTGCTAACACGGTTTCTGTGTTTGAGGCTGACAGCAAGGTGTATGCCGCTGTCAACAGCTGCACTTGGGGCACGCCGTCTCAGAACGATACCGAGCAGTTTGTGGTCATCAACGACGATTTTACAGTAGGTGAGGTTTATGATGTTCCCATGGCTTCAACGAATTTCTGGTTTACTCCCAAGCCCTGCAAGCCTGTTCAAATCAAGGACGAAAACGCTATCGTTTATAGCCCCGGTGAAGGAACAAAATACCTGTGTAAATATAACTTCACAACAGGTGAGTTTACCGAGAAATTTATCGAATTTGAAGGCCGCCAGCAGATGTACGGACATGTCATTGCATCCGACCTTGAGAATGGCGATTTGCTCGTTTGCACTTTTCAGAGTTACAGTTCTACGAACTACTGGTTCAACATCTATGACGGAAAGACTGGCGAACTGAAGAACAGCCTCAAAATGCCTGCTCATTACTGGTTCCCCTCGCAGATTATCAAGGCTAAAGACAGCAGTAGTCCCACGGGCATCGAAAACGTGACTGTGAATGAGAAAGAGGTGGCTGCCGTAATGTACTATAATGTGATTGGCCAGATGAGCCGCAATCCGTTTGACGGCATCAATATTGTCCAGACGCGTTATACCGATGGAAGCACCAGCACCCAAAAGGTGATGTTCTAATCCAACACAGTGGGCGTACTCGTTGTGGCGATGCTCACGCTCCCCACAGGGGGTGTATGGTATATATTAAGGCCGTCCTGCTGGTATTGTGCAGGGCGGCCTTGATGTCGTGTCGCATTGCGGTGACGCGGTAAGTGTCACTGCTGGCTGTCGTCTTCGGCGGCAGCGTGATGCTTGGAGCGTCGCTCCTTTTTAGTCGTCTCGCTGCTGCTGGTGTCTTTTTCTTCTTTAAGGTCTATCTCGTTACGGTCTTTGTCGATGACTCTGTACTCGAGGTAGTTGAGCGACTGGTCGGGCATGATGCGGAATTTGCGCTTGAACTCCCTGCGCCATTTCCAGTATTCACTCACAAGTCCCTTCTTGAGATAAGCATCGACAAACGGATGGACATACATAATGAAGTTGTTCGCGTTGAGCGTATGGACAAGGTAATCAATCTTGTCTTTCAACTTGTCGGTAAAAAGCAGTGATGGTTGCACCTCGCCGGTGCCTCCGCATGAGGGGCAGGTCTCGGCCGTGGTGATGTCCAGGGCGGGACGCACGCGTTGGCGTGTGATTTGCATCAGTCCGAACTTGCTCAGCGGCAGGATGTTGTGACGTGTGCGGTCTTTCTGCATCACTTCGCGCATGTGCTGGTATAGTTCCTGGCGGTGCTCGGCCTTGGCCATGTCGATGAAGTCAATCACTATGATGCCGCCCATGTCGCGCAGGCGCAGTTGCCTGGCAATCTCGTCGGCGGCGAGCAGGTTCACGTTCAGCGCGTTGCTCTCTTGGTCTGTGCTGGTGCGCGAGCGGTTTCCTGAATTCACATCAATCACGTGAAGGGCTTCGGTGCTTTCTACGATTATGTATGCGCCCGATTTGAAGGATACCGTCTTTCCGAACGACGACTTGATCTGTCGTGTGATGCCCAGTTTGTCAAATATGGGCACGTCGTCGCTGTACAGTTTCACGATATCGCTGCGATCGGGGGCTATCAGGTTCACATAGTCATGGATTTGCTCATACACTTCGGCATTATTGACTTGAATGCTCTCAAAATCGGGGCTGAAGATGTCCCTGATTTCTCCGACGGCACGGCTCTCTTCCTCATAGACGAGGGTGGGCACGGTGGCTTGTTGCACCTTGGCAATGGCGTCATCCCATGCTTTGAGCAGCAGTTTGAGCTCAGCGTTTAGTTCGGCGGCCTTTTTGTTCTCGGCCGATGTACGCACGATGACGCCGAAGTTCTTGGGCTTCATGCTCTCGATGAGCCGGCGCAGGCGCGTTTTCTCGCCATGGTCCTTGATCTTTTGTGACACCGATATGCGGTCGTTGAACGGGGTGAGTACGATAAAACGTCCCGTGAATGTGATTTCGGTGGTCAGGCGGGGACCCTTGGTGGAGATGGGTTCTTTGGCGATCTGGACCAGCACTTCTTGACCCTGAGTGAGCACGTCGGTGACGGTGCCGTGTTTGTTGGTGTCGGGCTGGTTCTTGATTTTGCTGATGCTCGTTGGCCGCTTGTTGGGATTCTCGCGTACCGTCTTGATGTATTGAGAAAGAGTGTTGAACTGTGAACCCAGATCAAGATAATGAAGGAATGCGTCCTTGGGGTGTCCCACGTTGACAAACGCGGCATTGAGTCCCGGCATCAACTTCTTTATCTTGGCAAGGTAGATGTTGCCCACGGCATAGGAGACATCTCTCGTCTCGCGCTGCAACGACACGAGGCGCCCGTCTTCGAGCAGTGCCGTTGTCATGTCCTTGGGCGTGACGTCAACTACTAATTCACTTCTCATCGCAGAAGGTGATTGAAAAATAAAAACTCAGTATGATTTATATATTATGGTGTTGTTCAACGTGTAATATATAAATGGCATGTCGCCGTTCGGGGGGAAGGAATGGCGGTGTCCCGCTGGACACCTGTCCGCACGGCGGTGCGGGGATTGGGTGGGTCTGGAGGCCAGCGGTGCCGTGGCGCCATGATTGCCGTGCCTCTTGAAATAGCAAGACAGGAACAAACCAATTGACAGGGTGGGTAACGGTGCTGTTGTTAGGCAATATGCGCAACTGAGGCCTCGTACACCATGTGTGGCAATTCGTTTGTTCCCGCTATTTCACAGTTGTTACAGGTGATGCATCACACAATTACTTCTTGTTTTTGTGACGATTCTTGCGCAGTCTTTTTTTGCGCTTGTGCGTAGCCATCTTGTGGCCTTTGCGTTTCTTTCCGTTAGGCATAATTGTTAAAGAATTATTGTTTGAAAATATGATTTGGAAGTTGAAATACGTTGGCGAGGATTACTTCACCTGCTCCATGAACACCTTAGCGGGCTTGAATGCCGGAATCTTGTGCTCGGGGATAATGATGACAGTATTCTTGCTGATATTGCGGGCGGTCTTCTGCGAACGGGTCTTCACGATGAAGCTACCGAAACCACGCAGATAAACGTTCTCACCATTGGCCAGTGAGTCCTTTACGGCGTCCATGAACTTCTCGACAGTTTCCAAAACCGATGCTTTGTCAATGCCAGTTGATTGAGCGATCTCTCTTACGATTTCTGCTTTAGTCATTTTAATAAAAAATTATTTTGTTAATTGAATTAATGTAAAATTTTAGTCTCTCTAATTGCTTAACCGTCAGTTATTTGCGCTGCACCCTTTGGCACAGTGCGACAAATAAAAAGCGCCCAAAAATGAGCCCCTGTCGATTTTGCGACTGCAAATATCGGCATTTTTTTCTAATTAAACGCTAATATTCAGCATTTTTTATAAAATTTTTTATTTTTCGCGTTTTGGGGTATTGTGCTGATTGAGCGCACATTTGGTGTTTTGGCAGCGTGTTGGATGGTCGCTGTGGTCGCGTTGGCGACGAGTTGACACATTTTGATGCGTGTTTTGAATCATTTTTTGAGACTTATTTACTAATTTTGCGCCCGTATTATGGAACAAGAACAGAAATTGAAGATTGAAGAGGACATCGTCAAGATGCTCAAGACGGTCTATGACCCTGAGCTGCCTGTTGACGTGTATAGTCTGGGCCTGATTTATAAGATCGACCTCAACGACGAAGGTCATGTGGATATCGACATGACGCTCACCGCACCTAACTGCCCCATCGCCGACTTTATCTTTGAGGATGTGAGGCAGAAGGTGGAGAGCGTCGATGGTGTCACCAGTGCGACGGTCAACCTGGTCTTTGAGCCCGAGTGGGACCCCCGCATGATGACCGAAGAGGCAAAACTCGAACTCGGCATGATGTAAACAGTTAACAGTGAACAGTTAATAGTGAACAGTTGACAGTTAGATGCTTGTGAATGGTGGGCAAGAACACATATTTCATCTCGGACCTGCACCTCGGGGCAAAGTATATGCATGACCCGTTGGAGCGGGAACGGCGTGTGTGCCGTTTTCTGGACAGCATCAAGGATGATGCCGCCCAGTTGTACTTGCTCGGTGATATCCTCGACTATTGGTATGAGTACAAGTATGTGGTGCCGCGCGGTTACATCCGCTTTTTGGGCAAACTGGCCGAGCTGGCCGATGCGGGTGTGAGCATTACCTGGGTCACAGGTAACCATGACGTGTGGCTGTTCGACTACCTGCGTGACCAGATCGGTTTGACCGTCCTGTATGGCCACACGATGGTCGAGGCCGCCGGCAAACGTGTCCTGATAGCCCATGGCGATGACGTGGGCGTGCAGCACGCCATGTATCGCTTCACGCGCTGGTGTTTTTATAATAAGGTGTGCCAGTGGCTCTATGCAGGCATCCATCCGCGCTGGACCTATCCCATCGCCACGGGCTGGTCGAACGAGAACCGCACGCGCCGCAACCCGCAAGAGCAACAGGCCATCTCGGACCGCGCCGCCAACCGGCTGGTCGATTTCTCCCGCCAGTACCACAAGGCCCATCCCGAGGTCGAGGCCTTCATTTATGGCCACATCCACATCGCCCGAGTCCATGACCAGGAGCCGGGGCTGCCGCCTGTCTTCTTCCTGGGAGAATGGATTAACCACAGCACCTATCTCAAACTTGACACCGACGGCGTTTTCCAGCTCCTCAACTACGAGGAACAGTGAAAAATCAAAGAATCGCCCCAACGGCTTACGATGTGTATTACCTTTTTCGGTAATTGTTGACATTTGAAAATGCAATCGTTTGCGCTATTGGGATTCAGCAAGTTGCAAGCGTAGTATTTCAAGGTTTTCCAAAAAATATGTTGTAAAACATACAAAAAATAGGTTCGTGGTTCAAAAAATGGCTATAATTTTGCACCATAAACCTGAAACAATCTTTTTTACCTTAGAAATTTTACCTATTTGGAACCTAAAAAGGAATTTTAAGTCAAGGCTTAAAGTTCCTTTTTATATTTTCCGCAATGCCGATTTGACGAATGAATCCTTACAGCGGTTTGTCAAAACAATCGCTCTTTCGGTACATATAGAGACGCAGTATTAACGTCATTAAAGAGAGATGTTATTGGAGGGGCGAGAACAAATTACTCCATGATTCTGCAGTATATCGTGCTGCAAAATCATGGAGTTTGTTAGGTCGATGGATTCTTATCGAAGGGCAGATTTGCCTTTAGTCAATTAATCATCTTCAGGAATTATGTACTCAAACGGCTTAACACGAACACAGGGATGAGCAACAGTAGAATCAAAAATAATAAAACTATCACTCTGCAAGTTTGTACCAACGTGCCATTCATCTCCGAAAATGAACGTTGTGGGATCTTCACTCGGGAAAGTTACCTCCCCCCATTTATACAATACTACATACTTTCCAGCGTACGGGGAGACTTCTCCATCTTCATTGGTAACTGAATCCTTAGCTTTGAGGCAGTATAAAATCTCAAGATCCTCTGTGATAATGAAATAAGTACCCTCAAAAACTACATCTTCATCGATTGGTATATTCCATTTCCAATAGCCGACTATCATGGCTTTTGCCTCCTCGATGGTAGTTGGAACATCTGGAAGAGCATTATCCATCTTGAACGTAACGTCCTCAATGTCTTCGGTATTGTATCTCACCACTTGGCCATTCTTTAATTGAACAAACATTTTTCTCACTTGTTCCTGGGCTTGTGCTGCTCCGATAACGAGCAATGCCATAGCCAATACACTTATAATCTTTTTCATTGTCATTTCTTGATTTTAAGGGTTGATTTGTTAGCGTGGATAATGTAGATGCCCTGCTCGCGGTCGGCAAGGCTGATGTTGAGTGAACCTGACTGGCTGGTGCGGTAGGCGCCCAACTGCTGGCCTTGCAGGTTGCAGATGGTCACCACCGTGTTGGCGGCAAAGCCGGTCAATTCGACGCCATCGGGGATGACACGAATCAATTCGTCCGCTTTGACCTCGGTGATGCCCGATGGGATGACGGGAACATCGTCAAAATAGATGCTGGCCACATCAGCCATGGGATATTCGACAGCGTATTCTATGGTGGTGATCACAAGGTTGTCGCCCTGAAAGGACCAGGTCGGTTCGTCAGTGAAAACGTACCCGACACGATTGCCTTGACAGTCCTCCACATAGAAACCCGTCTCAGCCCATGCAGCAAGTGACGCTACCATAAGGGTTAAACTGAGAAAGAATTTCTTCATAAAAAAACAGATTTAGTTGTTTATAATGTTAATAAAATAGGGTCAAAAGGGTAATATGTTCTTTAAAAGTACAAAAATACAAAATAGTTGGTACATTTTTACCCCCCCCATTTTTTAACACGAATTTAACCAAATTTGTGAAAATATGTTTACAGACAGTTTTCCCCACGCTAAGCCGCAAAGGCGCGAAGCAAGGTTATTTTTTAACGGCGAATTTAACGAATTAACGCAGATGTAATTAATTCGTCAATTGCGTTCTGTTTGAACCACGCTAAGGCGCCATGTTGCAGAGGGGGTGAAGGTTTTTTTGGAATTTTTCGCGGTTTTCATTACCTTTGCCGTTTCAAAACAAGTGATGATGAAGACGATTGCGATTATAGTGGCTGGAGGATCGGGGACGCGCTTTGGGGCGCAGTTGCCCAAGCAGTTCTTGGAGTTGGGCGGTAAACCTATCCTGATGCGCACCATTGAGGCCTTTGGGGAAAATAGGGACGGTTCTTTTGATGTAATCGTGACCCTTCCTGCCGACCAGATGGAGCTGTGGCGCACCATGTGTGAGCGTTATGGGTTCGTCGTGCCGCACCGTGTGGTGGCTGGTGGCGAGACGCGCTGGCACAGCGTGAAGAATGCCTTGGACAGCATCGGTGACCTGGCTGACGTTGACGTGATTGCCGTGCACGACGGTGTGCGCCCGCTGGCAACCGCCGAACTCATCCATCGTGTGCTGGAAGCCGCCCGTCGCGATGGCGCTGCCATTCCCGTGGTGCCGCTCAACGACTCGGTGCGGCAGGTGACAGACGATGCCAGCCATGCGCTGGACCGCGCGTCGCTGCGTGCCGTGCAGACGCCGCAGGCGTTTGATGCCCGCCTGCTGATTGAGGCCTACAAGCAGCCGTTTGACCTGACATTCACCGACGATGCCTCGGTGGTGGAGCGATATGGGCATAGCGTCACCCTTGTGGATGGCGACCCGCAGAATCTGAAAATTACCCGCCCCATGGACCTGGCACTTGCCGAATACCTGTTGAATACTGATGCCTGACCTGCGCCATACCGACATCCAGTACCTGCACGGCGTGGGACCCAAGCGTGCCGAGTTGCTCAAGAAGGAACTGGGCATCAGCACCTACTATGACCTGCTGTATTATTTCCCTTTCCGCTACATCGACCGTAGCGTCGTCAACCATGTGAATGAATTGCGCGGTGACGAGGCGGCGATTCAGCTCAAGGGGCGTTTCCTCACGTTCAACACGGTGGGTGAGGGCCGCAAGCGCCGACTGCAGGCGTTGTTCACCGACGGGACGGGCACAATCGAGGTCGTATGGTTCAACCGCGTGGCATCCATCCAGAAGACCTATAACACGGTGACAGAATACATTCTGTTCGGCAAACCGTCACAGTTCAACAACCACGTCAACATCGTCCACCCCGAGATAGACCTGGCCAACGCCGAAAACGTCACTCAAGGTCTGCAGGGCGTGTATAACCTCACCGAGGTGCTGCGCAACCGCTCGTTCACCTCGCGTGCCATCCACAAACTCGTGGTCAACGTCCTCGCCACACCAGCCGTCCAGCACATCGACGAGACCTTGCCGCCCGAACTGATGCAGCGCTACCACCTCATGCCGCTGGCCGAGGCGTTGCGCAACATCCACTTGCCCGCCGACCAGCAGTCGCTGCAACGGGCGCAGCTGCGCCTCAAGTTCGAGGAACTGTTCTTCCTGGAACTCAACATCCTGCATTACATCAAGGGAAGCAGCCGCCGCTTGGTGGGACACGTCTTCAGTCGCGTGGGGGCCTACTTCCACGACTTTTATAACAATGTGCTGCAATTCCCGCTCACCGGGGCGCAGAAGCGCGTTATCCGCGAGATGCGCGCCGACATGGGCAGCGGCAAGCAGATGAACCGCCTGCTGCAGGGCGACGTGGGCAGCGGTAAGACGATTGTCGCCTTCATGACCGCCCTCATTGCCCTCGACAACGGCTATCAGGCGTGTATCATGGCGCCCACCGAGATTCTGGCGGGACAGCATTTGGAGACCATCAAGCCACTCGCCGATGCCATCGGCGTGAAAGTGGCGCTGTTGACCGGCTCGACGCGCAAGAAGGAGCGCACCGTCATCCACGAGGCGCTGATGAGCGGCGAGTTGCAGATTCTCATCGGCACCCACGCCCTCATCGAGGACACCGTGCAGTTCCATAACCTGGGACTTGCCGTCATCGACGAGCAGCACCGCTTTGGCGTGGCGCAGCGTGCCCGCCTGTGGAGCAAGAACCGCACGGCGCCACCTCACGTGCTGGTGATGACCGCAACGCCCATCCCCAGGACGCTGGCCATGACCGTCTATGGCGACCTCGATGTGTCCATCATCGACGAACTGCCGCCAGGCCGTAAACCCGTGACCACGGTGTTGAAGCATGAGCCTGACCGTTTCAAGATGTATCAGTTCGTCGGCTCTCAGCTGAAACAGGGCCGTCAGGCCTATATCGTATATCCCCTCATCGAGGAGAACGAGAAACTCGACCTGCATGCCCTGGAAATGGGTTATGAGCAGGTGCGTGACGTGTTCCCGCACTACAACGTGGCGATGGTGCATGGCCGCATGAAACCTGCCGAGAAAGACCATCAGATGATGCTCTTTGCTTCGGGCAAGGCGCATATCCTCGTGGCGACCACTGTCATCGAGGTGGGCGTGAATGTGCCCAATGCCTCGGTCATGGTCATTGAGGACGCCGAACGCTTCGGCCTGTCTCAACTGCACCAGTTGAGGGGCAGGGTGGGGCGCGGTGCCGACCAGAGCTATTGCATCCTGATGGCGCGCAGCGACTTGGGACGCGACACACGTCACCGCCTGCAGGTGATGACGCAGACCAACGACGGCTTTGTCGTTGCCGAGGAGGACATGAAACTGCGTGGCCCAGGTGACATGGAAGGCACCCAGCAAAGCGGCATCGCCTTCAACCTGCACATCGCCAACCTCGCCCAGGACGGCCAAATCATCCAAATGGCGCGCGTCGCCGCCGAGGACTACCTGCGCACCGACCCGCAACTGGATACCCCCTGGGGCCGCAAAATGGCCACCCACATCAAGGAAATTTTTGACAAACAAGCCAACTGGGGCCTAATCTCATAGCATTTAGGTATAACCAGTGCCAGAAATATGATGCATGCATCTAATTCTTGGAATTGATGTGATTCCACATTCTAAAGCGGAATGTGAAAACGAGATGAATATAGTTTATCAGTGGAATTTAACAAATACACCTCTTTTGGGGCAATATTTTAAAATTATGAGTGAAAAGACTAAAAGACAATTGCTGAGAGTGGCATTCATCGTATGCTCACTTACAATGTTATCACCCTTGAATGTTGGTGCACAAAACTGGTTTTTCCCTTTTGCCGACGTGGATGGCGATGGCCGGGTAACTATTGCTGATGTGGTTGTAGTTGCCGATTGCATCCTTAACGGCGGAAGCACCGGTGTTGTGACCAATCCCAATACCGGATATCTTTCAGCAAAGGAATATGGAGCGGTAGGTGATGGTGTGACCGATGATACCGATGCGTTGGAACGCTTGTTTGAAGATGCCTTCCAGCAAAAGAAAGCTGCATACTTTGACCCAGGCACCTATCTGATTCGCCGATCGCTGACGTTGAAAACAGGCATGGAAATCTATGGCAAAGATGCCACCATCACCAAAGCCAAGGCGGTGGTCACATCTTTGGCGACAGCTGCCACAAAGGGCCAAACCAGTATCGAAGTGGTCAATGCCAGCCGTTACTCGCCTGGTGACCAAATCTGTATAGTTTATCCTGATCAGGCTAATCAATGTACCTATGGCATCATAGACTCGATACAGCAAAACGTCATATATTTCACCAACATTATCAGCGACGTGCAGCCCGGCTTTCCAGGATGCATTAGGGACTATTCGTCTGGTGTAAAGGTGACAACTTCGTTCGCCTTGTTGAGGTCATGGTCCACACGCTTTGATTGCGATGGTGTATATATTCATGACCTCACGCTGGACGGAAACAGAATAACTTCAGAACCTAAGTCGTGGGCAAACAGCTGTATCCATATTGACGCTTACTATCCAGGTGGCTACACTGGCAGCACTACGGGGATTGAATATCGGCATCCACAGCGCAATTTTGTGGCCCGTAACCTTACCATCCGCAACTCGTCACATGACGGTATCAGTGACCAGGGTGAGGGCGGCATGGTTGCCACGGGTTGTTTCATCGAGAATTGTGCGATGCATGGTATCCACATGGGCACAAAATACTTCAATGCGCTGATATCCGGCAACAAATTGATTGGTAACGGGTCTATAGGAGCGGGTATTTTCTTTTGCCAGGAAGTGACCGATGTGGTGATTGACAATAACGAGATCACCTCATTTAACCATGGATGCAGCGATGAGGAGTTTGGCACATGTGCCAAGTTCGTCATCATCCGCAACAATCGTTTTAATAACATCACGAGCTATGTGTTTGATTTCTTGAAGGCTATCTACTCGACTCATGGTAGCGGCCTGCAGATTTGTAATAACAAGATTGAAGGTCTCAAGTCGCAGATGTTCTCAGCGGACTATATTGATAACATGATGTTTACAGGCAATGAAGTCACCAGCGTCACCCAAGTTCCCTCTAAACTCATAAGTATCACTCAGAGCTTAAACATTGTCATTACGGGCAACACGTTGCCAGCTGATGTGAACATCACAACACCGGTGGTTTCGACCAGCACAAGCAATCTGATTAATACCTCTAATTCCTGGAACTGATTTCAACTCCTCAACTGTAATGAACATGAAAGTTAAAACAAGAATATTGGCAATAGCCATGAGCGTCATGGCGATGATGCCGACACCTGCAAGCGCAGCAGAGCGCAACAACTATTTTTATGCCGATGTGAATGGCGACGGTGTGGTCAACATCGCTGACATCATCATTGTCGTCGATTGCTTAATGTATGGCGGTGGCGATGATGACGTTATGCCAAATCCTAATACAAATCCTGCATACGTCTCGTCTAAAGAATATGGCGCTGTTGGTGATGGTATGACCGATGATACCCAAGCGCTCGAAAGTTTGTTTGAGGCGGGATTCCGCCTCAAGAAAGCGGTTTATTTGGAGCCTGGGACTTACTTGATTCGCCGTTCGCTGACGTTGAAGACAGGAATGGAAATCTATGGCAATAATGCGACGATCACCCGAGCAAAGACGGTGTCCTCCACGTTGACAGGAACGGCAGACAAGAATCAGATGTTTATTGATGTTGACGATGCCGGTCAGTTTGATGTCGGTGACCAGATTTTCATTTATGATGAGGGCGGTGCTAACCTGTGTACTCATGCTGTTGTTTTACGGAAGGAGGGTAACAGGATTCATTTCCATAATGTCATCAGCGACCAGCAGAGCGATTTCATGGGATGTGTAAGACCTTATGCCGCGGGCACGATGGTAACTACCTCTTTCCCCTTGCTGCGCTCATGGACTGCTCGTTACGAGTGCGATGGGGTGACAGTTCGCAACCTCACGTTGGATGGCAATAGGGATAACTCTGAGCCAGTTTCATGGGCTAACAGTTGCCTGTGCATTGATGCATATCGGTCTGGGGGGTACACCGACTCGACGGGTGTCGAGTATCGTACAGCCCAATGTAATCTTACTGCGCGCAAATTGACCATCAAGAACTCTCCTGGTGATGGTATCAGTGATCATGGCAAGGGTGGCCTTACCGTGACTGACTGTATCATCGAGAACAGTGCTATGCATGGCATCCAGATGGAATCGGGCTTTGCCCATGCGATGATATCGGGTAATACGATGACTGGTAATGGATTGCAAGGTTCGGGCGTTTACTTCAGCCAGGATGTGAGCGATGTGGTGATGGATAATAATGTGATCACATCGTTTGAGCATGGCTGTGGTGTTGACAAGGCTACCGCTGACGTCAGGTATGCGCTCATCCGCAAGAACCAGTTTACAAGTTTAACTGGCGAGGTTTTTGATTTCACGACGGCGTCGGCCACTCCTGGAGGTGTGTTGCAAATCAGCAATAATACCATTCGAGGGCTTAAGTCATTGCTTTTTACAGGCAACAACCTGGGTGACCTCATGATGGCTGCTAACGAGGTGAAGACCATCACGACACTGCCGGCTAATGTGATGCGTGTCGTTGAATGTGGCAATGTCATCCTTTCGGTCAACAAGTTGCCGTCGAGTGCTGTCTTCTCTACGCCGGTGATTTCGACGGGTACGGTCAATATGATTGAGTACTCTAATTCTTGGAATTGAGGATTGGTTGAAATGGGGTGGAGGGAGAGGTTTTTGTGTTGATGGGCCTGTTAATTTCAGAATATAAACTGTTTGCATTTGTGAATTTTTTTATATGTTGATTTTCAGCAAGTTGTTTTGCTTCGTTTAGAGATTGAAACCAAACTTTACACTTTTTAGCACAGTAAAGACCATTGGTTCCAAAATAAATGCCTACCTTTGGACGTTCTTAAAACAACAGTCTTAGATAATAACCAAGAATGAATATATCAAAAAAACTCTATTTCGCCTTGATGGCGATGACCCTTTTTGCGCTTGGCGTATCGGCACAGAATATGCAATCGGCGTCTAATTACAGCAAGATGCATAGCGATTTGCTGGCCAAGCAGAACCGCGTGAAAGATCAGATCCGCGTTCAGGAAGCTCAGAAGTATGCAGCCGACCTCTACGAGGAATGTGAGCCTGAGCCCGACATCTATACCGAGGGCTGGGACAGCGACCTCGTGAATTGCTATAAAGATGCCAACGTACCCAATACCAAGGTGCTTGACGTGCGTCACTACGTGATGCCTATCAAGGGCAACTATGTGACCAGCCATTATGGCTGGCGTCCCCAGTTCGGCCGCACCCACAAGGGTATTGACCTGCGTTCGGCTGTCGGTGACACCGTCTATTCGGCCTTCTCGGGCCGCGTGCGCTTGACGCGCTTTGAGCGTGGCGGTTATGGCTTCTATGTCATCGTTCGCCACGAGAACGGCCTGGAGACCGTCTATGGCCACCTCTCACGTTTCCTCGTGAAGCCTGACCAGTATGTTAAGGCCGGTCAGCCCATCGCATTGAGCGGCAACACGGGCCGCAGCACGGGTCCCCACCTGCACTTCGAGACCCGCTTCATGGGCTATGCCATTAACCCTGAGGCCATCTTTGACTTTGCTAACCGTTGCACCCACACCGACACCTACACCTTCACCAAGAGCAATTATACCAAGGCTCGTGACTATACTCCCAGCAAGCGTTATGCCGACAAGAAGAAAGCTACTGAGGAGAAAGAGACTGCCAGCAGGAGCAAGTCCAGCAAGAAAGAGCAGCCCATTGCCAGCACCAAGAAGTCAACTAAGGAGAGCCGTCAGGACAGCCGCACGACCTACAAGGTTGTCAAGGGTGACAACTTGACCAAGATTGCCCAAAACAACGGCATGACCGTCGCTCAGCTTAAAAAACTCAACGGCTTGACGAGCAACAATGTTGAAGAAGGAAAAGTGCTGCGTGTGAAATAATCCATCACAGCAACAGATATCAAAGAGGGACCAGGCTATTGTGGCGCTGGCCCCTTTTCGTTATGTCTCATGGCTCCCTGTCATTCCCGAGCAGGAAGCGGTAAACGGCTGTGAACTGTTTCCTGAAACGGTCTTGGAACTTATCCAGCTTGCGGTCGAAAGTGAAACGGTCGGTCTGCATCGAGAACTTGGTGACTCGGTTGCGTGTCAGGCGCTGGATGTCATAGTTGCTGATGGGGAAATGGCACGTCACGTAGTACTCGTTGCGGTTGCGAAAATGGCGCTTCATGATATCTGCTCTGGTGACATCACGGTCGGTATGCAACACGATACGGTCACCACCGCGCAGCACCAGCGTTAGGCTGTCGCCTTGTGACACGTGCAGTAAGCCCTCGTCAAAGGTCACCTCGAGCGAGAACGTCATAAAGCCACCAGCATCGACGATGGCGGCTACGGCAAATCTGGCGGCATGGAAGTAGGTGTCATACATTACCTCTTGGCAAGAGCACACATAACGTGTGCCGTTGCGCTGATAATGGTCAACACTTACCTGGGCCGAAACACAGATTCCCGCAACCAGTAACAATGCAGTCCAGATGGCACGTTTCAAGAACATGGCGCAAAAGTACCACAAAACCCCGACTTGGGCAAATCAGATGTCACTTGCCTGATGCTGGTTAATTGTTGTTCAGGATGATATGAATCAAGGAATTCAGGTCGGCAATGTTGGTCACACCGTCCCTGTTGAGGTCACTGGCCTGGTGCGTGCGCCGGCTGGCAGTGTTGCCGAGCACCACGTTAATCAAGACATTGATGTCGGCGATATTGATGATGCCGTCATAGTTCAAATCGCCGATAGAACCTAAAATCTCAACGCGTGTGAGGTTGCTCCATGGCGATACAGTGCCATCGGTATAGACGGTCTGCACGCGCATGGCATAGGTGCCAGGCGTGGTAACGTTCACCTTAAAGGAATTACCGGTGATGCCGTAATGCTCGACGATGGTTGACACGTCAAGAGGGGTATAGTCATCTCCGGCATACACCTCAACATTGCTGAGGGCGACACGGTGGGTCGCCACACTGTTGGAGAGTTTCACCTTCACATCCTTGGCCGTGGGGCAGGGCAGCAGCACGCAATACTCTTGTTCCTCGGGGAATACCATGAAAGTCGTGTCGTTCTCTCCACACGATATCTTGAGCAGGGCTTCATCATAGGTGCCCACGCTTTTGGCCCTCACCCTGACGGTTACTTGGCCATAGCTGTCACGCATATCGAGCTCAGGAGACTGTAGCCAGCCCTTGGAACTGCTGTTGCCCAATCTCAAGTAGCCGTCACCCTTAAAGACCTTACCGCCTGTCCAGCCAGGGTTGGCCATGATGTCGTCAAGGTGGTTTGTGCATTCAGATGACGAGCTGCTGACGTTGGCAAACGATTCGGTCATGGACAGTTCACTATAAGCGACATTTGCTGTTTCCAGATTGTAGCAGACCACGTTGTGTGCCGGCGTGTTATCTTGCCAGTTGACCTGGAACGATGAATCGTCCACATCGCTGGCTGTGAGCATTACGGGGTCATAGGTCTCGAGGACGCCCCTGCCATTCACGGTGATGGTCACATCCTTCGCACCCTCGCTGCTCAGGGTGATTGTGGCGGTATGGTTGCCGACGGCATCGGGCGTGTAGGCCACGTCAATACGTCTGCTCACATTCTCGTTGGTCAAGTCAAGCTGGTTCTGTCGCAGAGCAAATGTTCCGGTGCTGTCATTCAGCGAGAGCATCACGTTGCCGGTGAGTTGTCGGCCCTTGACCATGAAGGAGATGACGGTGGTGCGATCAACAAATGAGGTGGCGCTCATGCGTGTGAGGTTGACTTTGATGGTTGGGACACTGATAGGAGGCTCCAATCCGATGATCGTCAGCTGGCCTCTGTTGAAGCCCATCCCGCCGCCATTGAAGGCGTTGAGTGCACAGTAGCCGTTGGCCGAACCGCCCCAGCCCCAGTTGATGTGGTACTTGTCGTTATCGGCGTCGTAGCCGTCAACATTGAAGGCGTGGCCCGACATGGCGGCGTATCCGCAGTATTCCAGCGGGCGGCCTTGCCGGAGTTCCTCCTGTATCATTGCGGCCCACTGCTCATCGCTGTAGCTGGACCTATAGACCAACGTGGCATCCCTGTCAAACCCGAATACCCTAACGGCTCGGATGATGTCCTCGGCCTGCACACCGCTGGCACTGGGAGTATAGTCCATGTGCTCGGCCTGTCCCACATAGCGCATCAGCCACGCCACGGCATTGGCTTGCGCATTGTTGTAGTTCCCACGGTAGCGGTCCAGGATGTTGTCCCAGTCGAACGTCGTGGGCTGCAGACCGTCAACGTACATGTTGAGGCTGGAGGTGCGATAGGATTCTATGGCGGGTGTCGGACCGTCGGGGAAACGCCAGTAGTTGAGAATCATCGACAGCGACGTGGCGGCACAGCCCGTCAAGCAGTGCTGGCCATTGCTGGTGGGGCACTGGTTGTAGTAGGGGGCACTCTGGTCCCACATGGCCTTGAGCAGGGGCTCGACGCTTGCCTGCGATCGGGCGGGAACACGGTGAGGCCGCTCCACCTGCAGGTCGGGATGGGCTTGCAGGTATTCAAGTTCCTGCCTGTAGCAGTCCAGCCAGTACCGCATACCATCGGGTATGTTGTACATGTCAAGCGGGCTGTCGCCATAGGCGAGCACTTCCTCGGCCCTGTCATCACCTGACACGATAATGTAGCTGTCACTGGTGTTAAAGATGTAATATACCGATTGTCCGGGCGCGACATGGCTGGCTTCGGCATGGATGAGTGTGACGTTAGCACCAAGGGCGGGCGCCTTGAAACGGCCACTGGCAGTCATCTCGTGCATGAAACGTTGAGCCGTCGCCTGGGCGGTGGCAACATCGATGTTGGCAGCCGTCAGCTGCATCGTGCAAAGCAATAATGCCGTGAGAGACAGAATCTTCTTCATAAAACTATACATTTGGAAAGAGAATTGATTTCGTTTATACTACATAAATTAACGCACAGCACGGGCAAACTCGTGTCGAGCCTGCAAATATAGACACATATTTTTGACTTTCAATGATTTTTGTCAAAGAAATCACTTTCGGGCGGTTTTTCCGCCCTCGCAGTGGCTTTTTCGGTGAAATCAGCGGTTCTGGTTGAACGGGGAGAAGATACCGAACAGGTTGGCGTCAATCTTGTCGCACACCTGCTGGAAATCCTCGGGACGGTCGCCAAACTTGATCTCGTCGCCGTTGATGATGACCAGGTTGCCCTTGTAGTTGGCAATCCATTCCTCGTAGCGCTTGTTGAGGCCCTCCAGGTAGTCCAGGCGCATCGTCTGTTCGTACTCTCGGCCACGTTTCTGAATCTGTTGCACCAGATTGGGGATGGTGGAGCGGATGTAAATCATCAGGTCGGGCATTTTTACCAGCGACATCATCAACTCAAAGAGGTCTTTGTAGTTGTTGAAGTCGCGGTCGCTCATGTGGCCCTGGCCGTGAAGGTTGGGGGCAAAGATGCACGCGTCCTCATAGATGGTGCGGTCTTGAATGATGTCGATGTCACTCTGCGAAATCTCTACCACCTCCTTGAATCGCTTGTTCAGGAAGTAAATCTGCAGGTTAAATGACCAGCGCGACATGTCGGCATAGAAGTCTTCCAGATAAGGGTTATTGTCCACAGGCTCAAACCTGGGGCTCCATCCGTAATGTTTGGCGAGCAGCTTGGTCAAGGTGGTCTTGCCGCTGCCGATGTTTCCTGCTACTGCGATATGCATATCTTTTAGTTTTAAGTTGTTAGATTCGTTTTAGTTTTTTAGTCCCTAGTCCTTAGTTTTTAGTCCTTAGTCCAGGGGGCCGAAGATACCGAACATCGTCGCGTCGATTTTATCGACGATGGCGGCAAAGTCCTCGGGACGGTTCTTGTAGTCCATGTCATCAACGTCTATGACGAGTTTGCGGCCCTTGTAGTTGTGCATCACAAACTCCTCATAACGCTCGTTCAAGTTCGACAAGTACTTCAGTGGCATCGTCTGCTCATAGTCGCGGCCGCGCTTGTGGATGTTGTCCACCAGATGGGCGACGCTCGAGCGCAGGTAGATCATCAGGTCGGGCAGACGCACGATGGTCATCATCTGCTCAAACAGCTCCATATAAGTCTCAAAGTCGCGGTCATCCATGTTGCCCATGTCATGGTTGTTGGCCGTGAAGATGTACACGCCCTCAAAGATGCTGCGGTCCTGGATGATGGCTTTGTCGCTGGCATTGATGTTCAGAATGTCCTTGAAACGCTGCTTGAGGAAGAACACTTCCAGGGCAAACGACCAGCGCTTGATGTCCTTGTAATAGTCGCTCAGGTAGGGGTTGTCCACCACGGGCTCCATAAACGGCTCCCAGCCGTAATGCTTGGCAAGCATCTCGGCCAGAGTGGATTTACCGCTACCGATATTTCCTGCTATAACGATGTGCACGGTTCAGTTAAGATAGGTTGTTTTACAAACTGCAAATTTACGCTTTTTCCACCCCTCGTCCATCATACTCGACAAGAAAGTTATTAACAACTAATTGACTCTTTAAAAATTTCTCTAAAATCGCCTGTGTTCCAGAAAAAATGCCTACTTTTGCAACTTGAATTGAAAGTAGAGCATGAAACAGAACTGGAGACCTGGAACCATGATATACCCGTTGCCCGCGCTGCTGGTCAGTTGTGGGGCTTGCCCCGAGGAGTATAATCTCTTCACGGCGGCATGGACGGGGACCCTGTGCAGCGATCCGGCTCTGTGTTATGTGTCCATCAGGCCCGAGCGCCACAGTCACGGCATCGTGGAGCGTAACATGGCATTCACGCTCAACCTCACCAACCGCGAGATGGCCCGCGCCACCGATTGGTGCGGCGTGCGTTCGGGGCGAGACTACGACAAGTGGCAGCAGATGCACCTCACGCCCGTCAAGGGCGAGACCGTCGCCGCCCCCTACATCCAGGAAGCTCCCGTGAGCATCGAGTGCCGCGTGCGTGACATCATGCGCCTGGGCACCCACGACATGTTTATTGGCGAGGTGTTGAACGTCATCGTTGATGACCGCTACCTCGACCCTGAGAGCGGAGCCCTCGACCTCAAGGCCGCCGACCTGATTACCTACTGCCACGGCCACTACTACTCGCTGGGCGAGGAACTGGGGCACTTCGGCTGGTCGGTGCGCAAACGAGACAAAGTGATTTTTGACATCATCGAGCGTGAACATCAGCGTCAGCAACACGGCATTGAGCTCATCGCCAGTGAGAACTTCGTGAGCGACCAGGTGATGCAGGCCATGGGCAGCTGCTTGACCAACAAGTATGCCGAGGGTTATCCCGGCCACCGCTACTATGGCGGTTGCCAGTGCGTTGACGAGAGCGAGAACGTAGCTATCGAGCGCCTGAAACAAATCTTTGACGCCGAGTACGTCAACGTGCAGCCCCACTCGGGTGCACAGGCCAACATGGCCGTCTTCATGGCTTGCCTCAAGCCTGGCGACAAGTTCATGGGTCTGAACCTGGCTCATGGCGGTCACCTCTCACACGGTAGCCCCGTCAACTTCTCGGGTCTGATGTTCCAGGCTTGTGAATATAACGTCACCCCCGACACCAACCTGGTGGACTATGACCAGATGGAAGAGGTGGCACAGCGCGAGCGTCCCAAGTTGATCGTCGGTGGCGCCAGCGCCTATAGCCGCGAGTGGGACTACGAGCGCATGCGCAAGATTGCCGACAGCGTGGGCGCACTGCTCATGGTCGATATGGCACACCCCGCCGGCCTCATCGCTGCAGGTCTGTTGAACAACCCCTTGAAGTATGCCCACATCGTTACCAGCACCACCCACAAGACCCTGCGCGGCCCCCGTGGCGGTATCATCCTGCTTGGTAAGGACTTCGACAACCCCTGGGGCAAGACCACCAAGAAGGGTGTCATCCGCAAGATGTCGTCGCTGCTCGACAGCGCCGTCTTCCCCGGCGTTCAGGGCGGTCCCCTCGAGCACGTGATTGCCGCTAAGGCTGTCGCCTTCGGTGAGATTCTGCAACCTTCGTTCAAGGACTACGCCATCCAGGTGCGCGCC
>CADAFP010000042.1 GCA_902787185.1 uncultured Bacteroidales bacterium | reverse complement strand
TTGGGGTCTGGAACGCTAACTGTGATTCCAGGACCGATCATTAGAAATTCTGGCTCGTTTTCATAATGACCTAAAAAATAACGGTCACTGACATAGTCATTGTCGGTAATGAGGTCACGGTCGCCGGTAACAAGAAAGTAATACCCGATTTGCTGTATTTGATATCCCTCTTGTTGAGACAGTTGTGCCAATTGCAGGGTTCTTGCCTCGGTCCTGGGGAAGATGCAATACTGCCCCGCTGCACGGTAGGCAAATTCAATACGTGTGAGGTCAACACCCTTATTACCGTAATAGTAACCGACATTCGTCTCGAGTTTCTCGAGGGCAGGATCGTTCTCAGCAGTATAGACTTGGGGCTCCAGCTCGTCAAAAACCGTGTCATGCCCACATCCGGCAAGTGCCAAAGCACACAATGCTATTCCAAATATTATCTTTTTCATTTCTATTGTTGTTTTAATGATTTGTCATGGATTATCGCACTACAATTTTCTTGCCCTGATGGATGTAGATGCCGGGGACGGTGGGAACGTCCCTGCCCACGGGTTGGCCCATCAGGTTGTAGTAGTAGTCGTCCATCGGGCGGCGTTCCTGGTCGGTGACCACCTCGTCGATACCAACGCGGACACCTGGTTCATACCAACGTCCGGTATAGACAATCTGATCGTTCTCAATGACATGGCTTAGTCCATAACCTACCTGGAGCCCTGTAATAAACGTCTCAAAGTAGAATAGTGGAAATCCCGCCATGCCGTCATAGCCAATGCCCTCGATAATGAAGTCATCCTCACTATACCAGGATTGATAATGATGGCATTTGCGCTTCTCGCCACCTATGGCCATCATCCAAGTCCCGTCATAATCAACTTCACTCCAGAAATCTTCATTATTAAAGTAAAGCGCCATCGGATCGTTGAAATCATAGAGAATGAACTCTTCACTGGTTGAATATATTGGCAGGTCGCCATAGGGATCACTAATATGCCAACCGTAACCAACAGGACATTGAGGATGCTGGATGCCGTCAGGATGGATGGCATAGACCACCTTGTTCTCTTCACGCAGGCAAATGGGGGTATAATCCTCGACTTCCTTATTATGTCCTTCTTTGTCCAAGTAATGGGTCAATACCACGGGCTTATAGGTTTTATCTCCAATTTGGACATCACCCTTCATCTCAAAACTGTAATATTGCAAGCCTTCAGGAATATCCAAAACGTATTCCCAGAATGGATTGTTATAAGCGTACACCCACTTCACTCCCTCACGAACAAAAGGCACATACTCGTAATCGTCAGGCACGGGCTCTTTATACCATTTGGTCTTATAGACAATCTCCCCATCCTCGATGACATGGCTTAAGCGGTTGATGACTTGGTCCATTCCTATAGTGATGCCATAGAAGTAGTTAAGGGGCATTCCTGGTGATTCACCGACAAAACCAATTCCTTCAATGATGTTCTCATTGCCGAAAATAACACCATCATCAACTCTATGGTTAAAGATATGCTTTTGGGTCAGATGACGTCCAACCTGAGCCAACTCGGCATGGTCGTAATGGAGGAACATGTGATTGTCCAACGACTCATAGAAAGTGGCAGGATCATTAAAGTCATAGAGTATGAATTCTACGCCAGTTTGTACTGTGGAGAGCAGTTCCGTGCCTTGCACCTCTGTCCCGATGCCTATTGGACACTCATAATACCTCTTGTCGTCTGGTATGATGCCATAGACCACCTTGTTCTCTTCACGCAGATAGACCGGAATGGTGTCGTTCATCTCATTCATGCTTTCACCGCTATAGAGGTGTACTGGTTTATAGCTTTTGCCGTTAATCACGGTGTCTCCCTTCATTTCTAATGTATAGTAGTGCTCACCGTATGGTATGAAGCCATCTTCATACTCCATTCCTTCAATTGGATTGTCATAGTAATACACCCACTTGACATCCTCGCGGACGAAGGGGACGTATTCCTGAGGCACACGATAGACAAGCGTGCCTTCTTTCCAACAGCGCAGCATATAGGAGATGGTGTTTTCCTCATTGAGAAAGCATTGCTTTAGGTATTCATCCTTGCTGACGCCAATGCCTTCAATCAGGTCGTAGGCCCATGGCGCTGTATCGCCTGCAAAGTATGACGCGCAATCAAATCCCATGTCGATGGTGATGGTTCTATAATGATAGCCTAGGTTTTCTTGATCCCACACGCTTGCTGTCGTCACATCATCAAGACGGTCACCATCTTGCAGGTTAAAATCAAGCAGAACCACAGGCTGACCATCCTCATTGACAACGTACACTTTGCGTCCCTCTTCAAACATAGTCTTTTGGATATTATGCTCCGAGGAATAAACCTGCTTGCAGAGACGTTTGCCGATGATAGTGTCTCCCTTGACTTGAATGGTATAGGTGCTCTTGAGGTCCGGTTGCTCGGTGCCAACTGCTAAGCATTCCCAAATTGTGCCGTTGGTCAACATCTCATCGTAATTTATAATGATATCATCTTCATCGTCTTCTTCACCACTGTTCATGTAAATGGTCTTGTGGCCACCCTTCGTAGAGAAGATGACATGACTGATGTTGGAAGGTTTTGGTTTTGGGGTTTTTCCTGGAGCTGCCTTCAGCAGGAAAAGATCCATAGGTCCTCCAATGTAGCCATATTGATAGATGATACCTTTCCATGCAGGCAAACAATGCGTGTCGCCGTTGTTCATTATGTAGTAATCCAAGGTGTCTTCTTGCCAATCGATGAATTCTTCCTTGACTTCTCCACCGATGACTCCATATCTTACTGTGCCGCCATATTCGTATGGTTCACGAAAATCGTAGAGCAGACATTCATCACCAATGCTGCCGTCATACAAGACAGGTCGCACATAAATTAAACTGTCTCCAGCATTGCGAATATAGCCTTGAACCTGGACAGATTCAACCTCGCCATTAAAGGTAACAGTCTCTTCAAGGGCCATATAGTTATCGAAGGCAGGTAGCAGACGAAAGGTTACTATTATTTCGTGTACCTCAACCTCAGTACTATCTTCAATACCTGTAGTGCCATAGGTGTAAATAACATCCCATTGCGAGCCCTCTTCCCAAATGCCGCCTGCATGTGCCTGCGTCAAAAGCGAAATCAGGCACAAGAAGGTGAATAGTGTTCTTTTCATTTTCATATCAAGTATTGGTTTAGATAATTTTCAATTGTTTGATTCTGTATATCGTTGTCCAGTTTCTTTTTCATGCGTTGTTTCCTGACTGCGACCGATGAGGGCGCAATGCCATAAACATCAGCCAATAGCGCATTGGGCACCCGCATCATCAGCAGACAGCAGAAACGCACATCTTCGGTTGTTAGTGCAGGATGTTGCTTGCGCAGGCGGGAAGTGAATCCGGGAAGAACCATATCGGTGTTTTTCTCAATGAGTTCCCAGGATGACTCCTCAAGATTGATGTGCCCGCTCTTGTTGCGGTTGGCGTTGAGAATGGGCAAAATTATGGCATAAAGGTGCTCATAGTACAAACGTTGCAACTTGATATTTTCCTCGCGCACCAAATTTTCATTGGCTTGGGCAGTTTCTGAGAGGCGCATAGCCTCCAATTCTTTGTCATGGGCAATCCGTGCCTTACGACGATAGAATAATCCAGCTACAGCTGCAGCCAATAACAGAAGTAGAACCGCAATGATGATGACATACAGTCGAGCTTGTTCAGCCTTGCGTTCTGCTCGCTGGAACTCCATCTGGCGCTCATGCTGCAGTTCATGGATTCGTGCCATGTTCTCCGAGGTTTCACTCCTTGCAATGCTGTCGGTAATGTCCATCAGGTTGATGGCGTCGTCATAGGCTTCCCTCCATTGATTCGCTTCTTGGTGATGATACATCAAGAGGCGGGTCAGTTCAGCCTGTCCATGAATCCCGCATTCAGATATATAGGAAGGAAGAACCGCCATCAGATCCTCATTTCGGTTCTGTAAGTTGAGCCCATAGGCATGTGTGATGCGGTATAGGTCAGTTTGAACAACCTTGGGATAGACACTTTTAGCTTCAGTGATGTAATGCTCGACACTGTCGCCCTCTTCAGCCATGAGATGGATTTGAGCGAGTAAAAGGAGCGTCTGAGCCCTGAAATCCAATGTGTCCTTCGGTGCTAATTGATAGGCCTGATGGGCTTCAATTGAAGCACTGTCCAAAATTCCTTCTACCATATAAGCGGTTGCCAATTGCTGTAGAGCTTCAGCCATGAGTATATGACCATATACCTTATTATTATTGCTGATCACTTCGGCTTCGCTCAGCATCTTCTTTTGGTATTGCTTTTGCAACTCGGTTAAGTTCTTCTTTTCATATTCAGCAGCGATCTGCGAATACAATTTGAAGCACTGCTCATGATCCCCGGTATTCTGGCATTTGTCCAATTTGTTGAGCAAAGCTACCAGTTCGCCATCTTCTTCGTCTAGGGGAGCATTGTTTACCTTGACGCAACTGACAAACAAACCGATTAATATGACTAAAATCAGCTTCTTCATATTGTTGTGTTTTTCTGCAAAATTACTCAAAATATGGCTACAATTCAATGTGCTATTCCTAAATGTATATGTGTGTTTATTTCAAAGAAGCGTTTATGCTGTTGAAATTTAGATATATAACAAAATCCAACAAGTATATTGAATTCGTTATTCTGAATTTCCCATCCAAAGGTGTGTTTTATCGTTCATGGCCATAATTACCGAACTGTAGGGCTTAGAGCACAAGCATGCTGTACGTAATAATTTGAGCGGGGCGCGCACGCCTGGTGCACACCCCGCTTTGGGCAGTTAGGTCATATCAACCTGTCATTAATCGGCAATCTCGATGATGTGGGTTGCAGGCTTCAACGTGTAACCCATATTCATGGTATTGCGGCCTTCAAGAATCATGTCGATGAGAATCGTCACGTCGGCGATCTCAATAACACCATTCTCGTTCACGTCGGCACAAATCGGGCAAACCGTATCAACGTCGAGAATACCATCAATGAGTATGGTGACGTCGGCAATCTCAATAACGCCATTATGGTTCACATCGCCAAGCATACCATTATGCTCGTGCAAGGTCACCCACTCGAGGTTGCTCCAGTCGCTCTCGCTACCGTCGGCATACAGAGCCTTCACATGATAGGAATAGGTTCCAGCAGCTTCAAGGTTCAGAACATCGTAGAACATATCGGGAGTGATATCGGTAATCAGGCGGTAGGACGTGCCACCAGTCTCAGTAGCCATGAGGTTGAGCTGGGCAGCATTGAGATCACCAGCATAGATGGTGATGCCTTGGATGCAATAGATGCCGCTCACGCTGGTTATGGTCACTTGCTCGGTGGCTGCACAGTCGAGAACGACGGTGTAGGTTCCGAAGTTGGTGCTGTTCAGGGTGATATCCTGATAACCAGCGCTATTCGAAATCCTGATAGTGGCACTCGTGCCATAGGTCGTATTGCTGAACACGCTCGCGTCAACCACAACGGTCATCTTGTCATAACCAGTGAGGTCATAGGTCTTGGTGGTTATCGTGCCTATGTTACCGTTCAGAACGCCAGACATCAGATAACCGTTATTAACCCACAACAACGTGCTTGCACTCCAGCCTGTTGGCAGGAACTGTGAAGCATTGTTCGCCTGGTTGGTCAACTGGTTGGATGAGTTAATTTGAGCAGTAAGACCCGTAAAGTCAGCTACCTCAAGTTCGGTCACCTCGGGAGTGGTCTGCTGCTGGCTTACCTCGAGGGTATAGCTTGTCACATTGTAGGACGGGGTCTCGTCGGTCCAATTGGCGCGGAATCTCGTCATGGCCACAAAGTCATCGTTAGCAGCAAGCATCACGGGAGCATACTTCACGATGTTGGCAGTACCGTTCAGGTTGACTGTGACGGGATTAGCGCCACCACCGCTAATGGTAATTGAAGCGGCCTGGTTGCCAAATGCAGTAGGAGCGTAGGTTACGGTCACAGTCACGCCGTTAGCAGCCTGTGCAGCACTGATTGTGGTAGGAGTAATGCTATAAACACCGTTTGCATCGTTCAGCGACAGGTTGATCGGTCCAGTCAGATTCTGACCAGTAACAGTGAACGTGCCTGTCACAGTCTCACCAACAATAGTGGACAAGTTGAGGACGTCGGTAGAAGCCGTAATCATGCGTACGGGCTCTGATGCGGTACCGTTGAGGTTAACGGTCACTGCGGCAGCACCGCCACCGCTGATAGTCACTGTGCCGTGATGTGTGCCGGCAGTCGTAGGATGATAGGTCACGGTTACGGTGACACCAGTAGCAGCGCTGGCTGCAGTAATGCTGGTCCTATTAATGCTGAACACGCCATTGGCATCGGTGAGGGCAAGCGACAGGGCGCCGGTCAGGTTGGCACCACTGACGGTGAACGTCTGCGTAACGGTTTCACCTGTTACGGCCGACAACGACAGTGAAGTGGGATTCACATTAATGGTAGGAGCCGTAGCTGTGCCATTAAGGGTGACAGTCTTAGGCTCAGCACCGCCGCCACTGATGGTGATGGTTGCATTGTGAGTACCGCCAGCCGTGGGGTTGTAGGTAACAGTCACATTCAAGCCATTAGCAGCACGTCCCGCCGATACTGTGGTCGGCGTGATGGAGTAGAAACCACTGGGATCATTCAGTGTCAGCGTCAAGCTGCCATTCAGGTTGCTACCCTGCAAAGCGAATGTCTTGGTAACCGATTGGCCTGCAACCGTTTCAAACGAGAGAGTGCTGGGATCTACGGTAATCGTGCGCACGGGCTCTTGAGATGTACCACTCAAGGTTACGGTCTTGGATGTCATGCCAGCACTTGAAACGGTGACAGTGCCCGTGTGGGTGCCTGCAGTTTCGGGATCGTAAGTAACGGTAACCGATACACCATTGGCAACAGCCGACTTGAGGATAGTGAATTTGTCAATGCTGAAGTTGGCAGAGCCTGCAGTCACCTCAAGCGAGACATTATCAGTCAGGTTAGCGCCAGTCACAGTGAACGTCTTAGTCACAGGGGTGCCTACCGTCGTGTTGAACGACAACGAGGTGGGAGTAACATCCAGAGTCGGAGTTGCCGATGCAGTACCCGTGAGTGCTACCGTAGCGTTCTCGGCACCAGTGCTGGAAACGGTTACCGTACCCGTCTTGGTTCCAGAGGTGGTCGGACTATAAGTCACGGTCACAGTAGCGCCTGCCATAGCGGCAGCTGCACTGATTGTCGTTGGACTCACACTAAAGCCGGTGCCCGTCACGCTCACATTCACATTGCTTGTCAGGTTGGTACCGGTGACGGTAAACGTCTTGGTCACAGATGAGCCAACTTCGCCAGTGAAACTCAGCGAGGTGGGATTAACCGACAACTCGGGAACAACAACCGCATCACCCAGAATGTATTCGATACCACCCAGAGCGTTAATCTTACCATAGCGGCCAAAGTTGCTCTTGTTGGTATAGCTGTCATGGATGGCAGAGTTAGCAAACACATCACGAATGCCCTCGGTATTCAGGGTCTTATTCACATATTTGGCAGCCTGCAGGTACAAGGCGATGATACCGGCAGCACAAGGTGTAGCCATCGAAGTACCGTCCATATTACCCAACGAGGAATTGGTGCTATTGTAAACCAGGTACAGTCCATAATCTGCCAATTGATTATTCATATAATTGCTGTCATAGTGGTTGATACCAGCAACAATTGTTGCACCAGGGGCACAGATGTCAGGCTTTGCGACACCCGTAGGGCCGCTACCAGCTACCTGATAGCTCGAGAAATAGGCAATATCGTTCAGGGTATAACCCAATGAGTGAGACGTGTTGTTATAATCCTTGACGGTGCGCTTGGAGCAGTAAGCACCCACCGAAATAACGTCTTCACAAGCGACCTCGTCATCGATACTGCAATCGTCAGAACCGGCAACGAAGGTGTAGCCACCGTAAGTGCCCGACATCGAACCGAACGCATTATAGCCGCTCACGTCCCAACTATCAATAATGCACGAGCCGCTGGTGGGGTAAACACTCACGGCCAAGGCATACTTACTGTCCTGATATGCGCTCTTCTTAGACATTTGGTTAAAGTAGAGCTGAACATAGTATTTGTTGCTGTAACTGTCTCTGGAGATCGTCACTTGAGGCGATGAGCTGAAGTAGGTGGTAATGCCGCTCACACTCGAGGTGCTCGAAGTGATGGCGTTAGAGGTCCAGACAACACTATTGCCGCTGGTATCCACCACATGAAGGCGGCATGCAAGCGACTTATTGGCTGTACGGGCATAGAACACGTCATAGCCATAATACAACCTGTTGAGATAGCTGTTGCCATAACCATTATAAGGATAATAGCATCCATTGAGCACCGTAGTGAATGGAGTGCTTGACGAAGCCGTTCCACCACTATACTGCTTACCATAGGAACCACCGGCTTCATTTCCGGCAGCATATACTATAATGTGGTTGGCATGGCTGCCAGCATACTGGGCATAGGTAGATGCCAACTCACCGCTACCATCATGAGGACCCATGTGGGTACCCAGACTGATGCTGCATACGGCGGGCATGTTCTGACTGTCGGCATAGTCAAAGATGTACTTGATACCATTGGCGATATTGGTGTTATACAAGTAATCACCGCAGCCAACAAGAACCAAGCTCGCCTCAGGAGCCATACCGCCATATACGGTAGTGCCCACAGTAATCTCGCTACCTGCAGCAGTAGTACTGGTGTGAGTACCATGAGATTCAGCGCTATCATCAGTAGTCGGTGTTGAGCCCACACTCGTGTAGGTGGTGAATCGGCCGGCACCAGTAGCGACATAAGCGCGCTTGATGCGGCTGTTACCATTGGCATCCTTGAACATCGTGTGCTGGAAGTCGATACCGTCGTCAATCACACCAACCACAACGCCCGATCCCTTGAAGGCCTGAGGCAGGCCAGCAGCAATAGCGTCGTTGCTGAAGTTCAGCACATCATCAGTATTGGTGTAATATCGAGCCATATTGGTCTTATGGCTCACCTTGCGTGCCACGTTAATCTCCTGCACGCCTGAAAGGCCAGCAATCTGCTCAATCTTGTGAACCGGAACCATTGCCGTGACAAAGTCATTGAAACGTTCCTGGATGATGACGCCCATCGACTCAATCCCTGATGTGTTGTTGGGATTGATGTGAATAAATGCCGACACCATCTCCACGCCATTAATCCTTTCGGGGGCCGCGATGAGACGCTCGACAGGCTGCGTGCGCAACAGCGGTGCGCGAGTCAGCAATTTGGGTCCATCAACCTTCATGTCAAGAGAAATCTTTCCGTCGCGCTCAGCTATCAGCAACTGTGTCGAAGCGGACAATTTCTCGTTAATGCCTGCAATGGCACTGATACTGACTATCAAAGCCATCACACTAACAAAGAAAAACTTTTTCATAAGTGCACTTTAAATTAAATTAATATAGATGTTGATTAAATATTTATCTGTTAATGGCGTTAATATGCGATGGCAAAATTATACATTATTTATTAATTAGCCAAACAAAATAAACAAATACCACTGATTAATCAACCAAAACGGTGAGTTCAATCCCCAGTTTTGCGCAATATGACTTGGCACCATCTTGAATGCCCCAGAAAGCCCAATGAAGGTCAGTCTTTTCAAAAAACACGATATGGGAAACCACAAAAAAGGAGGCCAAGAGCAAAAACGGTGCGAAAAATGACCGAAAACACGGAAAATGGCCAAAAGCCTAATTTCATTTTATTAACATCTAAATACGCAATATTGCCAGTATTTAATATATTTTTTATAACTCGACTAAATATTAACGTAATTATACAAATTTTTCATATACTTTTAGATTCTATTTCAGAAAAAGGCAGTAATTTAGCGACGTTTTTCGCGAGAGAAAACCGATTGCGGCAAACAAGTCCGATATTTTTTGGACAGAATACTGTTAGATAACTACCTAAACATTAAAACATTAAGTTAATAAAAATTATGGCAAAAGAAATCGTTAAGCCCGCTACCGGTAAATTGGGTATTATGGTAGTAGGATTGGGTGCTGTGAGCACCACTTTCATGACTGGTGTGATGATGGCGCGCAAGGGCCTCGCAAAGCCCGTGGGCAGCATGACCCAGTACGACAAGATTCGTGTAGGAAAAGGCGAGAACAAGAAATACTTACATTATAAAGACATCGTGTCGATGCCTACTCTCGACGACCTGGTGTTCGCCGCTTGGGACGTGTTCCCCGCCAACGCCTATGAGAGTGCCATCAACGCTGAGGTGCTGAAGGAGAAGGACATTGAGCCCGTCAAGGACGAATTGCTGAAGATCAAGCCCTTGAAGGCTGCCTTCGACAAGAACTACGCCAAGCGCCTTGACGGTGACAACGTGAAGCAGTGCAAGGACCGCTGGGATATGACCGAGCAGGTGCGTGAGGACATCCGTGCCTTCAAGAAAGAAACCGGCGTGGACCGCGTTGTTGTCCTCTGGGCTGCCTCGACCGAGATCTACGTAGAGCCCGACATGAAGTATCATGGCACTATCGCTGCCCTGGAGCAGGCCATGAAGGACAATGTCGTTGACAAGATCGCTCCCTCGATGTGCTATGCCTACGCTGCCCTCATGGAGGACTGCCCCTTCATCATGGGTGCCCCCAACACCACCGTTGACATTCCCGCCATGTGGGAACTGTCTGAGAAGACCCACGTGCCCATTGCCGGTAAGGACTTCAAGACTGGCCAGACCCTGGTGAAGAGCGGTTTTGCCCCCATCATCGGCACCCGCATGCTCGGTTTGAACGGTTGGTTCTCAACCAACATCCTGGGCAACCGCGACGGCCTCGTGCTCGATGAGCCCGCCAACTTCCGCACCAAGGAGGTGAGCAAGCTCTCTACCCTCGAGTCGATTCTCGTTGCTGACGACCAGCCCGACCTGTACAGCGACTACTACCACAAGGTACGTATCAACTACTACCCGCCCCGCAACGATAACAAGGAGGGCTGGGACAACATCGACATCTTTGGCTGGATGGGCTATCCCATGCAGATCAAGATCAACTTCCTGTGCCGCGATTCTATCCTCGCTGCTCCGTTGTGCCTCGACCTGTGTCTGCTCATGGACCTCGCTCATCGCGCCGGCCGTTACGGCACGCAGCGCTTCTTGAGCTTCTTCCTCAAGAGCCCGATGCACGACTACACCCAGGATGAGATTCCCGTCAATCACTTGTTCCAACAGTACGTGATGCTCAAGAACGCTATCCGTGAGATGGGTGGCTATGAGGCAGACGAGGAAATCGATTGATGCTCAATAGTTAACATCATTTTTTTCATCATTTCATATCAAGGTGGTTGCCATTCTGGCAGCCACCTTGTTTTTGGTTTACCCGTCTGCCCGACTCAGTCTTGGAAAGTCAACAATGACCGCCCCGCGCCAATTGTTCACATTTTTTTTCACATAATAGTTTGCCGTGTTAGCGAATTGCAGTAAATTTGCAGCAAATTATGCGGTAATGTCAACAAACACATCATGCCGCTATTAGGTTAGAAAAATATTTCTTAACATGCAACAACAGATAATTCAAGAAGACATGGTCGCAAAAGCGGCCGCTTTAGAGAAAAAGAAAAAACGCGCCCGCACGGGTATTAAGTGGGACCGTCTGTTTCTCGCCTGTGCTTACAACTGGTACTGGTTTGTCCTCTCCATCATTGTATGCGCTTGTATTGCCTACCTCTACGGTAAGACGCTGCCACAGTTCTACGTCGCCAAGAGTTCTATCTTGATCCGCTCAAAGGACAGCGCACAGGGCACTCCGTCAATGACATTCAGCGACCTGGGTTTCACCACCGTCAACTACATCCCCAATGAGCCCCACAAGCTCAAATCTTCTAGGGTGATGGAGGTTGTAGTGAACTCGCTTGGCCTGAACGTTCAGTACTATGCCCATATGTTCCTGCGCGACGTGAACATCTACAAGAACACCCCAATTCAGGTGACCCCGCTGAAGGAAATTACGAGTGGCTTTTCCATCACAATCCTGCCAAAATCTGATGAGGAATTCGAGTTCTGCATCAACAACGGCACTTGGAAAAAGGCCCACTTCGGTAACAAAATCAATACCGATTACGGACCCTTGGCCATCACCAAGACCAAAAACTTCAACGACTATTACATTGACAAGAACCTCATTGTCAGGATAAGCAACCCCTCTTCTTTAGCCAGATCATTAGCAGGATCGCTGGTCGTCGAATTTGCCGACACCCATAGTGATGTGCTCAGACTCGCCATTAGAGGTGAGAATCCTGAAATGTGTGCAGATATCCTTAATTCGTTGGTTGTAGCCTATAACCAAGAAGGAATCAATGATCAAACCCAACTGGCCCGCAACACCAACGCCTTCATTGAGGAGCGTGTTGCCGACTTATCCAAGGACTTGAGTGGCGTTGACAACGAGGTTGCAATCCTAACGGCCAACACCGTGAATTCACGCATGCTGGGTACTGCGTCCAATAACATGCGCACTATGGATAAGACCGAGGATTTGAACCTTGAAATCAACTTGGCCGCACAAATTCGCAATTTCATCGCCAGCATGTCGCCCACCGACCTTATTCCAGCCAACACCGGCATGAATAACTCGGGTATTATTGGACAGATCAATAATTACAACCAAGAAGTTAGGGATTATCAAAAGATTGCCGCCTCATCCAGCAGCGAGAATCCTGTAATGAAAGAGCTCTCGGCTTCGATGGAGTTGTCGAGAAACAATATCATTGCCAGTCTTGACAACTACATGAGCACCCTGCGCACTCGTCAGAACCAAGCACAGCGACTGCAGAGTCAAGCCGAATCCAATATGATGGCCAACCCCGCTCAAGAGAAAGCCATCACCGAGGTTACCCGCCAACAGAAAATCAAAGAGCAACTCTACCTGTACTTGCTCAACAAGCGCGAAGAGAATGCCCTTCAGATTGCTATTATCGAGCCTAATGCCAAGATTATGGAGGCGGCTATACCTAACCCCAACCCAGTATCGGCACCGTTGTCCCGTATCGTTTTCACAGGTATGATCATCGGCTTGCTGATTCCAGCCTTTGTACTGTACGCAGTATTCTGGTATTTCTCGCTTGACAAGACCATCCACACGCGTCGTGAGGTTGAAGAAGTCTGCGACATCCCCATCTTGGGTGAGTTGCCTGCCAAGAAATCGAACGTTACTGGTGAGATTGTCGTTAACGAGACGTCCAATGACCGCATGAACGAGTCGTTCCGAATCGTGCGTAACAACCTTGACTTCGTGACCATGCAGAATAATCCTAATGGTGACGCGACGGTTATCCAGTTCACCTCAACTATGTCTGGTGAAGGAAAGAGTTTCGTAGCCGTTAACCTAGCACTTGCTTACACCTACGTAAATAAGAAAGTCGTAGTAGTCGACCTTGACTTGCGTAAAGGTAAGTTCTCGGAGTACGTTGGTGTGCAGGATGGTTCAGGTGTCTCCGCTTACTTGTCTGGCAAAGAGAAAGACCTTAACAATGTGATTCACCGTGGCCCGCTCCATGAGGGATTCGACATCATCAGCGTTGGTGCCATTCCGCCCAACCCCACCGCGTTGCTCTTGAGTGAGAACATGGACAAGATGATCGAGCAACTGAAGAAAGAATATGACTACGTAATCCTCGATACCGTGCCCTACAACCTGATTGCCGATGCCGCTGTTGTTAACAGGCATGTGGATCTCACCATCTACGTGATTCGCGACGGTAGGGTTGAGCAGCAGTACATGTACGAACTTGAGCGCATGTCCGACGAGAAGAAAATCAAGAATCTTACGATTCTCGTCAACGACATCAAGGTCAGCAAGACCCGTTACAACTACTCCTACGCCTACGGTTACGGCAAGGGTTACGGTTATGGATATGGTTATGGATACGGATACGGTTATGGTGGTGATAGTGGCGGCTATTACGTTGATGATACGCCCAAGGACGCCTCCATCAGCAAGGATTTCGGTATCCAAGGTAATCAGGAAATCTAACTTAGTTCACCCCCAAATACAGGAAGAGCCTCTCTTCCTGTATTTGGCATTAATATCATACCTAATCAATGAAAATCGCGGTTGTTGGTACCGGATACGTTGGATTAGTCACCGGTACCTGCTTTAGTGAAATGGGCGTGCGCGTGACGTGCGTTGACGTTGACGAGCGCAAGATCGAAGCCCTCAACAAGGGAATCATCCCAATCTATGAGCCTGGACTGGAAACGCTGGTCCACAAGAACATGAAGTCAGGAAGGCTGCATTTCACGACAAGCCTCGAAGACGTTATCAACGATGTGGACATCGTCTTCAGCGCCGTCGGCACACCACCTGACGAAGACGGCAGTGCAGACCTCAAGTATGTGCTTGACGTGGCTCATACCATCGGCAAGCATCTCAATCATTATATCGTCGTAGTGACCAAAAGTACGGTTCCTGTGGGAACCGCAAGCAAGGTCAAGACTGTGATTCAGCAAGAACTCAACCAAAGGGGTGTTGACGTGGAGTTTGACGTTGCCAGTAACCCCGAGTTCCTCAAGGAAGGAAATGCAGTCAAAGACTTTATGAGCCCAGACCGAGTGGTTGTCGGCGTCGAGAGCGAACGAGCCCGCAAACTCATGGCCCGCCTCTACAAGCCTTTCATGATTGTGAGCGACAGACTTATCTTTACCGACATCCCATCGGCCGAGATGATCAAGTACGCAGCCAACTCCATGCTTGCCACACGCATCAGCTTCATGAACGATATTGCCAACCTGTGCGAACTCGTTGGAGCCGATGTCAACATGGTGCGTAAGGGCATAGGCAGCGACACACGCATCGGCAAGAAATTCCTCTATGCCGGATGCGGATACGGGGGGTCTTGTTTCCCTAAGGACGTCAAAGCACTCATCAAGACCGCTGCCGATCTGGGCTACCCCATGAGGGTGCTGCAAGCCGTAGAAGAGGTCAATGCCGACCAAAAACTTGTCCTCTACCGCAAGTTGGTGGACTACTATGGCAGAGATAAGAGTCAATTGAAAGACAAGGTGATTGCCCTGTGGGGACTTGCCTTCAAGCCTGAGACCGATGACATGCGCGAAGCACCGTCTCTGGTGCTCATCGACTTACTGCTTGAAGCTGGCGCAACAGTCAAGGTCTATGATCCTGTCGCCATGGAGGAGTGCCGCCGACGGATAGGCGATCGAGTCACCTACTGTACCGATATGTATCAGGCCGCCGACGGCAGCGATGCACTCATGTTAGTCACCGAGTGGAAGGAATTCAGAATGCCTAACATCGACACACTGCTTCACAAGATGCGTGGCCGCCTGATTCTTGACGGTCGCAATATCCTAGATGGTGAGGAGTTGAAACTGGCAGGATTTGAATACCATTGCATCGGCAAATAAGGGACTCCAGCGTACCAGAACCACTGTCACCACATAACTTAAACGACTGCCGCATTGCCTAATGACAGGCTATGCGGCAGTCGCATAATTGCGAATCTAATGTCGAGATATCTTACTTGATGACCACCTTGCGGGAATCGTTTTCACCCGACACCAGGTAAATGCCTGCAGGCACTGAGATGCTGTGCCCACCTGCTGCATCAACAGTGGCTACGACCTCGGCATCCATGTTATAAACCTCGATCATTTCACCAGCGGGATTGGTGATTTCAATCTGGTTGTCAACAGGCACAGCATTCCAGCATTGTGCCTTCATCGCCGACTTCGGCTCCAGAATGATGTCGATGATGGCAGTAGCGTCTGCAATATCAATCGTACCGTTCTGGTCAACATCAGCGGCAAGCGTATCAAACGGCTGAACATCTATCCTCATGAGGTAATCAATGAGATTTGACACGTCGCTGATGCCTACGATGCCATCCATATCCACGTCACCCAGCAGGACGGGCTTCGCGCTGACAGTACCCTCGACATCGGCAAAGGCTGAAACCACACCAGTGGTAGCAGTTATCGAACCATAATAATCTCCCACGGTAGCAGTGTTAGCAAGGCGGACATAGAACACCTCGCCAGAGGGATTAAGGGTGAGCGAACGAGCCCAAGTGTACTGGTTAAGGCTCAATTCAAAGTTGCCCTCCACACTCAGGGTGATTGCTGCGTTGTTGTTCTCGCTGGACACTGTGCCCCGCACTACTGTGGATTCACCGTCTTGTACAGCCTCCAATGCGTCGAGAGACGTGATGGCGAGTGTTGGCGCCGCCACTTTGCTGGCTGTCAAATTCACTGTCACACTTGCCTCACTGCTTGCGATGGTCAATGTGCCCGTGGCATCGCCAGCCACAGTGGAACTGTAGGTGACGGTCACATTCACGCCATTGTTGGCTGTTGCAGCGCTGATGGTTGTCGGAGACACACTGAATCCGTTACCGCTCACGCTCAGGTTGAGAGCCTTCGTCAAGTCACTACCCCTCACGGTAATAGTCTTGTTTACCGAGGTGCCCGTGGCGGAAATGGTGCCCACGTTGACCGTCGAGCCGTCAACAGGAGCGGTAATTTGGGGATTAGTAACAGGAGCGCTGTTGTTGCTCGTGATGGCAATATCATCGATATTGAAACGCGAGCCAGCGGTCTGTGTGATCTTGAAGCGCACATTGCCCGTCACATTCATGTCAAAGCTATACTGCTGCCACGACGAACCAATCGTGCAAGACCCTGCGGTTGTCCAAGTGCTGCCGCCATTAGTACTGTACTGCACCTGCACGGTAGGAGTCGGATCACTGCTCCAGTTGGCAGCATAGAAGGTCACCTTGCTGGCACCGTCAGCAACGTCCTCGTTCATCATGATATAGGAATTGCTATTCTTACCAAAACGACAGCTCTGTGCACCATTCCTGTTGGTGTCAGCCCAAATGCCGGCATTGGAGAAACTCCAAGAGAAGGCATGTCCCTGTACAGTCTGCGTCCAATAACCACCAGTCGAGCAACCTTCCCATGTCTCGATGGTTTCCTCGCTTGTGCTGCCGCCACCACTGTTGTAACTGGCGGTAAGGTTAACGGTACTGCTCACCTCGCTACTGCTGATGGTCAATGTGCCCGTGGCAGTGGTCGAAGTGCCGTTATAGGTAACAGTTACCGTTGTGCCGTTGTTGACCGCAGTAGCCGTAACAGTTGTGGGAGAAACGCTGAAGCCCGTTCCGCTCACGGTCAGGCTCAAGGATTTGGTCAGGTTAGTGCCCTTAACGGTGATGGTCTTGGTCACTCCACTACCAGTGTTGGTGCCCACGTTCACCGTCGAGCCGTTGGCGGGAGACGTCAGAGTGGGAGTCGTTGTGCTGCCACCAGGGTTCCACGCGTTACCCTTCATGTTACCCCAGATGTACTCCACCAACTCGGGATTGTCAACGAAGGGGTTACGGTTACCCTGAATGTTATGCACGTTGTTGTTGCGGTTAATCTCGAGCGTGCTCACGGGGTCGTTGCGGTGCCACTCGAGCAACTGGTTGATGGCCCAGGTCTTCAGTCCCAGATATGAGCTTGCAGTGAACACATCAGCACCATTGCTGACGGTATAGCTGCTCATGCGCTTCATGTATCGCGTGACGAAGTAAAAATATACTCGCGCGAAGTCGCCCTTGTACTCGTCGGCCACTTCAAATACTGTACCTGAATAGCCGCTGAAGGAGCAGGGACCCAACTTTCCGGTGCCATAGACGGTGCCGTTATTGCAGTCGCCAAAGGGATTGTTGCCACGCTGGCTGTTCACAAACCCGTCAACAGGGAACAGATGATGCAGGTCGGTGTAGGCAGTGTCACTTGAAGAGCCACCCCACCAACTGTTAGGAATGGAATGCTCACGGTTATAGCAATCCCCCACCCCGTTATAAGTGCCACAAAAGTCGGTGCCATAGGTAAACTGGGAATTCGAGTAGCGGTCGATGATGATATTACCATTGCAGTCGGTAGTCTTGAAGTCGGTCTTCAGCTGGTCATAGGAACGCTTAGTATGCCCCTTGATGATAGAATGCAGGGCTGCCATCAGCGCCTGGTCGCTCTTTCCCTTAGCATTGTTGTAATACCCTGTAGGTACTGCCGCCGTTGCCGAAATGCCCACCAGCATGGCAAGCATCAGCAATAATGAGTGATGTGTCAATCTTTTCATTTCAAATAAATCATTTATGTGTTTATGTCGTTTTGGTTTTTCGAACTGCAAAAGTACTAATTTAACGACACAACTTCCCGATTTTAAGCGAGTTTTCTTACTTTTAATCTACCAAATGGCACATTTATCAATATCAATCGTCTGACAGCCCCCAAAGGTAACCGTCAGACGATCTGATATTTCCTGTGATTTCGGTCAGTTACGGTCAGGCTTGTCCCTCGCCGTCCTTAGGCCCAAAGGCATTCTTCAGGAAATCCTGCACCTTGTCCATCACGCCATCGGCAGCCTTAGCCGCATCGTCAAGGGCGTCCTTGGCCTTATCCAGAACGCCTTCCTCACCCTCCTTGGGTTCAAAGGCTTCCTTGGCTTTTTGGCTCAAGTCTTGCGCTACCTCGGTGGCAGCTGCGGTTCCTTGCTCCACAAAGTCTTTTGCCTTATCCATCATTTCTCCGGCGGCGGTAGCGCCCTCGCCAAACATCTCCTTGGCTTTGTCCAGCAGGCTTGGCTCGCCGTCTTTAGTTTCAAACATTTCTTTGGCTTTTTCCAGGAAGTCCTGACTCACCTCGCCAGCAGCAGTAGTGCCCTTATCGAGCATCTCCTTGAGCTGGTCAAGCACCCCAGCCTCACCTTCCTTGCCGTCAAACATTTCCTTGGCTTTATCAAAGATAGAGCCTTCGCCGTCTTTGCCTTCAAGCACGCCTTTCAGTTTGTCAAACACGTTGCCCTCGCCTTTGGTAGCCTCGTCGAGCATCCCTTTCAGTTGGTCAAAGATGCTTGCGCCTTCGTTTTTAGCCTCATTGGCTGCCTGTTCGGCATTTTTCATTTCTTCATCCATAATGCTGTAATGTCCTGTATTCTGTTGTGTTGTCGCCTACTCCCTTTCAAGCGTTTCGGCTTTCTCTGCCCCCAAATTTACACATTATTTATAATAATTGCGACATTTATGCCATTATTTTTTACATCGTGGGCAGCAACGACAGAGGCGGGTTTTAACATTTCGCGTTAATTTTTTGAGCAAAAAGTGAAATAAAATTTTGGTTTTTCACAATTAATTGTTAATTTTGCCGTTGATTGTTAAAAAGACAACTTCGATATAGCAGATAATTCTCATGAAGAGATCAACGATATGGATATTGACGGTAGTCATGGCGATAGCCCTGCTGGGCCTGCTCGCCATGCAGATTGTCTATATGGAGAAGATGATCTCCATGCGCAACAGTCAGTTTAGCGAGATTGTAATGCGCAGCCTCTACAGCGTGTCCACCATGCTGGAGCAAAACGAGACCAAATTCTTCCTGGACAAGGACCTTGCCGAGGCCGAACAGATGTACTCGGGCATCAGCCAGAACAGTTTCAACTTCAGCGACCGCTACGAGGCCAATATCGACACAACACTGAACACCGAAGACTTAGACAACAGGCGCCCCGCCAACCTGAGCACGCTCAAGGACCTGAACGAACAACGCAAGCAGGACTTGCGCAACGGCCTGAACGACAGCTACCAGCGCAAACAGGAAATCCTCAAGGGACAATATCTGTACCAGAAGAGCCTGTTGAACGAGGTCATCCTCACCATCCTGAACCATTCCAGCGACCGCCCCATCCAGGAGCGCGCCGATAGCGCCACCGTCGCCACTTATCTGCGTTCAGAACTGGACTTCAATGGCCTGAACCTGCCCTTTGAGTTTGCTGTCGTGAGCCGTAGCAACGGCATCGTCTATAAGACCGCCGGTTATTCGCCCATGTCCCAACAGGACGTTTACAGCCTTGTGCTGTTCCCCAATGACCCGAAGAACAAGCAGAACACTCTCAACGTGACGTTCCCCAACAAGAGCGACTACATCTTCTCGTCGGTGAAGTTCCTGATACCCTCGTTGGCCTTCACTTTCCTGTTGCTGGGCGTGTTCCTGTACACCATCTCGGTAGCCTTCAAGCAGAAGAAGCTGAGCGAAATCAAGAACGACTTCATCAACAACATGACGCACGAGTTCAAGACGCCCATCTCCTCAATCTCGATTGCGGCCCAGATGCTCAACGATGACAGCGTGCGTAAGAGCCCCGAGATGCTCAAGCACGTGTCCACCGTCATCAACGACGAGACCAAGCGCCTGCGTTTCCAGGTCGAGAAAGTGCTGCAACTCTCGCTGTTCGACCGCAAGAACGCCACCATGCGCCTTGAGGAAGAGGACGCCAACGCCAGCATCTACAGCGTCATCAACACCTTCAAACTCAAGGTAGAGAAATACGGAGGTCACATCAATGCTAACCTCGATGCCGAGGATCCCATTATCAATGTGGACCGCATGCACTTCACCAACGTGATTTTCAACTTGCTGGACAACGCCGTCAAGTACCGCCGCGAGGATGTAGCCCCCGAACTCACCGTGACCACCGTCAACCCCGACGAGGACCATATCCAAATTACCGTCCAGGACAACGGTATCGGCATGAAACGCGAGGACCTGAAGAAAATCTTCGAGAAGTTCTACCGTGTATCTACCGGCAACCTGCATGACGTGAAAGGCTTCGGCTTGGGCCTCGCCTACGTCAGCAAGATGATTGAACTGTTCGGCGGCAGCATCCGCGCCGAGAGCGAGATCAACCAAGGCTCGAAATTTATTATCACATTACCACTATACAAATAAAAAGAGACAATTATGGAAGAAAAACTGAGAATTCTGTTATGCGAAGATGACGAGAACCTGGGCACCCTCACCCGTGAGTATCTCGAGGACAAGGGCTACAAGGCCGAACTGTTTGCCGACGGCGAAGCCGGTTACAAGGCATTCCTCAAGGGCAAGTACGACATCTGCCTGCTCGACGTGATGATGCCCAAGAAGGACGGCTACCAGCTGGCCCAGGAAATCCGCGCCGTCAATAGCGACGTGCCCATCATCTTCCTCACCGCCAAGGCACTCAAGGAGGACATCCTCGAGGGCTTCAAGATTGGCGCCGACGACTACATCACCAAGCCCTTCTCGATGGAGGAGCTGGTGCTGCGCATCGAGGCCATCCTGCGCCGCGTCAAGGGCAAGAAGGGCAAGGAGGTTACCGTTTACAAGATTGGTAAGTTCACCTTCGACACCCAGCGTCAAGTCCTCTTCACCGACGACCGCAGCGACAACCTCACGACCAAGGAGAGCGAGCTGCTGAGCCTGCTGTGTGCCCACATGAACGAGATTCTGGAGCGCAACTTCGCCCTCAAGACCATCTGGATTGATGACAATTACTTCAACGCACGGCACGCTCGATGGATGTCTATATCACCAAGCTGCGTAAGAAACTCAAAGACGATCCCACCATCGAGATCATCAACATCCACGGCAAGGGCTACAAGCTCATCGCTCCCGAGGCCGAGGCCGACGACAAGTAAAACCCCTCACGCCTGGGCACAAAGCTCTTAAAACGGCTAATCACACGAATTGTAAATGTAGAGACGCAAAAATTTGCGTCTCTCATTTCTTTGTGGCCCCGGGGCCACGCCTCGGCATGAGGCACATTTGACCGAATTGTTACCCAAACTTGCGATGCGTTCTAAAATGCGTTAAATATCTGCATCATTTGATGGCCTTGCGAGCATGCCACTTGCATGATTGGGGGTAAAATTGTAATTTTGCAAGACCAAAATACCGCGATTAACTACTATGATATATCTGTATCGCATATACCAGTGGTGCATTGTGTCACCCATTATGCTGGTTTACAGCATCATCACCGCATTGATTACCATTGTGGGATGTCTGTTTGACCAGGACTATTGGGGATATTACCCTGCCAAGTGGTGGGCCAGGACTTGGTGCTGGCTGCACCTGGTGCGCATCAAGGTCGTGGGACGTGAGCATGTGGACCACGAGACGAGCTATGTGTTTGTAGCCAACCACCAGGGCGCATACGACATTTTTTCCATTTACGGCTTCCTGGGACATAATTTCAAGTGGATGATGCGCAAGGGCATCACCAACATCCCCATCGTGGGTACCGCTTGCCGCATGGCGGGACATATCCTTGTGGACACCCACACCGCTCAAGGCCTGCGTGACACCATGGCGGCTGCCAAGAAGAAGCTGCATAGCGGTGGTATGTCGATTGTCGTCTTCCCCGAGGGCCGTCGCACCGACACAGGCAAGATGGGGCCCTTCAAGAACGGTGCCTTCAAGCTCGCTTTGGAGTTTGGGTTGCCCGTGGTGCCCATCACCATCGACGGCAGTTACCGCGTGATGCCGCGCAGCACCTTTAACGTCACACCCGGCACCATCACACTTACCTTCCACCATCCCATCGAGCACACCGGCGGCAACGACATCGCCCAGGTGAGCCACCAGTGCCGCGAGGTCATCCAGAGCGACCTGCCCGCCGACCAACGCGACTAAATCAAACAACATTGTTGTTCAAGCAACATGAACAACAAAAAAACAACCCGGACAACGATCAATATATTCATGTTGTTCACGTTGTTATTTGATGTATCTATGACTAAAAAACGAGGCCAACTGAATGAGTTGACCTCGGTTTTTTATCATAAAGTGGCGGCTGTTGATTATGCCTCCTCCTTCTTGATGATACGACGCTCCTTGATGCGAGCCTTCTTACCGGTGAGACCACGCAGGTAATACAGCTTAGCGCGACGCACCTTACCATGCTTGTTGATAACGATGCTGTCGATGAACGGAGACTCGAGCGGGAAAATACGCTCAACGCCGATGTTGTCACTGATCTTGCGAACGGTGAAACGCTTCTTCTCACCCTCGCCAGTGATCTTAATCACCACACCACGGTACTGCTGAATACGCTCCTTGTTACCCTCCTTGATGCGGTATGCTACCGTGATTGTGTCACCAGGAAAGAACTCCGGGTGCTGCTTGTTCGTAGCAAATGCTTGTTCTGCAACTTTAATCAAGTCCATTGTTTCTTGTTTTAATGCGTTAATAATCACTTCGTAATATACACAAGCCACACTATTTCTTGTCAGAGATTACGAAAAGCGGCACAAAGGTAGTACAAATTCTTGAACTGGCAATGAAAAATCTCACTTTTCTCTAAAAAACCGATTTTCAAGCCCCTACAACCCACTCCCGCAGCACATGAAACAAGGCCGCCCCGGCCCACGTTACGAGCTATCGCTCGCAACACAACGACATCCCAGTCCGTCACATCAGTGACAATGAGTGGCATGGCGTCAAGTAAGGATGGTTATTCCAGGTATTGCTTAATGTAGAGTTCGCAGTTGGCGACGAGGGTGTCATACCACTGCTGGCCGTAGCGCTCGATGAGGGGCTCCTTGAGGAACTGGTAGAGGCGGATGCCCTCGCGACGGCCAAGGACCTCGGCGCTCTTGCAGATTTTCCAACGGTCATAGTTCACCGCCTCATAGCCCGGATAACGCTTGATGCGCACGGGATAGAGGTAGCAGGACATGGGTTTGCGCCAGTTGATGCGTCCCTGACGATAGGCGTTCTCGATGGCACACAGGCACATGCCGCCGCGCTCATAGGTGGTGAACACGCAGTTGGCACCGCCCACAAGCTGTGTCACCAACTCGCCCTCGACGTCAAAGAAGGCGACACCATTTTCCTTGATCTGATCCTGGGCCTGCGGCAGCAGGTCGTCCCAAATCTCGGGCAGGATTTCCTTGAGGCGCTTATACTCGTCCTGGGTGAGCGGAGCACCAGAATCCCCCTCGATGCAACAGGCACCGAGGCAGGTATCCAGGTCGCAGCAGAAGAATCGCTCGACCAAATCCAGGCTCACCAAAGTTCCGTCTATGTCGAACATGGTTCTTAGTTCTTAGTTTTTAGTCCTTAGTATATTAGTCCTTCTCGACGAGAGCCGACAGGGCGTGCTCGAGGTCGGTGCTGGAGAGATTCAGGTGAAGTTCGCCCTTGTGTGCGTAGGAGATACGGCCAGTTTCTTCGCTCACGACGATGGCGATGGCATCGGTCGCTTGGGCGATGCCCTTTGCCGAACGGTGGCGCAGTCCCAGGTAACGGGGGATGTTGGTGTCATGGGAAACGGGCAGGATGCAGCCGGCACTCTTGATTTTATTGCCCCCAACGATGAGTGCGCCATCGTGTAACGGGCTGTTCTTGAAGAAGATATTCTCGATGAGGCGCGAATTGATGTTGGCGTTGATGACGTCGCCCGTGCGCTCATAGTCGGTCAGAGGGATGCCCTGCTGGATGACGATGAGGGCACCCGTCTTGGACTTGGCCATGTTCATACAGGCATAGACCACAGGCATAATCCACTTTTTCTCATCCTCAATCTCGGTCTTGCTCTTGAAGATTTTCTCAAATATCTTGAGGCCGCGTCTGGAACCCAATTCGGTGAGGAATCGTTTGATCTCATCCTGAAACAGGATGACCAAGATGAACAGTCCGATATCAATGAACTTGTCCATGATGGTGCCTATCAGGCGCATATCCAGCATTTTGTACATCACCACCCAGGCGACGACAAAGGCCAGCACGCCGACAAAGATGTCGAGCGACCCCGAACTCTTCATCGTGCGGTACAGGAAATACATGAATGTCGCCACCATCAGGATATCGATGATGTCCTTAATGCCGATGAGTGTGAAAATTGATGTTGCCATATCTCGTTGTTGGTTTATCGGTTATTGAGTGCGTTTTGACGCAGCAATGTGGTGATTGCCACAGCTTGGGCTGCCGCCTTGACATCATGCACACGCAGGATGTGGGCGCCCTGCTCCAGGGCAATGGTGTTGACCACAGTGGTGCCGTTGAGGGCCTCGTCGGCAGTACAGTGGAGCGGCGTGTAAATCATGCGTTTGCGTGACACGCCGACCAGCAATGGGGCATCCAAGGCATGAAAAGCGTTGAGACGAGCCAGCAGTTCGTAGTTCTGTTCCAACGTCTTGGCAAAGCCGAAACCCGGGTCTGCAATGACGTCAGCGACACCCAGTTGACGCAGCTGGTCGATGCGGCGCGCCATCCACTCGAGAACTTCGGCGGTAACGTTGTCATAGTCTGTCAGCCCCGCCATGGTCTCGGGCGTGCCGCGCATGTGCATCAACACATAGGGGACACGCAGGCTTGCCACCGTGGCGAACATGGCCTCGTCCATCGTGCCACCCGAGATGTCGTTGATGATGTCGGCGCCCCACTCCTCCACGCAGCGGCGCGCCACATCGGCACGGAAGGTGTCCACCGACACCACGACGTCGGGGGCCTCACGGCGGATGGCGGCCAGCGCCCACTCGAGGCGAGCCATCTCACCCTGCGCATCCACCGAATCGCTGCCCGGACGCGTCGAACAGGCGCCCACGTCAATCACGTCGGCTCCATCGGCAATCATCTGCCGCACGCGTTCAGTGAGCAAGCCCTCATCGTTGACACGGCTGCCGCTATAGAACGAGTCGGGCGTGACATTAATGATGCCCATCACCCACGGACGGTCGATGGTCACCAGCCGCCCCCTCAAGTTCAGGCTGTATGTCTTGAACGGCTGCATCATTGCGTTAAAACACATTTTAATTGGCAAAAATACAAAAAACTTGCGAAAAAGACGTACCTTTGCAATAAATAATACCGACATGTCAACAACAAAAGCAGAAAAGAGCATCGAGCAGGCCCCCATTGGGGTGTTTGACTCGGGTTTTGGCGGACTGACCATCCTGCGCGACATCAGGCGGGTGCTGCCGCAATATGACTACCTGTTTATTGGCGACAACGCTCGTGCTCCCTATGGCACACGCTCCCGCGAACTGGTCTATGAATTCACCCTGCAGGCTGTTAAAAAGCTTTTTGCCCAAGGGTGCCACCTCGTCATCCTCGCATGCAACACCGCCTCGGCTGAGGCACTGCGCACCATCCAACAGCAGGACCTCCCCACCCTTGCTCCTGAACGCCGCGTGCTGGGCGTCGTGCGCCCCACGGTCGAGAAGGTCGGCGAACTGACCCGCACGGGCCATATCGGTGTGTTCGGCACACCAGGCACCATCGCCAGCCGCAGCTACAACATCGAGATTGAGGTGACTCCCGGCTTTAAGGTTCACGGCCATGCCTGCCCCATGTGGGTGCCACTGGTTGAGAACCGCGAGAGCAGCGGTGACGGTGCTGACTACTTTGTCAAGAAAGACATCAACCAACTTATGGCCGAATGCCCTGACATCGACACCGTGATTCTGGGCTGTACCCACTACCCGCTTCTCATCGAGAAGATTCACAAGTATATGCCCGAAGGCGTGAAAGTCATCGAACAAGGCCCCATCGTTGCCGAAAGCCTCGCCGACTACCTGCAACGCCACCCCGAAATCGAGCGCCACTGCAGCCGTGGCGGCTCATGCCGTTACTACACCACCGAGGATCCAGACCACTTCTCACCCCTGGCGAGCGTGTTTGTTAACGAGCCCGTCAACGCCACACGCATCATCCTGTAACACAGCACATTTCAAACAACTTGAACAACAATAAACAACCTGAACAACTTATCATTTGTTGTCCAGGTTGTTCATTGTCTATGTCGTTTTGGGGATTATCGGCGGTTGGTGCGCAGCTGGAAGGAGCGCAAAGTGTAGATTTGGTCGCCGTCTGAGAAGCCGATTGAAAAATCTGCTGTGCCGTTCTTGAGCTTATTGGTAGCTATTATCTCGGCCTGATAGCGGACGGCCTTGCCAGGCGCCAGTTCCTTGACGATGGCCGTGGGCGACAAGTAAATCTGCTTGGTACCACTCACGGTAATCACGGGAGCGATGTCATAGACGTAGTCACGGCCCGTGTTGCGAATGATGAACACCAGCTTGGCATGCTCACCAGCGTCAATCGCACGGTTGTTGTTCTCGTCAACAAAGCGCAGTTCCTCGATTTCGATGCTGGCATACGGGCTGTAGGCGTTGTTCTGGCGGTAGTCGTCCATGTCGTAGTCATAGTAATAGTCTGACGAACGGTAATTGCCGTCATCAGTCTTGGGAGCAGTGGCTGCAGCGCCAATGATTCCGCCAACGGCCATGCCGACAACAGTGCCCAGGTCACTGCCGCGCGGTCCATCGGTGATGCCACCGATAGCCGAACCAAACATGCCGCCAATCGACGCGCCAGTGGCCGCGCCATAGAACTGGCCCACAGACTGGCAACTCGACATCAACAGGGCGGTTGCCACGAGGGTTGCAAATACGGTCTTTTTCATCGATTCACCTTGTTATAATAGTAATATATTTGTTGCTAAACTACTCATTAGCAAGAATTATGCCAACTTGCCGCCTTTCATTTCCACCTCACAGGGTGGTCAGTCTTTAATCGTGGCATTCAGTTTCTCGAGTTTGTCGGGATTGATGATAATCTCGGCAGACACCCTGCTGTCTTTGGGCCTGAGGTCGATAACCAAGACACGACGGGCAGCGATGATGCCACGGCAAAGCTGTCGCCAAGGGACGCCAAAATAAACCATCTGCCTGAGCCACACCAATCTCACATTATCACCTTCGCCCGCGAGCATCGGGAGGAAACCCGCCAACGATGACGGCACTTGCAGCTCCAAGTGAACGGTGTCGGCTTCGGTTGTGACCGAGGTGATGGCCCATTCGTCCTTGTAATCAATAGGACATGACCCAGCAACCGCGGCAATGCACGAGTCGGCGTCGAAAATGACATCTGCCTCCTCTTGGGCAAAAGCCACCTGCGGGGCCAGCATGGCCGCAACCAAAATCAGCAAATGACACAACGTTTTCATATAGGTTCAAATTGGTTGTTACTCGATGTCCTCTCGGTACTCGAGAATGTCGCCGGGGGTACAGTCCAGCACTCGGCAGATGGCGTCAAGTGTCGAGAAGCGCACTGCGCGCGCTTTGCCGGTCTTGAGAATGGACAGGTTGGCGACAGTGATGCCCACGCGACTACTCAACTCGTTGAGCGACATCTTGCGGCGCGCCATCATCACATCAAGGTTAACGATAATCATCTTGTAATCAGTTGATTATCAAGAACACAACCATCATGCCTCAGGCTGATCCTCGGCATCGAGCTGGTCGATGACGCCGGCAATCATGCCATCAACGATAGAGCCACGATAGCCCAGAGCCATCGCATAGAGTTTGCAGATGGCCAGTTCCTGCTCGTCAAGTTCACCGTCAACCATCATCAAGGCTACCATGTCACGCAGGTAGGCCAGTTTGGTGTCCTCGTCCTCAGGCAGGGTGATGCTGATGCTGTCAGGATTCTCGATCACGTTGTTAAATTCCTCGGGCGAGATGTTCTCACGCGATGCCACAGCCAGCAGCACAGCGAGTTCCGAGTCGGTGACTTGCCCGTCGGCAGCGGCGAGCATCACGAGGTTCTTGAGTTGCCCCAGGCGTTGCTGCTCTTGGGCTTTGTTCATATTTTCCTCCATATTCTTTATCATTAAATGAGTTTATCTCCAATCACTAATCTCTAATCTCTAATTTCTAATCTCTAATCTCTAATCTCTAATCATCAACTATTTAACGCAAAACGTTAAATAGTTGATTTCCTATGACCACCCCTCCCTTGGCCGATGGTGCGCCCGATGCTTTGAATTTTCAGCCCGATGCAACTGCGGCAATGGGCAGGCGTGTCGTTGACGCAAATCTTGCCGGGATACAGCTCGTAGAGGCGGCGATACTCACCCTCGGTGACATTGGGCATCACCACATTGGCTCCTGCCTGGAGCGCCATGATGCGTCCCTGGGGGTGCAGGCTTTCCATCGCCGTCGTGGCCGGGATGTTGATGTCGGGCATGAGCAGGCGCATCACCGCCATCGTGCGCAACGCCAGTTCAAGGGTGCCACCTGACTCTGCCGCCAGTGGCGTGTCGGGGTGCGGAATGAAAGGACCGATGCCTGCCATGTCTATGCCGATGTCCTTAAGGTAGAGCAGGTCGTCGGCTATCGAGGCGATTGTCTGCCCCGGTTGCCCCACCATGATGCCCGAACCGAGTTCGTAGCCTAATTCCCTGATCATAAGCAGGCACTCATGGCGACGTTGCCAACTCATGCCCGGATTCAGGCGGTGATACAGGTCGGTGTCGGTCGTCTCGATGCGCAACAGGTAGCGGTCGGCACCAGCGTCCCTGAAAGCCTTGTAATCAGTATAGTCACGCTCACCGACGCTGAGCGTGAGCGCGACGTCATGACGTTTGATCTGCTCGATGATGCGGCACAGGCGAGCCTGGTCAAAGTGCAGGTCCTCGCCCGATTGCAACACTATCGTCTGGAAGCCGAGTGCCACGGCCCGACGGGCCGTCTCGACGAGTTCTTCGTCGGTCATGCGGTAACGCTGCACATGACGATTACTGCGGCGAATACCGCAATACATACAGTCGTTGCGGCAGAAATTGGAAAACTCGATGAGTCCGCGCAGGTGCACCTCGTCGCCAATGGCATCATGCCGCACGCGGTCGGCCTGCCGATACAAGTCCTCGGCAGGAGCCGTTGTCAACAAGGTGACGATGGCATCACGGTCCAACGTGGCGATATGAGAGTTGACTTCCAGCATCTTTGGGCATGATTTCTCGGCAAAGATAGTCCTATCTTCGCTATTTTTATGGCAAATTTAATGTTTTTTCATCAAGTTGGTGTAATTTTGCCCCTATAAAAACTATAGAAGATGAAAACCATACAGGAAATTAAGGAAATGCTCTCACGCAGCGAGGGCCAAGCCGCCCTCGAAGCAGTGGGCGAAATCATTGACAGCAAGGATACCGACAAAGAGAAACTGGCTATGGCCTACTACCTGCGCGGCAACGCCTACCGCCAGAACGGTAACGTGCGCATGGCACTCAACAGCTACCTCGAATCTATGGACCTCGACCCCGACGGACCCGCCGCCGAGGCCTACCGCCACCTTCAGGAGCTTCTCGACTTCTATAATAAGGATTACTACAATCCTTGATTGAAAAACCGAGCTAAAAGACTCGACTTCACACGATGAACATCAGACTTGAACAGCCCGGCGAAGAACGCGTGGTGGAGAACCTCACGCGCGAAGCCTTCTGGAACGTGTACCGTCCAGGCTGCACCGAACACTTTGTTTTGAACCAATACAGGACCAATCCCGACTTCATCCCCGAGCTCAACCTCGTGATGGAGGAGGACGGAAGGCTCATCGGTCATGTGATGTTTTCCCGAGCTGAGCTCATCCTTGATGATGGCACCAGATGCCCGTCGTGGACCTTTGGGCCCATCAGCATCCACCCCGACTATCAGCGCAAGGGCTATGGACTGAAATTGCTGCAGCACGCGCTCGAGAAAGCCCGCCAACTGGGCATCGGCTTCCTGTGCATGGAAGGCAACATCAACTTCTACCGTCATGCGGGCTTTGACCTTGCCAGCAAGCTGGGTATCCATTACCACGCCGAGCCACGCGACGCCGAAGTCCCCTACTTCCTCGCCCAGGAGCTAATCCCCGGTTGGTTGAACGGCATTGAGGCGACCTACTGCCCACCCAAGGGCTATTTCGTCGCCGACGAGCGCCCCGAGGCTTTTGCCGCATACGAAGCCACCTTCTCGCCCAAGGAGAAGCACCTCCTGCCCGGCCAACTGCCCCAGTTCTGCCAGAGCTGCGGTATGCCCCTGACCAGCGACAGTGACTGCGGCACCAACGCCGACGGCAGCATCAACCATGACTATTGCCGATACTGCTATCAGGAAGGCAAATTCCTGCAAGACTGCACGATGGACGAGATGATTGAGCACTGCGCACAATTCATCGACGAGGTCAACAAGCAGAAGCCCCAGCCCATGACCAAGGAAGAATACAAGCAGATGATGCGAGGTTTCTTCCCCATGCTCAAGCGCTGGAGGAAATAACTATCCGTTTCTCAAGCCAAGGAACAAAGCGGTTAAGTTACAGGCATTTATAGAGCCAAACGCAGACCGAATTCAAAGCAGAACATATACGGATCATCGTAATCGCGGTATGACACAGTGCCAAAATCGGGGTCAACGAACCAGCTGCCACCACGAAACACGCGATATCTTCCTGTAACAGGGCCAGTTGGATTGGTCTGTGAATCGCTGTTATATGGCCCATACCAGTCCTGCACCCACTCACTGACATTGCCGCTCATGTCGTAAAGCCCCAACTCATTGGGGGCCTTGGACGCAACCGGCTGGGTCCCATACAGCACCGAGAACATATCCTGAGACTGCAGGTTGTCCCAGCACCACCCCACATCGTCGAAATTGTTGCTACCAGCATACCGATAGTCAAGGCCATCGTTGCCGCCACGGGCGGCATACTCCCACTCAGCCTCGGTCGGTAAGCGGAATTTCCTGCCCGTCAGTTCGTTCAGTTTGGAGATGAACGCCTGGCAATCGCTCCAGGAAATATATTCTACTGGACGATTCAAGTTCTCTTCATAACCGTTACGTGAGGAAAAATGACTCGGGTTATCACCCATAACAGCAAGCCACAGTGCTTGGGTCACCTCTGTCTCACCGATGTTGTAAGCCGACATCAACACGTGGTGCGGAGGGAACTCATAACTGAAAATCGGCCGGTTGTCTTCGTTGATTGAACCCATGATAAATGCGCCCCTCTGGACAGCTTTCATCGTGAACGACACGCCATTGACGGTAAAAATCTCATCAGCCCGGGTCAATGAATCATCTGACCATGAGCCTTTCAACAGATAATCTATCAGTTCCACGACATCGGCGATATCCACTTTTCCGTCTCGCGTGACATCACCTCGTGAATACTCAATGCCAGCAGTGAATGACGCCAGCATCAACAATAAAACGATAAACACAGACCTTGCTCTTTTCATGAAAATAGGGGTTTAAAGAAAAAATATTTGGTTTGGAAATATACTATATCCACCCGTGGGCGGGATAGAAGAGTCAATAAAGCGAGCTTCAGAAAAGTTGAGCATTTCGCTGATTCTTATCAATATAGGGGCTCCAGTACAATAATACTAATCACCGATCACACAACTTTTACGCAAAATACGTCAAAATCCATGATGTATGCAAGAGATTTGCAATAAATCTCTTGAACGAGTTCGACAGTAGGCCTCTGCCTACTACAGTTCCAGAAATTAGCAGAAAGGAGGGCAAACAGATGCCCCAACCCGTGCGGGGAAGACGATTGCTTGGCCAGCGTTTGGGGGGAAGAAACTATTACTGAGACACACGCACGGCGCGGACACTGTTGCCGCAAGTACGTTGGAAACCGGTATTGTTCATCTCCACGTAATCCTTGTCAAAGTACAAGTCGCCCGCGATGTCAGGATAACTACCGGAGAGACTGCGCGACCAATAATAAGCTTCAAATCCCAGACCTATGAGAGAAGAGTTAATGAAAGTACCTGTGGCTGGTAAGAACAACGAGTTTCCGTTCCTCGAGCTGATGACCAAATAGCCGTTCACACCATTAATCGTGGTCCACTGCCATTCGCACTCATATTTCAGTTCACTCAACTGCTCTGGGGTCGGCATTCGCCACAATGGGCCCCAGTTCACATAGGCGGCATCATCTCCTGGCTCCAGTTCCTTCTTGTTGTCAACAGGGCCATACTTCGTCATACGCGCCACCCCGTAATTGTCCAAATAACCCCACTTGTAAGTGTCCCAATCATACTTCTTCTTAGGGGCAGTCTCACCCCAAGCGAAGTAGTCGCCATAATCCTCGGGGCTGTTGGCACCGACGTTGCGTATTGCCCACAACGTGCCGCTGGGCAGAGCCAGGTCAACATACTCCTCAGGGTCAACCTCTCCCCTGATAATGAAGTTGATACCTTTCTTGTAGATGTTGGTGCCGAGAATGGTCACATAGGGACAAACCTCATAGGTCTTTTCCCGTTCGAGACTTGAGGCAGCAATATTGGCTTCAATGTGCTGAGTGAGGTTATGCTGGTTGAACCCCATGTCATAGTCATCCTTCTGACTGAGGAATGTCCAGCTATCACGGCGGTCCTCGTCAAGGAAACCATAGGTGAAGCCGTAATCCTGATCAGGTATTAACTGGACTGCGGGCTTGGTCATATCCATCGAGAAACCCACTTGGCTGGTGATGGCAGGCATCGGGTTCTGACTGGGAGAAAGCATAAATTCATCAAAGCGCGGCGTGATGCCAATGGAATCCAGCAGCTGTTCATCCTGTAAGGTGATATCCTTCTCCACACTGATGTCATTCCGAGTAAGCTTGAAATTGGACAACAGTCCGATGCCCATTCCGCTCTTGATTAAAAGAATGTCGTCATAGTCCAACTCCATATCTTCCCCAAGCGTCAACGCCAGGTTACCGTCCGCATTGACCCAATGGTTAAAAGTCACATCTGCTTGGAAGATATCGTGGACTCCATACAGACTAACACCCAATGTCGGGAGCAGGGTGGCTGTCAACGAGCCATTTACACCCAACTTGGGAGCAAAAGCCAGCTGCATGCGCTCAGTTAACAGGTTGTCACCCTGGCTATTGCATGCGATGCTTGTGGTAAGGCTCGAATTCTCACCCGTGACGGGGTCGGGCGAGGTTGTGTAGATGTAGCTGAAGGCACCCTCGGCCTTGGTGGCGACAAACTTGCTCTGTAAATACACCTCACCATTGCAATCGACCTTCATAAACACATCGAAGTGAGGAGCGAACACCAGAGGGACGTCACGAGCCATGACTGATACGGGACTGATATAGAGCGAAAACAGTTCGATGCCATCATCACCCAGCAGGTGAAGCGCCTTCTCATTCGAAATCTTACCCATCAGCTCGGCACTGATGTCAACGTTGCCTTTCAGCCCGATGCTCTCAATCTGGTTGTCTCGCATTTTACAGATGAAATTCACGTCCAATGAGGGATGCATATTAACAATGAACTTCACGGGATAAGTCGTGTCTTCCTGGCCGCTGAGCACTTCTTCCTCTTCGGCACTCGTCACGTCGTTGATGAGTTTAACAATGGGTTGGCCGTCACTCCACGAAATTTTCACGCAAACTTTGAGGTCAGCAGAGAAGCCCAAGCGCTGTGGCGCCATGCCAGGAGCTTTTATAGTCACGCCCTGCCTATGTTCATCCAGGGGGATGGGCAAATCAAAGTCACCATCGGGCAGCACATCCTCAAGCGAGGCGTTAGTGGTGGTCATCACACACTGTCCATCCAATGATTGTACACTCATGACCTGACGCAGGAAACCATAAGGAGCTGCTTGGGTAATGCCGCTGACAATAATATCACCTATCTTGGGCTCCTCACCAGGGTCACAGGTAACAGTGACCGTGGCTTCAGTGACATTGATGACACTCCCCTCGGATGGGCCGTCATCACCATAAACGTGGACGACCGTTTGGTCCTTTGGTCCGTCAATGATGATACTGATGACGGCATTGACATCTGAAATGTTCACCACGCCATCGTTGTTCACATCAGCATCGGCCATCAAGGGCTTGCCGTCAAGGATAATACTTATGATGGCGTTCACATCGGTGATGTTTACTGTGCCATCACTGTTCACGTCACCTTGAACACCTTGATACCCATAGCTACTGAATGGTATAATGGCCAAAAGCAGTGTAGCAAGAAGTAGTTGAACCTTTTTCATCGTTTGGCGCGATCATGTAATTAAAGTTGGAAAGTGTAATTGCTTACTCTTCGGTCAGGTCGTCGTAGGTTTGGAACAGGAAGTCGTTGTAAGGGAAGCGGGCGGTGTGGACTGCCTTGGCCTTGTTGTACAACAGTTTCTTGAGAGCATCGATATTCAGCTGCTTCTTGGCGCTGATGAAGACGCAATTCTCACCCATACGTGCCATCCAGGTTTCCTCCAGTTCCTCGAGGGGGATGTTCTCGCGCAGACGGGGCGTGAGGTCGTCCTCATCCTTGGGGACGTGGGTGAACTGGTCTATCTTGTTGAAGACCATGATCATATCCTTGGACGAGGATATCGCTGTCGCGCACCTCGTCAAGGGTGCTCTTGAAGGATTCCACCAGGTGGGTGGGCAACTTGCGGATGAAGCCGACGGTGTCGGTCAGCAGGAAAGGAAGGTTGGAAATCACCACCTTGCGCACCGTGGTGTCGAGGGTGGCAAAGAGCTTGTTCTCGGCAAAGACCTCGCTCTTGCTCAGCACATTCATCAGCGTGGATTTGCCCACGTTGGTATAGCCCACAAGGGCGATGCGGGTGAGTTTGCCGCGGTTTTTGCGCTGGGTAATCTTCTGCTTGTCGAGCTGTGCGAGTTTCTCCTTGAGCAAGGAGATTTTAGTTTTGACGATACGGCGGTCGGTCTCAATCTGCGTCTCACCAGGTCCACGCATACCGATACCGCCTCGCTGACGCTCCAGGTGGGTCCACATACCCGTCAATCGGGGCAGCAGGTACTGGTACTGTGCCAGTTCGACCTGCATCTTGGCGCTGGCGGTCTGGGCCCGTTTGGCAAAGATGTCGAGGATGAGGCTCGTGCGGTCAAGCGTTTTGACCTTGACAGCCTTCTCGATAAAGGCAATCTGCTTGGGCGTGAGGTCGTCGTCAAAGATGACGAGACTGATGTCATTCTCCTCGACAAAGGCGACAATCTCCTCGAGTTTGCCCTTGCCGACATAGGACGTGCTGTTGGGGCCGTCGCAGCGTTGCAGGAAGGTGCGCACAGTGACGGCGCCTGCCGTCTCGGCAAGGAATTCAAGTTCGTCAAGGTATTCTTTGGCCTTGGCCTCGCCTTGTTGTGGTGTAATCAGTCCCACGAGGATGGCGCGTTCCTCTTGCACGTCAATTTCGTTGATGCGTTTACTATCGTCAATGAGTCCCATAGAGTCATTTTTTATATTATTTGGATAACTTTGGCGGCGCCTCAACCATTAAAGTGAACTTTATGGTGTTCGGCTTTCACAAATTTTGATGCAAAGTTACTAAAAAGCTGCGGTTTTTTCATGGCATTGGGCAACAATCCGCAATAGAAAAGGGGAGGTGTGTCATAATTCATTCCTAAAACTTTGATCGGGCTACGCCCGAAGGGCGATCATAGATAGCGGCTATCAGAATTATGACACACAGCCCCGTCTTTTGCGTCTTGCGCCACTTTACCAACGCTAAGTCTTAACAATCAGGTAATTTATAGACGTTACCCTTAATTGTTGAGAAATATGTCGATGAGGGCGATAACGTCATCGATGTTAGTTTTGTGGTCACGATTAATGTCGGCGATAATGGAGTTGATGCTTGAATCTTGCCCAAGAATAAGGTCAATGATAGCAGTTATATCATTGATTGTGAGCACACCGTCACCATCGGCATCACCGATGTCGTCCACGGGCACGATATTGGTGAATCTCATCCACGGGTCGGTTGTCTGGTAAGCTTCTAACGACTCTTTGGGAACATACAGTCGGCAACTGCTATATACTGTGTACCACAGTCCTATACCGCCATTAATGGTTGGGATTGAAGGGGGAGTAGGCGCCAAGCAGGTAATATTAATCATCCAGCATTGGTCAAAGATTGAACTACCCATTGAAGCGACACTGCGTCCCAGTGTTATGTTCTTGATGTATTTGCATCCGTTAAAAGCGCCATTGCCCAACTCCGTAACACTATCGGGCACGACAACGGTCGTCAAGCCAGTGCAATCAACAAACCCAGAAGAACCAATCTTTTTCAGGCTATTCGGAAAATTGATATTTGCTAATCCGGAACATGCTCCAAAAGCGCAATCAGCTACTGTGATGACTCCCTCTGGAATAGTATAGGTTGAGTAGTCATTGTTGTGATGATTTGGGTATGCTCTTAATATAGTCTTATCCTTATTGAACAATACACCATCTACGCTGCTCAAGATAGGGTTGTCCTCGGCAACATGAATGGCTTGAAGTGATTTACAGCGATAAAAAACCTGTGGGCCAAAACTTGAAACACTGCTGGGAATGCGCATCTCTGTCAGACTCGAGCATCCTGAGAACGCAAGTTGCTCGATCCTTTCAACTCCTTCAGGAATGATAAAGTTTTGCAATGAAGAACAATCTTCAAAAGCGGCGAGACTAATTGTCCTTAAGCTATTGGGGAGTGAAAGGTATCTAAGGCGGGAACTTCCCATAAAAGCGTAACGTTCGATTTCAGTGACACCGTCAAGGACAATGCAGCTGTCGCTATTAGCATTGGGGAACATAATTAAAGTGGTTTTCTCTTTGTTATAGAGAACACCGTCAACGCTACAATAACTGGAGTTCTCCTCGCTAATGTTGAAGCGCTTGAGACCAGTGCAATAAGAGAATGCGTCCCAATAAATAAAA
>CADAFP010000041.1 GCA_902787185.1 uncultured Bacteroidales bacterium | reverse complement strand
GGAGAGAAAGGGATTCGAACCCCTGGAGGTAGTTAGCCTCAACGGTTTTCAAGACCGCCGCAATCGACCACTCTGCCATCTCTCCGAAAGTGAATTTGACGTGCAAACTCACTCATTTGGGGTGCAAAGGTACTGCCAAGTTTCGTTTTATGCAAGTTTTTTGGCCGTTTTTTGATTTTGTTTGCCTAAAGATAGTTCCCATTTACGGTATCAACTTAGTCAGAATGATATAATCCTGGCTCTCGATGGGGACGGGATAAAGTGCCGATGAGCGTTGTCCGACAACCCAGATAATCTCGCCATCGGCCTCTAAGAGCCAGGTGCGTTTTTTGTGGCTATAGTCCAGCTTCAGGTCGTTGAAGAGGTCGCTCACGAGTTTGGTGCCTTTCATGCCGAATGGCTGAAAACGGTCGCCCTGCCGCCAATGTCGGAGCACGATGCGTTTGCAGTCAAGCAGTTGGGTGTTGAATGCGACACGAAGTCCATTGCAGCACATACGTGGCGAGAATGGGGTGTGACCACGGTATGAGGTGATACTAATCGGACTATTGGTGCCAGTCAAAACGTCGAATGGAATCTCGCTTCCCCATGGCTCTTCATATTGTTCGATGACCTCAAAGGTTTCTCGGTTCACGACAAGCAGATATTTGCCTGCTGTGAATTGACGCCCGCGGTGCTCTTTTTTTGCCGCTTCAATCGCTTGCTCGCATTGGTCGCGGTTGAAGCCCAAATCGTGGAGGCGGTGGTAGAGTAGGGAAGCGGCCAACGGGTGGTCGATAATGTCTTCGATGTCAATCAATGGCAGGTCAAGCCTGAGGTCACTCACCAGCCAGTCCAGCAATTCATAATCGTCAGCGAGGTTCTGCATGGTCTTGTGGATGCGTGCCTTGGCGCCGGGGAATTCTTGCTCGATAAATGGTAAGACGATGTTGCGCAGGCGGTTGCGGCGGTGGTCGTTCTGCAAATTTGTGCTGTCGGTCACATAGTCCTGACCGATGCTGTCAAGGTAATCAAGCAGTTGTGCACGGGTAACATCCAACATAGGGCGCCAGATGAAGCCGTTTTCGCGTTGCATACCTGCAAGCCCTTTCAGCCCGGTGCCGCGCATGAGGTTGAGGAAGAAAGTCTCCACCTGGTCGTCGGCATGGTGGGCAACGGCAATGAGGGCGCAACCGAGCCGCTCCAATTCCTGCTTAAACCAGGCATAGCGCAACTCACGGCATGCCATCTCGACCGAGCCGCCGTGTTCGTTCTGATAGGCGGTGACGTCAAAGTCCTTGACCGACAAGGGCACGTCAAGACGTTGGCACAGGTCGCGCACGAACCGCTCATCGCGTATCGACTCCTCACCGCGCAAGTGGAAATTGCAATGCGCTGCTTGGCAGTCAATTCCGGCGGCCAGTAGCAGCCGCAACAATGCCACCGAGTCGGCTCCACCGCTCAGTGCCACCAGCACCCGCTTGCCCTTAAGGTCTCGCAATTCGTCGGCCTGGAACACCTTATTTATTAATTCCTCGTGATTCACTATCGCAAAGGTAGTGTTTTTTCAAAACTAAATCGTACCTTTGCACCGCAATTCTCATGGGACAAGTCAAAAAAAATAGCGACTTTTGGTATCATGTGGCAGCGTTTGCCATGATTCTGGTGTGGGGTATCTCGTTCCTCAACACCAGGGTGCTGCTTGATGCGGGTATGACGCCCACCGAGATTTTTGTAGCGCGTTTCACCATTGCCTATGTTTCATTGCTGGTTGTCTGCCGCTTCAAGGTGCGTTATACCGGATGGCGCGACGAGTTGCTGTTCGTGGTGTGCGGTATCGCAGGCGGCTCGGCCTATTTTATTGCCGAGAACACGGCTCTGGAGTTGACGCTCATCAGCGACGTGGCAGTGTTGGTTAGCACCGCGCCGTTGACGACAGCGCTGATGGGAGCTATCTTTTACCGTGACGAGCGCATCACGCTATTGACAGGTGTGGGAATGGTCATCGCCTTTATTGGGTCGGTGATGCTGGCCTTGAAAGATGGCTTTGTCTGGGGTGATAGCATTTTGGGCGATATGCTGGCCCTCTTTGCGGCCTTTGTATGGGCTTTCTATTCGATGGCATTGAAACGGCTTAACCGCACTTACACGACGCTGTTCATCACACGCAAGTTGTTCTTTTACGGCGTGTTGTCAGCATTGCCGCTATTGGCCTTAGAGGATACCCAAGTGAATCTAAATACCTTAAGGCAACCCGAGGTATGGGGCAATCTGCTCTATCTTGGCTTGATTTGTTCGATGGCAGCCTACTTCATCTGGGGCATTACGGTGAAGCGCATCGGGGCGGTGCGTGCCAGCAATTATTTCTATTTGAGCCCCATTGTCTCGATGATAGCCGCTGCCATCTGGTTCGGTGAGCGCACCAACGCAATTGCTTACATCGGTTGCGTGCTCATTCTCGCAGGCGTCATTATTGCCGAGAAGTTCAAGCGCAATACAGCTAATCAATAACCGTTCTCATCCACCTCTTGGAGGACAACCACAGGAGATAGACCGTTCCACGGAAGCACAATTCTATCGCCATGGCCATCCACACGCCATAGAGCCCCATACTCTTGACCATGATGGCCGACAAACCGAGTCTCACCATCCACATGCTCACCAGGTTGATGCCGCAGGGTACAAGCGTGTAACCGGCCCCGGCAAACACGCCGTAGCTAATGATTGCAGCGGCAAACAACGGTTCGGCCCACGCCTCGACGCGCAGGCAACGGGCGCCCAGTTCGACGACTTCGGGCACAGGCGACATCAGCCCCATCAGCTCGGTAGCGAACACATACATCAGTATCGCCATCACTCCCATGATAACCATACCCGACAGCACGTTAATCCACGCAAAACTGCGTGTGAGCCGCTTCCTGCCCGCACCCAGGCTCTGCCCGATAAGTGCGGTGGCGGCATCGGCGATACCGTAGCCCGACATGTAGCAGAGGCTCTCGGCAGTGATGCCAAAGGAGTTGGCTGCCAAGGCGATACTACCCAGCGGCGCCACAATGCCAGTGATGACGATAGATGCGCTACACATCATAATGTGCTGCGCACCCATCGGGGCCGAGATTTTTATGGCTTTCTTGAAGGCACCCCATGCGGGCTTAAAGGATCCACTGTCAATCGTAAGGCGCAATTCTTTGGAGCGGAATGCGAGGTAGTACATCATCATCAGCGAGACAACAAGTCCTGCGGTAGCCGTTCCCAGCGCCGCTCCCATCACACCCAGACCTGCGCCAGGCATCGTCATGGTATGTCCCATGACCGATATTTGCCGGGTGGGGAAGATGAGGAAAAAGTTGAAGATGACATCCAGCACACACATCAGGATGTTGAGCGCGCTGGGTACGCGCATGTTGCCACTGCTGCGCAGCATGGAGCTTGCCACGATGTCGAGCATGAAGAATGGCACAAACAGCATGAAAGTGCCGAAGTAGATGGTTGCGTTAGGACGGATGTGAGGCTCTGCGCCCAGCCACACCGGTAACCGCCCGCACAGCACGAGTCCCAGTCCCGCCATCAGCAGGCTGAAAAGCAGGCACACCACAATGGCTTGGCGCACCAACTGGCGCGCGTCGGCAGCGCGTTTGGCCCCTAACAGTTGCGCCACCTGCACGGCATATCCCGCGGCAAACGACGTCAGCACGCCCTCAAAGAGCCATGCCGTGGTACCCATCAACCCGACCGAAGCCGAATCGTCAGCCCCCAATTGACCGACCATAGCAGCATCGATGAACTGCATCACCATCGCCGACACGTTGGCGAGGATGGCGGGCACGCTCAGGGAGAAAGTGAGCCTCAGCTGCTGCCCTGACGACAACGGCTGCCCTTCACGGATGAGTTGTAGCAACGAGTCTTTATTGAGGTGGGTGCCCATGAAAAACGGTTAATGGAGGCTGGATAGAAAAAGATGTTCCACTGGTTGAGTGGAACACCTTTTATACATTAAGTCTCTTGACTGAGATTACTTACGCTGGATGGTCACGGCGCGGTCCAGAGATGCGCACTTGGGACCATAGTTGGTCAGCTCACCGTTGTTGATCTGAGTCTCGAGGCGGCTCTCGGCAACACCCTTCTTCACGAGCTCGTTCTTGACGGTAGCAACACGGCCCTTACGCAGGCGGACGTTGATCTGGTCGTTACCAGTGTAGTTGTCGGCCCAACCGGTGAGCAGGTAGTTGCGGTTCTCGTTCTTCATCACCTCGGCAACAGCATCAACTACGTTGCGCTGTACGCCCAGCACCTCAGTGCGGTTGATGGGGAAGTAAACGGTAGCCAGCGGAGCCTCGCCAGTAGCGTCCTCGTTCAGATTGTTGGGAGCGAGAGCGGGCTTCTTCTCGAGGCACTTGCGCAGCTGATCCTCCAGATCACCGATCTTGCGGTTAGCGTTGTTCAGGTTGGCGGTAAGGGCATCACCCTCGTTGTCGGTGTACTTCCACTCGGGGCATTGAACCTGGATGGGAGCGTTCCACTCGCTCTTGCCGAACTTGTAGGTCATACCAATCAGGACACCAGGATACTCGTTCCAGGTCCTGTAACCCATACCGGCACCGTCGATGTGCTCCTGCATCAGGTCGAAGCGCAGGTCAAGGTTCAGGTCAATCTTCTTGGTGATGGCGAAGCTGTTGAGCAAACCGGCCTGCATACTGTAGTTGCGGCTGTGGTCGGGGTCGTCGTTTGCACCATAGCGCCAAGGACCGTCAGAAACGGGACGGGCACCATCGCGGCAGTAAACCCAGTTAACAGTCATACCAACGTAGAAGATGGCGTTGTAGAAGCGGTGGGGCTTGTAGCCACACAACCAGTTGGACACGTTGAACAGAACGTCACCAACCAGACCTACATCATTGAAGTGCTGGAAGTTGAAACCTCTGTCCTTGGCCTGGATGTCTCCACGATAACCCAGAGCTGCATAGTTGCCGGTCCAGGTAGCGCCTTTGAGCTGCTCAAAGTCAACACCACCACGCAAACCCAGCAGCGGAGAGAACCATTTACCAACAAACAAATCAGCCTTGGCGCCCAAGCGCTGACCAAACTTTAAGTGCCTGTCATAGGATGACATGATCAAACCTACACCACCGTCAGCGGTGATAAACCAGTTATCTCTCATCCTGTTCAGCAGGTAACCCTGAGAAGGATCCTCAACATAGGTCACTTCCTGAGCTACAGAAAGAGATGGTATCAGGTAAGCGGCACAAAGAATAACTAATAAAGCAATCTTTTTCATAAGTCTTATGTTATATTTTGTTTTGTTTAATGCCATAAAAGCTGTTAAATCCTAACATCAGCCCTAAATTGATGGGTTTCTTAGAGCCAAATGGATTGACAAAAGTAGTGATTTTTTGTTTTACAGTAAAAATTTTTTAGAAAAAAAAACACTATAGTACAAAAAATCGGGCAACACTCATTAAAAAGGTGACTTATTTCAGCCATTTCATGATTTCATTGGCGATATGTTCGGGGGTGAAACCGAACTTCTCATCCAGCACTTTGTAAGGCGCCGAGGCACCGAAATGGTCGAGGCCGAAAATGCGCCCAGTGGGTACTACCCGGCGCAGAGTGCTGGGCAGGCCTGAGGTGAGGCCAAATGCGGGAATTTCGTTGGGAATCACCTGGTTACGATAGTCAGCATCCTGATTCATGAATACGCCGATAGAGGGCACCGAGACAACTTGTGCTTTGATGCCTTGTTCACCGATGATACCGGCTGCTGCTACCAGGGTGGCAACCTCCGAGCCATTACCCACGAGAACAACATCGGGCTTGTCCTGCTTGATGACGATATAACCACCGCGCTCAGCGCCCAATGCATCAGCATAGCGGTTGCCCGAAGCCGAAGGCAGGTCGTCGATGTTTTGACGCGAAAGGATTAAGGCAGTGGGCGTTAGGTTGTTCTCCATCGCCATTTTCCAGGCAACAGAGGTTTCGGCGGCATCGGCAGGACGCAGGACGAGCATACTGTTGCGGCCGTGGTGGTTCTGTAATTCCTCCATCAGGCGGATCTGGGCCTCTTGCTCTACTGGCTCGTGGGTGGGACCATCCTCACCCACGCGGAAAGCGTCATGGGTCCATATGAACTTAACGGGCAACTCCATCAATGCCGACAGACGTGCGGCAGGCTTGATGTAGTCGCTGAAGACGAAGAACGTGCCACAAGCGGCTATCACGCCACCATGCAGCGCCATACCGTTGATGATGGCAGCCATGGCAAGCTCAGAAACGCCGGCATGCAGGAATGCGCCCTTGAAATCATGGGTTTTGAAGGCACCTCTCACCTTGAGGAAACCATCGGTCTTGTCGCTGTTGGCGAGGTCGGCCGACGAGACAATCATGTTCTCAACCTCTTTGGCGAGGACGGCGAGCACGTTGGCGCTGGCGGCGCGGGTGGCGATGCCGGGTTTGTGCTCGATGGCGGCATAGTCCACTTGAGGAGCCTTGCCGTCGATATAGTCTTGCAGGCGCTTCATGGCCTCGGGATTCTGCGCAACCCATGCGTCAATAGCGCGTTTGCGCTCAGCGACGATGGCGCGCTGTTCGTTGGCGCGCTGGGCATACAGTTCTGCCACCTCGGGGAACACCACCCACGGGTTATCGGGATTGCCGCCCAAGTGTTCGATGGTCTTGCCGTAGTCGGCTCCCGACTTGCTCAACGGGTTGCCGTGTGTGCTGCATTTGCCCTCAAAATTCTCGCCCTCGGCAGTCACACAGCCACGGCCCATGATGGTGCGGCCGATGATGATGGTGGGGCGCTCGCGCTCGGCAATAGCCTTGTCCAATGCGTTGGCAAGGGCGACGGGGTCGGTACCGTCACACTCAACGACGTTCCAGTTCCACGCACGATATTTCATCGCGGTATCCTCGTTGCTCACGGCATCGCAGTCGGTCGAGAGCTGTACCGTGTTGCTGTCGTAGAACATAATCAGATTGTTCAGCCCCAGGTAGCCTGCAATGCGGGCTGCCTCCTGGGAGATGCCCTCTTGGACACCGCCGTCACTGATGAAGGCGTAGGTCTTGTGGGCAAACACCTCGCTGTAATGCGTGGCGATGAAACGCTCGGCAATGGCACAGCCCACCGCCATCACATGGCCTTGTCCCAGGGGACCCGACGTGTTCTCCACGCCATGCTCGACATCCAGTTCAGGATGGCCAGGAGTGATGCTCCCCCACGAGCGGAAAGCCTTGATGTCGTCGGTCGTGTAGCGGCCTGCCAAGTGCAGCACACTATAGAGCATCGGAGACATGTGGCCGGGATCCAGGAAGAAGCGGTCACGGGCGAACCATGCGGGATTGTCAGGGTCAGTCACGAGATACTTCGAGAACAGGACGTTAACAAAGTCGGCACCGCCCATAGCGCCACCGGGGTGACCTGACTTGGCTTGTTCAACCATCGAGGCGGCCAGAATGCGGATATTGTCTGCCGCACGAGTCATCAGCTTGGAATCGATCATAATTATTGAATGTTTTTAAGAGTTTGTTTTAATCTACAAAAATACGGCTTTTTTTCATATGAAGTGGAAAACAAGCCCAACTATTTTTCAACAAAAAAAGAATTGTGACCACACCCATTAGGCATGGTCACAATGATGTATCTGATTATCAAATGATAACGTTTATTCCTCGGTCTTTCCGGGCTTGCTGCCAATGAGTGCGTAGAACAGGATATAGGCAGCACATGCAACGGGGATCCAATAGCTTGACAGGATGCTCACCTTGTCGGCTACCACTGCCTGCAGGGCGACCATCACAGCGCAACCGAACACCATGGTCATGAAGATGCCGCTGGCTGCAGCGGTGAATTTGCCCAGGCCCTCAACTGCCATGTTGAAGATGCCTCCCCACATGACCGAAGTGCAAAGACCCACGAGGATGAATGCAAACACGCCCACAGGAACGGGAGTCCAAATCACACTGAGGTTACCCCAGTCAATACCGGGAACACTCACCTTGATGTCGGTGGGAGCGAACATGCCGAACAGCAGCAGGATGATGGCGACAACGGCAACGGTCGAAACCATGGCGCGGCTGCTCACCTTGCCACCGATGGCACCGCCGATGGTACGGCCAATGAACATCATCAGCCAGTAAACCGAGGCAATCAGGGCTGCTACACCTGCTGTAACGCCAATCTCAGGAGTCTGCAGATAGGATATCATGTAAGTGGGTGTGCCCACCTCAACGCTCATGTACAAGAAGATGGCAAGGGCACCCAAGGCAAAGTGGCGGAATTTGAGCGCGCCGGGGATGAGGCTCATCTCCATCGGTGCCTGTTCGGGTTCCTCAATCTTGGTGAACAGCAATACGACAAATGCCACGATAAAGATGCCCAGGGCAATGAACATGGCAGGGGTGGCATCGGCAATCACGGTGTCCTTGGTGACTTCACCGATGAGAGCACCCATCAGGATGTAGACTGCCACAGCTGCTGCCGAGTTGAAGGCGCCGCCAATTTGGATTAACTGGTTGCCGTTCTTGCCACCGCCACCCAGTACATTGAGCAACGGGTTCACAACTGTATTGAGCATACACATGCACATACCGCTGATAAAGGCACCCAACAAGTAAATCCAATAAGCGCCGTCGCCGCCAATCTGGCCGCTCAGGTACTCGATGACCAGACCGATAATGCCCACGATGAGTGCTGCGAGAGCAGTTTTCTTGTAACCCATCTTGGTAATGAGCATACCGCTGGGAATACCCATCAGCAGGTAAGCGATAAAGTTGGCGTAGTTACCGATTTGGCCGGCTGCCTCCGAGGCGCCGAATTGATTCTTGACGATGGTTGCCATCGGTGAGCACAGGTTGGTCACAAAGGCAATCATTGCAAATAGCGCGATCATCATGATAATCGCTGCCCATTGTTTGGATTTTTGAGCCATTTTCTAAAAGGTATTTTTATGATTAATAATTAATTTCTTTATGAAAATTGCTGTCAAAATTACTATTTTTCTTAAAAACAAGCAACAGATGGCCGTAAAAATTACCCACCTGTTGCTCTTTGACGCTTTTTTGTATCGGTTTTTCTCAGTATTCTCGGGGGCCGAAGATGGCGGTGCCGATGCGCACCAGCGTAGCTCCGTGTTTGACGGCGACCTGCCAATCGTCGCTCATACCCATACTCAGCTCATTGAAATCCTCGCTCTCGTCAAAGCACTCGTCTTTCAGGGTGATATAGGTGCGGCGCACAAGGTCAAATTCCTGTGCCACCTGCTCCATATCATCGGTGAGTGAGGCCATGGCCATCACACCGCACACGCGCACGTGAGGCAGATTCTCGGTCAGTTCACCTGCCTCGGCGGCTTCCAGCACTTCCTCGACGCTGAAGCCGCTCTTGGTTTCCTCCTGGGCGACGTGCAGTTGCAGCAGCACATCAACCGTGCGGTCGATGCGGGCGGCTTCTTTCTCGATAAGCTTGAGCAGAGCCACGCTGTCAACGCTCTCAATCACGCTCACATGGGGCATGATGGCGCGCACCTTGTTCTTCTGCAGGTGGCCGATGAAGTGCCAGCGGATGTCTTTGGGCAGTTGCGGAGCCTTGGCGATGAGTTCCTGTGCGCGGTTTTCGCCGAACAGGCGCTGCCCGGCCTCGTAGGCCTCGGCGAGTTCCTCCACGGGGTGGAACTTGGACACTGCGATAAGTTGCACTCCTTCAGGTAGTTGTGCGGTTACTTTTTCAAGATTCTCTTTGATGCTTGCCATGATGCCTTAGTCCTTATTGTTTTGTGCCTTTTGGCGGGCTTCACGGTCGGCGCGGGTCTCTTCGAGGTCAACGGGGAACACGTCCATCAGCGGTGTCTCGGTAATCGAGGCAATCTCAAAGTCGGCCATCGTGTCATTCATCCCCTCCATGAAGGTGCTCAGAGCTCCCTTGAAGTCGCTGGCCTGTACCAGTTGGTAGCTGGCGGTGCGCTTCTCTACGGCAGTCTTCTCGTCGATGGTGATGAAGTTGGTTTTTACCTTATACCAACGGTCGCCACCCTCATTATAGAAGATGTCGCTCAGGTTCACGCGCTTGACGGCATCGACCTTGAATTCACCACTGATGTAGGGTTGCATTTTGTCGGTAATGCGGGCCTCGGCCTCGGTAAACGACAAGGCGTCAACCAGATAGGGTTCAGAGACGGTCTTCATCACGCCGTTCTCCATCATGCGGTCATATTTTACTTTACATTCAAACCACTGTGACATATTATCAGATATAATGTATTTAATTGATTGTTAGGTTATTAATAAGTTCTTCTTGACATCTGCTCATCCATTGCCTGATTGATGAGCTGGCGGCGGGCAGCGTAGTACTCGCGCACGAACCGCTGCATCACCACATTCACTGGCTCTATCTCGTGACCTTTAAGCAGCGAGGCGGCTTGGCCAATCTCGATTTCGCCATTGTCGATATCACCCTCATAGATGCCCGTGCGGGTCTTGCCGATGCCGATGATGTCGAGCAACTCGTCTTCGGTGGCTCCTCGGTTCTCGGCCTCTTGCACTGTGGCCTGGAATCCGTTTTTCACCAGACGGGTAGGGGAGAGTTTCCTGAAGTGCAGCAGCGTGTCGCCCTCGTTGAGGTTAAGGCACAAGCGCTTGAAGTTCTCATGGGCGGAGCTTTCCTGAGTCACAGCGAACAGAGTGCCGAGTTGCACACCGTCGGCACCCAAGGACTCCATAGCCAGCATACCGCTACCGGTGACGATGCCGCCAGCGGCGATGAGGGGCAGGCGGGTGACACGGCGCACGGCGGGAATCAGGCACAATGTGGTCGTTTCTTCCTTGCCGTTGTGTCCGCCAGCCTCAAAGCCCTCGGCGACGATGGCATCTACGCCGGCTTCCTCGCATTTGATTGCAAAAGCCGACGAGGAGACCACGTGAGCCACCTTGATTTTGCGTTCATGCAGCCAGTTGGTCCATTTGCGGGGACTGCCGGCCGAAGTGAATACCACAGGGACTTTCTGCTCGGCGATGACTTCCATCATTTCGGCGGCCTCGGGGCGCATCAGCGGCACGTTGACGCCAAAGTTGTAGGGAGTGGCCTTGCGGCACTTGATGATATGCTCGCGTAGCACGTCGGGCGTCATCGAGCCAGCGCCGATCAGTCCCAGACCACCGGCGTTACTCACTGCTGCAGCGAGTTCCCACCCGCTGCACCACACCATACCGCCCGAAATCACTGGATAGTCGATTTCAAACAGCTCGGTGATAGGGGATAACATTGCCATAACAACGCTTCAATTTAAGGTTTCAAAAAAGCTGCAGAATAACGTTTAGATAATCCCGAAGGCCACGTCCATCATCTGGGTGAAGTTGTTCTGGCGCTCCTCGGCGGTGGTCACCTCGCCGGTTACCAGCGAGTCGCTGATGGTGCACATGCACAGGGCGCGGGCACCACTGCGGGCGGCGTTCATGTACAGCGCGGGAGCCTCCATCTCAACGGCGAGGACGCCCATCTTCTGCCACTGGTCGGTGTCGGGGCTGTCATCGTAGAAGGTGTCTGACGAATATACGTTGCCCACCTTGTAGCGGTAGCCCAGTTCCTCGGCCTTCTCAACGGCCGAGCGCAGCAGGTCGAAGTCGGCAATCGGCGCATAGATGCCAGGCAGGTGGAACTGCATGGCGTATGCGCTGTTGGTGCAGGCGCCCATGGCCATCACGAGGTCGCCGATGTGCAGGTCGGGATGCATCGAGCCGGCCGACCCCACACGGATAATGGTCTTCACGTCATAGAAGTTGAACAACTCGTAGCTATAGATGCCTATCGAGGGGATTCCCATGCCATGACCCTGAACCGATACGCGTTTACCCTTGTACATGCCAGTGTAGCCGAGCATGCCGCGCACTTGGTTGTAGAGCGTGGGATTCTCCAGGTAACGTTCTGCCATCAACTTGGCGCGCAAGGGGTCGCCAGCCATAATCACGGTGGGTGCAATCTCGCCATACTTGGCGCCGATGTGCGGAGTAGGTGTCTTGTCTGCCATAATATTTCGTTTTTAAAGTTTAGTTGCTATTAACCGCCAAAGATAGTGAGTTTTTCTCACATTTTGTAATATTGAAGCGTTTTTTTTCTTCAATCATGGTGTTTTGTTTCGATAATAATTTGATAATAAAAATATTACGGTTTTTTCCTCACAAATATGGAATATTATTCAGGAAATTATGACTACCTTTGCGGCCAAATTAACAGATATATAGCTATGATTAAGATTGATCCCAAAAGAAAATTATGGCAGGAAGTAATGGCCTACGTCCTGCTCACTGTTGGCAGCCTGCTGTTTGCCATCGGCGACGTGATGTTTGTGAACCCTTATCTGATGGCCCCTGGCGGCACCTACGGTCTCTCCAACGTGTTCAACACCCTGTGGCCCTGGAAGATTTCACTCTACGCCATCTGCATGGATATCCCCCTGCTGATTATCGGCACCTGGATTCTTGGCCCCAAGTTCGGTGTCAAGACCATCGTCTCGACGGCGTTGATATTCCTGTTCACCTTTATCCTCGAGATCTGGTGGGGCTATAATCCCGTCATCCTCGATGGTGCCATCACATCCACCGTTGACCCCTCGATGGTCAAGTCGATGGTCGAGATTCCCCATCACGGCGGTTGGTTCCGTCCCGACTATTTCCTCAATACGGTGGTTGCCGGTATCATCTACGGCGTGGCCATCGGTCTGATTTTCCGCTCGGGTGCTACCAGCGGCGGCTCGGACATCATCTCGATGATTCTGCACAAATACACCAAGATTTCCCTGGGTACCCTCGTCATGATTGTCGATGGCATCATCACCTTGAGCACCCTCATCGCCTTTGGTGACATCCGCCTGCCCATTTACTCCGTCATCATCATCTTCATCGAGGGCAAGGTCATCGACCTCGTGGTTGACGGTCTCAAGACCTACAAGACCATGTTCATCGTCACCGACAAGGCCGACGCCGTGCGCGACTACATCATCAACGACATCAAGCGCGGTGGCACGCTCATCAGCGGTACGGGCCTCTACAAGGGCACCGAACGCAATATGCTCTACGTCACTCTCGACCGTTCCGACATGATCAAGCTGCGCTCCGTCCTCTACCACATCGACCCGCACGCCTTCGTCAACATCCTCGAGAGCTCCGAAATCCTCGGCGAAGGCTTCCGCCGCCTCCCCCAAGAGTAAAATAGGTATCAATAATGAAGCAGATATTAAGAACATTCGCCTTGCTACTTGTTTTGTTGGCAGTAGTCGCCTCGTGTAGCAAAGAAGAGCCCGACGGCAAGTGGGACAAGATGAAGTGGAATGACCTCAGCGGTCTGACCAAAGTGGACGGCGTGTATATCGTTCCTGCCCAAGGCGGCACTTACACCTTTGAGTGCGAGAACTACACCCCTTGGATTGACCACTGCGATTATGGTTATTATGATATGGCGGTTCACACATCGACTCACGTTTATGGTGAGTGGTTTGAGGTGACCATTGACGGCAAAAAAGTGATAGTCACGTTCCAACCTCTCGAGGATGAGGCAGAAACGCGTCAATTGACCGTAACCGTCACTGCTGGCGACATCTTCGACACTTTTAGATTCGAACAACGCCCCTAACCCTATCCATCAATAATGACCGCCCCCTAAAGCGGCCACAACTAAGAGGGTGAATCATAACTGAATTATGAGTGCCCCCCAAAGAGTTAGACGTTAAACACGTTAATTATTTATGGTATGAGTTCGGTATTGCACCGGGCTCATACCATTTAATTGACTTGGCGTTTATCCTTTTTATATATTCAACCAAATAATTATTATTTTCATCAAGATAGTGCCTAAAACAAAAATGCCTGTAGAGCCTCAATCCATCGGCCCCACAGGCATTTCATGCCTTGAAAATGACCTATGCTCTAGTTTTTCAAGATGGCATCGATAACAGTATTGATATCAGAGATATTTACTACTCCATCACCATTAGCATCACATTTGTCAGTTTGTGGTCCGTTTTGAGTGTTACCATTACCTTCTTCACTGGCATCGCCAACGATGTCAATGAAGCAACTCCACCAGTCAGAAGCTTTATAAGCTTCAACCGAATTAGCTGGAACATGAAGAGTTGCCATATAGTAACCAGGATATAAGCTACGATAATTATCCATCCCAGGTGGTGTTATTGCCAAACAAGTCACATCAGTCAAATTTTCACAATAGTCGAATGCGTTATAACCTATACGAGTAACGGGGTAAGGTATGATGACTGTTTTTAGTTTGCGACAGTTTTGGAAAGTATAATTACTGATGTTAGTAATTGAGTTTGGAATGTTGACACTCGTAAGTCCCGAGCAGCCATAGAACGCATATTCACTGATGTTAGTGACAGAGTTTGGAATGTTGACACTCGTAAGTCCCGAGCAGCCATAGAACGCATATCCACTGATGTTAGTGACAGAGTTTGGAATGTTGACGCTCGTAAGTCCCGAGCAGCCATAAAACGCATAACTTCCAATTGATGTGACGGAGTTCGGAATGTTGACGCTCGTAAGTCCCGAGCAGCCATAGAACGTACATTCACTGATGTTAGTGACAGAGTTTGGAATGTTGACGCTCGTAAGTCTCGAGCAGCCATAAAACGCAGAACGTTCAATTGATGTGACGGAGTTCGGAATATTGACGCTATTTAGCCCAGTGCAACCATAGAACGCATAACTTCCAATTGATGTGACGGAGTACTCTATACCGTTGTATGTAACAGTAGATGGGATAGTAACATTACCAGTGTACCTATTTAGATTATATATATAGTCAGATCCTATAAAGGTCACATAAACACGTTTATCATTAGTATTATTAGTAATAATACCATAATAAATACCGTCGACTTCAAAGTTGTGGGCAGTGGTAGTTATTGACGACATGAGCGCCAGTAACAGCAGTGTGAGTTTGATGATTCTTGTCATTGTCATTATTGTAAAATGGTTATCTGACTTGTTATTAAGTTTATTACATACAGAGTGTTGCCAAAGAACACCTGCAAATATAGTCAATATTTCACAAATCTCCCAAAAATTGCGTGGTTTTTTATGAGATACCGTACCAAAACTCTGATGGGCATGGGGCACTCGGCTGCAATGGGGTCGTCGCAGGCGACGTGTTCTGTGTGCGCAATTCCCCCAGTGAAACCGGCTCACTCGCTACGCTCTTTCACTGGTTTTACTGGGGGTTATGCATAGGACACCCTTCGGGTGTTGAATTTAATAAAATTAATAATTTTCGTTTAATTTCTCCGTGCGGAGCACGGACAAGAAAACTTAGCGGCTTTGCGTCTTAGTGTGGGGCAATTAGAAGGGGGTGCCTTTGTCGTTGTCATCAGGCATCCAGTCCTGGTTGGGCGGGATGGGGCCGAAGTCGTTGGTGCCGACGGGTGGGGCCGGGGCGGGGCCGCTGTCGTTCATTTTGGACTCGTAGGTGGTTTCGCCGCCCACGAGGTCCTGTTCGCCTTGGTTCTCGAAGCGGGCGTACTTGCTCACGAAGTGCAGGTTGATGGTGTCGGTGGCACCGCTACGGTGCTTGGCGACGATGAACTCGGCCAGGCCGCGGATGTTATTGCCCTCGGCATCCTCGCTCGAGCGGGTGTAGTACTCGGGACGGTGGATGAAGCAAACGATGTCGGCATCCTGCTCGATGGCACCCGACTCACGCAAGTCGCTCAGCTGCGGGCGTTTGCCCAGCTTGTCATCGGCCGAGCGGGTCTCCACACTACGGTTCAACTGCGACAGGGCGATGATGGGAATATCGAGCTCTTTGGCCAATTGCTTGAGGTTACGCGAGATGGTACTCACCTCTTGCTCGCGGCTGCCGAATTTCATGCCTGTGGCGTTCATCAGCTGCAGGTAGTCGATGATGATGATTTTCACGCCGTGCTCGCGCACCAGGCGGCGCGCCTTGGTCCTCAGCTCGAAGATGGACAGCGACGGCGTGTCGTCGATGAACAGCGGAGCGGTGCTCAGGCTGCGGGTGCGTGTCATCAGGTTCTCCCACTCGGGCTGGCTCAGCTGGCCGCTCTTGATTTTCTCACCCTCGAGCGAGCACACGTTGCTGATGAGTCGGTTCACCAGCTGCAGGCTCGACATCTCAAGCGAGAATACGGCCACGGGATAGTTGTAATCCACGGCCATGTTCTTGGCCATCGACAGAACGAAGGCCGTCTTACCCATGGCGGGACGGGCGGCGATGATGATCAGGTCGCTGTTCTGCCAGCCGCTGGTCAGGCGGTCCAGCTTGTGGTAGCCCGACTCCAGACCGCTCAAGCCGCTCTCACGGTTGGCGGCCTCCTCAATCTTTTTGATGGCGTCCTGCACGGCATTCTCGATGGGGATGACGTCGCGCTTGAGGGTGTTCTTGCTGATTTCAAACAGTTTGCCCTCGGCCTCCTGCATCAGGTCATACACGTCAATCGACTCGTCAAAGGCCAGCGACTGCACCTGGCTACTGTAGCTGATGAGTTCGCGGGCGAGGTACTTCTGAGCCACGATGCGTGCGTGGAACTCTGCATTGGCGGCACTCGACACCATGCCCGTCAGCTCGCTGATGCGGATGGCGCCTCCTACCTCTTCAAGCACCTTGCTCTGCCGTAATTGGTCGGTCACGGTGAGCATGTCGATGGGCTTGCCGTTGGCGGCCAGCGACTGGATGGCCTCATATATCTTCTGGTTGGCAGGGTTGTAGAACGACTCGGGCTTGAGAATCTCGCACACATTGTTATATGCGTCCTTCTCGAGCATCAGTGCGCCGAGGACAGCATCCTCGAGCGACGTGTCCTGCGGCGGCAGTTTGCCGAACTCGTTGACGATTTCAGCCTCATGCGTCGGGCGGGTGCGGCGACGTGCCTGTTTACCTACTTCAAATTCTTCCATTATCCTGATTGTTGATTTTTGGATTGCAAAGGTAGTCAAAAACCTCGACACCTACCCCATGTCGCCCTCAAGATTATTGACAATCTATTGACACCCCCTTTCTCATGTTGTTGAGAGTAAGTCTGTCAGGTATTGCAAGGGTCAGCCTTACACAACTTAAAACAACAAAATACTGAAAAATTGTCTCATTTACAACTAAAAGCAGTAACTTTGCAGGATAAACAAATTAAAACCGATTGACTCATGAGCAACGACAAGATGAAAATGCCGATGGCAGGCATGACCCTTGAGGAAATGCAGGATGCCGTAACGGCTTTGGGTATGCCGCGTTTTGTGGCTAAACAGCTGGCACAGTGGATCTACCAGAAGCGTGTGAACGACTTTGAGCAGATGCTCAATATCTCCAAAGCCAACCGCGACCTGCTGGCAAGCCGCTATTGCGTGGGACTGTACCCGCCCAGCCAGGCTGCCGCCAGCGAGGATGGCACAGTGAAGTATCTGTTTGACGTGGGCGACAAGCGTGCCGTCGAGTCGGTCTATATCCCCGAGGATGACCGCGCCACGCTGTGCATCTCGTCACAGAAGGGCTGCCGCATGAACTGCTACTTCTGCATGACGGGTAAGCAGGGCTTCCACGGCAACCTCACGTCCAACCAGATTATCAACCAGGTGCTGAGCATCCCCGACAGCGAGAAACTGACCAATGTCGTGTTCATGGGCATGGGTGAGCCGCTCGACAACCTCGACGAGGTGATGCGCGTCATCGCCATCCTCACCGAGCCGTGGGGACTGGCATGGAGCCCCAAGCGCGTGACGGTTTCTACCGTGGGCAAACTGCCCGAGCTGAAGATTCTGTGCGAGCAGACCAGTGTCCATGTCGCCGTGAGCGTCCACAACGCCGTCAAGGAGGAGCGCTCCTCGATGATGCCCATCGAGCGCATTTCGCCCATCGAGCGCGTGATGGAAGTGCTGGGCAACTACGACTTTGCCCACCAGCGCCGCCTGTCGGTGGAATACATCTGCTGGCAGTGGTTCAACGACGACATCCAGCATGCCGAGAAGCTGCGTGAGCTGCTCCCCAACGAGCACGTGCGCGTTAACCTCATCCGTTTCCACCCGATTCCCGGCATCGAGAAGCTGCGTACCAGCAGCGACGAGCGTATGACCTACTTCCGCGACTACCTCAACAGCAAGGGTGTGACCTGTACCATTCGCCGTAGCCGTGGCGAGGACATCGCCGCCGCCTGTGGGCAGCTCGCTGGCCAGGTGCGCAAGCCGCAGGCCGAAAAAGTAGGGCCTGATTCCAAGCAGGCTTCAAAAGGCATGAAGAACAAACGATAAATCCATAATAATCAGTTATATGAACAAGATAACCCGTTTTGTGTCTTTGCTGGCCGTGTTGACGGTGGCTGTACAGATGGCTCTGGCAGCTGTGCCCAGCAATTACTACAACAATGCTTACGGCAAAAGCGACGAGCAGTTGATGATTGCATTGAGAGGCATTATCTGCAATCACACGGCTAAGAGTTACGATGCCTTGTGGGATGCTTTCAAAACAACCGACACCGATGCCCAGGGCTACATTATCGATATGTACAGCAACTGCAAGTACCGTCCTACTGATCATGGCGGTTCGGCGAGCAACGTGGGCGAAGGCTTCAACCGCGAGCACAGCTTCCCCAAGAGCTGGTTTGACAACGGCAAGCCCATGTACACCGACTTGTTTCACATGTATCCCACCGACATCCGGGTGAACAACCAGCGCAGTAACTACCCCTTTGGCGAATGTGCTGATGGTACTCGTCTGACCAACGGCTCCCTCTATGGCAAGGGCAAGCTGGGAAGCAGTACTTTCCCAGGATACAGCGGCACTGTCTTTGAGCCCGACGATGAGTACAAGGGCGACTTTGCCCGCACCTATTTTTACATGGTGACCCGTTACAAGAATGAATTGCCCAACTGGTCGGGTAGCCCTCAGCTCGACTATAAGACCAACAAATACAAGGCGTTCTCGACTTGGTCCATCAACCTGCTCGTGAAATGGGCGCGTCTCGACCCCGTGAGCGAGAAGGAGATCAAGCGCAACGAGGCCGTCTATGGCATCCAGAACAACCGCAACCCCTTCATCGACAATCCTGAGCTCTTTGAGTATATCTGGGGCGACAAGCAAGGCGAAGTCTGGCTTGGCGGTTCTGGGGACAACGAGCCGACGATTATCTCTCCCGAAGATGGCTCGACCATCGTGATGGGCAGCACGACCATCGGTACCGAACTGCCTTGCACCATTACCTTCAAGGGCAAGAACCTCAACAACTGGTTCTCGCTCTCGATGGACGATAACACCAACTTCTATGTGGACGCCATCTCGTTCAATCCCGATGACGTGAACAATGGCACGTCGTTCACGGTCACCTTCATGCCGCAGGAGGAGGGTGAGTTTGAGAACCACATTACCTTGAGCAGCAGCGAGGTTTCCACTACCTTCACAGTCACCGCGAAGGCCACCAAACAGGGCGTTGATCCTGGACCTGGTCCCGTGCTGGGCGACAGCATCGTCGAGGATTGGGAAGGTTGTAAGACGGGTGGCTATTGGAATCAGACAGTCGCTGGGCACGTATGGAGTTGGGAGTTCGTCAACGCAGGCATCTTTGGCGATAACCTCAGTCACGGCAGTTTGTCCTGCCGCTTGGGTAAGACCAGCTCGAGCAGCATTACCATGAATGAGGACGTCGATGACATCGGCGCAATCGGCTTATGGGCTGCCAGCTATGGCACCGATGAAAATGCCACGCTGCGTGTGGACTTTAGCACCAACCAGGGCTTGTCATGGACCGAATTGGACAGTTTCACCGTCACAAGAGGCATTCTGCAGCAGTTCATCTTGGATATACCCATGGAGGACCCCGTGCGCTTCCGCATCATGCAGACAAGCGGTGCTCGTGTCAACATCGACGACATCGCGCTCTACAAGCAAGTGCATACAGTGACAATCAAGGGTGACGTCAATCGCGACGGCGTTGTCAACATCACCGACGTCAATGTCGTCATCAATGTGATTCTCAATGGATGGACCTCAGAGGCTGCCGATGTCAACGGCGACAACACCGTGAACATCGCCGACATTAACGCCATCATCAACGAGATTTTGAACAACTGACCTTCAATCGAGGATAACCGCTAACTCAAATGCTGGTCTGCCACATCGGTTGTGACAGACCAGCATTTGTTCATAAGTGAGAATGGATTCTATACGGGAATCTTGTCGATACGGCGCTGGTGACGGCCGCCCTCGTAGGGGGTGGTCAGGAAGGCCTCGACCATGGCGATGGCCTCCTCGTCGGTGACAAAGCGGCCGGGCATGGCAAGGACGTTGGCGTCGTTGTGTTGGCGGGCAAGTCGAGCCACTGCCAGTCGCCAGCACAAGGCCGAACGGATACCCTGATGCTTGTTCAGCGTGATGTTGATGCCCTCACCACTGCCGCACACGGCGATGCCGGGATAGCACTCGCCCTGCTCAACGGCAAGGGCACACGGATGAGCAAAGTCGGGATAGTCACAGCTCTCCTCATTGTAAGTGCCGAAGTCCTTGCAGGCGATGCCTTGGCCCTCGAGCCAACGCTTCACAGCCTCCTTGACGGGATAGCCTGCGTGGTCACTGCACAGGGCCACGGGGATTCCGGGTTTTAAGATTGAGTTGTCCATGTTCTTCTTTTTAAATGGCCGTGGCAGAGCCACGGCACGGGGAACTTATTTCTTGAGTGTCTGGAGGGCTTGTTCCATTGTGGCGATTTTGCTCTCGGCATCGGCTTTCTTCTTGCGCTCACCCTCGACAACGGCTGCGGGGGCGTTGGCAACGAAGCGCTCATTGCTCAGCTTCTTCTCTACGCTGGCCAGGAAGCCGCGGGTGTATTCAAGGTCGGCCTCCAGCTTCTTGATTTCGGCCTCCACGTCGATGCTGCCGGCAACGGGCACGGCAAACTCGGCGGTACCCACCATGAAGGCGGCTGCAGTGGCATCCTTCTCGGTTACGGCCTCAATCTTCTCGAGTCCAGCGAGCTTGGTGATGATAGCCTCGAACGGGTTGTTCAGGCCACCGACGGCTTGCAGCGTGAGCTGCTCCTTGTTGGGCAGGTTCTTCTGCTTGCGCACATTGCGCACGCCAGCGACGATTTCCTTGACATCGGCCATAGCCTTGAGCAGTTCTTGGTCTGCCTGCTGGGGTTCGGGGATGAGGGCATACATGATGCTCTCGCCATCTTTGCGCTCATCGAGGTGCTGCCACAGCTCCTCGGTGATGAACGGCATGAACGGGTGCAGCAGACGCAGCAACATGTCGAAGTATTCGAGCGTGGCCTGCATCGTAGCGCGGTCCATGGGCTGGCCATAGGCAGGTTTTACGGCCTCAAGATACCATGCCGAGAACTCTTCCCAGAACAGGCGGTACAGCACCATCATGGCATCGCTCAGGCGGAACTTCGAGAAGTGGTCCTTAACGGTTGCCAAGGCGTCGTTGAGCTGGTTGCGGAACCACAGCACGGCCTGACGGCTGGCCTCGGGCTGCTCGACATCGGCCACCTCCCAACCCTTGACGAGGCGGAAGGCGTTCCAGATCTTGTTGTTGAAGTTGCGGCCCTGCTCACACAGTGAGTCATCATAGAGGATGTCGTTGCCGGCAGGTGCTGCGAGCATCAGACCCATGCGCACACCATCGGCACCGAATTGTTCGATAAGCTTCAGCGGGTCGGGTGAGTTACCCAGCGACTTGGACATCTTGCGGCCCAGCTTGTCCACCCAGAAGAAGATGATGTCGGGGGCGGTCACCAGGTCGTTGGTGGGATAGTAGTACTTGATTTCCTCGTTGCCGGGGTTGTTGATGCCGTCGAACAGGGAGATGGGCCACAGCCATGAGCTGAACCAAGTGTCGAGGGCGTCCTCGTCGTGACGCAGCTGGCTGGCTTCGATATTCTCGTAGCCGGGAATCTTGCGGGCCTTCTCCAGGGCCTCTTCCTCGTTCAAGGCTACTACATAGACCTCCTTGTCCTCGCTGTCAGTGGGCAGGAAGTAGGCGGGAATGCGGTGTCCCCACCACAGCTGGCGCGAGATGCACCAGTCCTGGATGCCTTCGAGCCATACATTATAAATGTTCTTGTATTTGGCGGGATGGAACTTGAGTTCGTCGTTCTTCACGCAGGGCAGGGCGATTTCGGCAAAGTGCTTCATCTTCAAGAACCACTGCATGCACAGGCGCGGCTCAACGGCGGTGTCGCTGTTGCGCTCGCTGTAGCCCACCTTGTTCTCATAGTCCTCAATCTTCTCAATCAGTCCTGCGGCCTTCAGATCCTCGACAATCACCTTGCGGCACTCCATACGGTCCATGCCCACGTACAGCGGCGACTGCTCGCTGATGGTGGCGTCGGCGTTGAATATGTCGATGGTCTCCAGGTTGTGCGTCTTGCCCAGGACGTAGTCGTTGGGGTCATGGGCGGGAGTCACCTTCAAGCAGCCGGTACCGAACTCGATTTCCACATAGCGGTCCTCGATGACGTTGATCACGCGGCCCACGAGCGGCACGATGACCTTGCGGCCCTTGAGCCACTGGTTCTTGGGGTCCTTGGGGTTGATGCACATGGCGGTGTCGCCCATGATGGTCTCGGGGCGTGTGGTGGCAACGACGGCATAGTAGCCCTTCTCGTCCTTGTGGATGATGTTGCCCTCGGCACGCAGCTGCTCCTCGTTCTCGAGGGCCTCGAGTCCGTCAACATAGTACTTGAGGTAAAACAGGTGGCTCTTCTCCTCCTTATAGATGACTTCCTCGTTGCTCAAGGCGGTCTGGGCCTTGGGGTCCCAGTTCACCATACGCAGTCCGCGGTAGATGTAGCCCTTGTCATACAGGTCCACAAACACCTTGAGCACGCTCTTGCTGCGTGTCTCGTCCATGGTGAAGGCCGTGCGGCTCCAGTCACACGAGGCACCCAGCTTGCGCAGCTGTTGCAGGATGATGCCGCCATGCTCGTGGGTCCAGTCCCAAGCATGCTTGAGGAACTCGTCGCGCGTGAGGTCACGCTTGCGGATGCCCTGCTCGGCAAGACGTTTCACCACCTTAGCCTCGGTAGCGATGGATGCGTGGTCAGTTCCGGGCACCCACAGGGCGTTCTTGCCCTCCATGCGCGCGCGGCGGATGAGGATGTCCTGAATCGTGTTGTTCAGCATGTGGCCCATGTGCAGCACGCCAGTCACATTGGGCGGCGGAATGACGATGCAATAGGGCTCGCGCTCGTCGGGCACGCTCTTGAACAAGTCATGACTCTCCCAATACTGGTACCATTTATCCTCGACCTCTTTAGGGTCGTATTTCGTTGCTAAAGTGTTTTCTTTCTCGCTCATTGTTTTTGGTTATTATTCTGTTTTGTTTTTTTTATTCAAACTGCAAAGATACGAATAAATGGCCAAATGACAAAAAGCATAATGACCATTTTAAAACGACTTTTCACAATTTATTGATTTTCAGCATAAAAATCAAATGAATAATCCATGCACAGGGTCGGGGGGAATGTTAACGATAAGTTAAATGCCGTAATCCCGGCTCTCGACTGCAAAGATACCCCAACCGAAACCCCCCGTCAACCCCAAAAAGCAACGCACCTTATAATATCCACCATCAGCAAGTAAACAACGAATACATGATCACCATTATTAGTATCTATTTTCCATTGAATTTTGCCATTTTGTAAAATAATTAGACATCTTTATGTAAAATAATTAGACAATCATGAATTTTGTGTGTTTTTTTTATTGACAGCCTTACAAAGCCCATATAACTTTGCTGCCAGAAAGAAAAAATCAGTCATCCTGATTCTAAAATTAAACGCTTAATAAATAATTATACTAATCATTTAAAATTTAAACATTATGAAAACGAAAATTTTATTGCTCATGGCTTTAGTCATGGTCGCCCTTCAAGGATGGGCAGCACCTGTGGATTTGAAAAAGGCCCAAATGGTCGCACAGAGTTTTGCTAATGCAAATACAGGTTATATGGCGCCATTAGGCCACAATGGCTTGAAATTGGCACATGTCGAGCAGAGTGGAGAATTTGCTGATCAGCCAGTGTTTTATGTTTTTAATTCTGAAGATGGTTTTATCATTGTTTCTGGTGATGATCGTGCAGATGATATCCTTGCTTATGGTGAAGGAACGTTCGACATCAATGACATTCCCGAAGGTTTGCGTGATTTATTGGATTGTTATAAAGAGGAAATTGAGTACCTGCAAACTAATCCAATGCTTGAAGTGAAGAAAGTTTGCCAAGAAAGGCCGTCATTGAATGCATCTAGCGTCGCACCGCTGCTCAGAACTAAATGGAATCAAAACGCTCCATTTTGGAATAAATGTAAATTTAAAAAGGTTTTAACTTCGACAGAATACCAGTGCTATACTGGATGTGGCGCTACAGCCATGGCTCAGATTATGTATTACTGGAAGTATCCCAGTTCCTACCCTTCTCTGAGTGGTTACACGGGCGCTCTGCATGGCATGGTTGTACCTTATTTGCCGAGCAAGACTATTAGCTGGAATAGTATGAAAAATTATTACGGTACATATTGGAATGATAAAGGCGTAAAATGTTACAGTTCATATACAACTACTCAAGCTGATGCTGTTGCAACCCTTATGCGTTATGTTGGTCAAGCTTTCCATACCGATTACAATGATAATGGAAGTGCTGTCTATTTTAATTCTACTGTAAAGAATACTATGGTGAATAAATTCGGTTATAGCTCCAGTGTACAGCTCATCGCCAAGTCTTCGACTAATTCAAGTTATTGGAACACTTGGATTAAGAATGAACTAAACTGTAAGCGACCTGTTTTTTATAATGCTCAAGGTAGTGGCGGACATTATTTCATTATTGATGGATACAATGCTTCTGGTTCCTATCATATTAATTGGGGTTGGGGAGGCTATTATGATGGCTATTATAAACTTGGCGCATTTAATCCTGGCTCCTCCAACTATAACTCTTCACATCAAATGTTGCTTGATTTGCGACCCAAAACGGTTGTCACGACTAATCCCGCATCGTTGACATTCAGCAGCAAACAAGTTAATAGGACCTATACAGCCACATTTATAGTAAAAGGATATCATTTAGCAGAAAACGATTACTTAAGCTTGAAACTGTCAGGTGCAATAGACGTGTTCCAAATCAATAAGACTACAATCTCAAAGAGCGCATCCGAACAAGGTGCTGAGGTGACGGTTACGTATGCACCCAAAGCTACTGGCAAGAAAATTGCAACTGTTACAATCTCGGGTGGTGGATTGACAACTAATAAGACGGTTAAACTGATTGGTACAGCAGTTAAGAGTGGCAACAACAATAATAATGGAACTACAATAGTAAATCTTATCGATAACTTAAATGATTTTACAGCTGATACAAAAATTTCAGTCGACGGTCTGACAATTGTTGTCGATAGTCCTGTGGATCAGAAAGCAATAGTAAGTGATATTTCAGGTCATGCACGCTATGTCAACATACAGGAAGGTCGCAATGAGATTCCTGTGAATGCGGGTGGTCTGTACATCGTTAGAGTGGGTGAGAAGAGCGTCAAGTTGATGCTTAGGTGAAACTGACTTTCAACTCATGCGTCTCAATTAAGACGATAATTTTCTGAATAATCATTTGGGGTGTGTCCACCAAAATTTTGGACACACCCCAAATATTGTTTTGGGACTCAGATGGTTTTGACCGTCTGAATGAATGCGGATGTTAACTATTCACTGTTAACTGTTCACTGTTAACTGTGTTACCAGGTGCCTGTGAGGATGTAGTCGATGATGGCGGTGACGTCGGCGATGCCGATGATGTTGTCGCCGTCCACGTTGCTCACGTCCAGATTGACGCCGGCGGAATTGCCGGTGAGCACGTAGTCGATGAGGAGGGTGACGTCGGCGATGCCCACGTTGCCGTCACCGTCCACGTCGCCAAGCAGGCCTGCCGCCTTGGGCGTGAGTGTCACATGGTCGATGGCGAAGTAG
>CADAFP010000040.1 GCA_902787185.1 uncultured Bacteroidales bacterium | reverse complement strand
TAGGCATAGGGCTATATCCGTAAAAAAGGCCACCAGTGACGGTGACCTCGGGCCTTTACGGCTTAAAGCGGAGAGCCTATCCCTGGCGGGTTGCTCCTCTGCAGAGCCCGCTTCCGTTTCAACTCTCTGACCACAAAGGTAATAACTAAACTTGAACTGATGAAGCCAAAAAGTTAAAAATGTTAATTACCTTGGTGTGCAACATAGAAATAAGTACAACAAATACAAATTTTTGTGCCCCAATCAATTAAAGACAACCCTATCAACTGGAACAAATCTTTATAATGCCTCCTTTGTATAGTCGTCAAAAAGCAATTTAGCCAATTGGCGTCAAACTGTCACAATCCCCTGATAAACAACCTTATGTGTTATTCGTGTCTAAAGTATACAGGTGCGGGGGGAATGTTAAAAGCTAAAATTGCCTGTTCTTCCCACGATACTCCGCAAAGATAACACAAAGGCCATTCGCCGCCAATGTCAAAAAGATTTCTTTTATCTGTCAATCACGACTTTTTCAGACGTAAGCCATCAGTAACCCCATCCAGCAAATACGGGGTTTACCGACGGCTTACACACTTGTGAGATTTTCTGGTTATGGTGACAGCGGCGTGGGCGGTGCATCATTGGGACGGTTCTAACTGATAGCGCCGCTCCGCTTACCGCATCATTAGAACCGTCCCAGCTGATGGCACCCGTGCTCTCACAGGTGGAACGTGTAATATAGAAAGCCTTTTGAACATTGTCATTTCATGTTGACAAATCAAAAGACTCAGCGTATTCAGTTTAGATTATCAATCAACTGGTTTTGTTGTTATTAGTCATCTTCAGGAATATATGTCAATCTATATTTTCCTGTGCAATTTTTGGTGTCATTTTTATCATTCTCGTTGGCAAGGGTGCAAGAGAATGCCGCTTCGATGGTATATCCATTCTCCTTTATTCCCTCAAAAGTGAATGTTGACGGTTTTATACTCTTCACATTCATGGTACCATTTATTGAATAATACTCATTTTTTGAGGACGTTAGCCATATAGCAGTTTCAAATGGCTTTTTAACATCCTCATCTTCGTAAAAGAAAATCCACCAATCATGATCAAACAATATGTCGTCACCAACGTTCTTAATATGGCGAAAACTATATGAACCTGTTTTCATGTTGAAATCTGACCTATAGGTGTAAAGGGCAATTGGCATCATGACAGTACCTATTTTTCCCAAATCTAATCCTGAAATATTGAAAAAAGTCATGTCATTCCCATCTTTATCTTTGTACCCGTCCATATTCATATTAAACAAACCTTTAGGAAGTTCAATAGTTCTTGACGTTCCATCTATTGTGAACTCGATGTAATCGTTGACATTATCACCATCGGGTTCATTGTCACTGTCATTACCGCAGGCAGTCAGCCCAGCTGTTATCAAGGCCATCATCAAGGCCACCAATAAATAATAGTACTTTTTCATTGTTCTATACTTAGTTAATAATTAATTTAAATATTTGAAAATCAATGAGTTATTTAAACATCATAAAGCTAATAAAGTTTGCCCAAGTGCCTGATATTCAGTAACTTAGTGGTTGCCAAACACTGCTAAGATGTTTGTAGGATGTTTTATTCAGAAGCAGGCGGCTGTTAGTTCCTTGCCTAATTTGTGGATGTGGTCGAGGATTGTCTGTTCACGTTCTTTTGAGGGTTTCTTAAAACCGTTGATGTAGTTGCGCAGCAAGGTGGCGTTCATTCCAATGGAACGGGCAAATTCAGCTACGTTGATTTCCTTATGGGTCAAGAAGAAACGCTGCATGGCAGTAGGCTCTGCATCATCATAAGTGAAACTTTCAAAGCTGATGTCTTCGTCAAGCGCACGCCAATGTATCCCACCCATTCCGAAGGTGTATTCAGCCCGCTGCTCATCGCTTGCGGTTCTCAATTTTGGATACCACAGCAATGACTGGCGGTATTCATTGCCACTCTCGTCTGCACCATAGATGTAGTCGGTATCGAACCAAATCTTTATAATTTTCATAAATGTTGTATTTTAGACTAATTAAAATGTTCGTTCCAACGACTAATGATAATGTCGGCATTTTCATCAATGGCAAATTTTATTTTTTTCATATCACCTGCTTTGATGTTATGTTTCTCCACGAGAACAAACTGTTCACCGTCCCAGTCAAACTTTGCCATACCGTCATTACCCTCGACATGAATATGGATAGGCTCATGCTCTTTGCTGTAAAAAAAGAATGAGAATCCGTAGAAACGAAATATTTCTGGCATAACTAATAATTGTTTTTTTGTTGAGGCAAAGATAGGAATTATTTTTAATACCATGTAACTTTCTCTGGATTTTTTTCTATTTTTGTGTGATTTTTTTGTGAGTTGTGCGTCTAACGGGCAAAAAGAAAGTTTTAAAACTCAAGAACAATGAATGATTTGGAAAGCAAATTTGCACAAACCATCAAGCAGAACAAGAGCACTATCTACACGGTGTGCTACATGTTCTCGAAAGATGCCGACGAGGTGAACGACCTCTTTCAGGAGGCGGTCATCAACCTGTGGCGCGGATTTGAGGGGTTTGAGAACCGCAGCAACGTGAAAACGTGGATCTACCGCGTTGCACTCAACACCTGCATCACACTCGACCGCAAGAAGCGCCGCATGAGTAGCGAGCCGTTGTCGATGGACATCAACCTGTTTGAGGACCATGACGAGGACTCCCGCCAGGTGGACATGCTGCACGAGCGCATCAGCCGCCTGCAGCCCTTTGACCGCGCCATCGTGCTGTTGTGGCTGGAAAACCTGCCCTACGAGGAAATCGGCCAAGTGGTGGGCATCTCGACCACCGCTGTGGCGACCCGCCTCTACCGCATCAAAGAACAACTCAAACAAATGAACAATTAAAAAAAAAGCGTAAAGATTATGGACTACGAATTTGATGAAATGCGCCAGCAGATGGCGATATTGAAAGATAAGCTCGAGAATCAGACGATTGTGAACGACCGCTTCATCCGCCGTTCCATCAAGCGCAGCGTCGGCACCATCAACAGGCGTTACCTGGTTATTGGCATTGTTGCCCTGACAATGATTCCCTATGGCTACTGGGCCTTTGTGATGCTGAATGGACTCTCGGTTGCCTTGTGGCTCACTATGTGCGTGCTGATGCTTATTGTGGTGGGGTTCATGTATTATAACAGCCGCGACCTGCGTGACAACGACTTGATGGGTGGCAACCTGTTGGACGTCAAGCGCAAGGTGACCCTTGCCAAGAAACGCGATGCCAATTGGCTGTGGTTTGGCATCCCAGCTGGATTGATCTGGTTCGCATGGTTCTTGTATGAGGAATCACAGCAGATGGGATTCTCCCAGGGCATACTCCTCTACTTCATCTTCGCTATGATAGTCGGATTGCTCGCAGGTCTGATTGTACACTTCAAGACGCAACGCCATTACCGCGACGCCATCGAGCAGATCGAAGAACTGGAAAACACCAAGTAAACATCCTGCACAATATCAAAGCAATCGCCCCCTGAGAAGCTTTCACTGGCTTTTCAGGGGGCAATCCTATGGTGTGTATTAATGTGTATTAAACTGAATTATCAGGGCCAGGTGCCGTTGAGGATGTAGTCGGTGAGGACGGTGATGTCGGCGATGCCGATGGTGCCGTCAAGGTCGCAGTCGGCGTTCTCGAGGTTGATGCTGTCGGTGAGGCCGTTGAGGATGTAGTCGATGATGGTAGTGACGTCGGCGATGCCGATTTCGCCGTCACTGTCGGCATCGCCGCGCAGGAATCCGCCCTGCTTGGTCAACCGCCACACGGTGAGGTGCCCGCCAGGGTAGTACTGGTAGATGGTGACGTGGCGGGCGTCGGTGACCTCGGCGTTGAGCCAGTTGGCCTGATAGCCGTTGGCGTCGGTGTTGGCGGTCTGTTCCACCTTGACGAGAGGCTCGGAGGCGTTAGGCTCGGCCACGGCAAAGCCGTCGCGGTAGTTGCTCACGGTGGGATAGACCACCAGTTCCATGCCGTCCCACACCAGGGGGAATGCGCCGTTGCAGTTGCCTTTGTTGGGCAGTGCGACGGAGGCTGACGTGAAGCCGTCACCGCTAAAGGCCAGTTTCTTGAGCGCACTGGAACGGTTCACATACAGGAGGGCATCGTTGCCGCCGAGGTCGGTGTAGTAGTTGAGCACGGTGCCGCTGTTGGGTGCCACGTTGTCACAGTTGGCAAGGTAGGTGTTGTCGGTGTCGATTTCGCCGTCAGTGACCTTGATGCGGCTGATGGAGGTGCCGCTGTTGGCGCCCACCAGGTAGAGTTCACCGTCGGTGAACAGGTTGCCGCGAGCAAAGCCCATATTGTCGCTGCGCCCGAAACTGGTGACATCGCTTGGCAAGGTATAGGTCTTCACGGCACCCGTGACGGGGTTGATGACCTTGACCTCGGGACGGCTTGCCCACGGGTTGGGGAAGTTGGCGTTGCTCACCACGATGTTGCCAGCCTGGTCGCGCGAACATCCCACGTTGCTGCCGCCCTCAAAGGTGACGCCCGTCGGCCCGTTCTCGTCAATCTCGATGATGGTGCTGCTGCCCTTGTCGTTGATGTAGAACTTGCCGTTCATGCCAAATCCCTGGCGGCAATTATCTGTGTTCAGGTAGATAGTGAGGTTCTTGAGTTCCCACACTTTCTCAATGCTGTAGGTTACCTCGGTAGGTTGTTCGGGGTTGTCATTCGCACCCAGATAGGCGGGGGCGCTCTCGTTGCCATAGCCGTCGATGACGCACACGGCATACCAGTATCCGCTCTGGTAAGCGCTGGGCAGGATGTATTTGGGGCTATAGGTCACGTCCAGCAGGTAGTCGCCCTTGATGCCGTCATAGGTAGTGCTCATGGCCTGCTCAGCAGTCATATCGCTGGGCACGGCATAGACCGAGTATTTCACCAGCGTGCCCGCAGTGGCGTCCCACGTGAGGGTGGCATCGTTTTGCGCAAGGCCCGTCGGGGCATCATAGCCAGGGGCGGTCTTCCACGTCAGGGCAGGAATCATGGCGGGCAACTGGAAGGCATTGGCGAGCAGATAATCGCCAAGGCCTGTCTTGCGCGGGCCATTGATGTAGCGTGTCGAGTAAAGGACGGCTCCCGGAGCGTTGTCCTCGTTATATTGGCGGGATAAGTTGACTTGACTCACCACTTCGGCCCAGTCACTTGTTGTGTTGCTCGAGTCAAAGAACGAGATGCTGTGGCTCGCATAGTGGTGACGGCCGTAGTGTTTGGCGATATAGCTCCACCACTGGGTGATGGGGCCGAAGGGGTTGGTGGTGTGGTTGGTCTTCCAATAAATCTGCGGCGAGATATAGTCGATGGTACCCTGCTCCAGCCATGCCAGCGGGTCGCTGAAGATGCCGTTATACTGCCAATCGCTGCCCTTGGGGCACGGGGTGACGCCGTGCTGGCCTGCCGAAGTGCTGGCCGTGCCCGCAACGCCGGCGGGGCTGATGCCAAAGCGCACCTCGGGCTTGGTCTCTTGAATCATGTTATAGACGTTGGCGACCATCATGTTGACGTTGTTGCGGCGCCAGTCGGCAAAGGTCATGTCCACGCCCGAGTCGTTCCACAGGTTGTAGTCCCCGGCCTTGCTGTTGGTGGGAATGCCGTTGGGATAGAAGTAGTCATCAAACACGACGCCGTCCACGTCATAGTTGGTGATGATCTCGCGGATGACGTTGACAATGCGCTCGCGAGTGGCTGGCAGGCCCGGGTTGAGGATGGTGTAGGTCGAGCTGCCGTCGTTGTAAGCCAAGAGCATGCCTGCGCTCTTAAGGGCCTGGTCCTGGGGAGTGTTCCAGTCGGTGCCCGTACTCCAACGATAAGGGTTCACCCAGGCGTGGCACTGGATGCCGCGGGCATGGCACTCCTCGACTGCAAAGGCCAGCGGGTCATAGCCCGGGTTCTTGCCGCGCGTGCCGGTCAGGTAACTTGACCACGGCTCGTAGCTCGACTGGTACAAGGCATCGCACATCGTGCGCACCTGGAAGAAGATGGCGTTGAAGTGCTGCGCCTTCAGGTTGTCAAGGTAGGCAACGAGTTCGGCTTTCTGTGCCGTGGCGTTGTTTTGTGTAATGGGCCAGTCGATATGATAGACTGTGGCCACCCATGCGGCACGCATTTCACGTTTCTGGGCCTCGGTCGCGTTTGCGGTGAGGGTTGCTATCGCAGCGATGGCGACAAGCAGCAACAAGGTTATACGTTTCATCATTTTCATCATAATTAGAGGTTGGAACATTTTTTTATTGGTTATTAGCCACAAAGTTACGGTTTTTTTCAAAAAAATTCTCACCTTTGTGCAACTTTTTATCACAAGCAGATTAGAAGCCAGCCTCTAAGAGGCTTATCGGGTAGAATACCCGATTTCAATGAGAAACACCATGCAAGCGCATCGAAGGTGCGCGCCGCTTGGTGTAAAAAGACGACAATCAGGAAAGTGCGTCGAAGACGAACTTCATCGCACTGAGTGTTTGCGTTGTTGGTCATAAATCTCTACCTTTGCAACTCAATACATATAATTTAAGTGATTATGAGTGCAGTTAGTTCATTGTATCATATCGTTATCAATACCTATCGACGGCAGATGACCATTCCTGACGAGACAAGTGAGCATATGTACCGTTACATATGGTCAATTGTCAAAAGTCACAATTGCCGTCTTTATCGCATTAATGGCATCGGTAATCACATTCACATGCTGGTCGAGTTAGCTCCGACAATCGCATTAAGTGACCTTGTGCGTGACATTAAGCAAGGTAGTAGCAAGTGGGCTAAGCAACAAGTCTATTTTCCACAGTTTAGCGGATGGGGAAAAGAATATGGGGCATTCTCCTGTAGTTGCCGCGACAAGGATGCCATCATTAATTATATTATGAATCAACGAGAGCACCACAAGGCCAAAACGTTTGAAGATGAATACAAGGGAATGATAGAGATGTCGGGGATGGAATGGAATGAACACCGCTTGACATGAAGTTCCTCTTCGAGGCACATGCCGTGCGCACAGCCTAACACCAAGCTGCGTGGGTCTTCGACCCACTTGCATGGTGTTTTTCAATGAAGTCGGGTCTTCGACCCGCCGTGCCTCTTCGAGGCACTTGCTGTGCACACAGCATGGCATCAAGGCTGTTTTGAAGTATTTCAAAAAAAAATTTCACCTTTGTGCAACTTTTGTGATGCGATGATGCGTCTAATGCATGAAAACGGCTTGAAGCCACAAACGATTAACAACGATTTAAAAGAAATAAAACAATGAGAAAGACGATTTTGACATTAGTGATGATGCTGACGATGGCATTGGCGGTCACGGCTGGACCGGCCATCAAGGCGACACCCGCCAGCAAGGCAAAAGTGGAATTGAAAGGCGACTCGATGGTCGTGAGCGACGGCAATGAGTCGGTGACCGTGAGAGGTGTGGATATGAGAAAGGTACAGGAGCGCATCAACGAGGCCCTGGATGATACCCTCACCACTGGCACGACAGTGGAGATTGGTAACCACAAGGGTGAACTCACGCCCGAGGACATCAGGGTGATCAGCAGCCAGTGGGCTGTGACCTCTCAAGTGATTGCCTGCGCTTCAATCTTGGGCTTGCTTGCTCTGGTGATGCTGGTGCTGTTCTTCCGCTACCTGAACCGTCGTAACAAGTACCGCGTCATCGAGAAGGCCATCATGAATAACTACCCCCTCAACGAACTCTCGTTGAACGACAGCAAGCACAGCGCCATCTATGTGCAGCAGCCCATTGTGACGTCGGCTCCCGGTCAAGTGCCTGTGGGTACGCCCATCAGTGGCCAGACTCCCGATAATCCCATCGTGATGACCGACATGGTCAACTGGCGCGCCTTGATGCCCGCCATCAAGTGGATGGGATGGGGTGTATTGCTGATACTCTTCAGCGTGGCGATTGGTGAATTCGACAATCCGTTCTGGCCCGTCGGCTTGGCACTGGTGTTCGTGGGTGCTTGCAAGGGATATATCCTTTACCAGGAGCAAAAGACGCTGCAGGAGGCATGGAAACGTGCCAGCCAGATGGCTCCCAAGAGCGAACCGATGCGCGAAGGCATTCCCGTGCCGCCTCCCATGGACAACGACTACAAGGAGGACGACAACACTACCTACCAGCCCTATTAACACGACAATAACAGTATAATCTTCGCGCCTTAGCGCCTTAGCGTGAGGCTTGCAGGAGAAAAAGTGACAAAAACATGCTTTCCAAGCTTGATGAAATAAGACTGCTGTCGCAATGCGCCCTGGCCGACAACCGGGACGCATTCGGCCGGCTCGTCGAGGCCTATCAGCCGCGCGTGCGTCGGTTCCTGCTCAACCTGACCACGGGCGACGAGATGCTCACCGACGACCTGGCGCAGGAGACGTTCATCAAGGCCTATGTGGGCATCCGCAGCTTCAAGGGGCTTTCGTCTTTCGGCACCTGGCTGTACCGTATTGCCTACAACGAGTTCTATAGTCACACGCGCCGCCATCAGGAGGAGCATGTCGAGGACATCAGCCGCCTGGGCGACGTGAGCACGGCGGCGAGCGATGCCATCGATGCCTCGATGACGGTGCAGGAAGCGCTGACGCGTCTCGGTGACAACGAGCGCGTGGCCGTCACCCTGTTCTATATCGAGGATCAACCCCTCAAGCAGGTGGCCAAAATCATGCAGATGCCCGAAGGCTCGGTGAAATCCCTCATTTTCCGTGCCAAGGGCAAGATGAAACAATTTATTGACCAATAAAACGTTACTAAGATATGAATACCAACGAAGAAGACAAGAAACTGGCGCAAGTGCTCAAGCAGGGTGCGCATGACCCGGGAGAGAACCCCTGGTTCACCCGCCGCGTCTTGAACAAGTTGCCCGAGAAGCAACCGCGCGGCTCGTGGGCGACGACGGTCATCTATGCCATCGCCCTGGTGGCAAGTATCCTGTGCTGGCTGATGATGTGGCGCGGTCAGGACCTGAATGCCATCACCGTGCGCGACGTCCTCTACAACGCTCTGATGTGCGGCGTGACGCTCACCGTCCTGTGGCAGACCATCGTTTCCCTCATCCACGCCGCCGACGTGTAGCCCCGACATAGAGTTAATGACCTCTGGTTGCCATAATTAAGCAGATATTACTATGGCTGTGGCAAACCATGGCCGATGTTGATAATTTAAATCACCGCTTTAAAATATCATGATAATTTTAAGTGCTGATTTAAATTATCAGCATTTTTTTACTTGAAAATATTGTTTTATTCAGATGAATAAGCTACCTTTGCGTCACGATAATTTTAAGCGTCGGTTTAAAATATCATGATAATTTTAAGTTGGTGTTTAAATTATCATGGTTTTCTATGATGTATGAAATTACTATTATTTTGGATACTGATATGATACTCAATAGATTATTGACGATTCCAGAGCTAAAGGAGGACAGCGTGTTCTTGTGGGGAGCGCGACAGACGGGTAAGAGTACAATGCTCAAGATGCTATATCCAGGCATCAAGTATTATGACTTGTTGTTGCCCGATGTCTATAGCCGACTGCAACGTCATCCTGAGTTGCTCATTCAGGAATTGGAACATTGCACAGCCGAAGACCTTGTGATTATCGATGAGGTTCAGATGCTGCCCAACCTGCTCAATGCGGTGCAATGGTTGATTGTGAATCGTGGGGTGAGGTTCTTGTTGTGTGGCTCAAGTGCCCGAAAATTAAGGCGCTTGGGAGGCAATATGCTCGGTGGGAGAGCTGCGACGCGACGCCTGTTTCCGCTGGTTAGTGCCGAGATTCCAAATTTTGATTTGATCAAGGCTGTCAATCACGGGATGCTGCCTCGTCACTATCTGGTCAATGATCCATGGTATCGCATAGAGGGCTATATTGGTAATTATTTACAGCAAGAGATTGAAGCTGAAGCCTTGACGCGAAGCTTAGGCTCCTTTGCCCGCTTTCTTGAGGTCGCAGCCCTCACGAGTGGTGAGATGGTGAATTACAACAACATTGCCAGCGAGTGCGGCTTGAGTTCTGTCACCATCAAGGGCTATTTCAACATTCTGCAAGAGACAATGGTCGGTTATTTTTTACCCGCTTTTGCTCGGGTTAAAAAGCGTCGTCTGATTAAGGCTCCGAAGTTTTACTTTTTTGATGTCGGGATTGTCAACTTTTTGTGCAACCGTCGCAGGATGGAACCGGGGTCTGTCGATTTTGGCCACGCACTGGAACATCTTGTCGTACAAGAATTGATAGCCAATATCTCATATACCCGCAACCGCAAGCATTTGTCCTATTGGCGAACTGCTGCGGGTCATGAAGTGGATATTGTGTATGGTGATGCAGAGGTTGCCATTGAAATTAAGTCATCGTCGGAGGTGCAACCACATCACTTGAAGGGGTTGAAAGCTTTTGCCGAAGAGTATCCGTCGTCACGTTGTATCATTGTGTCGCTGGATGCCGTTCGGCGAAGGATAGGTGAGATTGAAGTCTGGCCGGTAGTCGAGTTTTTCTCGGCAGTTTGGCATGGTGAGATTCTTCGTTAAATCCATGCAGTTGTTTGGGCTTTTGTAATAATTGAACTGGAATGGTATGTTTTTTGCAGGGTTTATGGTGAAAATGAACCGTTAAAACTGAATTGTTATGGACAGTATTGTAATGGAAAAAAGATTTGTAACGACGATGAACGAGATACCCGGTTATGAGATTGTGGAAACCAGGGGCGTCTTTTTGGAATACATGGGCCTTAGGAGCCAAGAAAGAATGCTTAAGGGACTGATGGTGAAGGCCGAGGCCGAGGGCTGCAACGCTATCGTCAGGCTGAGAATCGTTTCGGGATATGGTGGTGGCACTTGCGTCTATGGTGACGGTGTGATTATCCGTCCCAAGTCTGCCGACGTCCCTGAGCCCCCGGAACTGCCCGAAGTTCCCGACTTCACCAACCCCGATAACCAGATGAACTGGTAATCAATTTTGCTTTATTTCTCGTGGAGCCATAGTGAGGCGACCTTGCGGCGGATGGCGACGATGTTGCCCGCCGTGATGGCGCCCATGATGAGCAGTCCCACAACGATGGCGACACCGATGCTGGCACCGCTCACACCGAAAGCGTGAATCATGTCCATATAGGCCAACCTGCCCAACAGCATGAGGATGATGGCGAGCACGAGCACCGCGGCATTCAGGCACACGACGAGCAGGATGTAGTGCTTGGACACCTGACTGGGTGAGTATCCCAGCAGCAGGAGGTCCTGCAGTTTGCGTGTGTTCTTTTGCAACAGCAGGTAGATGCTGAGCATGAGCACAAAGAAGGACAGCAGGCTGATGATGATGCCCACGGCGATGACGATGCCGCTGATGACGGTGAGGAAGTAATTGGCCTTGCTCGACGACATCTTGTCGCCTGCCACCTCATAGTGGTGCTCGTCCATGTAATTTTCAATCTTGACATCACCAGGGGTGCTCACCTCGACGATGAGGCGCTGGGGCAGCTGCACGGCTCCCGTGCCAAAGTACTCATTGGCCCATTCCATGAATTCCTGCGGCACAATGACGGTGTTCAATCGGTTGGAGAAGCCCACAATGCGTCCCGGCATCACCCGCCGTTTGCCATTGCCGCTCAGTGTGAACTCCAACGGCAGCATTTCGGCCTGTCCCTCGCTGATTTTGGGCATGCCTTGGGTGGCAGCGAAGCCGAAGTTATACAGTGACAGGTAGTCGCGCGAGATGACCACGGGCACCTCGGGTTTGTCGGGCGAGAATCCCCATTGGGCGGGGTCGATGTCGATAAACTCGTCGGGGATGGACTCAAAGAAGAACTGGGTGTGCATTGCGTGACCGCTGCCCACGCCCAACTGCGCATCGATGGCAAAGTCGCTGTTGAGGAAGCGTCCCACCTGTCGGCACCACGGCTGCTGCTCCAGGTCACTGATGTCGGCATCGCTGAACTCGCCGTTGCTGCCCATCATTGCCCCGGCACCTGTCACGGCGCGGGTGATGATGAGGTAGTCCTTGCTGATGAAGCTCTCCTCGTCGTTGAACACGGGCCGCACGTCGCGGTAGAACTGCACCGCGAGCAGCACGATGGTCAACCCGATGAGGTTGGCGATGGCGAAGCCGATGAGCTGGCTCTTGCTGATGTGCTGCCGCAGCAGCTTCCAGATGATATCGTTCATTTTGTTTTTTTTTACTTGATAGTAGTTATAGATGCTATAGATGCTATAGATTCTATAGATTCTATAGATTCTATAATTTGAAGGTGGTGTCCACGTCCATCTTGAGATGGTTGCCCACCGAGGTGGCGATGATGCCGGCTCCCTGTCGGGTGGCCTCCTGGGTGACCAGGTCGGCGACGATGCGGTTGTTCTCCTCGTCGAGGTGGCTCACCGGCTCGTCAAGCATGATGAAGTCGCACGGCTGGCACAGGGTGCGAATGATGGCGACGCGCTGCTGCTGACCGATGGAGAGTTTGCTGGCCAGGCTGTCTTCCTTGTCGGCTATGCCTAATGCCTCGAACAGGTGGCGTATCTCGTCGCGGCTCTTGAAGCCCGTGAGGCGGTTCTTGAGTTCCACATTCTCCATCGCCGTCAGTTCGCCGAACAGGCGCATGTCCTGGGGCAGATAGGCGATGTGGCGCTGGCGCACGTCGCACCACTGCGCTATCGTCAACGAGCGGATGTCTTGCCCGTCAAAGGCGATGACACCGCTATAGTCTTGACGGTAGCCGTAGATGTAGCTGCACATCGACGACTTGCCCGTGCCGCTCTCGGCACTGATGAGGTAGCGCTTGCCGCGCTCCAGGGTGATGTCACGGTGCCACACGTCGCTGTGGATGCCGTCTTGCCCGGCAAACACGCGTGGCAGGGTGTTATTGAGTATTATCGTTTTCAACTTCCTTGGTTTTTGTTTTCTATTTTTTCGCAATCGTTGGTTCCACGGTAGGGCTCGACGTGGATGTTGGCCATCACCTCGCCGAGTTGCTCTCGCAGCTGGCGTTCGATTTCGCGGGTGATGTCGTGTGAGTCGCTGACGTTCATGTCGCCCTCTACCTTGATGTGGAGATCCACCACGCGCAGGCTGCCGTTGCGGCGGGTGCGCAGGTTGTGGAATGCCTTCACGTCAGGCATGCTGTTGACGATGTCGGCGATGCGCTGCTGCTCGTCAAGGGGCAACGACACCTCCAGCAACTCCTCGACAGCTGGACGTCCCAAGCGGTAGGCGAGCACAAGAATCAGCACGCTCACGGCGATGGCCGCCAGCGGGTCGAGCACACGCCACCGCTCGCCCAGAAACATCGCTCCCGCCACACCCAATAGCGTCGCTACGGTCGAGAGGGCATCGGCGCGGTGATGCCAGGCGTAGGCCTTGAGTGCCGTGCTGCCTGTCTTCTTGCTCACGTGGCGGGTGTAGTGGTACAAGCCTTCCTTGACTGTGATGGCGATGATGGCGACAATGAGGGCGATGTTGTGCGGCCGCTCCAGCGTCTCGCCGTTGAGGGCTGCCCACACGTCTTGCGCTCCTTCACTCAGTAGTCCCAGAGCGACCACCACCAGGATGATGCTGATGAGAAATGCCGCCAGGGTCTCATACTTGCCCCTGCCGTAGCGGTACCGCTCGTCGACTCCCTTGCCCGACAATCTCACCATGGCATAGACCAGCACGTCGGTCATCGTGTCGCTGATGCTATGGATTCCGTCGGCAAGGATGGCGCTTGAGCGCCCGATGAGTCCCGAGGCGATTTTCAAGCCTGACAGGACAATGTCACACGCCATGCCCGTCAGGGTGCATCGCTTCTCCTGTCGGTTGCTGGTGATATGTTCGGTATGTTGGTTCATCGCTGAATTTTCATGTAATGCGGCACAAAATTAATCAATTATGCGCCACAAGGGATAAAAAATGTGGTTTTAATTTTAGAGTGAGTACATTATATTTTCTAAAATGTCATAAAAAAATCCAAATAATGAGATTTTTGAGCGGAATTTTGCTAAATATTTGGAAAATTGAAATTGCTTTTAGTAACTTTGCAGGCAATTTTTTTTTGCACACATTATTTTAAATAGATATTATCTGTACAATTAACTTCAATTATTTTTCTATGATGAAAAAATTCTTTTTCCTCTTAATGGTTGCTGCTGCAGCCATTCAGATGAATGCCGCTAATGTGAACCAGGCTACAGCGCAGGACAAAGCTGCACAATTCATGCAGGGCTTGCAACAGAGTGGCAGGCTGCACTCTCCTGTCACAAAGGTTAACTTGCTCCATGCTGAGATGAGCGATAGCAAGGTAAACGCACCTGTTTACTACATCTTCACCGCTGGTGACAATTTTGTGATTGTTTCGGGTGAAGACCGAGCTGAAGACATTCTCGCCTATGGTGACAGTCCGTTTGATCTTTACAACATGCCTTGCAACATGCAGGCATGGCTCAACATGTACAAGAAGCAGATTGAGTATCTGCAGAATCACCCGGGACTGGTGGTGGAAAAGACCACCCGCAGCACCTCGCTCAGGGCAACGGCGGTTGTAGGGCCCCTGTTGACCGCTAATTGGGACCAGACGTCTCCTTATTGGAACCAGTGTCCGACCTTCAGTGGCGTGCGTTGCTACACTGGCTGCCCGGCTACCTCGCTGGCGATGGTGTTCTACTACCATAAATATCCAACGGCACCCACGCCTGCTGTTCCCAGCTACCGCTACAGGCGTAACGGTTACACATCCTACACTACCATAGAAGCACTGCCGTCAACCACATTTGACTGGACCCACATGAAGGATTCTTACCGTTATGGTAATAGCACAGCTCAGATCAATGCCGTAGCTGCTTTAATGCGCTATGTGGGCCAAGCCGAGCACATGATATATGACACCAACGGTAGTGGTATCGCTGGCGACAGTGTTGTTCTTATCGCTAATGCCTGCAAGTTTTTCGGTTATCAGAGCACCGCTCGCAACGTCACGAAGTGGAGTTATACCGACTCCAGGTGGAGAACCATGATAACTACCGAGCTTGATGCTGGACGTCCTATCGTTTATTGCGCGCAGGATGACAACGGTGGCGGCGGCCATGCCTTCAACGTCGATGGTTATGACAGTGCCGGCTACTTCCACATCAATTGGGGTTGGAGCGGCAGCGGTAACGCTTACTATGCGTTGAACGCTTTCAACGACACCTATGGCACCGGTAACTTCAACACCTATCAGCAGATGGTTATTGGCATCGAGCCTCCTTATCAGGGCCCCACTCCCGTGCTGACCGCTGAGCCCGCCTCGCTGTCGTTTGTGGCCGAACCTGGTGACACCGTTTCCCAGACCTTCATCCTGAGGGGTACTAATCTGAGGCAGGGTGTGACGCTGAGCATGAGCAGCACTGCTGCATATTCCCTCACGCAGACCACGTTTACTGCTGAAGAGGTTGCCGCTGGCGTACCTGTCACCGTGAAGTTCTCGCCCAAGAACCTGATTACCTATACCGCAACCATCACCGCCTCGAGCCTCAGCGCCGAGGACATCACTATCGAACTCACGGGTCTTGGTAAGCGCATTCCCGTTCTCACCGTAGAACCCGCATCGCTTGATTTCACCGCAGTGGTTGATGGCCGTGATGAAAAGACCTTTGTTGTGAAGGGCAGGAATATTACCGAAAATGTCACCCTTGATGTGGTAGATGATACCGAGAATTTCTTCATCGACAAGAGCATCATTCTCAAGTCTGGTGCTAACAGTGAGAACGGCGTAACGGTATATGCAACCTATTCACCCCTCGACTTTGGCACCCATAACGCGCGCGTTATCATTGCCAGTGGCGACGCCGAGCCTGTCATCGTAAATCTTAGCGGTAACGCTTTGCTGCCCAAGGAAGCTCCCGTGATGCAGCCCGCAAACAATGCCTACATCACCCTGAACTCATTCAGGGCCGAGTGGATTGACGAGTCGCCTGACTATAGCGTGGACAGCTACACCCTGTGGCTGCGCCGTGCCGGTGGATCGGCCGTTACCTATGCCGGCATCGGCCCCGACAAGTTCTACACCTTTGAGAATCTGGTCGATGGTGGTACCTATTACTACAAGGTGAAGACCCTGTTTGTTGACGGTACCGAGAGCAACTGGAGCAATACCGAGACGGTAACCCTGTTTGAAAATGCCCATCCCTATAATTTGGGTGACGTTGACCACGACGGTGCGCTCACCATCTCTGACGTGGCAATCGTGGTTGACTACATTCTTGACAAGTCCAATCCCATTTGCCCCGTCTGTGGCGACTTGGATGGCAACGGCAGTGTTGACATCACTGATGTAATCATGATGATTGATGCGATTTTGGGCAAATAATCGTTGACAGAACGTTATAGGCATTATTGCCTTTCACCTATGGGTTCCTGGAGCACATTGCGGCTTCGGGAACCTATTGTTTTTGATGAGGTTATGCTGTGGGCAGCGTTTTTGTGGTTTGTTGAAAAAAACGGCTATTTTGCTTGCGATTTTGAGCGGTTGATGTTTGAAATGTGATTATTTCAAATAAAAATTTGTTTATTTGATTTTGGATTATTACCTTTGCCGTGTCTTAAAAACGACAGATGCTAACCACATCAAGATAGATAGAATCTTCATTTTTACTTTAATATCAATTACTACTATTGTTTAAATCAACCGCTTATGAAGAAATTATTATTACTGATGGTCGCAGCAATGGCTGCGATGTCATTATCGGCTGCCGATGTGTCCACTACTCAGGCACAGGCGGTAGCTAACACGTTTCTTAGGAAACAAGTGAACACAGGCCATCTTAAAGCCTCGGCAGTTTCTAACCTCAAGCTTGTCAAGGCTGAAGCCTCAGTAGCCCGCCCCTCGGCTGTGGACTACTACATCTTCAACGCAGCAAAATCCTATGTGGTTGTTGCCGGTGATGATTTGGCACCCGAGATTCTGATGTACGGTGAGGAAGGCTCCCTCGACGTGAACAACATTCCTCCCGCCATGCAGTGGTTGCTCAACAAGTACAAATATCAGATTGACGGCCTCAAAGCTGGTACCCGCGCGCCGGTGAAACTCCCCAAGTTTGCTACCTCACCCGTTGCGCCGCTGGTAACTGCCAACTGGGACCAGAGCTCACCTTACTACAACCAGTGCCCGACAAGTGGCAGTAGACGTGCTCTCACTGGTTGCCCGGCTACGTCAATGGCTATGAACTACTACAGGTGGAAATGGCCCGAGACCTACCCTGCTTGTGCAGCCATCAATGGTTCCACCTCAGGCGGTTTCTCCGCTGCTGCTCTGCCTGAACGTGCAGCTGATTGGGACAACATCATCGATGAGTACACCGGTCCCACCAACACTTCATATAACACTGAACAGGCCAATGCAGTTGCATGGTTGATGCGCTATGCAGGCCAGTCCATGCCTGATTATATGTACGGCACCTCTGCTAGTGGTGCCAACGACCCCGAAATCTACCAGGGTTGCCTCAACATGGGTTACACCGATGCCCAGTACCTCATGCTCACCGAACTTGTTGGATCAGGCTGGAGTTACCACAATAGTGAACAGTACTACACCGACGAACAGTGGAATGAATGGATGCTGAACGAGTTGCATAACGGCCGTCCCATCGAGTATCTGGCCTATGACAGCGGTGGTGATGGCGGTCACGCCTTCAACGTGTTTGGTGTAAATAGCAGCGGCCAGTACTATGTGAACTGGGGCTGGAGTGGCGACAGCAACGGCTATTGCACGTTGCACAACTTCACTACCGCTACTGGTTCAACTGGTCAGGCAGGCGCTTATGTTTTCAACTGGGGTGAGGCCATGATTATCGGTATCGAGCCCCCTGCTGGCGCTCTTACCGATCCCAGGATTACGGTTAACCCCAGCACGCTCACGATGAACACTACCGTGGGCACACCTGCCACCGCCACCTTTACCGTTACCGGTGCCAACCTCACTGGAAATGTAACATTGAGCGTAAGCGGCAGTAATGCCTTCTCGCTGAACACGACCAGCATCAGTGCCACTCAGGCCGCTAATGGTGTGACTGTTACAGTGACCTATAATCCTTCGGCTGCTGGTTCTAACGAGGCTACTGTCACGTTGACCAGCGACGGTGCCGAAGCCGTGACTGTCAAGCTCAACGGTACCGCCGAAGCTGCGCCTCTTGAGACCTACGCTCCTGTGATGCTCGAGGCCAGCAATATCACTTCCACCTCGTTCACAGCCAGCTGGACCGACCAGACTCCTGCCGCTAACGTGGAGAGCTACACGCTCTATGTGAGCAACGAGCCATTTAGGCCCGCAGTTGCCCAGCTCGAGACCGTTGACTGGACCTCGTCTGCCACAGTGCCCACTGGTTGGACTTCATCAGGTCTGAAATATTGGAGTAATACCAGTTCTTGCTACCTGACCTCAGATGGCTATGTGAAGAGCAAGACCTATGATCTCACTGGCTATGATAAGGTGACCGTGAGAGTTTACTCTGAGTATTATAATAACAATAACGCCGCTAACAGCATTACCGTTGCCACCAGCAAGGACAGCAAAACCCTGAATGTGACCAGTACCTCCTACACTTGGCACACCTTTGTCCTGGATTGCGCAAGCAGCGATTATATCTACCTTACTTCCAGTGGTATGCCCGACTTGCAGTACGTGGAGGTTTATGCTGGTGACCTTACCGCCACTCAGCTCAAGGCCTCGGAAACCGGCGATGAGACTTATCGTGTCATTACCGGTATCACCAACAAGAGCTATACCGTTACCGGCCTTGCCGAGGGTGGCACTTTCTACTTCTATGTGATGGCCAACTACACCAACACTACTGTCGCTAACAGTAACACAGAAGAAGTTACCCTCCTCGAGAACACCAATCCTGTTGTCACCGCAAGCCCGGCTGCTCTGGACATGACCGCTACCGTTGGCGAGACCGTAACCTCTACCTTCACTGTTAACGGTGCCAACCTCACCGGCGATGTGACACTGACGTTGAACGATGAGAATGGCGTTTACAGCATCGCGCCGAGTACCATCAGCGCTGCCGAAGCCATGAACGGCAAGGAGGTAACCGTTACCTATGCTCCCACGGTTTACGGCAGTCAAAACGCTACGATTACCGTGAGCAGCAATGGTGCTGAGAATGCTACCGTTACCTTGAATGGTACTGCCAACATGGTTAAGTATGTTCCCGAGATGCTTCCCGCTAACGAGCAGTACATCAACTCGACACAGTTCCGTGCCGACTGGACCGATGCTACTCCTGCCCAGAACGTGGAAAGCTACACTCTCGAGGTAACTCCCAAATCAACGACACCTGCCTATGTTGAGCTCGAGAACGCTGACTTCACCAACCTGACTGCACAGTTGAACTCGTCAAGCCAGTACACCAACCAAGTGAGCAACGCCAGCAACTTCCTGCCCGCAGGCTGGAGCGCAACCACTGGTCTGTTCATTGATGACGGTGCAATCATCACCGGCCAGTTGACTCAGAACAGCTATTCTTATGTATTTACCGTGGCCAGTAAGACCTATGACTTGACAGGCTATGACAAGGTTACCGTGGTATTCGATGCCAGCATCTTCAGCAGCGATTACGGCACCTCTGTCACCGTGAATGTGGCTACCAGCGCAGGTTCTCAGAATGTGACAGTCAGCAGCACCGACTTCACCTCCCATATGGTAGTCCTTGACTGTGCCGAGAGCGATAATGTGACGTTCACTGGTGTGAGCGGTCTGTTCTGCATGTCGGGCATCACCATCTATGCTGGTGATATCAATGCACAGGCAGCGATGATGGCTATCGAGAACGGTGACGAGAATTATCGCCTGATCACTGACATTACCGACAAGTTCTACACGGTTGAGAACCTCACTGCCGATGGCACCTTCCTGTACAGGGTTAAGGCTGTTTACCAGGACGGTACTGAGAGCGACTGGAGTAATGTCGAGGAGGTAACCCTGTTCGAGAATGAGCATCCGTATGCACTCGGTGATGTTAATCACGATGGCATTGTTGGTATCGCTGATGAGACCGCCATTATCGACTTCTTGCTGGATAGGACGATGCCCATCTGCACCATCTGTGCCGATGTGAATGGCGACGGTCAGATTGACATTGCTGATGCGACCGATCTGGTTGACATGATTCTGGAGCAGCAGCATGGTACAGCAGCCACCCGCACCGTGAGCAAGATGAAGTATGTCGTTTTTTGAATGATAGTTCCGGGAGCTGTTCAGTTCCCTGAGAAATCATAACCCAACTGTTGCGGGGTGTCCCAGACCAGGGACACCCCGCAATGTGTTAGTTGGCGATATGTTCGGTAGCGTGTATTGTAGCGAGGGTTACTCGCAGTGCGTCGTCGGGTTGAGGGTGAAGCCGCGCAGGAAGGCATCGGTGTCCATCCGCTTCTTGCCCGACTGTTGCAGGGACAAGACTTCGAGCCAGCCGTCGCCACAGGCCACGCGCAGTGTCTTGCGGTCGGCATCGATGGTGCCAGGAGCGGGCTTCTCGCTGCCAGTGATTGGCTGGGGCTCACCAGTGGCGTAGATTTTCACAGTGATGGGTTCCTTGCCGTCATCGCTCACCAGCGTCGTCCAGGCGGCAGGGTAGGGTGAGAGGCCGCGGATGTGGTTGTACAGCTGCTCGGCGGGGCGGCTCCAGTCGATGCGGCAGGTGTCCTTGAAAATCTTGGGAGCGGGAGTCGGTTGTTGGCCTGCTGTGAGCATCTGGTCTTGGGGAATGGGATGGACTGTGCCGTCGATGATGGCATCAACGGTCTCGAGCACCATGCCGGCGCCCATCACCATCAGGCGGTCATGGATATCCTCAACGTTCTCATGTCGCCCGATGGGGCAAGAGCGTTGCTGAATGACGTCGCCCGTGTCAATCTCGTGCTTGAGGAAAAAAGTGGTCACACCAGTCTCGGTGTCGCCGTTCATCACGGCCCAGTTGATGGGCGCGGCACCGCGGTATCGCGGCAGCAGTGAGGCGTGCAGGTTGAAGGTGCCCAACGGGGGCATCTGCCACACGGCCTCGGGCAGCATCCTGAAGGCGATGACGATAAACAGTTGGGCATCAAATGAGCGCAACTGCTCGATAAACGTCTCGTCCTTGAGGCTCACGGGTTGCAGCACGGGCAGGCCGTGTTCCACGGCATAACGTTTGACGTCGCTCTGTTGGAGCTGGCGTCCGCGTCCAGCGGGCTTGTCGGGCATGGTGACCACAGCGGCCACGTTATAGCCACCGTCCACCAGCCGGCTCAAACTCTCGACTGCAAAATCGGGCGTCCCGAAAAAAACTATCCTTAATTCTTCTTTTGTCATATTCAAGTTTTATATCAATTCTTATCAACATATTTCGCACAGCAAAATTACTTCTTTTCCCCTTTATCGCAAAACGTAACTCAAACCTTCAACCATAGATTTAACGTTCAAATAAATAAAAACTGCGTAAATCTGCATAATTCTTGAAAACATTTTGGTTCATTAACCAATTTTCAGTAAATTTGAGCCGAAAAATAAGACAAACTACTATCGCATTGTAATTATGAGAATCAAATACTACTCATTACTCGTCCTTTTTGCTTTGTGCTGTAATACGTTATGGGCATATAATACTTTTTATTCCACATTCAATGATTCAGTAACATCTTTCATGTTAAACGGTGTGACCTTCAAGATGGTCCGTGTTGACGGCGGCACGTTCACGATGGGTGCGACCGCCGATCAGGGCAGCGGCGCGTCGTCCAACGAGAAGCCGGCTCACCAGGTTCAGCTATCGGATTACTATATAGGGGAGACGGAAGTGACTCAGGCATTGTGGTTGGCCGTGATGGGCAGCAACCCGAGCCTATTCACGTCAGCCAATGGCTTCTACGACAATTTTCAGCGTCCC
>CADAFP010000039.1 GCA_902787185.1 uncultured Bacteroidales bacterium | reverse complement strand
TTCCAGCGCCGCGTGGCTAAGGCCGTGAAGCGTGCCCGTCATCTGGCATTGCTGCCCTATGTGACCGACTTGATGAAATAAACAACCCGATTACACAAAGGAGGAAACAATTATGAAGATTATATTGAAAGAAGATATCGTCAATCTTGGTTTCAAGAACGACGTTGTGGAAGTGAAGAACGGTTATGGCCGTAACTATCTGATTCCTCAGGGCAAGGCTATCCTGGCTACCCCCAGCGCACTGAAGGTTCATGCCGAGAACCTGCGTCAGCAGGCTCACAAGCTGGCTAAGGTGAAGGCTGATGCTGAGGAGGCTGCAAAGGCATTTGAGGGTGTATCCCTGACCATCCCCGTAAAGGTGAGCCCCACTGGCACCATCTACGGTAGTGTTGGCGCTGCTCAGGTACACGAGGCTCTGCTCGCTGCTGGTCACAATGTTGACCGCAAGATCGTGAGCGTTCACGAGAGCATCAAGACCCCCGGCAAGTACACCGGTATCGTGCGTCTGCACAAGGAGGTTGCTGTTGAGATCCCCTTTGAGGTGATCGCCGAGAACGCTGAGGAGCTCGCTGCTGAGCGTGCTGCCCGCAAGGCCGAGGAGGCTGCTCATCAGGCTGCCCTCGCCGCCGCTAAGGCTGCTGAGGAAGGCGCTGAGGACGCCGAGGAGGCTCCCGTTGAGGGTGAGGCTACTGCCGAAGAGGCTCCCGCCGCAGAGTAATAAAACAACACTATATTGATGAAGACACCGACCCTCTCCACACGGTCGGTGTTTTCTTTATCAATCAGGATATAAGCGATTCAAAACTGATCATTGTGGCCATGCCAAGGCCCTACTAATTGACGACAGAAAAATGACCAAGCACATTGTGATGTTTAAACTGCAGGGCAGCGACGAGACGCGTCGTGAGACCGCCCTGCGCTTCAAGGCAGCCCTCGAGGCGCTGCCCAGCCAAATTGACGTGTTGCAGAGCATCGAGGTGGGCCTCAACGAGAATCCCGCCGAGGACTGGGACATCGTCCTGACTGCCGTGGTCCCCACCATGGCCGACGTTGCCACCTACGCCAAGCATCCCGCACATGTCGCTGCCGCCGCCATTATCGGCGACGTGAAGCAGGCGCGTGCCTGTGTGGACTACAACTGCTAAACGCTCTATGACGGTGGCGGGCGCTTTTGGCGACTTGCTTGCCGCCGTGTTAATAACTTTTTGTGGGTAAAATGTGTTGTGATGTGATGGGATAATAGTATCTTTGTTGTCGGTGTTGTCCCAACGGTCCCTCAAGGCGAGGCTCAGCATGAGGACAGACAATCAATCATGATACTGACATCAAGCATTTTATCGGCAAGACATGAACGGAATAGGTAAACTCTACTTCAAATATGGAACGATGGGCTCGGCCAAGACGGCGCTGTTGCTCACCCAGGCCTACAACTTTGAGGAGCGCGGCATGCAGTACCTGTGCATGAAGCCCATCATCGACGACCGAGAGAAGGATAACGTGATACGTTCCCGCATCGGCATCGAGCGCAAGTGTTCGTGGATATACCCTGACAGTGACTTGTACGAAATGCTCAAGGAGATGTTTGAACGCACGTTGGTTGTCAAGGACTGGATTCTCATCGATGAGTCCCAGTTCCTGTCGGCGCAGCAGATTGACCAGCTGGCACGCATCGTTGACGACTATGGCGTGAATGTGGTGTGCTACGGCTTGAGGACTGACTTCCAGTCCCACATGTTCGAGGGGTCGCGCCGTCTGTTTGAGTTGGCCGACACCATCGAGGAGATCAAGTCCACCTGTTCCTGCGGGCGCAAGACCATTATTAACGCGCGCATCGACAGCCGTGGCAACATCGTTACCGACGGTAATCAGGTAGAGATTGGCGGCGACGACAAGTACGTCGCACTGTGCCGCCGCTGCTGGCGCAACCGTCGCATCGAGAGCACCAGTCGCGGTGCCATCAAGTTTGAGGACGAGTAGTCTATATTAAGGCATTAGGCTTTAGGTTTTAGGCATTAGGTGGCATCCGCCAACTACGAACACCTAAAGCCTAAAGCCTAACACCTAAAGCCTAACACCTAACTCCTTTTCTTCTTTTTGTTATTGGGGAAGATCAGGTGGAGCAGCCAGGCGACGATGGTCAAGGCAATACTGAATGCCAGCGCCCATCCCAGGTTCTGCACCTCAAAGTGCGGCTTCAGCAGCCATGAGCACAGCAGCACCATCATCGCATTGATGACAAAGGTGAACAGGCCCAGCGTCAGGATGTTGATGGGCAAGAGCAGCAGTTTGACCAAAGGCTTGATCCATGCGTTGATGAAGCCGAGCACAATGGCGATGATCACTGCCCACCACCAGGGTTGAACGGTCACGCCGTCAAGCGTTAGCGCGGTAATGAGTACGGCAAGCGACGAGATGATAAGTCTTGTAATCATATTGTCTTATATATTATAATTAATGTGTTGTGTCGGGACAACGAGCGCCTTTCGGCACGCTAAAGGTACAACTTTTTTTATTCCGTGCGGCATTTAAAGGGCGAAAAACGTTCAGGATGCGATGAATCTCAATTTTTAGCAGTAATTTTGCAGGCTGGAACAAGAAAACACTATTTTTTATGACAGAGAAGACAAGAAAATATTTTAATTTGGCTCAGGACTATGTGATGATTACCCTGGGCTTGTTTTGCTATGCCTTTGGCTTTACGGCGTTTATCCTGCCCGAGGAGATTGTGATTGGCAGCGTGACGGGTTTGTCCTCGTTAATCCACTTCTGGACGGGAGCGAACGTCGCCGTCACCTATTATCTCATCAACATCATCCTGCTGGCTATCGCCTTCCGTAGCGTGGGCAAGCTATTCGTGTTCCGCACCATCCTTGGCGCGACGATAGCGACGATATTCATAGGTGTGCTTCAACCGATGTTCCCCACACCAATCATCGCCCAGCAGACGTTCATGAACGTGATTCTTGGAGCCGTGCTTTGCGGTTTGGGCCTCGGCGTGGTGTTCACCCATGGCGGCAGCACTGGCGGCACCGACATTATCGCAGCCATGGTTGCCAAGTACAGTACCGTTTCCTTTGGCCGCACGATGATGTACTGCGACGTGCTCATCATCTGTTCATCCTGGCTGCTGTTCCACTCCATCGACAAGATTGTCTATGGTTTGATTTTCATGGTCATCTACTCGGTGACCGCCGACCGTGTCATCAATAACACGCGTCAGAGTGTCCAGTTCCTCATCATCAGCAAGAGGTGGCAGGAGATTGCCGACAATATCATTACCGTAGCCCACCGTGGCTGCACCATCCTCGATGGCAAGGGCTGGTACACCAAGGATGACGTGAAGATTGTCCTGGTCATGTGCCGCAAGCACGAGAGTGTGAACATCTTCCGCATCATTAAGGAGACCGACCGTTCGGCCATCATCACCCAGAGCAATGTCAATGGTGTTTATGGCTTCGGCTTTGACGAATTGAAGGTGCGCGTCCATCACAAGGCTGACAGTAAAGCCCCTGTTCAAGAGGCAACTGACGGCAATGTTTCCAAATAATCAAAATGAACGCAATTTGGCCCCTTTTGTTGAAATTTTGCTACGCTTTTTAGAAATTTCTGCGCACGGTGCCATTTTTCTGGGCAAAATCTTGCATAATTAAATATTTATTAATATTTTTGCACTCCCTTCATGTTTGAGGGGAGTTTTTTTGTTTGACGTTTACTAACCTACTAATAACATTAACTGATGAAGAAAGTCTTATTTATCGTATCATTATTGTTTGCGACCGCGGCAATAGCGGCCCCTGTGTCGCCTGAAAAGGCTAAGCAGGTAGCGGCCAATTTCGTTCAAAAGCATCGTCCGGGCTTGACTGTACACTCAACTCCAGTAATGAGTGCCCCGCGCGCGCTGAACAATGGTCAACAGTCATCGACTCAATCTAATTACTACATCTTTAACACAACAGGGAATAAAGGTTATGTCATCGTGTCGGGTGACGACCGCACAACCCCCATTCTGGGTTACACCGACAGCGGTTCCTTTGATCCCAACCATATGCCTGCCAACATGAAGGCATGGCTCGAGAATTATGCCATGCAGATCGAGGCCCTGGACGCACTGGGTATCACAGGCGAAGGTTTCAATGCCCCTCGTCCCACGCGTAACAGTATCTCTCCGCTGATTTCCACCCATTGGGATCAAGGTGCTCCCTATTGGAACCATTGTCCCGAGTTCATGGACATTACCGAGGACGGTGACACCGTCGGCGAACTGGCTTACACGGGTTGTGTAGCCACCTCGATGGCCCAGATCATGAACTATTACAAGTTCCCGTTGACCATCTCTCAGATGATTCCGTCCTATCAGGTCACCTTTTATTATCATGAGGAGTATGGTATCTTTGATACCGAGTCTCTGGATCCCATCTACTTTGACTGGGATAACATGAAGGATAACTACACGGGTGCCGAGACCGAGGCCGAGAAGGATGCTGTGGCATGGCTCATGCTCTATGCCGGCTGTGCAGCCCACATGCAGTATGGCACTAACGCTTCCAGCACCAGTGACCCCTATATCCCCACCGCCCTGAACGAGTACTTCAACTATGACGCCAAGCTGGTTTATCGCAGCGACTATGAGCAGGCCGACTGGGAAGACTTGATTTATCAGGAGCTCTTTGAGGGTCGTCCCATCATCTATAATGGCCGTTCTGGTACTGGTGGCGGACACTCATTTGTCTGCGACGGCTATGCCTATGGTGACTTCTTCCACATCAACTGGGGCTGGGGAGGCCTGGGTGACGGTTATTTCGTTCTCTCGATTCTCAATCCCTATGCCGGTGGCGGCGTTGCCACGGTATCGAGTAGCGAAGGTTACAATATCGACCAGACCGCTATCATCGGCATCGTGCCGGGATATTCGGGCCAGCCCGAAGAGGTGGACCACCGCTTGACCGTGTATAACATGTACTACACCGGTGCCCGCACGTTTGAGCGCAGCGACAATGGTGCCTTCAAGTTGACCAAGAACCGCTACATCAAGGTGACTGCCGAGGACCACATCGATGACGGTTTCAAGTATCTGCGCGGTATTGCCATGTATGACAGCAACGACAACTTCGTGCAACTCATTGCCCAGACCTATTATGGCCAGAGCACCCTTTCCATCACCGACTGCTGGCCTCCCCAACAGAGCAGCGTGACCTATCCCTTCGGCGAGGGCATCACCAGCGGCACCTATAAGATTGTGCCCGTGTGCAGCACGCCTGGTTCGGGTGTTTGGACGCCCATGATCGAGGGAGACCGCTATTATATCGCAGCAACCTTCAACGGTAATTGGGTAACCTTTGAGGACCATCCTATCCTGAACCTGCAATCCACCAACTTTGAGTTCTCAGGTGGCGAGAAGGTGGGCACTGCCGAGCAATGCTATGCCACGGTGAAGAATAACAGCGTTGACCGCTTCAGCGGCAAGCTTTACTTGTATGTGAGCAATGAGCAGCTCGATGAGTACACCCAGTACACCTCGGTTGTCGAGACCGAGATTCCTGCTGGCGGCACCAAGGTGGTGACTTTCAACTTCACGCCCCAAAATGCCGGTAACAAGTCTGTCTATCTGTCCACTTACGATAGCGACTGGAATCCTGAAATTCCTGGCACGGGCTCGGTAAATATCGCTGGTTCGACGGTTTATCCCATGAACCTGAGCGTGGACATCAATGCCCTGAACGCCGATGAGAATATGGTCATCTATGACAGCCACATCAAGTTCAAGGTTGATGTCACCAACAACAATGAAGTCGGAGAGTACAACCGCTACATCTTGGCGCCCCTGTTTATCGTTGATGAGAACAACCACGGCTCGATGGTGACCTACCTGAGCAAGAATGTGGTTATTCCCGCTGGCGAGACTCAGACGTTCTATTTCGAGTTTGACAACCTCGCTTACGGTTCCCGTTACGCCTTGAATATCTACGGCCGCAACGAGAACGAGGTGACCACCAATCTTGTTCATCCCGGTGAGTCCAAGTACTACACCATTCAGCCTGGTGTGGTAGTATGGGACGGCCAGGGCAACCGCATGGGTTACAAGCCTTACAACGGTATCCGTATTCCCGAGAATGCCGCTGCCGTGAGTCTTGAGGGTGTCGACTTGACCTCACTGATTCCTAACGAGAATCCCAACACCTTGTTCTATGTGGGCAGCGCTGCCAAATACATTCCCGCGGGTCTTGAGGCCAAGAATGTGATTCAAAACAATGTCGCTCAGCGTGACATCGTGCTCCAGCACGGTTATGATTTCTTTGCTCCCTACCGCTTCAGAGCCGCCAACATCAGCTATGAGCGCACCTTCACCAATGGCCGTCATGCCGGTCAGGAGGGTGGATGGAGCACCATGGTACTTCCCTTCGCTGCCACCACTGTCACTGCCGATGGCGCCCCCATTGACTGGATGCACAGCAAGAGTGACGCAAAGGGTCTGTGGATTTGCAACTACAATAAAGAGGAGGATACTGCCGACGACGCCAACCTGCTGGCCGATTACGTGGGCACCACCCTTGAGGCCAACGTGCCCTACTTCGTGGCTCCTTATGACGGCGCCAACGGTACCGACATGCGCGGCAAGACATACGTCTTCAGCGCCGAGAACGTTTCCGTCAAGCCCAATCCCAGCGCTATCACCAGCGGTACCTACCACATGATTGTGGGTGAGTTTGCCCAGAAGACCATTGAGGATTCCTACTTCCTGAACGCTGCAGGCAGCCACTTCGTGAAAGCCGCCAACGGCAAGGTGAACGCCTTTGAGGCATATGCCGGTAACGTTATCGCCAGCTCAGCCACGCAGCTGCAGATTTTCCTTGACGAGGATGCCGAGAGCGGCTCCACCAGCCTGCTCGGTGATGTGGACCATGATGGCTCAGTCAATATTGCCGATGTTACCATGCTCATGGACTACCTCTTGTCGCATAATGCTAATGGCATTGATCTGGAGGCTGCCGACTGTGACCTCTCAGGCGATATCAACATCACCGATGCCATCAAGATCATCGATTACATCCTCTATAACGAGTGGTAATCGATAGTCAAGCACAAGACAAATCTTCCCAATAGTTTCGGGGGCACGTCATCAATACCAAGTGACGTGTCCCCGAAATGATTTTGTGCTATAGCGGCCACGCCAAGGCGAGGCCCTACCTGCTGCTTCTTTACTGTTTGGGGGTGGGGAGGAGTCGACGCTCGTAGCTGCGGTCGATGAGTTCGGTGCAACGGTGGGTGAGGATGTGTATGCCGTCATAGTAGCTCTCGAGGTCGTGGATGAGCGTAGAGTCGTTGCTGAAGTCGTTCACGTGACTCTCGCCCATGATTTGGCACAGCGCGGCATGGTCGATGGTAGACATGGCTTGTCCACGGAATCGGGGCGGCACAATCACCACATAGTCGATGTTGTTCTCGTTGAGCAACCGTGTGATGTCACGCAGCACAGGCTCGTTGTCGGCGTCGATGCTCAGAGGCATGGGGTTGGGCTGCGCTTTCATTTGCACTAACCACAGCATTTTGGAATAGTATTCCTTAGGGTTGCTGAGGATGAGTGAATCCAGTCCGCGGCTGGAATCCTCGTTGAGCACCTCGTCGCGTCCACTCGGGATTTTTACCATCTTGCCCTCTTCCAGCAGTTTGTCACCCACCCAAGACCAGGGCACGAGGTTGTAAAGCAGCATGTAAGGGTCGCGGAAGGCGTTGAAATGCACAAAGTGGAAATGCAGCCGTGACACCTGGGGCGACACGTCATAGTGGGGCACAAAGGGCATCTCGTCCAAACGCGGCTTGCGCTGGAACATCTCGTCCTCCATGATGAAAAGCGCGTGACGCACCTTTACACCGTGGTCCAGCAGATAGCGCAGCTCGTCGCGGATGCCCGTGAGCGTGTTGGCGCCCGCCGTGAAGTGATAGACGCTGGCGTCGGGCGGCAGGTGCCGTTTCCAGGCCTCGGCGGTGAAATTGGAGGAAATCGATGAACCGAAGATAAACGAGTCGTAGTGGTAACGCGGGTCGTAGTACTTCAGGCCCTCGATGGCGACATAGCGCTTGTTGGGGATGCGCTCCAGGCTGTCGCCCGGGGCTATCGACACGCCATTGTAAGCATGGACGACCTTGAAGGGGTCCACAACGGCATAGAGCGCGACATAGAGCGCGACGGGCAGCAATGCCAGCAGCGAGCGAAGGACGAATTTTTTGAGACCGGGTTTCAACATGGTGTCAGAACTGGAAATAGATGAACTGCATGTTGCGGTCGAGGCTGGCAATCGAGATGCCGGCGAGCAGACCCCAGTAGATAATCCAACGCACCACCGTGGGGAAGGGCAGGTGCTGCAGCGGGAACTCCTGCTTGCGACCCAGCCATTCGATGATGAAGAACGGGACGATGTAGAAGATGGGTTGGCCAAAGACAGGCCTCATCGCCCATGAGCCATTGATGAGCACGTCACAGATTTCGCCCAGGTGGGTGATACCGTTAGAACGGAAGATCAGGAACACGGCGGCAAAAATCAAGAAGGTCAAGAAGCAGCGAGGCAGGTCGCGCAGCGTGGCATGGTCGCTGAGTTTCTTCTTAGGCTTGAAGATGAAGGGCAGCAACAGCAGGCCGTTGACGGTGCCCCAGATGACAAAGGTCCAGTTGGCGCCGTGCCACAGTCCCGAGAGCGAGAACACAATCATCGTGTTCAGCGCTGTGCGCCACTTGCCGCGACGTGAACCGCCCAAGGGGAAATAGACGTAGTGCCTGAACCAGGTCATCAGCGAGATGTGCCACCGCTGCCACAGTTCCTTCATGTTGCGTGAGAAGAAGGGGTAGCGGAAGTTGGGCTGCAATTTGATGTTGAGCAGTCTTGCCGAACCGATGGCAATGTCGCTGTAACCCGAGAAGTCGGCATAAATCTGCACGGCGAACAGGATAGCGGCCCATACCATGCTTGCCGACTGGTAGTAATAGGGGTTGTAGAGCAACTGGTCGACATAGTAGCCCACGCTGTCGGCTATGATGATTTTCTTGGACAATCCCCACAGAATCTGCCGCATGCCGATGACAGCGTTGTCGTAGTCAAAAGACTTGCGGCGCAGGAACTGCGGTAACAGGTTGGTGGCCCGCTCGATGGGACCTGCCACCAGCTGCGGGAAGAAGGCGATGAACACGCCGAAGGCCACCGCATTTTTGGTCGGCTTGATGTCGCCGCGGTACACGTCAATCGTGTAGCTGATAGCCTGGAAGGTATAGAACGAGATGCCGACGGGCAGCAGGATGTGGAGGGTGGGCCAGTCGGGGTTGATGCCGAACACATTCAGCAAGTGCACTAAACTGTCGCGCAGGAAATTCAGGTACTTGAAAACTGCCAGGATGCCCGCATTGAGCACGATGTTGGAAGCCGCCAGGAACTTGTCGCCGCCAGAGCGGTTGCCGCGCATCATCAGTGCGGTGCCCCATGTGGACACCGAGGTGAGCAGGATAAGGCCCAACATGCGCCAGTCCCACCAGCCGTAGAACACGTAGCTGGCAGCGAGCAGAAACAGGTTCTGCCACTTGAGGTGGTTGCGCAGCCCCCAGTAGATGAAAAACACCAACGGCAGGAACAGCGCGTATGTGTAAGTGTCAAATTGCATAACGGTATCTCGCGTAACAAAACGACAAAGATAGTGCAAGTCGAGCGGAATGCCAAATTTATTTGAGCATTTCCGAGACGTAGCCTATCTTAGCCAGCGGCAACGGTAGTAAAAAGACTTTAGACGATAGACCATAATTTTCCTTTTTTCTTTTGTCTTTGTTTTCTTGGCGACTTCGCGGCTTAGCGTGGGGTTTGCCATTGGTTGAAGTGCGCGAATAATGGGAGCTTTTTCTTGTAGAGGCTGACGAAATGCCACGTCAAGGGCAGTCGGCACGGTTCTTGCTCGATTTTAGGACAATGTTTATCTATACTTATACCGAAGTCGAAGGAAGCGCGTCACGGCAAGTGGCGGGCGAGATTGACCATGTGATGAAACCTGCCTTTGGCGACAGGCCTGGCGTCAACCGTCAGGGCACGGGTCCCCGCTTGAGTGCGCACATGTTACAAGAATATGAGGCAGCGAGACGCGAACTCGTCAATGGCATCGTTACCGACAATATGGTCGAACTGGTCGAATTGGGCGAATATGCCGTGGGAATGAATGTGAAGGCACCATGCGGACTGACATTGTGTCATGCTGTGCAGGGCAACACTGCCTCGGCCCGCATCGATGTCGAGGAAATGCACTATCACCAGCAGTGGAGTGGGGCGCCCATGGAGGTCATTGTGCGTGAGCGCCTGGTGGAGGCGACTCGCACCTTTCTTGCCCATGCCGACGAATGGAAAGAGCGCATTGCCGCAGCCTTCAAGAGCGACAGCAAGGGCGTGAAAATGCGCAATATGGCGCTCAATAATATGGATGCCTATCTGGAGCGTTATTTTGACGGTACGGGCATCACCTACCACTTTGACAAACGTCATGCCGATGGCCACAAAGCGCGCCTGCTGGTACACCTCAATGCCCGCAAGACCTTGGACCTTCCTATTCCTCACGACGACTTTATCAACCACCTCGACCTGGTCAAGCCTTATATGGTGGAATTTGCCTATATGGCACGCGACGGCCAGTTCACCGTGCGTAGCGAGGTGCGCGACGACTGGCAAATGCCTGAACAGCCTATGGCGCCCGACACAACCGCTGACGAACCTCAGCGACGGGGCATCAAGGGTTGGCTGCATCGGCTGGTGAACGGCTCGGGGACGAAAACCCCTGCCGAGGCCCCTAAGACGCCGTTGCAGCAACAGGTGGATGACTGCTTGCAGGAAACCCGCCTGCAATATCACCTCACCGAGGACGAGGAGGACGGTCGCCGCGAACTGCACATCCGCATGAGCCACGGGCGCTCCATGATCATCAACCTGTCACAAGACAGGGACATCAACGCCCGCATTATCCACGATTTGGCCTACTATCCCCGCTTGCAGGAACTTGCCCGGCTGTTCCCCTACCGCTTGACAGGCCCCCGCAAAAAGGTCGAGTGGATTACCTCCCCCCGCTCCACAAAAAACTGACAACAACGGGCACGCTTAGGCGGGACCCTACAAAACTAAAGACTAAAATATGGCAATCACCATCAACACCGGCGACCTCAAGACGATTCTCGAGACCACGCCATCGACACAGAACATCCTGCTCGTGGGAAAACACGGCATTGGTAAGAGCGAAATCATCACCCGTCACTTCGAGGACCAGGGCATCCCCGTTATCGCCCTGTTCCTGGGACAGATGAGCGATCCGGGCGACCTCATTGGTCTGCCCAATAAGGATGAAGCCACCGGCAAAACCGAGTTCATGCCGCCCTACTGGTTCCCCATGGACGATCAGCCCGTGGTGCTGTTCCTCGACGAGATGAACCGTGCTCGTCCCGAGATCCTGCAATCGGTCATGGACCTGTCGCTCAACCGCAAGTTGGCAGGGCGCTCGTTGCCCGCCGGTAGCCGTGTCATCGCTGCCGTCAACGACGGTGAGGAGTACCAGCTCACTGACCTCGACCCCGCTCTGGTGTCACGCTTCAATGTGTATTTCTTCAGCCCCACGGTGGGCGAGTGGCTCTTCTGGGCCAAGCAGCATGGCATTGACCAGCGCGTGATCACATTTATCGAGGAGCACCCCGATGAGTTGGAGAAGAACGTGGATATCAACAAGGGAACGTTTGACAAGACGCCTGACCGTCGCGCTTGGGTGCGTGTTTCCGGACTGCTCCAGAGCATGAGCGTCACCACCGATACCGACATGAACCGCCTGGCCAAGATGATTACTGGCGTGATAGGTGCCCGTTCGGCATCGATGTTCATCCAGTCGCTCAACCAGTCGCGCATGCTCACCGCCCGTGAGGTGCTACACGACTTCGTTGCCTGCCAGCGCGACCTGGCCACCTATACCATGCCCCAGATTGCCATCATCAACGAGGGCATCTACCAGTACCTTGAACTCGGCGTGAAAAGAGAAGAGAGCGAGGCCGTGGGCCACAACCTGGTGCGCTACATCAACTGGATGTTGAGCAACGGCCGTCAGGAGGCTATTGCCCACTTTGCCTCTTTCTTTGAGAACGCGACCTATCCCAACGCTAACGCCTATATCATGATGGACTGCCGTGACGCGTTGACGCTGATTAACCAGATGATTGCCAACTTATGACCGTAGGCGAACGCATAAAAACCCTCACACAGGACTGGTTCCTCACCGAGCCGCTGCTGTTTGCCGTGTTCTGCACCCATGCGTTGAAGCGCAACGATAACATGGGCTGTGACATGCGCTGCGGCAAGGGCGTCATCGAGTACAACCCCGAGCGGTTGGAGCACTTTGATGACAACCATCTGGCACTCAGGGTGAAAGCCGAGGTCGTGCGCATCATCCTCAAGCACCCCTATCAGCGTCAGCCCTACAACCCGCGTCGGGATGTGATGCGTCTGTCGAGCGACCTCACGCTGTGTGACAACCTTGAGGGTATGGACACTATCGGGCTGGAGCCGCCGACCATCTTCGACGTCCCGCGGGACCAGGCTTTTGAGCAGTACTATTCGCTCATGGCAGGACAGGTCTTGCAACTGGAGCAGGATGCCGAGGGCGACGGTATCCCCATCGATATGGACCTGCCCGGAAAGCAGGGTGCAGGCGATGGCCGCGATAACTTGACCGACAGCATGCTCAGTGCCGACGCTGGAGCCTCGTTATGGGAGGAAGACGAGCTGATGAGCGAGAAGGTCAACCATGAGATAGAGACCGCCCAGCGATGCAACCAGTGGGGCTCGTTGGGTGGCGACCTTAAGGCGCTCATCGAGAGCACGTTGGTCACCAAGCAGAACTTCCGCGCCATCCTCAGCCAGTTTCGCATGAGCATCCTGAGTTCCAAGCGCCACCTGACGCGTATGCGCCCCAACCGCCGCTATGGCTTTGACGCGATGGGCAGCCAGTATGCCTACAGCACGCACCTGCTGGTCGCCGTTGACGTCAGCGGCAGCGTCCCCGACGAGGACATCAAGAAATTCCTTGCCGTCATCAACCGTTTCTTCAAGCAGGGTATCGAGAGCATCGACGTAATAGAGTTTGACAGCCAGATTACCACCGAGAAACCCTTGAAACTCAAGCAAGCGACAGGCGCCATCCACATCAGCGGCCGCGGCGGCACTAATTTCCAGCCTGCCATCGACTACTACTATGAGCATGAGGAATATGATGGCCTGGTGTTCCTCACCGACGGCTACGCGCCTACTCCCAAATTGCCCGATGACAAGCGTCACAAGCCGTTGGCGTGGATTCTCACCACCCATGGCGGTAACGAGGATAACCTCAAACCCTTTGGCCCCGTGGTGCGCATCACTGGCTTGTAACACTATTTAAGTTTTTTTCGTTCAGAAATATCGTCCAAAAAGTGTAACTTTGCAGACTAATTGAAGGCTAGGGCATGACGCATGGTTCGCCTTGGCGTGCGGCAAAATTATTCTGCGAAATGATGGACTTTCTATCGACATATCACTTGCAGGGACTTGTATTAGGTTTATGCTCGTTCTTGATTATCGGCATTTGCCATCCCATTGTCATCAAGGGGGAATACTTCTACGGACAGCGTTTCAAGTGGTTCTTCGTGCTGATGGGTGTCGCCTTGTGTGCGGGCTCGCTGCTGGTAGACGGGGTGTTGCTCTCGTCGCTGATGGGCGTGGGAGCCTTTTCGTGTTTTTGGGGAATCAAGGAGATGAAAGAGCAGCAGGAACGCGTGCGCAAGGGCTGGTTCCCCCGCAATCCCCGCCGCACCTACCCGTGGGACAATGACTCGTCGGACCAACAAAAACCTGTTTCCAATCGATGAGATGGATGGTCGCCATATCGTTAATCGTGATGTCGCTCCTTGCGGCTGGCTCGATGACTTGTGCTGCTCAGAACGTGAGTGGCACTATCTCTTGCGGTGGCCAGGGCGTTCCTGATGTTGCCGTGAGTGATGGCTCGGTGGTCGTTCTCACCGATGCCAACGGGCATTATTCGTTCACCAGCGACAAGCACAGCGGCTATGTCTTCTACTCGCTGCCCAGCGGTTATGAGCCCATGCTGAGCAGCAGCTTTATTCCCGTGTTTTGGGAACGTTTCATGTCGAGTGACACGGCTGTTCCTGAGGAACACTCGTTCTCGCTGCGTCGTGTGAACAATGACAAGCACATCGTCATCTTTGGCGCCGACACCCACCTGGCGCGTCGCTTCAACGACGTGTCCATGTTCACCAATGGCTTTCTTGACGGCCTTGACGATGAGGTGTCACGAGCTGGCGATGTGCCCATCTATTCCGTCCTGCTGGGCGACTTGACGTGGGACGTCTTTTGGTACCAGAACAACTACACCCTTACCCATTTCATGGCCGACATGAGGTTTTATCAGTACCCGGTCACCATGTGGCCCGTCATCGGCAACCATGACCATGACCCGGCTGTCCCTGCCGGTGCAAACACCGACTGGGAGTCCTCGGCGCTGTGGCGCAAAAAAGTCTGCCCCACCTACTACAGTTTCAACCTGGGTCGAGTCCATTATGTGGTCCTCGACGACATTGTGTACCTGAATGAGGCCACACCAGGCGAGAACTATTCCGAGGGTGTTGTCGGGGACCGCAACTACGAGGGTGCCGTCACCGCCGAGCAGTTGGCATGGCTGGAAAAAGACCTGGCACTCGTTGACCCGCACATGCCTCTGGTGGTGTGCCTGCACATTCCGGCATGGAGCCTGACCTCCTCGTTTGGATACCGTGCCCGTCTTGACAATACCTATCCCCTGTGCGCCCTGTTCAGTAAGTTTGACAACGTGCACATCATGAGTGGCCACACGCACTCCAACTACACGGTCCACCCGAAGGTGTATCCCAACATCACCGAGCACAACATCGCTGCAGCCAGCGGCACCCTGTGGTGGACCGGCTATTTGACCGGTTACCACATTTGCCAGGACGGCACCCCCGCCGGCTATCTGCGTTGGACCGCCAGCGGCAAAGACGTGCGTTGGTATTACAAGCCCATCCATGAGGGGGAGAGCCAGATGCGCCTCTACGATATGAATACCGTTAAGACCTTTTACCGCAATAACGCCACGATGCGGGGTATCCTGCGCGACTATCCGTCGAGGGTGAACTATGGCAACATCGAGAGCAACACGGTGATGTTCAACGTGTTTGCCTACAATACTAATTGGCGGATAGACATCTGTGAAGGCGATAGCGCACTGGAATACTCGCGGGTTTATACCGAGGATCCCTTCCACACGCTCACCTACGACGTGCCGCGTTATGCTGATGCCGGTTATTACAGCACTTACTATACCACCAACAACAGCACCCACCTATTCAAGGCAAGGGCGGTGACGGGCACCCGCCCCATCACGGTGAGGCTGATTGATGAATTCGGCAACATCTACCTCAAGTCCATCAAGCGCCCCCATCCCTACAACCTGCAGATGGAACAGCAGGAGACCGACCTGATGGCTGGCGACGTGAATGCCGATGGCAACGTCAATATTGCCGACATCAACGTCATCATCGCCACGCTGCTGGAGCAGACCCATCAGTCTTGCCCCATGCTGCTTGCCGACTGCAATGCCGACAACGTCATCAACATTTCGGATATTAATGTCATTATATCACTGATAATCAACAGATAAGAAATTATGCGAATAGATATACTCACTGTCATGCCCGATGCCCTCGAGTCGCCGCTGCACACCTCCATCCTGCAGCGTGCCCAAGACAAGGGGCTGGTCGAGATTCACGTCCACAACCTCAGGGACTGGAGTCTGCGCAAGCACCGCAAGGTGGATGATTATCCCTTTGGCGGCGAGGCGGGCATGGTGATGCAGATTGAGCCCGTGTGGCGCTGCATGGAGGAACTGAAGAGCCAGCGCGACTATGACGAGATTATCTTCACCTCGCCCGACGGCGAGCAGTTGGACCAGCCCATGGCCAATGCCCTCTCGCTCAAGGAAAACATCATGATCCTGTGCGGCCACTACAAGGGCGTGGACTATCGCATACGCGAACACCTGATCACTCGCGAAATCACCATCGGTGACTATGTGCTCACTGGCGGCGAATTGCCTGCCGCCGTCATTGCCGACGCTGTGGTGCGCCTGTTGCCAGGTGCCATTGGTGACGAGCAGAGCGCTCTGAGCGACTCCTTCCAGGACGGCCTGATTGAGGCACCCGTATATACGCGTCCCGAGGTGTTCAACGGTTGGCATGTTCCTGAGATTCTGCTCAGCGGCCACCAGGCAAAAATCGCCGAATGGAAGATGCAGATGTCGCTCGAACGTACCCGTCGCTTGCGCCCCAACCTGCTGAAAGATGCAGAGAAATAAACTCATAACTTCTTACTTCTAATTTCTAACTAAATATGGCCCTTTTTAACATTCAACGTCCCAAGTGGATACCGCGATGGCTCAATATCCCGCTGTTGATATTTTTGGCTTTCGTGGTCGTGCTGCTCTTCTTCGGAGACAATAACTACATGAAAATCAGCAAGTACCGCTCCCAAATCAACGACCTCAAGAGCCAAATTAAGAACAACCAGGACTCGGCGGCGATGTATGACGCCAAGGTCAATGAGCTCAACACCGACAACGAGTCGCTCGAGCGTCTCGTGCGCGAGAAGTATGGCATGAAGCGTACCAACGAAGAGGTGTATATCACCGATATCCCCTGATGCTGCTATGAGTATGACACAAGAACACAGGATAGCCCTCTCCAACGTGCTGGTCATCGTTGGATTGCTGGTCATGCTGGCAATGGCCATCATGCCGTTACTCAATTTCAATCAAGAGTGGATGCGATGGGCGTTTGCCGTTGGTGCCTTTATCGTCCTGGTGGGACGTGCCCTCGGTATGCGCCGCGACGTCTCGTTGCGGGTCAGGCGCCTGCATCATATCCTGGTCACCAGTGCCATCCTGTACTGTGCCAGTGCCGGGACGATGTTTTACTCGCGAGGCACCAACGATTGGGTGGCTTTTCTGCTCGCCGGCCTGGTGATGCAGATTTATGCCTCAACGATGATTGACCACGAGGCCAAGAAAACTGATAATAAGTGACTAAGGACCGCATCATTTTATGTGGTTTACTGGGTTTTGAGTAATTATAGAGATAAATTAGGCTGCGCCTCGGGAATAACAATAAAAAGGGCATTTTTCGCCCTTTTTCTTGCCATTTCGCTCGGCTTGCACTAATTTTGGATAAATTAGGCTACGCCTCGGTAATAACAATAAAAAGGGCATTTTTCGCCCTTTTTCTTGCCATTTCGCTCGGCTTGCACTAATTTTGCGCTTTTGATGAAAGGGAATCTAACGATAGACAACGGCAACACCACAGTGAAGGTGGCGTTTTTTATCGGCACGGAACTCGTGGCGACCAATCGCTTTATGCGTGGCGACGAGCAGGTGCTGGACCGTTTCATCAGCACTTATAAGCCTGAATCGGCCATTATGAGCAGCACAGCTTCTGCTCTTGACACTCAGGCTATTGCTGCTCTGGCCGAGCAGCGCTGCCGACGGGTGATTCACCTCACCCACGAGACACCGATGCCCATCACCCTGGGTTATCGCACGCCCGAGACGCTGGGCCGCGACCGCATCGCGACGGCTGTCGGCGCGTGGAGCATCGCCAGGGAGCAGGGCAACACAGGCGACGTGCTGGTCATTGATGCCGGGACCGCCATCACCTATGACCTGACAACGGCCGACGGCTGTTTTGCCGGTGGCAACATCGCCCCTGGCGTGGGCCTGCGTTTCGCTTCCCTGCATGAGCACACGGGCCGCCTGCCGCTGGTAACGGCTCAGGGCGAGACACCGCTGGTGGGCCATGACACGATGACCGCCATTCGCAGCGGCGTGATGCTGGGTGTTACGGGCGAGGTGAGGAGCTACATTGCCGACCTCAAGCGTGAGCATCCCCATCTCGGGGTTTTCATCACCGGCGGTGACGGCAAGTGGCTGTGCGACAGTTTGCAGGACGTCGAGGCCAACTATCATGAACATTTGGCGGCTGAGGGACTCAACCGCATCTATTTATACAATCAAGCCAATGGGAATTGTTAAGAAAATATCATCGGTAATGCTTGTCGTGATGCTGGGTGTCATCACCGTTCAGGCTCAAATTGTCACCACACCCTATTCCAAGATGGGCTACGGTATGCTCAACGACAATGTCTCCAGCATCCAGCGTTCGATGGGTGGTGTGGGTTACGCCATGCGTGGCGGACGCATCGTCAACGTGATGAACCCCGCCTCCTATGCCCACGTGGACTCCCTGACCTTCCTGTGGGATGTGGGCATCGACCTGTCCAACCTGTGGAGCAAGGAGAACGGCAACAAGGGTTACAACTTCAGCGGCGGCCTGGATTACCTCACCGCCCAATTCAAGATAGCCAAGAGGCTGGGCGGCTCCTTCGGCCTGGTGCCTTATTCTCAGGTGGGCTATACCTATGGCGGCGAGATTGAGGGCGGCGCGGATTCGCGTAGCGGCAGCGGTGGCTTCAACCAGCTCTACTTCGGTTTGGGCTACGAGCCGCTCAAGAACCTGAGCCTGGGCTTCAATTTCGCTTATCTGTTCGGTACCACTGCTAACACGACGCAGATATTTTCGGTATCGACGAGCTACTTTGAGCGCACAATGAAGATCCGCGACTGGAATGCCCAGTTTGGCGTGCAGTACAGCCTGCCTATCGCCAAGGGTCGTGACCTGCTCACGGTGGGCCTTACTTACCAGCCCAAGAAGTCGTTCCACGGCGAGACGTGGGGCACAAGTTTCGACAGTCAGGACAGCAAGGTGGATACCATCGGCTACACCAAGATGGGCGGCAAGTTTGAGCAGCCGACGTCGATAGGTGCGGGTTTGAGCTATGTGTTTAACCATAAACTCACTATCGAGGCCGACTACACCTACCAGAAGTGGAGTGGAGCCAAGTATCAGCCCATCAGTGGCTTTGAATCAGAGACGATGCAGTTTGATGACCGCTGGAAGGCCGCCCTGGGTATGCAGTTCACGCCCAACAAGCGTGGCAGCTATGTGGGTGCGATGTCGTTCCGTGCCGGTGTGTTCTATAACCACGACTACATGAACTACAACGGCAATAACGTGCGCGATTACGGCGTCAGCGTCGGTGTGGGTCTGCCCACTCCCGCCCCCAACAAGACGACCGTCAATCTGGGCGTGGAATGGCGCCACCGCGAGACCAGCCCTGTTCACCTCATCACCGAGAATTACCTCAACATCACGCTGGGCGTGAACTTCAATGAGATGTGGTTCTGGAAGAGCCGCATCCGCTAACCGCGCGTGAGACACCTGCTGCAAATAGTGTTCCTGACGGCTGTTGCCGTGGTCTTGTTCGCCTCGTGCAAGGATGACTCCACCAGCGTGGTGAGCCATCCCACCGACCCCGAACGGGTACCCACCATGACCACCAGCGACGTGCAGACGATTATCAGCGATTCGGGCCAGACGCGCTATCGCATCGCTGCCCCGTTGTGGAACATGTTTGAAGAGGCCAAGCAACCCCATTGGACCTTCCCCAAGGGCGTCAAGTGCGAGGAATTGGACAATAAGTTCAATCCCGTGACCACTATCCAGTGCGACTCGGCCTATTTTGATAAAGACAATGCCCTGTGGTCGCTGGTGGGCAATGTGCGCATCTCCAACATCAACAACGACCTGATCCTCACCGACGAGTTGATGTGGGACCAGCGCACCCACCGCATGTACAGTGACGCGTTTATCCATATCGAGAAGCAGGGGCGCATCATCGAGGGCTACGGCTATGAGTCCAACGAGCGCCTCACCACCTATCAGCTGCGTCAGGTCGAGGCCATTTTCCCCATCGACGAGCGGCGCATGCCTCATCCCGGCAGTGGCAACACGCCTCGCCGCCCGATGCCGTAATTGACAATACAGTCATCAACAATAGATAACTACAGAACACGAAGTTTTGGAACCGACTTACATATCGTCACTGATTATCGCCCTTGTCGGGCTGTTGTGCTCCGCTTTCTTCTCGGGCATGGAAATCGCCTTTGTGAGCTCCAACAAGGTGCGTGCCGAGATTGAGATGGCGCGTGGCGGCATCGTCAACCGCCTGCTCAACATCTATTACCGCAATCGTGAGATGTTCCTCTCCACGCTGCTCATCGGCAACAACATCGCCAACATCGTTTACTCGATGGCGATGGCGAGCCTGCTCACGCTGCCGTTACGCCGGTGGATTCAGGACGATGCCCTGTTGCTGCTGGTGCAAACGCTGCTGGCAACGCTCATCATCCTCATCTTTGGCGAGTTTGTCCCCAAGTCGATTTTCCGCATCAATCCCAACTCCACGCTGCGCACCGCGTCGGTTCCCCTGTTCATGGTCTATTGCGTGCTTTATCCCGTGTCCCGTTTCACCGGATGGCTGTCGGCGGCGCTGATGAAGCTGTTCGGCATCAAGATTGACACCACACGCGTTAGGCTCCTCACCGTCGATGAACTGGATGCCTACTTGCAGGAGAACATCGACAAGCATGAGGATGAGAACAAGACGGTGGAACGCGAGGTCAAAATCTTTGAAAACGCGCTCGACTTCAGTGACACCCGCCTGCGCGACTGTATGGTGCCGCGCAACGAGATTGTCGCCGTCGATGTCGAGGATACAACCCGTGACGACCTGGTGAAGCTGTTCACTCAGTCGGGACTGTCTAAGATTGTGGTCTATAAAGAGAATATCGACGATGTGATCGGCTTTATCCAGGTGAGTGAGCTCTTTGTGACCAGTGTGGACTGGAAAACCAGGGTGAAACCGGTACTGTTTGCCCCCGAGACCTTGCTGGCCCGCAAGATGATGCAACAGCTCATGGACGAGAAACGCTCCATGGCGATTGTGCTCGATGAGTTTGGCGGCACCAGTGGCATGGTGACGCTCGAGGACCTGGTAGAGGAGATTTTCGGCGAGATTGAGGACGAGCACGACCGCAACCACCTCGTGGCACGACAGCTGAGCGAGAACAGCTTTGAGTTTGCCGGTCGAATGGAGATTGAGGAAATCAACGAGCGTTTCCACCTTGACCTGCCCGAGAGCGACGATTACCAGACCATCGCGGGCTATCTGCTTGATGAGAACGGAGCTATCCCCAATGTGGGAGAGGTCTTTGACCTGCCGCCTTACCGCTTTACCGTCGAGCGCAAAACGGCTGCACGCATCGAGCTTATTCGCGTTGATGTCATCGATCAGGATAGCAAGAAATAAGTCCCATTGGCGGCATTCTGTTAAAAATTGGCCTTTAGGGCAAAAAAAATGCCAAAATATTTGCAGGATTAAGTTGTTTTGTACTATCTTTGCAGCGCATTTCCCGAATGCTGGCTGCGTCTTAGCCATCGAAAGTGAACTTTCATGGAATTCGACTTGCACAGCATTTCCCAAAAAATGCAACCAGGTGTGTTAGTTCAGTTGGTTAGAATACCTGCCTGTCACGCAGGGGGTCGCGTGTTCGAGTCACGTACACACCGCCGAGGAGCCGCTATCAAGCGGCTCTTTTTTTGTGCCGTCACCTCACCTCAAGGCCGTGCGTGTATTCCTGTTTTTTTTAACAGTGCAAACGCCCGCCCAACGGGCGGTTATGTTGAATATTAGTTGAATTATGACACACCCTCATGCTGTTTTAAACTTGCTATATTACACGTTCCACCAGTGAGAGCACGGGTGCCATCAGCTGGGACGGTTCTAATGATACGGTAAGCGAAGCGGCGCTATCAGTTAGAACCGTCCCAATGATGCACCGCTCCCGCCGCTGTCTCCATAACCAGAAAATCCCACAAGTGTAGATCCACCCGCAGTGGGGTCTGTAGCCTGTCTTTCTACAGTCCCCACTGGGTGTTGAGCCATTCCACCTTTTTGTGGAATGACGGCTTGGCAAAGCTGTTGAGCCGATAGGTGAGGTTGTCGGCCTCATATTGGGGCCAACGGGCATAATCGGCATAGCCCGCCGCCTCTATCCTGGCGACGAACTGGTCC
>CADAFP010000038.1 GCA_902787185.1 uncultured Bacteroidales bacterium | reverse complement strand
GTACATCATCCAGTATGACCCCGTCAAGACCCGCCAGTACCAGAACATCGAGGACGCCAAGACCTATGGCGTTGACGTGAACGTCAATTACCAGTGGCGCGAGTTCGCCTTCGGGTTGGGCTACAGTTACCTGGATACCGACGCCAACCAGTATGACACCAACCACGACAAGATGAAGGAAGTCACCATCGACGGCATGGCCCACCACAAGGGCAACTGGTTTGCCACCTGGGGCCACCGATTCTCAAGTGACTACCGCTTGGGCGTGGGCATCTATGGCCGCATGTCGAGTACCCGCTACTATCAGGACGACGGCAACGGCAAGGGTTACCAGACCTGGCGCCTGTCCACTACCCACGACCTGGGCCACTTCAAGGCGACCACCTGGCGTGTCGAGGCCGGCGTGGACAATATCTTCAACTACTGCGACCGCACGCCTCACGGGCTGCACCTGGCAAGGAAAGAAACTTTCTAATAAGTATAAGTCTAACTATAAACAACAAAACAATGATGAAGATTAAATCTTTATTGATTGCCATGATGGCAATCTGCCTGACCATGGGCATCACATCGTGTAAAGACGACAAGGACGATCCCGTCGAGAACAATTACACCATTTACCAGAAAGCCGTTAACGAGACCGTCAAGGCTCAAAAGAAGAGCAACAAGGCGATTTTGCTGGTGGCCTTCGGTTCGACTTGGGAGCAGGCTTACGACGCATTTGACGCTACCGTTGCCGCTTACAAGAGCAAATTCCCCGGTTATGATGTATTCTTGTCTTTCTCCTCAGCCATCTGCATTAACCGTGCTGCCGCTGGTGAGAACGTTGATCCCCGCAACTTCTATGCTCCTCCCTTCTGGCTCAATGCCTTTGCTCAAAAGGGTGTTCAGTACAGCGAAATCGTTGTTCAATCCTTGCAGGTGATCCCCGGTGAAGAGTACACTCGCGTGATCAACTACATCAAGGACTTTGCCAACAACGCCAACGGTGACATCGACGATAACTATCTGGCTAACGTAACCCTGAAGTTGGGTGTGCCCCTGTTGCAGGATGCCGACGCCGACGTCAACCTCGTTGCCAGTGAGTTGCACAAACTTTACAAGAATCAAGCCAACGAAGGTGTTGTTGCCTTTATGGGTCATGGTAACCCCGACAGCTACGACACCTATAAGGCTAATGTTCGTTATACCCAGCTCGAGGAAGCCCTTCAGCAGCTCAACAGCCACTACTTTGTGGGCACTGTTGACATGATGGACAACTTCAAGACCAATGTTTATGAGCGTATGGTTGCTGCCGGTTTCACCAGCGGTAAGGTATATTGCCACCCCTTGATGTCGATTGATGGTGACCACGGTCACAACGACATGGCCGGTGACGATGACGATAACTGGGACGGCGTGAAGTTCACCCCCAACGACGAGGGCGAGGTTGAGGACACCTCCTGGAAGATGTACTTCCACCACCTGGGCTATGAGTGCGACAACTCGACTATGATCGAGAAGGGTCTGCTCGAGCTCCCCACCATCCGTCAAGTGTGGATGAACCACACCCTGGACGCTATCAACGGCGAGCCTCTGGACTTCTACCACAGCAAGAATCCCGAGTAATCACTTTAGGCATTAGGTGTTAGGTTTTAGGCATTAGGTCACATATACCCATGCCTAAGACCTAAAGCCTAAAACCTAAAACCTAATATAATGAAAAAAAGATTTTTATTGATTTCCGTGGCACTCCTCACGTGGAGTGCCACATTTTCCCAAATCCACAAGATGGAACGCAGCGACTCGTCGATGACGGGCCGCACTTATACTTTAAATCCTGTGGTAGTGACCGGTTCTGGTCACCACCAGCGCTTGAAATCCACCGCAACGCCAGTCCATGTGCTCAGCCGCCAGGAAATCAAGGAACAAGGCATTACCACCTTTGATGGCGCTTTGACCCGCATGATGCCACAGGTGTCGATGTCCCCGAATTCGATGGGTACCTTCCTGCGTCTCAACGGACTGGGAAACAAATACATCCTTATTTTGATTAACGGTCAGAAACTGTCGGGTGACATTTCCAATAATGTTGATTTGAACCGAATCAACATGGCGCGCGTGAAGCGCATCGAGGTGCTTGACGGTGCCGCGTCGTCGCTCTACGGCTCGGACGCCATCGCAGGTGTCATCAACATCATCACCGACCAACCCACGCAGCAACTGGTGTCCCTCACCAGCGACACGCGGGTGTCGGGCCATGGCCAACTGACCGAAAACCTTGCTCTTGACATTTACAAGAACGGCTTTGGTTCCTATACTTCGTTCTCACGCGACCAGGCCGACAGTTACCGCATCAATGACGTGGAGTATGTCAAGGGTTCTGACGCTGAGACTCAGCCGACCATTGTGCCCTTCTTCACAGGTTACCGCGCTAACCTCGTGGGCCAAAAGTTCACTTATGCCCCCGACAATCACCTGGCGCTGAATGCCGGCATCGACTACTCCTACAAAATCACCAACCGCCCCGAGACACACGCCGACATCACCGGTGGCACCGACTATGAGATGCGCTACAAGGGGCTGCGCTGGAACGTGGGCGGTATCTACAAGTTCACGAGCCGCAACTCGTTGCAGGCCGATTTTACCGTTGACCGTTTCCGCTACGGCAAGCTGTATGATGTGGAGACCAAGAACTATCACATCGACGACTATGTGCAGTCCAAGAAACAGCGCTCAATGGAAGGCCAGCTCAAGGCTATCTTGGGCCTGATGAAACATTCAACGACCATATTTGGTGCAGATTGGCGTAAGGATTATTTGACCGCCACGTCGGGCAACATCAACCAGAATGCCTATTCGGCAGCGGCCTTTGCCCAGCACGAGATGCTGTTCTTTGACCGCTTGACGGCTACCGTGGGTTTGCGTTTGACCTACCACGAGACCTTCAACTGGCACCTCACTCCCAAGGCCACGCTGATGTATGCCCCGGGCAACTTCCGTCTGCGTGCCACTTATTCGGCAGGTTTCCGTGCCCCTGGTCTTGACGAGTTGTACTATCATTACTTCTCGGTGAACCGTGGCAAGCCTCAGATTATCTTCGGCAACAAGGACCTCTCGCCCGAAAAGAGCAACTATTTCTCGCTCAACGCCGAGTACCGCAGCAATATGATTGCCGTGAGCGTGACGGGATTCATGAACCGCATCAACGACATGGTCATCAAGCAGAATATCGATGTAGATGCTGCTACGCTGGCGATGCTCCAGACGGAGTTCCCCGAAATGACCGATGATCAGGCTCAGAAACTCGAGCGTTATTCATTGTACAAGAACAGCGACAAGGGTGATGTCAAGGGTGTGCAGGTCAATGTCTCGGCCAACCTGTTCAGGGGCTTTAACCTGTCGGCCAACTACGTTTACACCTATGCCCGCACCTTGAGCGGAGACCAATGGGCCGCAATGGAGCGAAGCATCCGCAATGCAGCAACCATAGCCGCCAACTATTATCACCGTTGGGGCAACTACGGCCTCAACGTGAACATCAACGGCAGGCTACAGTCCAAGACGTACTATCCCGACTATGAGGACGCTCCAGGCTACGGTATTTGGAACCTGAACACCACTCATTCGTTTGACGGGATGAAGCATCTGTATCTGGAGCCGAGCATCGGCATCGACAACATCTTTGACAAGGTGGACCGCCGTATCGACTCAACCAACCGCAAGTATGCCCTCTATTCACCTGGGCGCATGCTTGTCATTGGATTGAAAATGAAAATAAAGTAACCTTATATTTTTCATTATGGAGGATCGTCGAGAGACAGAGCCTCCATTTTTTAATTTTGTAAAGCGGTACATCTCAACTCAAACTCATGATAAGACGCAAAGTTTTTGGGGGTGAAGACAAGAAATACAAAAAAGGACAATTTTTTTAAGCATCCGCTCACTTTTTCATCATGCTAAGTCGCTTCATCCGTTGCCCGTTCTCTGATCGAGGCGCTGGGCTACGCGCAGCGCACCAACACGATCGGCTCGCTTCGCAGTGCCGACGTGTTGATAAATTGGGCTGCGGCTAGGCATAGCGCAAGCGAGCTTGCCTCTGCACTTGCCTTGCACCAATTTTCAAGGTCAATCACCGCGCCGATGGCTTTGGCACAAAGCCAACCGCAGGTGATAGTCCAGGAGAGCAAAGACTTAAAGAGATTATCGCCCGTCTCAACGAGCGATTGGACGAACCCTTCGTCGCCGCGGGCACCGTGACCGGAGACAAGGGCATAAAGCAGGCGCAGGACGAGTACCAGCGCCTCATGAACAATAAATCACCGAAAAATAAAAGAAAATGATGTGTTTAGGCGAAAAAATCGCTATCTTTGCCCGAAAAAGATACTTATAAAGGCAAGATTTATGGAGATAAGAAGACTTGGACTTAAATTTGAAGAGGTATCAGCCGAATCGAAAGACATAGAGTTTTCTATTGCAAAAGAGCTTATAGAAAATCTATTCATAGGGATGTCGAAACTAAGCACTAAGTATGACAACGAATTGTTTAGCGATTTACCTTATACGTATTCAGAGCGTCCTCTTGATGCTGTTTTCTTACCAGTTTTATCAAAACTGTGTAATTCAATGGTCATGGTTGAGGTCCCTGCGACTAGACAATGCGATAACAAAAGATTCCTCGTTGAAAAAGCAAGCGGTCGGATAGACTATTGGTGCATTTACAAAGGTTACAGCTTCATTATTGAGTTGAAGCATAGCTTTGATTGCTTTACTACTGCAGTGACGAGATATAGAAAGGTTACGCAACGTTGGATTAAAATGAATGAACAGCTACAAAGTTTAGAGCGAGAAATCAAGCAATATGAAGAAGCCACACTTGGTGTTATAAGGATAGGACTTCATATAATTACTTCATATTCAGATAAATCACCTAATAACCAGTTGATTGCACAGTTTAATGAGAGCATACCAGAATTATTTGAACGCTTTCATAAAGATCTAGCTAAACCATATCCGAGCCTTAAGCCTAACATGATGATATGTTGGAAGATTCCAAAGAGAATTATAATGAATGACATATATACTTTCCCAGGTCTTTGGGCTATAGCTAAGATTTATCCCGCTATCAAACATCGTGGTGCAATAGACTGAATTAATACGTCTTTTAAAGTCATATGCGGTTGTTCTACCTTTGTGGTGAACAACCGCTTTTTATATGATACTCACCATCAACGGGCAGCAAGCCGCCCTCAAGAAAGGCTCGTCAATAGAGTATGTATCGGAGAACCGCATCTTCACCGATGCCGACGACTACTCCATGGAGATTGAACTGCCCCTGGCTGACTGTCCGCAGAACCTTGACATCTTCGGCATGATCACACGCCTTCGATGCGGTGCTGCAGGACACCAACTTCTTCAAGCGAGGTGCCGTCGTGATCACCGGCATCACGCAGGAATCAGTCAAGGTGCAGTTCCTGGAGAAACGCTCCTACCAGAACTTCTTCCCCCGCTTCGATTTATCCCGTAGCCTCTTCTTCCAGCTGACGGCGACCAAGAGGCTCAAGAAAATCTAATATCTGATTTCTTACGAGCCATTGTGAACAATCCAATCTTTTTACTGTAATTTATGCTTAGGAAGACGAAAAAAACGTTTTGTTCTCTCGCTGTGCTCGGTCAAGATAGACTGCGCCTTGGGAAAAAATAAATTTTGTTTTCCGTTCGGTTTGCATTATCGTTGCCTTGCGGCGAAGGTAGGCTGCGACTCGGGATAAAAAAAGAATAAATTCTTTTTTTTCCGCTCGGCTTGCAGTAACTTTGCAGTCATTATGGGTAAGATCATTGTAGCAGGCATCGGGCCTGGAAGTAAAGACGATATTACGCCCGCCGTGCTCGAAGCAGTGCGCGGGGCAGATGCCATTGTGGGTTACAAATACTATTTCCAGTTCATCAGGGAATACGTCCATGATGGCTGCGAGTGTATCGACACGGGCATGAAGAAGGAACGTGAGCGTGCCGAGCAGGCCTTTGAATTGGCCGAGCAGGGCAAGACGGTCGTGGTCATCTCGTCGGGCGACGCGGGCATCTATGGCATGACACCACTCGTTTATGAGATGAAGCGTGAGCGCCAGTCTGATGTGGAAATTGAGTCACTGCCCGGCATCTCGGCTTTCCAGAAAGCCGCCTCGCTGTTGGGAGCTCCCATCGGCCATGACCTGTGCATCATCTCGTTGAGCGACCTGATGACGCCGTGGGAGGTCATCGAACGCCGCATCAAGGCCGCTGCCGTGGGCGACTTCGTCACTGCCATCTATAACCCCAAGTCCAACGGCCGCTACTGGCAACTGTATCGCCTGGTGGAACTGTTCCTGCAGCAACGCTCGGCCGACACGCCCGTGGGCTATGTCAGGCAGGCAGGGCGCGATGAGCAGGAGATCAAAGTGACCACACTCGGTGAGTTTGACCCCGAGGAGGTGGACATGTTCACCGTGATTCTCATCGGCAACTCGCAATCCTATATCAGCGACGGCCGTATCATCACCCCGCGCGGCTATTACCGCGAGCGTCAAAGTGAAGCCCTCAAGCCTGGCCAGCAGATTATGATTGAGTCGTTCCGCACCATTGAGCGTGAACTACACAACAAGGAAATCCCGCTTGACCACAAGTGGGCATTGTTGCACGCCATCCACACGACGGCCGACTTTGAGATGGAACGGATACTTTATACCGACCCAGGAGCGGTGGAAACTCTATATCACAAGGTCGCCAATGGCGAACTGAAGACCATTGTGACCGACGTGACGATGGTGACCAGCGGCATCCGCAAGGGAGCTCTCGCGCGGTTGGGCATGGAGGCCAAATGCTACTTGAGTGACCCTCGTGTGGCCGAAATGGCTACGGCACAAGGCATCACCCGCACGCAGGCGGGCATCCGACTCGCTGTTGAGGAGCATCCCGACGCCCTTTTCGCCTTTGGCAACGCCCCGACAGCCTTGATGGAACTGTGCGACCTCGTCCGCAAGGGCAAGGCTCATCCCGCTGGCATCATTGCCGCTCCCGTGGGCTTTGTGCATGTGCGCGAGTCCAAACACATGGTCAAACCCTTCAAGGACATTCCCAAAATCATCGTCGAGGGCCGCAAGGGTGGCAGCAATCTGGCAGCGACCCTGTGCAACGCCATCTTGACCTTTGACGACGCAGCACAGCTGAAACCAGGACGCGATTTATGATAACCAATCAAACAACCAATATATTTTTCAAACGACCAAAACAACGATGAACAACACAAACAACAATTATAATATTAAAAGTGGTTTCTGTCGTTATTTGTTGTTCATGTTGTTTGACCTAAAGGTAGTTGTTTGAATATTAAACAAAGAAAAATATATGAAATTTTACGTTATAGGCATCAGTGACGCGCCACGGCCTTATTTCTCGCCGGAGGTAATTCGTATCATCTGTCAAGGGCGCATTTTCTCGGGTGGCAAGCGCCACTATAAAATTGTGGCCTCCTATTTGCCTCAGGGGGCCGAGTGGATTGACATCACCACGCCGCTGGATGCGGTCTTTGAGCAATACCGCGACGAGGTGATTGTGTTTGCCAGCGGCGACCCGCTGTTTTTTGGTTATGCCAACACCATCAAGCGCAAGATGCCGGATGCCGAGATAGTCCTCTTCCCGTCATTCAACTCCCTGCAAATTCTGGCGCATCGTTTAGTAATGCCTTACCATGATATGCGTGTCGTTTCCCTCACAGGCCGTCCGTGGCCCGAATTTGACCGCGCGCTCATCGAGCGGGAAGAGAAAATCGGTGTGCTGACCGACCGTGAGCACACGCCCGCAGCCATCGCCCGCAGAATGCTGGACTATGGCTACAACGACTATCAAATGCATGTGGGCGAGCATCTGGGCAACACCAACGAGGAACGCATCACGACTTTGTCGCTTGAGGAAGCAGCCGAGCGAGAATTTGACTATCCCAACTGCATGATTCTGTGCGGCCATGCCAAGGCGAGGCCCTACGGCATCCCCGAGAGCGAATTCGCTTTGCTCGACGGTCGTGAGAAGATGATTACCAAGGCCCCGATACGTCTGCTGTCCCTGCAAGCCATGGAATTGTATCAAAAGAGTGTCATGTGGGACATCGGCTTCTGCACGGGCAGCGTGTCGATCGAGGCGCGCCTGCAGTTCCCGCATCTGCACGTCGAGGCGTTTGAGGTCAGGCCCGAGTGCGAAGCGTTGATACAGGAGAACAGCCGACGCTTTGGCGCGCCGGGCATCGACTGGCACATGGGGGACATCCTCGAAACTGATATAGAAAACCTGCCGCGTCCTGATGCCGTGTTCATCGGAGGCCATGGCGGCCATCTCAAGGAAATCATGGCAAAGGTGTTGACGGTCTTGAAGGATGACGGTTGCATCGTGATGAACAGCGTCACCTCGCCGATGGTGACTACCGACAGCCGCCAGTTGTTTAACGAGGCATGTACTGAGTTGGGCTTGACGCAAGAACCGCCCACACGCATCATCCTCAATGACAATAACCCGATTGAAATACTGAAATGCAAAAGATAGCCATCATTCCCGTCAGTGACGAAGGCCGAAATTTAGCCGACACGCTCCAGCAGGAGTTCCAGGCTTCTGTTATCAAACGTGCTGAGGTCGCCAAGCGCTGGAAGGACTTTGACGCCTTCATCTTTATCGGTGCCATGGGCATCTGTGTTCGCACGATAGCGCCTTTGATTGAGGACAAACATACCGATCCGGCTGTAATCTGCGCTGATAGCATGGGCAATCATGTGATTTCGGTACTGTCTGGTCATGTGGGTGGCGCCAACGACATGACACGCCGCGTGGCGTCGGCCCTTGGTGCAGACCCTGTCGTCACGACGCAAAGCGACAATGCCGGATTGTGGGCACTGGACACGCTGGAAGAACGCTTCAACTGGCCTATCGCCAGCGAGGACGACATGAATGCCTGCATCTTCGCTTTTGTCAACCGCAAGCCCACGGCATTGTTCATGGAGGTGCGTGACGAGGGCACCGACTATCTTGAGAAGACACTTCCCGACCATGTCACCATCATCCACGACCTCGGCGAGGCAGACCCCAAGAAATACAAACTCCTTATCATGGTCACGCCTTACCGCCGCTATGCGCCTGAGGGGCTGTTATCATTGCACTTTGTGCCCATGGTGGGAACCGTCGGTTTCGGGTTGGCTCATCACCCCGATGATTACAAGTTCATCTATGACCAGATGGATGAAGTATTGGCGCAATGGGGCATCTTGCCCTGCGCTTGCCGTTACTGCACGATTGATGTCAAGGCCGATGAACCGTTTGTGCAACTCTTGAAAGAAGGCTATAACGAGACCGTGGAGTTCTTCACAGCCGAGCAACTGGCAGCCGTTGAAGTGCCCAATCCGAGTGAAACGGTGGCCAAGCACGTGGGCACGCCCAGCGTGTGCGAGGCAGCCGCTATCCTCGGCTCCAATCATGGCAAACTGATTGTCCCCAAACTCAAAGGCAAGAATTTTACGGTGGCCCTGGCCATCGACCGCAAATACCTGCGCGATGAGGAAGGCTTTATCGAGATTGTCGGCGCCGGCCCCGGTGACCCCGACTTGGTGTCGGTGCGCGGCCGCAAGATGTTGGAACGTGCCGATCTTATTCTGTATGCGGGTTCGCTCGTGCCGCGTGAGTTGACCTTGTGTGCCAAACCAGGTGCTGTCGTGCGCAGTTCGGCGGGCATGGATCTGGAAGAGCAGTGCGCGTTGATGCAGGAGTTCTATGACAAGGGGCGCTTCATTGTGCGCCTGCACACGGGCGATCCGTGCATCTTCGGGGCGATACAGGAGCAGATGGCTTTCTTTGACCAGCACAATATGCGTTACCACATCACGCCGGGTATCTCGTCGTTCCTGGCTGCTGCAGCCGAGTTGCGCAGCCAGTTCACCATCCCCGAGCGCACCCAGACCATCATCCTGACGCGTGGCGAGGGGCGCACGCCCATGCCCGAGAAAGAGCAGCTGCACCTGCTGGCCCGCAGCCAGAGCACGATGTGCATCTTCTTGAGCGCCGCCATTGTCGATGACGTGCAGCGGGAACTGCTCATGGAATACCCCGAGGATACGCCTGTTGCCGCCTGCTACCACCTCACGTGGCCCGACCAGCGCATCTACCGCGGCGTGCTCAAGGATTTGGCCAAGATTGTCCATGACAACAACCTCACGCTCACCACAATGCTCGTCGTGGGCGAGGCGATTGACAACCGTAAGGGTCTCTCAGAACTCTATAACAAACATTTCACCCATCTCTTCAGGAAAGGCGACGCATGATTCTCGTTTTCGGTGGAACGACTGAGGGCCGCGAGGCGGCAAAGGTGCTCGATGAATCGGGTGCCACTTATTGTTATTCCACCCGAAGCGATACTCAGGACATCCAGCTCGTGCATGGCGTTCACGTCACCGGCGCGATGGAGGTGCCCGAGATGGTCACCTTTTGCCAAAAGCACAACATCCGCCTGATTGTAGATGCCGCCCACCCGTTTGCCGTCAATTTGCACCACAATGTCATTGAACTTGCGGGCCAAATCGGTGTTCCTGTCATCCGCTATGACCGCATCTATCCGCCACATGACGAGGACCTCGTTTGGTGCAAAGACTATGATGATGCCATCAGCCAGTTAAAAGCCCATGGCGTTAGTCGCCTGCTGGCTCTCACTGGCGTCAACACCATCGGAAAAATGCAGGGTTACTGGCACGAACACGAATGCTGGTTCCGCATCCTGAGCCGTGACGAATCTCATGCTGGGGCACAAAAGGCGGGCTTTCCCGCTGATCACCTCGTATATTACGAAAAAGATGACACGGCATCGTTGATTGAGAGACTTCAGCCCCAGGCCATCATCACTAAAGAGAGCGGCTTGAGCGGCGGCTTTACCGAGAAAGTAAATGCTGCCAGACAAGCCGGCATCAGGGTTTTTGTCGTTCAGCGACCGGAATATCCTTCAGCCGATCATGTGACCATAAAGCACGTCAATGGGCCTCACGGCCTGCGCCGCAAAGTGGAGAGACTCTTACCTGAGTTTTATCCCTTGCATAGCGGACTCACTACTGGCACCTGTGCCACTGCTGCGGCGATTGCTGCGACACAAAGATGGCTGAGGGGTGAGGAACCGAAATCGGTTCCTGTTATTCTGCCCGATGGTGAGACGATTGATGTAGAGGTGACTTATGGTGACGGCTATGCCGCGGTGTTCAAGGAGTCGGGTGATGATCCTGATGTGACCAACGGCATCGAGATCCGCGCTACTGTTGAGCCGTGCGACCATTTTGAGATATTGGGTGGCGAGGGTGTGGGCAAGTTCACCGTGCCGGGCTTTGACTTTCCCCCAGGTGAACCCGCCATCAACAAGGCGCCGCGACAAATGCTGCGTGACAACATTAAGGAAAATGTCAGCATCACCATCAGCGTGCCCCAAGGGGCCGACATTGCCCGCCGTACCTTCAACCCGCGCCTCGGCATCGAGGGCGGTATCAGCATCATCGGTGTGTCAGGCATCGTTAAGCCATTCAGCGAAGAGGCGTTTGTGGCAAGCATCCGCAAGTGTATGCAGGTTGCCCAGGCCTCGGGCAGCGACCGCGTGGTCATCAATAGCGGCGGCAAGAGTGAGCGTTTTGTAAAAGCGCAATACCCCGACCTGCCGCAACAGGCGTTTGTGGAATACGGGAATTACATCGGGGAGACACTGGCTATCGCTCATGAACTAGACATCAAGAATGTCACCATGGGGGTGATGCTGGGCAAAGCGGTGAAACTTGCCGCCGGCAATCTCGACACCCATAGCCGCCACACCACGATGGACAAGGACTTCGTCATGGGGATGCTCCACGAGGCAGGCATTGACATTGACATCAGCGACCTCACCCTCGCCCGTGAACTGTGGGATAGGATCCCTCAAGAAAAACTACAAGATTTTGCCACCGTCGTCATCAATCATTGCACACACTACTGCGCCCCCCTACTCCCCAACGGAAATCTCACTATCCTCCTCATCACCGACACCGGTACCATTTACAAACAACAATAACAACAAAAAAACAACTATCCACAACATAATTGTTGTTGATGTTGTAAAAAAATATTTGTTGTTCGGGTTGTTTGAAAAAGCTACTCGTAGGAGGTTTTGCGGCGGCGATAGAGGACGTAGATGATGATAGGCGCGCCGATGAGGGCCGTGACGCTGTTGACGGGCATGGCGCCCTCGAAGCCGGGTGCGCGGGCAATCAGGTTACAGATTAGCGCTAAGGCTGCGCCACACAGAGCGGTGGCGGGCAGCAGTTTCCAGTGGTCGCTGGTGCGGAAGATGCCGCGGGCCAGATGAGGCACTGCCATGCCGATAAACATGATGGGGCCGCAATAGGCGGTGACGATAGCGACCAAGGTGCCCGAGCAGATGATGATCCAAGTCCTTGCCCGCTTGACATTGACACCCAGGTTAGCGGCATAACGGTCTCCCAGCAACATGGCATTCAAAGGCTTGACAAGCAGGAAACTCAAGGGCAGCAGGATGCACATGAGCACGACAAAAAGTATCATCTGGTCACCCGACACGCGCGAGAACGAACCGAGTCCCCACACCACAAAAGCCTTGACATCCTCCTCAGGGCTGAGGAATTTCAACACACCGATGATGGCGGTGGCCAGGTAGCCGATCATCACACCGATAATCAGCAGGGTGACATTGCCACGCACCTTGCCCGAAATCCACACAATCAGCATCATCACGGCAATGGCTCCAACGATAGCGGCTACCGAGACAGCCGCATCACCCAGATAACCTAATGAACTCAATGCCACGCCGCCCAACTGTCCCGACAGCAGCACGACAAAGGCGACACCCAGGCTGGCACCGTTGGAGATACCCAAAATCGACGGTCCCGCCAGCGGGTTGTGGAAGATGGTCTGCATCATCAGGCCACTCACGGCAAGGCCCGCACCCGCCACGATGGCGGTGAGCACCTGCGGCAGGCGGGAACTGAGGATGATATTGGTCCATATCTCGTTCTCGCTGCCTTGGCCGACAAGGATGCGGCAAATGTCGCCCACCGGAATCTTGATAGAGCCGATGAACAGGTTGACAATCACCATGACTGCGATTGTCACCACAAGAGCCAACATCAAGGGCAGCGTGCGTCTCATAATTATAGTTTTTAGTCCCTAGTCCTTAGTCCTTAGTTTCTAGTTAATCTAGATTATTGTTGCAGCAGATGGTAGAACGTGGGCTGGTAGTCTTTCTCGACGAGTTCGGGATGGAAGATGGCGACAAAGTCCTTCAGGAGCACGTCGGGCTTGACGGGAGCAATTTCGTAGTAGGGCGTCTGCTTCATGTTGCAGTAGATGACCTTTTTCTCCTTGAAAGCCTTGAACATCTCGTTGCGGGGCTCAGAGGCTTTCAGCGCCTCGTATGAGAAATCGCCCTGGAAACTGTTGAGGATGCGCCAATAGTCGGCATTGGCCGAGAGGGCATACATTTTTTCGAACTCCAAGTCCTCGCCCGATGTCTCATCATCGTTGATGACGTAGTCGGCACCAGCGTCGCGGAATATCTGGGCCAGGTAGTTCTTGCCACCCACGGCGTGCCAGTTGCCATAGTGCATCTCGCCGCTGGTGACGGTGGGACGTTGCTCGACCTTAGCCGCCTTCTCCTTCAACTCGTTGTAGCGGCTCTCGATGCCGGCGAAAATCTCGGCGGCCTCTTTTTCCTTGCCGATGAACATGCCTATGAATTTAATCCACTCGGCCTGTCCCAGCGGGTCAAGCTCCTTGTAGCCCAGATGGGGAACCAGCGTGATGCCGATTTCCTTGATGGCGTCATAACCACCGCGTTTCGACGGCGAGATGAAGATAACGTCAGGGTTGGCGGCCATGACCACCTCGGGGTCAAACTCACCCTCCATGCCGATTTTGACGATGCGCCCGTCCTTGACGCGCGCCTTGATGTCTTCGTTGAAGAGATTCTTGGTGCTGGTGATGCCCTTGACCACATCATGGGCATCAAGGATGGTGAAATTGGACAGTTGTAGCGATGTCATGCAGATGGTGCGTTCGATGGGCACCTTGACCTTGACATAACCCTCGGGGACCACGGCCTCGGCATCATGCACCAGTGCGAAATGGTCTTTTTTACCCACGTCAACCAGCCTGATGTCGGCCGAGTCACGAACACTGAATCCTGTGGCATACTTCACGGTCACTTCTTCCATCGAATCGGTGCCCGACTTCGACTGCTTATCGCCCTGTGAAGTGCAGGCGCAAAGCAACACTAAAACTGCAAAAATTCCAATAAATTTCTTCATTCTTTTGTTCATTTGATTTATGCTACAAAGGTACTACTTTTTAATGACCAAGCCGCACGAAAACCATCAAAAAAACTAGGGACTAGGGACTATAAACTAGAAACTTCTTTGTACCTTTGCACTATGGAAGAAACAGCAGTAAAATCGAAGTGGTATGACAGCATTTGGGCAGCGTTGATTTTTTTCACGCGGCTGCCTTTTTGGCGTGTCTATCAGCCGCCACAAGCTAGTTACAAGGCGGTTGTTGAGTTTTGGCCGCTGGCGGGCTGGCTCACAGGTGGCGCGATGGCTGCGACGCTCTATTTCGGTAGCATGGTGTTGCCTCATGCCGTGGCCGTGATTGCTGCGATTGCCGTGCGGTTGCTGATTACCGGTGCCCTGCATGAGGACGGCCTTGCCGACTTCATGGACGGCTTTGGCGGCGGGAGCAACCGTGACCGCATCCTCGCCATCATGAAGGATTCGCACATCGGCACCTATGGCGTGCTGGGGTTGATTATCTACATGCTACTGTTGGGGACCGTGCTCTATAGTATGCCCGTAACGGTGGCGGCACTCACCATCCTGGCTGCCGACCCATTCTCTAAGATGGTCACCAGTCAACTGGTGTCAATGCTCCCTTATGCCCGCCGTGAGGAAGAGGCCAAGAATAAGACCATTTACCGCAAACCGACATTGGCAGCAGGCTTATTGATGTCGCTGCAAGGCTTGCTGCCTATGGCATTGATGATCTGGTTGACTGGCATCAGTTGGTATCTTGTCGTCTGCCTTCCTGTAGTGGTGATGTATTTCCTGTACCTGCTCATCCTGCGCAAGATTCACGGCTATACTGGCGACTGTTGCGGAGCCGTCTGCCTGCTGGTGGAGTTAACCGTTTATTTGGTCGCATGCGCACAATAGTGAACAGTGAACAGTTAATAGTGAACAGTGAACAGTTAATAGTTAATAGTTACAACTCCTAATTCATAACTTCTAACTCCTAACTTCTAACTTCTAATTTCTAATTTCTAATTCATAAGATGGAAGTTGTTTTGGTAAGACATACGAGTGTTGATGTGCCCAAGGGGACGTGTTACGGACAGACCGATGTGCCTGTGCGTGACACCTTTGAGCAGGAAGCTGAAATGACACGCCAGTCGTTGGAGCCATACCTGCCGTTTGACAAGGTGTACTCCTCGCCGTTGACACGTGCCCGCAAACTCGCTGCCTATTGCGGTTACCCCGATGCCGAGACCGACGACCGTTTGCTTGAGATGAACATGGGCGAGTGGGAAATGCAACTGTATGACGAAATCCAAGACCCGCACCTGCAAGAATGGTACGACGACTATCTGCATCAGCCCACGACAGGAGGCGAGAGTTTCCAGCAGCAGTACCAGCGTGTGTCGGCCTTCCTTGACGAACTCAAAGGCAAGCCTTATCAACGGGTGGTCATCTTTGCCCATGCGGGGGTGCTCATCAGCGCTGGCATCCATGCCGGGCTGTATTCGTGGAAAGATGCTTGGAGCAATCTGCCCGATTACGGGGACTTTATTTTAATTAGGAATGAGGAGTGAGGAATTAGGAATTGATATACGCATTTCGATAACTGAAAACTGATATGAGAAGAATCATATTAATTACTGGCGGACAACGTTCGGGCAAGAGCCGATATGCCGAGGATTTGGCATTGAGTATTGCCGATAATCCCGTGTATGTGGCCACGGCTCACGTGTGGGACGAGGAGTTCCGTGAGCGTGTGCGCCGTCATCAGGAACGCCGTGGCCCCCAGTGGACCAACATCGAGGAGGAAAAATACCTGAGCCGTCACGACCTCACGAGGCGCGTCGCGGTCATCGACTGCGTGACGCTGTGGCTGACCAATTTCTTCTTCGAGAATCAGAATCAGGACACACAGCTGATTTTAGATGTTGTAAAAGAGGAGTTTGACCGCTTTACGGCCCAAGATGCCACCTTCATTTTCGTGACCAACGAAATCGGCAGCGGCGGCGTGAGCGTGGATGCCGTGCAACGGCGTTTTACTGACCTGCAAGGCTGGATGAACCAATATATCGCCAGCCGTGCCGATGAAGTTATCCTTATGGTCTCAGGCATCCCGGTAACAGTGAAAAGTGAACAGTGAACAGTGAACAGTTAATAGTTAATAGTGAACAGTGAAAAGGAACTACGGTTAATCATGAGAAAATACAATATAGAACACACCGACAAATCGATGGCTGCTGCCATCCAGCAAAAAATCGACCACCTGAATAAACCCAAAGGCTCGCTGGGCCGCTTAGAAGAATTGGCCTTGCAAATCTGCCTCATCCAGCAGACCTTAACACCCAGCCTCAATCATCCCTGCCACTTGCTGCTGGGCGGTGACCACGGCATCGAGCGCGAGGGTGTGAGCGTGTCACCACGCGAGGTCACCTGGCAACAGATGATCAACTTTACCCGTGGCGGTGGAGGCGTGAACATGTTCTGCCGCCAGCACGGTTTCAAGTTGCGTATCGTGGACACGGGCGTGGACTATGACTTGACGAAAGTAGAGGGCATCATAGACCGCAAAATCGCCCGAGGCACACGTAATTTCCTGCACGAACCCGCCATGAGCGAGGAGGAGTTTGACCGTGCCATCCAAACGGGTTGCGACCTGGTGGATGACTGCATCGACGAGGGCTGCCAGGTGTTGTGCGTCGGCGAAATGGGTATCGCAAACACCTCGCCTTCAAGTATTTGGATGAGCCTATTCGGCAACATTCCGCTCGACGAATGCATCGGCGCAGGAGCAGGCCTTGACAACCCCGGCATTCAACATAAACGAGAAGTGCTTGCTCAGGCATTGCAGCGTTACCATGAAACGATGGAAAACACGACCGAAAACGCCATCCGCTACTTCGGTGGCTTTGAGATGGTGACGGCCATCGGCGCCATGCTGCGAGGGGCCGAAAAGCATCTCGTCGTGCTGGTTGACGGCTTCATCATGACGGCCTGTGCCATCGCCGCCATTCAACTCAACCCTGCCGCCCAGGATTACATGATTTTCACCCACTGTGGCGACGAGAGCGGCCACCGTCGCATGCTCGACATTGTCCATGCCAAGCCCATCCTCAACCTGGGCCTTCGTCTCGGCGAGGGCACCGGCGCCTTATGTGCCTATCCCATCATCGATTCGGCCGTGAGGATGATCAACGAAATGAACAACTTCGACACCGCCCACATCACCAAATACTTCTGACCTGCATCTACTTCAACCCGAAGATATCTTTCAACGAGATTGACCGATTCTTCTTCTCGGGCTGTGCCTGCGCATACTTTCAGATTACGGTAGATGCCTATGCCGAAGCGCAGTAGGCGTTGCGTTTACGAAATGCCCCATGATAACTCAGGCGTTCTTGGCATAGCCAAAAGACGTCAGCGCCGCAGATGGTTCTCCCGCAAGTATTACGCCTCAGTGATGCGACTGAAAGAGTTCTATGAAGAGAAAGTAGGAGAAACTTTCGCAGGAATCATTTCTTCAGCCCCATCGAAGGAATTTAGGTAAAACCACTAGACTAGTGAAAAAATTTATTGATCTTTTTTATTCTAATACTTTCATTATCAACGAACATCGATGATACTAAATCGTACATCTCTCGTTGAACTCTAATTATTTTTAATTTCTCACATCTTGTTAACCATTTCTCTTCAAGTTCTATGTTATGTGATAATATCGTTATCTCAGTTAAGTTTACACAATGGCTAATACTGTATTGAGACAATTTACAAACATTCTCTGGAATAACAATTGACTTAATGTTCGAATTGTCATAAAACATGTTTTTGGGAATAACTACGACATTTTCTCCTATTTGATAATTGATAATCGTTGCTGGTAACCTTTTTATGTCAGCATTTTGGGCATTGTACACAATTTGAGTGATGTTAGGACATTTATAAAAAGCTGATACATTTTCATTACCTATTCTTTCAACAGATTGAGGTATGTTTACTGATCCTAGATTCTCACATTCACTGAAAGCACCACCTTCAATAACTTTTAATCCTTCATTTAAGGTGATTTCGCATAAACTCTTGCATAAATAAAAAGCATGAAACTCAATCTTTTCTATCGTTCTAGGAAAACTTATTGACGATAAGGATTTGCAATAAGCAAACATAGAAGCCGATATAACTGTTATCGGACAATTCAGCTGAACATTATTTAACTTGCTACAACCCCAAAAAGTCATTTCACCTATTTCAACAACATTATTAGGTATTACAACAGATTCTATATCACAATGCGAAAATGCTGAAGATCGAATAGTTGAAACATTAGTTGGAATTCTTAGTTCTTTTATGGTCGAATCAAGCAATTGGATAACTTCATCATTTGATATATCTATAAGTAATGAATTTCTGATGATATATTTAGTTGACAAAGACTCAATAGAATTAATTTCTTTAGGAAATGGAGAATTACCAATCTGTATTATTGAATTAGGGATTGTAACACCTTCAAACTTACTCCAAGTAAATGCATCTGAGCCAATAACTTCAATTCTTTCAGGCAGATGAGAAATTACCATTTTTAGACAGCCAAAGAAAGCTCGTTCGGAAATCTCAATAATAGAATCAGGTAAATTGATATCAGATAAAAGTTTACAATCCATAAAAGCCCTCACTCCAATTTTGAGAATTGTTTTTGGCAAATGTACCTTTTTTAAATAACCGCAGTCAAAAAATGCTTCATCTTCAATTTCGACTATTGGCTCACCAATAAATACTTCTTGAATGAAAGAATTAAAACATCTTACAATACTCTTTTTACGATTATCAATTAACAATCCATTGATAACTATATAATTATCAGTCTTTGAAAGAACGTCGCAATTATTTGGTAAAGACGTTCTGTGAATAAAAAGTAATGATTTAGGTAAAATGATTTTCCTGTGTAATTCATTATTTTTATTGCGATTAAGAATAGTCTCCCAAAAACCTTTTCTAAAGGCTCCTTTACATATTATTTCAGTTCCTTCCCTTACCTCATAAGTCTCACTTGTACAATTCCCTCCACTTAATAATCTTTTGCCATCTAAACTATAAACAACCCCGAAATCATCAGTAAAAGTAGTATCAGGATTATATGAATCAGGTAAAAAAGGTCCTGGCGACTTGATTATTTCTTCTTCTTTTACCCAACTTAATTCATCAAATATTTCATATTGAGTTATCGGAATATTTTTGGATTTATTAATCTGAGAAAAAGAATCAATAACATCTGTTTGCTCTTTCACAAGATCTCTTCTTTTTTCTGAGTAAACAGCACGAATACCGAATAGACAAGCATCAGGAGTACCCAACCAAATTGTAGCCTTATCATAATCACCTCCGAATCTCAGATCCTGCGCTGATTTGCTATTTCTTCTAAGACTAGGACATGATGTCCAATAATGTCCTGCAGTTTTTCTCCAATTGCCATCAATTAGATGATCATGATTGAATGGAAGAAAAATACTTTGACCATTCAATCCAATTACATTATATCCATTAATACCATCAATAGTTTTCGGTTCCCAACGGCATTGATCAATTAGTTCTCTGCATTCTTTTTCGGTCGGCAGTCTCCAATAACTACCAAGCATATTTGCCGCTGCATCATATTCAATAATCCCATTAATGTCACCAAATTCGTTAGGATCCTTCTTTGGATACTTTGGATGACCTTTAATGGAAGGTGTGTTCTCTGCCCAATAAAATAAAGCGCCTATGTCGCTTGGTGTGTACGCTCCCAAATTAAACGAGGCCCATTTCACTGAAAGGCCTAAATCGATTGCTTTTGGAGTCGCATTCTTTCTCTTTTCTTCAATCTCCCTTTTTCTTTGGTTCTCTTTTTCTTCTTTCTCTTTTGCAATCTTATACTCTGGATCAGCATTTGGATTAATAAAATAATAAGTCTTTAAAGCGATAGCAGAAACAAAAATCAGGACTGCTAATGCAATAACAATTATTACAATGATAACAATACCATTTAAGGCCCTATCAGCTCCACCATATACTGCACTATCATCATAGTAATCATATTGAGTTTGGGCAAATGCATTAATGCACATCATAGATGCAGAACACAGAGCTAGCATGAATTTAGAATTGAAACGATTCATTTTTTAATGAGAATTATAAGATCTGCACAATTTGAAAGACACATTTTATTATATGGCAAATATCGCTATTTTTCTTGATTAAAACAAATTGCAATTTAATTATTCCCCAACAGCAGGTTTGGTGTGATGGCTTCTATCATAGCTGTGGGCACATCGCATTCGCTGGCAATTTTAGGCCATTGAGACGCGGCATCACAGACTTCATCAATAATATGTGCCGCATCTTTTATGTTGTTGAGAGCAGCAACTGCCAACAGGTCATCACGGGTGATGTCATCGAACTTACCATTCATTGACATTTGGTGTGTGGCCGTCCAGCCTCCGTTGGGATTATAGGCATAACCCATGTCATAGGCAGGCGAAAGCCTCCACTTGCCGTCTTCACCCATCAGGAAAGAGATGTTCTTTGTGTGATCATCCTGATTACGGACAACCACATTGAAGACCATGCGTCGGAATAATTCCAGGGCTTCGGGAAAAGACAGTCGCAAACTGCGCATCACGTTAAAGGCTTGTTCGTAGGAATAAGCCCGATGCAACCTGTAGTCGTAATGAGCGATACCGCACAGTGTCTGCATGTGTATTTTTCTTCCCTCTTGGCGGTCAAACCGTTTAGTGAGAAAATGAGCCCGCCCGTTTTCTTCGATCAACGAGCATTCAGTCATTTCTATGCCACACGCTTTGGCAAGTTTGAAAAATGAGTATTCCAACCGGCCATAGTTTTCGGTTTCTTTAAAACCTGCTTTGGCTGACACTCCATCCAGTTTGATTAGGTAGTAATCAAATCCAGCTGGTGCTTCAACCTGACCGGAACGTACTTCGCCCGTTGCCTTATTGTAGGCAATAATGGCCTTGGCGCGCTGACCGCCAGCCGAGGTGCCCAAACGCAGGATTTCGGCAATAGCGGCTTTCTTGTTGTCATTCAGGTTCACGCCGAAGGATGATTTCTCGTCAAGGGCATCTCTTGCCACATCCACCAATGTGTCGATCTCAAACTTCGTCCGTGTGTCATAAGGTGCATCCATAGCCGGCTCAAACTCCAGAGCACCCATGCAGCGTTTGCCCAAGAAGCACAGCGTTTCTATGGGATTGCTGCTTGTTTGTCCTGTCAAGGCAAGCCACTTGTCAAACAAGGCACGGCCGTAGGTGTCGGGGAGAGAATCCGCCAACATGCCAGGCAAACCTTGAAAAGTTCCCCTGTCCAGGTTAGGGAAAGAATAGACTCGTCCTGTGCGTACCGGCATCATCAATGGTGACGGTTCCAGACCACGACCGACGAAGTCTTGGTCATATTCAAACCTGACAACATCGTATCGGTCATCCCAACGAAATGTCCCGACAGGGATGCCAAACATATTGACTTTTGCAACATCTACCATACCGATTCCTCCTCATTCTTCTTATGATTCAACCGTCCGGCAGCACGTTTGCGTTGATGTCTGCCTTGAGAATGCACAAACTCATAGTATTCGCTTGGAGACATCTGTTCTTCATCAACCAAGGGCTGAAGCACATCGAGTTTGCCCAACGTGCGCAGCACCCTCAGCAATGCGTCAAACGAACGGATTTCTCCCTTCTCTATATTCTTTACCGAGGACAACGATACACCAGCCGCTTCAGCAAGGCTTTGCTGGGTGATGTTCTGCTTTAGGCGATTCTGCTTCAAATGGCTCCCGATTCTCTCAAGGATTATCGGGTCAGCCAACATGTAAATATCATCCATAATGGTTGCATTTTTAACTTTTATGGTGCAAAAATACATATAATAGTTTAAAAACCAACTATTATTTTATGGAAAATTTCGTCAAAAAGTGATTATTACTGCTTTTCAGACTTAGCGCAGGCAATAGGAAAGCAATACCAGGGCAACCATCAGGGCTTCGGAAAGGCGGTTGATGCGGACAGCAGTGTGCATGTCGGCAGTGGTGAGGGGTCGTTCGTTCTCGCCGATGTAAGGTTTGTCAAAGAGTTCCCCGAAATAATAATGGGGACCACCGAAGCGGCAATTGAGGATGCCGGCGAGAGCGGCCTCGGGATAACCGCTGTTGGGGCTTGCGTGCTTGCGACCGTTTTTCCATACGAACTTCAACAACGACAACTTGCCTGAGGCAATGACCATCAGCAAGGCGGTCAAGCGGGCAGGGATATAGTTTGCCACATCGTCAATGCGGGCGGCCCAGCAGCCGAAGTCCTTGTAGCGCTCGGTGCGGTAGCCAATCATCGAGTCAAGGGTATTGACCATCTTATAAGCCAGCATGCCAGGTGTACCTAACAACGCGAACCAGAACAGCGGGGCAATCACCCCATCGCTCAGGTTTTCGGCAAGGGTCTCGAGGGCTGCTGTGCGCACCTCCTGGGCTGACAATTGAGACGTATCGCGCCCCACGATACGGGCAACCTGCTGGCGTCCCTCGTCCAGCGAGCGGTCCAATGCTAAAAAGACCTCACGCACCTCGCGAATGAGCGTCGTTCCCGCCAAGCAGAAGAAAATGATGATGGTGTCGAGAATGAGCCACAATACCACATTGGGAATCAGCCGTTTCAATCCCCAAACGACAAAGAACACCAACAGAATGAGAAACACGGCCATCACGGCGCCTTTGGCCATGCGGTGTGCCCCGTGGTTGAGTCGGTGCTCACCCCACGAAATCATTTTGCCGAACCACACGATGGGATGCGGCAAGCGTGACGGGTCGCCGAAGATGAAATCCAGCAACCATCCCAGCAATAGCGGCAATATGAATATCAATGAATCGTTCATCGCGCAATGAATCGTTGTATAGCATCAACCAAGGCATCGTTCTCAGTTGGCGACTGGGTGGCGATGCGGAAGTGATGCGGCGTCAGACCCGTGAAATTGGAGGCGTCTCGGATGAGGATGCCATGCTCACGTGCCAGATACTCCTTCAACTGGGCAGCCGTCGCTTGGCGGATGGTGCACAGGAAGAAATTGGTCTGGGTGTCAAAAGTCTCGATGCCGTCAATCTCGTTAAGCATGGTGCGCAAACGTTGGGTCTCAGCCAAATAGGAGGGCAGGTCCTGGATGACAATAGCCTCATGCGAAACGAGCCATTTGCCCGCCTCCAGCGACAGGCCATTGATGGCCCACGGGCGGTACTGTTCCCGCAGGCGACGAATAACCGCCGCCGAAGCCGTGATATAACCCAATCGCAACCCGGGTACCGCATAGCGTTTGGTCATCGAGTGCAGCAAGATGGTGTCATTGCGCCCAACAATGTCAGCGGGTGCCAGCAAGGGTGCCATCGTATGGTCTTCGTAGGACTGGTCAACGATGAGCAGGCGGTGGCGATCGGCCAGGGCCAGCACATCTTTGACAGCCATCACATCGCCCGTGGGATTGTTAGGGTTGCAGAGCCAGCACAAGGCGCCGTCCTCGCTTTCCCGATAGCCGAACACGCGGCAGGCATCCTCATATTCCCTGAAAGTGGGTTTCAGGATGCGGCAAGTGCCCTCATGCCGATAGGCTTGGGCTATCAGGTAGATGGCATCGACCGCTCCGCTGGTCACCAGCACCTCGTCGGGGCTGATGCCGCTGTGATGGGCAATCATCTGCTCCAACGATGCCGCCGAGGGCTCGGGATAGGAGCGTATAGCAGCCATGCGGGTACACAGGTAGGCATCCAGCGCACTCAGGTCAGTCCCATTGTAGATGTTGGAACTGAAGTTCATCTTGATCTTGTCGTAACGATACAGGTCGTCGCCGTGTCCTTCAATCATGGTCAGTCAAGATTTGGTAGATTCGTTCCATATCGACATACTGGCGCACATGGGCCGCCAACTTGTCGTATTGCTCTTCCTTGAAAGCAGCGTAGTCAAACGGAGCATCACCCTCGGCGATTTTGTCCTTGAACGGCTCTAACAGGAAATCCACAAAGGGAGCGTTGTCGAGGATGCCGTGGACATAGGTGCCCATGCACTTGCCGTCAACGATATAGCCGTCATCGCGTCCGTCATCGAGGTGTAACAGGGGGGATGGCTTGGCATCGCCAATGGGATGCGTTTCGCCCTGATGGATTTCGTAGCCGCCACCATACTGGCAAGTCACTTGACGCGTCTGTTTGTCGCCGTTCATGGTCGTGGTCGTGGGCAGCAGGCCCAGCCCAGGCAGGCGTTCGATATCACCCTCAACGTGGTCGGGGTCCAATACCTCCATGCCCATCATCTGGTAGCCGCCACAGATGCCCAACACTGCCGCACCCTCGCGGTGCGCCCTGATGATGGCCTGGGCGCAGCCGTTGCGGCGCAGTTCATATAGGTCATGCAGGGTGGATTTGGTGCCTGGCAGGATGATGATGTCGGCCTTCTTGATGTCCTCGGTATTGTTGGTGTAAAACAGGTGAATCCGCGGGTCACGTTCCAGTGCGTCAAAGTCGGTGTAGTTGGACAAATGGCGCAGCATGACGACCGCCACGTTGACCTTGCCACGCTCGGCCTGCATCGACTTTTGGGCCAGTGCCACGCTATCTTCCTCTTCAATGTAAATGTCTTTGTAGTAAGGAATCACGCCCAGCACGGGAACGCCGCAGATTTTCTCAAGCATTTTGCGTCCCTCGTCAAACAGGCGCATGTCGCCACGGAACTTGTTGATGATGATGCCCTTAATGAGGCGGCGGTCTTCGGGCATCTGTAAGGCGATACTGCCATAGACCGATGCAAATACACCACCGCGGTCGATATCTCCCACGAGAATCACATCAGCATGGGCATGACGTGCCATGGGCAGGTTCACCAAATCGGTGTCGCGCAGGTTGATTTCTGAGATGCTTCCCGCACCCTCCATCACGATGGGATTGAAGCGGGATGCCAAGCGGTCGAAGGCATCGCACACCTCACGGCGGTAGTCGATGTCCGACGTCCCCCGGCGCCAGTAATCATAGGCGTTCTTGTTGCCGATGGGCTTGCCATGCAGGATGACTTGCGAGGTATGGTCACTTTGGGGCTTCAGCAACAGGGGATTCATGTCGGTATGACAGGGGATGCCCGCAGCTTCGGCCTGTACCGCCTGGGCGCGGCCTATTTCATAGCCTTCGGGTGTGGCATAGGAGTTCAACGCCATGTTCTGGGCCTTGAAGGGTGCAGGGCTATAGCCGTCTTGCCTGAAAATGCGGCAAAAGGCCGCTGCGACGATGCTCTTGCCCACGTCGCTGCCCGTACCGGCAAACATCACAGGGTGCAATCGCTTGTTTTTCATTCTTTCTCGTTGGCTAAGACAAACAGATAATCAGACAGGCGGTTCATCATCACCTGAATCGAACCGTCAAGCGGGTGTTCACGATGCAGTGACCACATGCGGCGTTCCACCGTGCGCGCCTGGGTGCGTGCAAGATGGACGAAAGCCGCCAACTGCGATCCGCCACCAGGCACAACGAAGCCGCCCTGATAATCGGCACTGTCGATGGCCTGCTCTAACTGTGCGGTGATTTCGGCAGCATGGAGTTTACGAGAATTGACGCTACCGTCGGGAGTGGCGATGTGGCTCATAACCGTCATCAGTTCACGCTGCACGGCATGAATGAGTTCACGATTCACTTCGTCATCACCGAGCATCGACCGCACGATGCCCAAATGGGCATTCAGCTGGTCAATTTGGCCGTTGACCTCGATGCGCAGGTCATCCTTCGGGACCCTCACCCCTTCGCGCAGGCTGGTCGTGCCCTCATCACCGGTCTTGGTATATATCTGTTTCATGATTAGTTTCATTATTATGCAAAACCTAATGCCTAAAACCTAACACCTAAAGCCTATATAAGTGCGTGTAGCTTGCTAACACGTTCTTGTAACGGATGACGGGTGTCGGTACCGGTTCCCCCTTGGCATTATAGACCTGAGTCACCGAAATCGGTGGCTCACCCATGAACTGGGTGTAGTGGAATTCATGCCCGCGGTATTCCTTACCATCGAGCGTGAAGCGGCGGTAACCCAGCGACAGCTTGCGGTCTTGTTTGCGGGCCGTGATGCCGTAGGGCAGCACGCCGCACATGGGGAACTCGCCCTCATCGGTCACAATCTTTTCGCACAGGTACATCATGCCGCCGCACTCGGCAACGATGCGTCCGCCTCGTTCGGCATATTCCCTGATGGCCCGTCTTGTCGCCTCGGCTTTTACCAACGCGTCAAGATGTTTCTCAGGATAGCCGCCAGGCAGGTACAGCAGTGCCACGTCGTCAAGGCACGGCACCTCGGTCTCGGGGTCAAAGAACGACACATTCTCCAACCGGTCGATATTCTCCTGATAGATAAAGGAGAACGACTCGTCATTTCGGGCGATTAAAGATTTAAGAGCCTTTGCCATGCCACATTCTTTTCCAGTAGTTCAACCAAAAGTTTACTCTCAGGCTTCTCGCTGAAGTCCAGCCCTAGGTAGCGCGAGCCCTGCTCGAGTTCGGCCTTCTTGGGCAGATAGCCATAGCACTCCACACCCAAGTCGTCGCACACCTGCTGCAGCATGGCAAAATGCCTTGCCGACCCCACACGGTTGAATATCACGCCGCTGATGCGGACGTCTTTACGGAAGTTGACGAAGCCCGCAATGAACGCCGCCATCGAGTAGGCCGCCGACTTGGCATCCACAACGAGCACAACAGGCAGGTCCAGCACACGGGCAATCTCGGCTGACGACCCTTTGTCGCGGTCATAACCGTCGAAAAGGCCCATCATGCCCTCGACCACGCACACATCGGCATCGTTGCCATAGTGGTCATACAATTCCCGCACATGCTCAGGTGTGGCCATAAACGTATCCAGATTGATGCTTGGACGGCCGCACACCGCAGCATGAAACTTGGTGTCGATATAATCAGGCCCACACTTAAATGGCTGAACCCGATACCCCTTGCGGGTAAACAAAGCCATCAGTCCCCGGGCAATCGTCGTCTTGCCCGAGCCACTGTGAGGTGCCGCTATCACAAATCCATGTCTCATAAAACCTGCAAATTTACAAAAAAACACCGAAAACCCATAGTATTGGAGCATTTAATCCCACATGATAAGCAACGTTTTTTAGGGGAATTGTTGGGGGATAAATTTACACCCTTCTGTGGTATAACAGGGGTTATAGACGATTATTACGGGGTGGCAGCCGTTCATAAATCACGAAATCACGATCCATTGATGACTTTTTCGGCTCTTGAGATACCGCCCGAAAATACCGATAGAATCACGCTTCCATTTTTTGAGTTGCTGATAATCAATGGCTTATATTTTATAGATAATGATGTACCACCAACCTAACGGCAAAAATACTTTATCATCTATTCGCAGTTCAACCAGGCTGTCATCGGTTCATTCCATGCTCGGTGACAACATGGTTGATCTTATCGCTCATAAATTCAAAAGCATATCCCTCACACCCGAGAGCATGAGGGATATACCTATTAACTATGTTGGATATTTAATCCCAGCTGCCATTCAGCAGATAGTCGATTATGTTGGTCACGTCGGCAATGTCCACGTTACCGTCAAAGTTCACGTCGGCAACAGAGAGATTGATGCTCTCAACGTCTTTGCCCAAAAGATGGTCGATCAAGTCGGTCACATCGGCAATATCCACACTGCCGTCACCATTGACGTCACCCCGGTCAGGCTTCTTGGTGAAGTAGCCAGGGTTGCTGGGGCCACCATCGATGTGGGCATAGGCCTTGTCAATGTGGTTGGGATCATAGGTCGTGCCCTGGCCGCCCACAAGGCTGTTGCATCTATAGAACATATTATGTGAGTTCGACACGATACTGGTGTCCCAATTACGTCCATAGATGGTCCGCAGATTAGTGCAGTATGCGAACATACTAGACGTCTCGGCCATCCT
>CADAFP010000037.1 GCA_902787185.1 uncultured Bacteroidales bacterium | reverse complement strand
TAGGAGGTACATCGATGGTTTTAAGACTGCAAGAGAAAAGGTCTTTTTAATAAAAACTGACTATGAACAAATGATACAGTCTATTTTAGACTTATAAATTCCAATTTGCCGAAAACAAGGATGATGACATAGAAATAGATTATTCTGCCATCAAGCACATTTATCGTTGACATGAGCGTGCAGAATGGGCAGAATGAGTCTAAAAAGAGGTGCCGGTATTTTATGCTAACTAATCTCCAGTGGCGGGAGTGTCAGGGCCTGGTGATAATCATTTCACAGGTCTTGCAGTCGCAGGTGACTTGCAGCAGGGTGTTGCCTGTCTTGAGGTAGAGGTCGCGGGGCAACGCCGTGGCGTTCTTGCCCTTGAGGCATGCGCCGAGTTGGCGGCGGATGCAGTAGCGCGTGTGCATCAATGGGGTGCTGGATGTGACGGCTGTTCCGGCTTCGAGGGCGGGTAGAATCTCTTGCGCGCCGTGGTCGCGGTAGAGTTGCTCGGCGAGGTGGCTGGCAACGTTATCGGTAGGGGAGAGCTTTGTGACGGGGCAGGGAACAGCCTTGTCCTCTTGACGACGTTTGTCAACTTGCCGGGTGATCAGTTGGGCACGGTCGAGCATGTCAATGGACTCGCGGCGCAGTCTTGCCAGTATCGAAGCGGGGATGAACACGTTGCCGGGAACCTGCACCTGCCTCAAGCGGTAAATGGTGCCGCCCAGTTTGGCAAGTTCTGCTTTTTGACGGTCTCCTTGCGGCTTGTCGGCGGCTTGCAGTTCGCAGGGCGTCGTGTGGGTCACGCTGTTGCCGCGTTCGTCGGTAAGGGTGAGTGCGAGCGCGTCCCCGGTATATCTCAGGATGCCATCCACGGTAATGGTGCGGCAGGCCGAGGGCTTTTCCAGCAGGTCATTAAAGGCTTTGTCGGCCGTGCGGTAGATATGGGTCCCTCGGGTGATAGCTGCGGGCTCGCGCAGCACGACAGTCCCTTTGCCTAAAGCACGGTTCACTCTGGCTCCAGCAAATTGTCCGTGGTTGTCGGTAAAGCTTAGGCCATCGCCGTTAGCGAGCGTGGCATGGGTGTCGATGGTGAGGGTGTTGCCGTTACACCTCAGGGCGCGCCCCAGGTATTCGCCTTGGGACTTGGGTGTGTCAATTGAGGCCATCGAGAATCCGTCTTGCGGGCGACGCTCATCCAGGAAGTAATGGGTGAATCCACGGTTAAAACTCTTCTCAAGCGCTGGCTCAAAGGTGAACTCAACCGAGCCGAACGAGGAAGGGCAATAACGGTCGGGCTGGCGTTCGATGACCTTGTCGATTGCACGCCGGTAATAGGCGACCACATTTTTCACGTAGGCCACGTCCTTAAGACGCCCCTCAATCTTGAACGAAGAGACGCCTGCAGCCATCATCTGCTCCAGACGGTCGTCACGAGCCATGTCGCGCAACGACAGCAGATGCTTGCCCTCGACAAGGACACGTCCCTTTCCGTCCACAAGGTCATAGGGCAGACGGCACAGCTGGGCACACTCGCCACGGTTGGCACTGCGGCCTTTCAATGCCTGGCTGATGGCACAGCGTCCGCTGTAGCTCACGCATAGGGCACCATGCACAAACGCCTCGAGCGGCACGGTAGTCACTTCACGAATGGCGGTAATCTCTTCGAGGGTCAACTCGCGTGCCATGACCAGTTGGGAGAAACCTAAGGCTTCAAGGAAACGGGCCTTCTCGGGTGTGCGCAGGTCGCACTGGGTGCTGGCGTGTAGGGCAATCGGGGGCAGGTCGAGGCGTAACAGCCCCAAATCCTGAACGATAAGCGCATCCACGCCGATTCGATACAGGTCATGCACCAGCCGCTCCACCTCCTGCAACTCGTCATCATAAATCAGCGTGTTGACGGTAGCATAGATGCGGGCTCCAAACAGGTGGGCATGGTCGCAGGCGCGGCGCACATCGTCAAGCGTGTTTGTCGCGTCGGCGCGTGCCCCGTGGTGCGACGCTCCCATATACACCGCGTCGGCACCATGGTCGATGGCGGCGATGGCGATGTCGGCGTCGCGGGCGGGCGCCAGCAGTTCGATGTGGGTGGATTTGGCCATAGGTCCTGTGGGGTGCGGCTGGGCCGCAGTATGGGCTTCAGCTTTTAAATGTTGAGGGTGAACGGGTCGGCGTCACGCCAGGCCGGGAATTTTTCCCTGAATTGCGCCAGCAGGGCAGGGGAGAGGTCTGCGGTGATGATGGGACTGGTCATGCGCTGGGCGATGACCTTGCCCTTGAAGTCGATGACCAGCGACGAGCCCTCGGGGTATTCCACACCAGCGGGATCGGTGCCGCTACGGTTCACGCCGCACACATAGCACTCGTTCTCCATGGCACGGGCTGTCAGCAGCGTGCGCCACACCTTCTCGCGCGATTTGGGCCAATTGGCGATGACCACCAGCACGTCGTAATTGTTGTTCACGTTGCGGCAGAATACCGGGAACCGCAGGTCATAACACACCACCAACTTGATATTGAAACCGCGGAATCGTACGATGGGCGCTTTGGTCAGGCCCTGGTTAAAGACCTTGTCCTCGCCACCGAACGAGAACAGGTGACGCTTGTCATAGAAGGTCTCGTCACCGTTAGGCTCGATGAAGAAGGCGCGGTTATAGAGCTGGGCAGCCGTGTTGGCCAGGAAACTGCCGATGATGCCCACGTGATACTGGTCGGCAAGCTTGCGCAGGGTGCGCAGGGTGTCGCCGCTGTTCCACTCGGCAACGGCTGCTGCCTGCTCACGGTCACCCGTCATAAAGCCTGTTGTAAACAGTTCGGGCAGGATGACCAGGTCGGTGTCGTCAGCGATGTTGCGCAGGTTGCGCTCCAACTGCTGGAAGTTAGCTTGGCGGTCGCCCCAGACGATGTCGTCCTCGATGAGCGAGACCCGCAGGTTGCGTGAAATCACTTCAGTAAAAAGTTAACAGTTAAAAATCGTCGGTAATGAGTAGTTGGCGGGCATAACCCGTCAAGGATTGTGAAACCTCACTAATCCCTAATCTCTAATCAAGGCCGTGTGTCATAAAACAAATGATGGAACTATAACCGTGCTAACGCACGAAAAATTAAACAAATTTTTAAATTAAAACTATATATTCCTCAAATAATATGCTCAATTTTGGATATAATTTGTTTAATTTCCCGCTCAACGGGCGGTTATGTTTAATTAAGTTGTTTCATGACACACCCTCTGTTATTCCAGTCCGGTGACGAACTTCTCAGGATACTTGCCGCTACCGTTTTGCTTGAAGTACCGCTTGATGCGCAGCAGGTCGGCTTCGGCGTCGTCGCTCAGTTCAAATATCTTGTCGATGCAAACCACCTTGTTGGCATAGTCAAAGTAGGCGAGTACCAGCGGCACATTGGCGTCACGAGCCATAAAGATGGCGCCCTTGTGCCAATTGGGATTGGCGCTGCGGGTACCCTCGGGAGTGACGCCGATGGCGAGTTTGGGCGTCGTGTTAAACGCCTCGACAATCGACTGGGTGAGGTTGCCGTGCTGCCGGCGGTTGACAGGAATGCCCCCCAACCCCTTGAGCATGTATCCCAGCGGGAAGAAGAACCAGGTGTCCTTCATCAGGAATCCCGCCTTCATGCCCACTGAGTGGATACCCAATTCACCGAGGATGAAATCCCAGTTGCTGGTATGGGGCGCGATGACGATGATGCACTTGTCGGGCATCGTCAGGTTGACCTTAAACGTCCAGCCTGCCTTCTTCAATATCCAACCAGAGAGGTTCATGCCGTCACATCAAACAGTTCTTTAACTTTTTTGCCCAACGGGCAAGACTTTTATTTCTTAGAGGGCATGAGCTCGTTCATGCGCTTGGCGATATTCTCGACCTCGGCACGGAAGTACTCGCTCAGCTCTTTCTCGCACTGCTTGAAGAACGTGCGGCGGGCCTTGTTGTATTCCTTGCGGTTGGCAAACTCCTTCACCTTCTTGCCGAACTTGTTGCTCACGCGGTTCACGGCCTCCTGTTGCAGCAGGGCGGTGTCGATGATGATGCTGTCCCACTCCTCACGCTTGTCGGCGCCAAAGGCGGATTCTGCAAAGATGCACTCGCCTGCGATGTCGCCACAGGCATTCTGAATAGCTTTCTTGATCTGTCGTTTACTTGCCATGATGATTAAAGTATAATACAAATGAATGTTTGCTAACAATGCGCTAAGGTACAAAATATATCTCATTCATTGGCAGTAATTTTGCATCGCTTTTCTACGGAGATATCGTCTAGTGGTCTAGGACGCCGCCCTCTCACGGCGGAAACCAGGGTTCGAGTCCCTGTTTCTCTACAAGCAAAGCCTTCACCCACAATAGAGCGAGGGCTTTATTTATCGACGGAGATATCGTCTAGCGGTCTAGGACGCCGCCCTCTCACGGCGGAAACCAGGGTTCGAGTCCCTGTTTCTCTACCAAACAAAGCCTTCAGCACTCGTGCTGGAGGTTTTGTCGTTTTTTGTGTGGTGATGTCGGCAATAACGACTGGGGCAGGCGTGTTCGGTGGAAGGGTATGTCATAATTCATTCATTGCAAATTGAATCGCGCTTCGCGCGAGAACCTTTAGCTCGACCGCCAGACCGATTAAAAACCAGCGACGTTGTTATGACACACCCCGTCCCGTTTCACAGTTTCTGGCAGATGTAGAGGAGGTGGTGGGCGGTGGCGGTGGTGGTGCCGAAGATGTAGGTGTCGCCGCCGTCTTGCAGGCGAAGGCGGTGACGCAGTTGCTGGGCGGTCATCGGGAAGTTGCGCGTGGCGATGTTGGCGCGGGTAATGCCTTTCAAGGCGCTGGCCAGTTCTTTCTTGTTCATCGTGGTGATGGCGGTAACGGCAAATTGGCGTCCGGGGAAGTCCTTGACCTGCTCAGCCGACACGAACAGGTGGCTGTCGGGGGCCAAAGCTTTGACTGGATAGCGCTGGGCGAGCAGCCCAAAGCAGCCCGCCTTCATGATGCTGGCATTGGGCTCATAGATGAATCCGGCATTGTCGCTTTCAGCAATGGCGGCAGGCACATCACCTTCTGAAGGCGTGTAGATGAGGTGTTGGTTGTCGTTCACGCAGTGGATGGTGGGTTCCCCCTTATGGTCGGCGGCCATGAGAATGAGCAGTTCCTTGCACTCGTTGGCCGCGCTCACGATGTGAATCTCGGCAACGTGTTCGCCCAGGTCGTTCACGGCTTTGTGCCAGTCGAGCATGGGTGAGAGTTTGATGAGGACGTGGTGTCCAGCATTAATCAGCATTTCTTTCATTTCCATCACGTTTGGCGTGCAATCGGCGATGGCATAGGTGCGTGCTTTGTTGCTGTCGCGCCGGGCAGGGTCAATATAAATAAAGGTGTTGCCGGGTTGGGTGTCGAGGTGACTCAAGACCTCCTCGGCATCGCCGTGGATGATGCGGACATGATGCAATCCCAAGAGGTTGAAATTGTGTTGTGCCGTTTCACACAAGTGTTCTTGACGCTCCACATAGATGGCGTGATTGCTACACCGTGCCATAAAAGCAAAGTCCACGCCAAAGCCGCCCGTCAAGTCAATCAGCATTTCGCGCCCCTCCTGCGGCACCTGTTCCATGATACCACATTTATATATAGCGGTCTGCTCGCTGCTGCATTGCTCCATCGACAGGTGAGGCGGATAGACGACCCCGTCGGTAGCGGCCCATGACGGCAGTTTGCGACGTGCCGTCTGCCAGCCCTGGATTTGGTCCAGCGCCCACGTCAGGTCCACGTCGCCATCGCGCCGGGCCTGTAGTGCCAGAGCCCTCACATCCTCCTCGCGATGCTCCCTCACAAACCGTATCGTCGCCTCGTTCCTCACCATCACTCCTAACTTCTAATTCCTAATTCCCAAAAACGGCTGCAGGAACTCGTCAAGCGTCGCAACTTGGAGTTTGTGGGCGATTTGGATTTTCTTGTTCGAGACGGTTCTCAGGTTCCTGTAGCGCATACAGATCATGATGACCGTCCTCGAGAATCCGTGGCATTGCAGGGCAATCAAGTTGATCTCGTCCTCGCGCAGGGTGCCTCCAGCGGCCTTTTGGGCCTTGACCAGCACATTGTCATACAACTCGTTGGCCAGCGCTTGCAGGTTGTCCCAATAGGAGGCTCCCACCTCGTCGGGGCCTCGCATCGTCATCAGCTTGTTAAAGCGTTTAGCAAAGGTCGTCTCGTTGCACTCATAGGACCACTGCAGCAACTGGTGGACCACCTGTATCTGGTTGTCAACGATGGCCTTCAGCTCGTCTGACTGATGCTTGGATGACTCTCGTTGTGCGAGCAGTCCCTGCACCTGTTCGAGGCTCGTGATGGAATTGTCCAGGTCAGACTTCATCAATTCATATTCGGCCTGCTGGATTTTCAGGCGGTTGCGGTAGCGCCACACCAGGAAGGCCAGCCCCAATGCCGTGAGCGCCAGCAGGGCAAGGCCCAACAGCGTGCCCTTGAGCCGGGAACTCAACAACGCATTCTCGAGTTCGGCCTGTTGCGAGTCATATTTCCTCTCGGCTTCCACCAATTTATCGTTCATGCCGCTAATCACCACCGAGTCGGCAAGGTTGTGTGTCATGTTCAGGTAGCGGATGGCCTCGTCGGTATTGCGGTCATGTCGCGCCAGGTCAGCGAGCAGTTGATAGTACATGATGCTGTCGGCGGCTGTCGTCATGGCAGGGGCGTGTTGCAGGTAGTAGCGGGCCGAGTCGGTGCGTCCCAGGTGCAGGTAGGCCGATGCGGCAGTATAGTGAATCCTGGGGTGAATCTTGAGCGAGCCGTTCCAGTCGATGGCCTCGACAGCATCATCCTTGGCACCCTGGTAATCACCGCGGCTGGCACGGTACTCGGCGCGGCTGAACAGGTTGGCGACCACCGGTTTCAGTTCAATTTCTTGCTTGGCGAGGTCGATGGCGGCATTGATGTAATGCAGTGCGCTGTCCTGTTTTTCCTTGTTGATGCGGTACAGGCCACCCAACTCACTCAGGCAGATAATCTGGTGATGCTTGTCGTCCAGCACCTTGAACAGGGCGAGCGCATCACGGTACTTGCTGGCACCCAGCGTCTTGGCACCGATGACTTGGCTCTGGTACAGTTCGCCCATCATCATCTTGGCAAGAGCGCGGTTTTTCAGGTCTTTGCTGTCGGCCATATCCTCGGCTTGGCGCAGGCAGGTGATGGCTTTGTCCAGATGGCCCAAATCCTTGTTGACGCAGCCTTGATAGAGTAGGGCACGGGCGAGTTTTTCACTGTCTTTGTGTCCTTTATAATATTTCACCACCTCGTTGATGACACTGTCGCTGGTTGCGGTGATATGGCAGTCATGTTGGGCCTGAACGCTCAACAAGTCCTGATAGGTTTTGTCATGGTATTTAAAAGATGAGGTATTGAGCATCTGCAGCATCTGCATCGCTTCCTCGCCCCGATTCTGGGCAAGCAGCGAGTCCACCGCAACCAATTGCTCGTTGTCGGCAGGATGTCCGCACCCGCTCACCATGGCAACAAGCGTGGCAGCAATCACAGTATTAACTATATGTTGAATGATTCTCATATCAAAGTCTTATGTGCGTGATATAACATGAAATATACGATTGTCCTTTCGTCATAGAGAGGCTTTATTTTGGATTCTCACTGCAAAAATAAGCATTTTTCTTATGGGAATAATAACCTCTAATTGACAAATTACCCGCAAATGACCTTTTTATTTTGTAATATATTGAAAATCAAGTGATTTTATTTTGATAAATGACCATGCAATGCAAGCCGTTTTTCAGAAATCCTTTGTAATTTTGCAAGCGAAAGTTTAACCGTAAAAAAGTAAACGTTATGAAACACGTACAATTCATGATTAATTCACTGGCGGTTGTCAAGATGGCAGTTCTCGTGGGCCTGATGGCAGTATCCTTTTCGGCCATGGCATCCGGGAATGGAGTTTATGCTCATGACCGTGACACTGTTAGCGAAGAGATTTTTATTAATCCTTATCAGATGCCTCAGTTTCGTGGTGGCGAAACAGCCCTGTTGAAATTTTTGCAGGACAATATCCAGTATCCGCCCCAGGCAGTCAAGGATAAAGTACAAGGCCGTGTGGTAGTACAGTTTCTTGTTGATCCGTCTGGATGTGTAGGTGAAGTGAATGTGGTCCGCTCGGTGAGGGAGGATCTTGATGCCGAGGCTGTTCGTGTTGCCAAAATGCTACCCAAATTTTATCCAGGCCGATGCAATGGTAAGGCTGTCAGCGTGTGGTACACCCTTCCCGTGACGTTCGCCCTGGATGGTGATGATGTGCCTATCAAACCGATAGATAAAGATGTGGAAGAAAAGGCGGAATTTCCCGGTGGTGAGGCTGCTCTGGAGCAATTCCTGAAGGACAATATCAAGTATCCCTCCAAGGCTGTCAAGAACAAAATCGAGGGGCGTGTCAAGGTGGAATTCCTGGTTGGCAAGACCGGCAAGGTGAGCCATATCAGGGTTGTCGAGTCGGTGGATAAGGACCTTGCCCGTGAGGCCCTGCGCGTCTGCAAGTTGTTGCCCGATTTCAAGCCTGCTACTGTCAATGGCGAGCCTGTCGAGGTGCGGTTCAGCCTGCCAATATCCTTCAGAATCCCCAGTATCAAGCATCAGTATTTAAATCATGTAAGAATTGAGGCGAAATGAAATCCCTATATAGGCCGGCTTGTCTATTATGGGTGATTGTGGTTTTTTTTAAACTTTTTTGGCTGTGTAAAGTCAATGTATTATCTTTGCACTATTGAAATATAAAGTTTAATTTAAAAAGACTACGATTATGAAGAAATTAATTTTGATGGCAGTATTGTGCTGCTTTGCCGCAACGGTTTACGCCCAGACTCCGGCAACCCCCGACCCCCAGCAACAGCAGGTCATTAAGACTGCTGAGGCCGAACGTATGAAAGCTGACAAAACCAAGAGCGACCTCACCAAGATGGAGCAGCAGAACAAGCAGGCTCAGCAGTCGCTGAAGGACCAGGAGAAGCAGGCTAAGGCCGCAGCAGAGTCCGCTAAGGAGCAGCAGAAGGTTTACGAGGAGCAGGAGAAGAAGGCCAAGGAAGCTAAGAAGGCCGCCGAAAAGCAGGCTAAAGAAGCCAAGAAGGCTGAACAACAGGCTAAAAAGGAACAGAAGCTCATCGAGAAGCGCCAAAAAGCTGCCGAAAAACTCAACAAGGCACAAGACAAGGTGAAAGATGCCGAGAAGAAGAGAATCAAGGCTAAGGAAGAACTCTCTGACTTGCCTGACAAGCAGGCCAAGGAAATGGAACGCCTGAACGAGAAGATTGAGAGGGCTGCTGGCGACTCCGAGAAGCAACTCAAGCTCACTACCGAGAAGAAGAAACTTGAGGCCAAGATTGCTAAGCAGAACCTGAAGGCTCAGCAGAACTACGAGAAGGCTGTCAAGGATTATGACAAGGCCGTCGAGAGCGTTGAGAAGGCCCGTCGCGAGGTAGATAAACTCAAATAAGTTTTTTTACTTGCAATGCCCTGGCATTGCAATGAACAAATGACAAAATGGAGGTCAGTGACAAAAGACGTCACTGGCCTTCTTTTTGTTGATATGATTGATGATTGCCTAACCGTATTAAACTTTTTTGACATTTTCAGGTCTAAATAATAAAAGAGTAATTAACCTATTTATTGATTTTCTAAACATTTACGGTCATGAAAAAGTTATCTATTATAGCTGCATTGTATATAATGGCAGCATCGATGGCACAAGCGCAGCCTCAGAGTTCTAAAACCTTTGAAGCTCGGCATCAGACGATTGAGAAAGCTGAGTTTAGCCAAGAGAGAAGTTATAGCGAGAAGCCTGATTTCCGTCAGAAAGTTTCTGACATGGATAAACTGAGCAAGCGTGACACTCAGAGCAGTCAAGAGCGCAAAGATAGCCAAGTTGCTCAGAAAAAACAGCTTACAAGGGAATTGGCCGACCAGGAATATCTCAATTACGGGGCAGACAAAGCCGTTCAACAAGAGTATGAATTAGGTCTCAAATATTACGCTATACTCAGGCTGAAAGAAGCCACGGCACAAAAGGAAGACTCAGAAAGGAAGTTATATGAACTGACATTGCGGCAGGCCCGTGAGAAAGAGGAGCTTAGGAAAAAGTTTGCCAAAGCCCTGTCTGATGGTCGTGACTACGAGAAGTACGGTGTAGAGCTGAGAAAACTTGAAGAGAAACACGCCAAGCAAATTGCCAAGGCTCAAAAGAATTTTTCAAAGGCAATGGATGTGTATGAAAATGCGGTCCAAGGATTTGTTCGGTAGAAAGTGAGTGATTACGCTTTCTGACTCCCTAAACAAGGCTAAGTTTCATGATTTTGACTTGGGAGTGTGCCATTTTTCGGACTCTGAATATAACCGTGCTAACGCACGGGAAATTAAGCAAATTTGTAAATTAAAATTATAAAAATATAAATTATTATACTTAATTTTAGATTTAATTTGTTTAATTTCCCGCCCAACGGGCGGTTATGTTGAATAGAATTGAATTATGGCACACCGCCTTTATGCCTTATGGTATGGTGTGCCCTCCCGAAAAAAACTGTTATCTATTATCTGTCCCCTATGAACTATTTTAGTATCTTTGCACGATTTTTCTATAACAACGACTGAATGGACTATCAACTTATAGCCACACCCAGCGGCACCAATGCCCGCGCCGGACTCATCACGACCGATCATGGCCAGATCGAGACGCCCATCTTTATGCCCGTAGGCACCGTGGGCGCCGTCAAGGCCGTCCACATGACTGAACTGCGTGAGGACATCAAGGCACAGATTATCCTGGGCAATACCTATCACCTGTATTTGCGCCCCGGCATGGACATTATCGAGCGCGCCGGGGGCCTGCACAAGTTCAACGGCTGGGACCGTCCCATCCTCACCGACAGTGGCGGCTTCCAGGTGTTCTCGCTGGCCGAGAACCGCAAGTTGACCGACGAGGGCGTGACCTTTCGCAGCCACATCGACGGCAGCAAGCACTTGTTTACCCCCGAGAAGGTGGTGGACATCGAGCGCACCATCGGCAGTGACATCATGATGGCGCTGGACGAGTGCCCTCCAGGCACCAGCGACTACAACTATGCCCGCAAGTCGTTGACGCTGACCCACAACTGGCTGGCCCGCGGCTGGAAGCACTTTAAGAACACGCAACCCCGTTACGGCCACAGTCAGGCCTATTTCCCTATCGTGCAGGGTTGTGTCTATAAGGACCTGCGTCAGGAATCGTCCAAGTTTGTCGCCGACCTGGGTGCCGACGGTAACGCCATCGGCGGCCTCGCCGTGGGTGAACCCACCGAGGTGATGTATGAGATGATAGAAATCGTCAATGACATCCTGCCTCAGGACCGTCCCCGCTACCTGATGGGTGTGGGTACCCCTGCCAACATGCTCGAGGCCATCGATCGCGGCGTTGATATGATGGACTGTGTGATGCCCACGCGCAACGGCCGCAACGGTATGCTCTTTACCCGTCATGGCATTATGAACATGCGCAACAAGAAGTGGGCCGACGACTTCACGCCCCTGCAGGAAGACGGTCCCTCGATTGTTGACCATATCTATAGCAAGGCATACGTGCGCCACCTGTTTATCGCCCAGGAAATCCTGGCCATGCAGATTGCCAGTATCCACAACTTGGCCTTCTACCTGTGGCTCGTGGGCGAAGCCCGCAAACACATCATCGAGGGTGATTTCCCCGTTTGGAAACGCCAGATGCTCCACGACGTGCAAGTGAGGCTTTAGGAAATAGGAATTAGGAATGAGAAATTAGGAGTTAGGGACTATAACTTTTATAGGTGATGGAAGAGGATATCAAGAGAATAGAAGAGGAATCCCGCCTTGACGTGGCCACTGGGTCCGGCAATGAAGAGACACAAAATTCTGTGTCTCCCGTCCCCTCCGTTTCCTCCGTTGATTCCGTCGATTCCGCCCCCTCCGTCGATTCCGCCCCTCCCGCCAAGCGCTATCCCTGGTATTACGTAAAGCGCATCGACCGCTACATCATCAAGAATTTCCTGGGAACCTTCTTCTTTGCCATCCTGTTGCTTTTTGCCATTGTGGTGATGTTTGACATCAACGAGAAGTTGGATGCCGTGCTCACCGCTCCTTGGAAGGCGACTGTCTTCCAGTACTTTATGAACTTCCTGCCGTTCGTGCTCAGTCAGTTCAGCCCGTTGTTCACCTTCATCGCGGTGATCTTCTTCACTTCACGCCTTGCCGACCGCAGTGAGGTCATCGCCATGCTTTCCAATGGCATCAGTTTCCATCGCCTGACTTTGCCATATTTGTTCTCGGCAGCGGTGATTGCCGTGGGTAGTTACCTGCTGGCGGCCTATATCATCCCTCATGCCAATATCGAGCGCATCGCTTACACCAACAAGTGGGTAAAGAACAAAGAGGTCATCTATGGCGACAATATCCAACTCCAGGTCAAGCCCGGCGTGATGGCCTATATGGCACGCTATGACAACACCACGCGCGGCGGTTTCCGCTTCTCGCTGGAGCGCTTTGAGGGGAACACCCTCAAGTCCCGTCTCACGGCCGAGACCATCAAGTATGACTCTGTCGGGCTGTGGACGGTGCACAATTACGTCATCCGTGATTTCAACGGGATGAAGGAGACGCTCAAGAAGGGCGCGGTGATGGATACCCTGCTCAATATCGACCCTCGAGATTTCCTCATTTCCAAGAACGACGAGCAGACCATGACTTCACCCGAACTCAAGCAGTATATCGCCAAGCAGAAGGCCCGAGGCGTCGCCAACATCAAGAACTTCGAGATTGAGTATGAACGGCGCATCGCCATGACAGCCGCCGCCTTTATCCTTACCATCATCGGCCTCTCGCTCTCGTCACGTAAGGTGCGTGGCGGCATCGGCCTGAACATCGGCTTGGGTTTGCTGCTCAGTTTCTCCTATATCCTATTTATGACCGTCACCTCGACGTTTGCGGTGTCGGGCTACACGAGCCCACGCGTGGCGATGTGGATTCCCAACTTTGTCTATATCATCATCGCCGCGGTCCTCTACTATCGCGCCTCCCGTTAGCAATTTCTGTTGCTCATCCTTTTGCTGATAATCATGGATTATCAGTTTTTTTGTCGTTTTTATTTCATGCTATTAAATTTTCATTATATCTTTGCGGTCTAAAAGACAAACTCATTAGCAAATAGGATTATGAAACAGTTAATTGTAACACTTTTTATCACTTTGTTGGCTGGCATTGGCGTGGCTCAGGCCCAGTTGCCTGCCGTTACGTTGAAGAGCATTGACGGTTCTATAGTAAGCTGTGACACATTGAACAATGGTGGCAAGCCGTTTATCATCGACTTTTTTGCCACATGGTGCAAGCCCTGCAATCGTGAACTCTCGGCGATTGCCGAGGTCTATGACGAGTGGAAGGAGGAGACTGGTTTGAAGATTTTTGCCGTGAGCATCGACCAGGGCCAGAACATCAATAAGGTAAAACCCCTCGTTGACCAAAATGAGTGGGAATATGAAGTGTTGCTGGATACCAACAGCGAATTGCTCAAGGCTTTAGGCGGCCAGATGATACCTTTTGTCGTCGTGGTTGACGGCAAAGGTAATATCGTGTCAAAACACAGCGGATACACCGATGGCGCCGAGAATGAGCTGCTTGAGGAAGTGTGTAAGCTCAATGCCGAATAATGGATAAAATGCACACAATGAAGCGATTGATCTTCATGGGCCTGTTGCTGCCGCTCGCGATGGCGGTTGCGACACCCGCATACTCCCAGATTACGGTCAGTGGCAGCATCCAGAGTGATATCCTGTTCCCGCAGGACGATGAGAAAATCGGCACCGAACATACCGATGACAAGGCGCTCACCAACACCTATCTGGATTTGAAATTGGGCAGCAAGTATGTCGATGCCGGTGGCCGTTTTGAGTTCTTGGAGCATCCCTTGCCTGGCTATGAACCTGACTTCAAGGGGTGGGGCGTGCCTCATTTCTACGTCAAGGCTCATACCGGCAATATGGAATTGACCGTGGGTGACTATTACGAGCAATTTGGCTCGGGGTTCATCCTGCGCACTTACGAGGAGCGCTCCTTAGGCATTGATAACGCCCTGCGTGGTGTCCATCTTAATTTCAAACCCGTTGAAGGGGTGACGCTGAAGGCGCTCACAGGCAAGCAGCGCCGCTACTGGGAGCACAACGACGCCCTCGTGAGCGGCGTTGATGTGGAACTCGGTTTGGAGCAGTTCATCAAGCCGTTGGTGGCTCATGATACCCACCTGACACTGGGAGGCTCATGGGTTAACAAGCATGAGCGGGCCGACAATGATGCCATCTTTGTCGATGCCTTACATCGGCTGAACCTGCCTGCTTATGTCAACGCATGGGACGCTCGTGTGAACTTGATGCACAAGGGCTTCTCAATTCTTGCCGAGTATGCTCAGAAGAGCCAAGACCCCTCCTTTGACAACGGTTACCATTATGGCAAGGGTAGTGTGGCGATGCTCAGCACCTCCTATTCCAAAAAGGGCATGAGCATCTTGTTGCAGGCTAAGCGCAGCCAGGGAATGTCCTTCCGCAGCAAGCGCAATGTGGGCGGCACCTCGAGTTTCATCAACCACCTGCCTGCTTTCACCCACGACCAGACTTATGCGCTGGCAGCACAATACCCTTATGCCACACAACTCGAGGGCGAGTGGGCATTCCAAGCCGAGATGGGCTACACGTTCAAGAAGGGGACAACGCTGGGTGGCAAATATGGCACTAAGCTCAAACTCAACGTCTCCCATGTGCGTGGATTGGACGATGACGGGCTGAAAAACCCTGTCGCTGAGGGCCGCGTGACGGGTAGTGATGGCTACAAGCACAGCTTCTTCAAGATGGGTGACGAGACCTATTACCAGGATATCGATGTGCAGATTGAGAAACGGTTTACCCGAGATTTCCAACTCAATCTCATGTACATGAACGAGCGTTACAACATGACCGTCATCGAGGGTCATGGCGGAATGATCAAGAGCAATATTATCATTGCCGACGGCAAATACAGGTTCTCGCCCAAGTTGACGTTGCGTTGTGAGCTCCAGTATCAGTTCTGTGAGGGTGACGTGGGTGACTGGGCCTTTGGTCTGGCCGAACTCTCGGTGGCACCTCACTGGATGTTCACCGTGAGCGACATGTGGAACTGCGGTGAGACCAAGTTGCACTTCTATCAGGCACTGGTGACCTATAGCCTCAAGTCACACCGCATCCAGGCGGGCTACGGCCGCACCGATGCCGGTTATAACTGCTCGGGCGGTGTGTGCCGCTGGGTGCCCGCAACCCGTGGCTTCACCCTGTCTTACAATTACACTTTTTAGATTCAAGACGATGAGAAAAATGAGATATATGACCTTGCTGGTGGCGGCAACCTTGATGCTGGTGGCCTGTGAAGAGGTGTCGCTTGACGAGCGTCTTACCTATATCGAGCCGCCCGAAGTGGGGCGCGCCGTGTTGATTGAGGACTACACGGGACAGTATTGCGTGAATTGTCCGCGTGCCACCGACGAGATTGAGCGTCTGGTAGAGCAGTATGGCGACTCGGTGGTGATTGCCGTGGCAATCCACTCTGGACCGTTCTCCAAATTCAAGGGTGAGCCTTCACCCCTCTACACCGAGGTCGGTGACCAGTATTTCACCAAGTGGAACCTGTCGGGACAGCCCGTGGGCTTGGTGGACAGGCTCTATGGCGGTATGCCGCTTAGCTACATGGATTGGGGCGGTGGCGTGAATTATGAAATGTCGTTCAAGGCCCCCATTTCGTTCCTGACCGAAACCTTCTTTGATGACGAGTCGCGTGAGGCCTCGATTCAGGTTCAGACCATCGGCCTCGACACAGAGCGCGTTAGCGGCAAGCTCCAAGTGTGGCTCATCGAGGACAGCATCGACAGTTTCCAGTCTATGCCCGATGGCTCGGTGCAAGAGCATTACAACCACATGCACGTGTTCCGTGCCAGCGTCAACGACCCGTGGGGCGATGACGTGACTGTGAACTATGGCGAGGTGAATGTCCGCGAATACGACATCACCTTGGACCCCTCATGGGTGCCGGAGCATTGCTCGGTGGTAACCTTCCTGTACGATGACAATAGCGTGCGCCAGGTGTCAAAAACCAAATTACTGAAATCAAATTAACTGCGATATGAAAAAGATTTTTACTTTATTGTTTTTAATGGGCATGGCACTGGGTGTGTCGCAATCGGCAGCTCAGGACATTGACCGCTCTTTTGTGTTTATTGATGAGGATGGCACCGAGTTGGAGAATGGTGCTACCGTAGTTCGCAACCAGATCGAAAAGAATTTTGAAGGCAACGACGTCATCAACTCGGGTTTGTTTGTAAGGCAGACTGAAGGCGCCGCATTCAGCTATCTGCGCGTGCGTTACAAAGTCACCACCATTGACAACGGCACCTTTCAGCTGTGCTTCCCCATGATGTGTACCTCACAGACCGAACCGGGCGAATATGAGACATCTCCGGGAACGCTCATGTCTAATCCCCAGGATCTCCAGAGCGAGTGGTTTCCCACAGCTGATGGCTCTTGCGTCGTGGAAGTGAAAATCGAGGTGATGGCCAGTGCTGGCGGATTTCCCCCGTCCTATATCTATGCGGCCGATGGTCCGAGTGTGACGCTGAAGTTCGTCAAGTCATCTGAACCTGAACCCCCGGTTCCTGTTCCTGGTGACGTCAACGGCGACGGCATCGTCAACATCAGCGACATCAACTATATCATCGACTACATCCTCTCGCCCAAGGCCGATTTCGCTTCAGTCGATGTCAACGGCGACGGCAACGTCAACATCAGTGACATCAATGCCGTGATAGCGTTGATTCTGAACCCGTGATGTACCCTTCTAAACCGACATTTTTTTTCAATCACAAATCATATCTTTAAAACACTTTCATTATGAAGAAATTTTTACTCTTTTCGCTTGTCGCCATGCTGCTTCCAGTGGCCATGACGGCACAGTCGCTCAGGACAACCACCCTCACGGGCGTCTTGCAGCGTGCAGGTGTGGTGCAATCCTTTGACAACCGTCAAAAGGCTCCTGCCCAGATCGATCTGGCTTCCAATCAGATGATTTTGGGTCACTATGACACTGACGAGGTGTCAACCGATGGCCTTGGATTAACAGGCATGCCTGGTGTACTGCCTATTGCAATCGAATTGACTCCCGCCGAACTGGAAGTCTTCCGTGGTGGCAAGATTGTCGCCTTCCGCGTGGGCCTCGCTGCGATAACTCCTGTCACACGCGTGTTTGCAGCTCCAGTGACCGGTCAGGGTATCGGCGAGTTCACCGAGTGGTCCTGCAATGTGGGCAATCAGGGTTGGAACGTCATCCCCGTTGATCCTCCCTACGAGATCGCTGATGATGAGAACCTCGGCCTGTTCATTGGTTTTGACTACCAACAGACCTCGAGCAACTATCCCATTTCGGCTGTCGATGCCGGTGTCATCTATCCCTCCTATATGTATCTCACTAGTGGAGGACAGACCGCTTGGTTTGACGTGGGTCTGCAGGACTACGGTAACTTGAGTCTGCAGTGCATCGTCGAGAGCGACCACTTCCCCCAGTATGCCGTTCAATTGGGACGCCTCACCAGTGAGGGCAAGTATTTCAAGTCGGGTGATCCGGTAGAGTACACCGTCACTATGAGAAATGCTGGTGTAGCAACGATAGACCCTGAGGCTGTGGTGCTCGATGTTTATCTCGATGGCGAGAAAGTGGGTGAACTCAACAATGCTACGTCGATTGGCCGCAATTTTATCAACATCAATGGTAGCATTCCTACCGAGGGCCTTGAGAGTGGTGCGCACAACATTACTATCACAACCACATCACTTAACGGCGAGGCGATAGAGTCCCCCAAGACGCTGAACTATGAATTCTTTATCTATGCCAACAGCTTCCCCCGCCAGAAACACCTCATTGAGCAGCTCACTTCCAACTCGTGCACTTATTGCCCGCTTGGAACGTCATTCCTCCAGGTTCTCTCAAACCTTAGGGATGATATCGCTTGGGTTGGCATCCATGGCAACCAGAGCTCTAAGGATCCCGCCAACACTGCACAGTGTGACTCCATCTTTAGCCTTGTCGGTGCTCAGGGTTGGCCTTATGGCGTGTTTGACCGCTCGACGGGCTGGAACGATGATGTGAATATTGCAAGTGGCTTGGGCTACTATGAGGAGAATCATGTGGAGTATGCCGGCTATTTGAGTCAGTTCCTTGATTATCTCAGTGAAATGGTTCCTACATTCGCTACCATCGATATCAACAGCGAGGTGAATCCTCTCACACGTGAGGCAACCATCTCGGTAACGGGTGAAATCACTCCTGATTTTGACACGATGATGGGTGAAGATGCCAAGCTCACGGTTTATATCACTGAGGATAGCGTCGTCTATCGCCAGTTGAACCAGGGCAAGTGGATTCCCAAGTATGTTCACAACGGCGTGTTGAGATTGGCTGTGAATACAGTGAAGGGTATGGCGCTCAACAAGGATGGCGAGACCTACAAGAATGACTATTCAGTAATGATTCCCGATGCTTGGAACATCGAGAAACTGAATGTTATTGCCTTCATCAGCCGTCCGATTATGAACGGTGCCACTGGTGTTTACACCGATATGTATGTCAACAATACCGAGAAGGTGCCGATGACCGTTCTGCCCGTTACGGCTGCTCCCGAGATTACCACCGAGGTGACCGACAGCACCGTGACCATCACCGCATCTGGCGAGGGCGAGGTTCTGCTCTATGTCGATGGTGAACTCGTCGAGAATCCTTACACCATCGAACGTGGCCTTGAGGATGTCACCATCACCGTTGTTGCCACCGCTCAGGAGGGTGACAAGCTGATGAACACCGTCACGACCAAGGTCGTTATTCCTGCCAAGGAGAGCGATGCAGTGAATGAGCTGTTTGCCGGTAAGACTGTTGCACGCGTTCGCTACTTCAACATGATGGGCCAGGAGATGACCAGCCCCAATGGTGCTACCCTGGTGGTTACCACCTATACCGACGGCACCACCACCGCAGCGAAGGTGTTGAAATGATACACCCATAACGATTCACGTCAATAGACTGAATCTTCAATACACAGCTCAGGCGGCTTTCCCTTCCGGGAGTAGCCGCCTGAGACGTTTTTGGGGCTTTTGCTAACGTGAATGCTAAAAACTGATGGTCGCGGTCATGCCGTAGCCGTTGTCACCAAAGGCTGTCGGTGCGATGCTGACATCTGCGCCTTTGACAAAGGGGCGGGTGAAGATAAACGCTGTGCCGGCACCAATGGCTGCTCCGCCCAGCACGTCCCACCAGTCGTGGCGGTCGGTCTTGACACGTCCCCAAGCGACGAAACTCGACAGGACGTATGCGGGAACGCCCCACTGCCATCCGTAGCGTTTCATCAGGAACGTCGAGCCGTTAAAGGCGACAGCGGTGTGGGTGCTGGGGAAGGCGTGATGCCCTGTGCCGTCGGGGCGGTCCTTCTTGATGCACAACTCCAGCCCGTAGTTCACAGCAAGGCAGGTGGCGGTGCTCAAGCCCAGTTGTTTCAGTCCCTCGGTGTCATGCTTGGCGATGGCGACGCCCAGTGCAGTGGCATCGGGCACAAGGCACAGCACATCGGTGGCATGACGTAAACCGTCATCCCCTGCATGAATGGTCATGCTGGACACCAGCAACAAAGCGGCAAGCAGTAATCGTCTCATTCTTAAGTTATAACTCCTAATGGCCACGCCAAGGCGAGGCCCTACATTCCTAATTCCTAACTCCTAACTCCTCATTCCTAAAGCCTAAAACGGATAAAGTTTCCTCAGCAGGTCGCTGCGGCGAATGCGTTTTAGCGCTGCGGTGATGGCAGCGCGGTTCTTGCGGTCATACCAGAAGAAGAACAGCCGTTGAGCCTGTTTCTCCTGAGGAGTTTTGGCACAAAAGACCGGCTTCAGCGTGTATGGGTGAAGGCCTGTATAGTAGGTCTCGGTAGAGACGGTCATCGGCGTGGGCGTGAAGTCCTGTACCTGCTCCAGGCGAAAATCCAATTCCTTGGTGATGGCAGCGAGTTCGGCCATATCGGCCTCATGGCAACCGGGATGCGACGAGATGAAATAGGGGATGAGCTGCTGCCGCAGGTTGTACTTCGTGTTCACGCGGTCAAACAGTGCCTTGAAACGCTTGAAAAGTTCAAACGAGGGCTTGCGCATCAACATTAGCACCTCGTCGCTGGTGTGCTCAGGGGCAACCTTCAATCGGCCCGACACATGGAAACGGATGAGTTCCTCGTTGTACTGTGCGTTAACCTTATCGACTCGCGGGTCGCCGGTGCGGTGCATCGACAGGTCATAGCGCACACCGCTGCCGATGAATGATTTCTTCACTTCGGGCAGGGCATCCACAGCGTGGTAGATGTCCAGCAGCTGGCTGTGGTCGGTGTTGAGGTTGCTGCAGGGCTGAGGATGCAAGCACGATGGGCGCTGGCACCGTTGGCACCGCTCCAGGTCCTTGCCGTGCATCCCGTACATGTTGGCGCTGGGACCGCCCAGGTCGCTGATGTACCCTTTGAAGTCTTCCATCTGCACGACCTGCTTGACTTCGCGCAGGATGGAAGCCTTGCTGCGCGAGGCGATGAACTTGCCCTGGTGAGCACTGATGGTGCAGAAGGCGCAGCCCCCAAAGCAGCCGCGGTGCATACACACCGAATGCCTGATCATCTCATAGGCAGGGATACGTTTACCCTGGTAGCGGGGGTGGGGCAGGCGGGTATAGGGCAGGTCAAACGAGGCGTCAATCTGCTCGATGGTCATCGGCGGGTTGGTGCGGTTCACCTTCACGGCGATGTCGCCAGTGGCTTGCCACACGTTGAGTCCGTTCCACAGGTTGCTCTCAATCTCAATGACCTTGAAATTCTCGGCTTGGGCCCGCATCGACTTTTGGCATTCCTCAAAGGGATGCAGCACCACGTCGGTGTCGGTGTTGCTGGCGGGCAACTCGCTCAATGGGCGGCGCACTACCGTCTGGGGGATGTCGGTCAGTTCCTCGATGCGCTTACCGGCAGCCAGGGCATCGGCGATAGCGAGGTTGGGTTGCTCGCCCATGCCGTAAATCAGCAGGTCGGCATGGCAGTCCATCAGGATGGATGGACGTAGCCGGTCTTGCCAGTAGTCGTAGTGTGCCAGCCTCCTCAACGACACCTCGATGCCGCCTGCCACAACGGGGACGTCGGGAAACAGGCGCTTGAGGATGTCGCTATAGACGATAGTGGGGTAGTCGGGACGGGCTCCGGCTCTGCCATCAGGCGTGTAGGCGTCGTCGCTGCGCTTGCGGCGGGCTGCCGTATAGTGGTTCACCATCGAGTCCATCGCCCCTGCCGACACACCGAAAAACAACCGTGGACGCCCCAGTTTCTTGAAGTCGCGCAGGTCGTCGCGCCAGTTGGGTTGCGGCACGATAGCGACTTTGTAGCCATGAGCCTCCAGCACACGTCCGATGACGGCAGTGCCCATCGACGGATGGTCAATATAGGCGTCGCCGCTGAATAGGATCACATCGGCCTGCTCCCATCCCAAGTGTTCCATTTCTTTCTTGGTGGTGGGCAGCCACTGTCCCTTGACGTGGTGGTCACTATGTCCTTTGTCCTGCCTCATTCCTCATTCCTCACTCCTCATTCCTATCTTTAATCATCTCCTCCAGCTTCAGGATTTCATCGCGGTACTGGGCAGCTTCGAGGAAGTCCATACGCTTGGCGGCCTCAATCATCTGTGTCTTCAGGCGGTCGATGGCGGCCTGCATGTCCTTGCCGCTCATGTAGGCCACAACAGGATCGGCGGCAACGCCGGCGCTGCTGTCAAATTCCGCGGCATAACGCTCGTGAGGCGCCGGAGCCGACGGCATGACGCCCTGGTTGTGGCGGCTGGGGACTGTCGGGTGACGCATGTCGGTATCCTGGCCGATGATGGCCGTGCGGGCCTTGATGATGGCGGTGGGGGTGATATTGTGTTCCTCGTTATACTTAAGTTGCAAGGTGCGGCGGCGTTCGGTCTCATCGATGGTCTGACGCATCGAGTCGGTGATGTTGTCGGCATACATGATGACCGTGCCGTTCAGGTTGCGGGCGGCGCGGCCTGCCGTCTGTGTCAGCGAGCGGCGGCTGCGCAGGAACCCTTCCTTGTCGGCGTCAAGGATAGCGACAAGCGATACCTCGGGTAGGTCAAGGCCTTCACGCAGCAGGTTCACGCCCACGAGCACGTCGATGGCTCCGGCGCGCAGGTTGTCGATAATCTCGATGCGCTCCAGCGTCTCGACATCGCTGTGCATATAGGCGGTGCGGATGTCCAGCCGCTTGAGGTAGTCACTCAACTCCTCGGCCATGCGCTTGGTCAGCGTGGTGACCAACGTGCGCTCGCCGCGCTCGATGCGCAGCTGGATTTCCTCGACCAGGTCATCGACCTGACCCTGAGAGGGCCGCACGATGATTTGCGGGTCGAGCAGGCCTGTCGGGCGGATGAGTTGCTCGGTGATGATGCCCTCGCTCTTGTTCAGCTCGTAGTCGGCTGGCGTTGCGCTCACATAGATGGTTTGGTGAGTCAACGTCTCAAATTCCTCAAAGCGCAATGGCCTGTTGTCGAGGGCCGCCTCCAGCCTGAAACCGTAGTGCACAAGGTTGGTCTTGCGTGACTGGTCTCCGCCATACATGGCTCGGATTTGAGGCACGGTGACGTGACTCTCGTCGATGATGGTCAGGAAATCGTCAGGGAAATAGTCCAGCAGGCAGAAAGGCCTCATGCCGGGCCGTCTGCCGTCAAAGTAACGGCTATAGTTCTCGATGCCAGAGCAGTAGCCCACCTCGCGCATCATTTCCATGTCATAGGTCACACGCTCGTTCAGCCGCTTGGCCTCGGCAAAGCGGTTCTCGCGGGCAAAAGCGGCGACTTGGTTCTCGCGGTCAAGGTCAATCTGGCCCATCGCGGCCTTCATGCGCTCCTTGGTGGTCACAAAGATGTTGGCCGGGAATATCTTGAAGCCCTCAACGTCCTCGGTGGGCAATTGTGTCTCGCTGTCAAGAATCTGGATGCGTTCAATCTCGTTGCCCCAAAAGATGATTCTCAGCATGATGTCCTCGTCGCTTAGGAACACGTCAACGGTGTCGCCCTTGACGCGGAAGGTGCCCATCCTCAGCTCGGTGTCGCTGCGCGAGTACAAGGCGTCCACCAGGCGGTGCAGCAGGTCGTCACGCCCGATTTGGTCTCCCACCTTCAGTTCGATGGCGTTGGCGGTGATATCCTCGGGGTTGCCCATGCCGTACAGGCACGACACGCTCGACACCACCACGATGTCGCGCCGGCCACTCAGCAGCGCCGTCACCGTGGCAAGCCTCAGCCGTTCAATCTCGTCGTTGATGGCGAGGTCTTTCTCGATATACTTGTCGGTAGAGGGGATATAGGCCTCAGGCTGGTAGTAGTCATAGTAGGAGACGAAGTAGTGGACCGCGTTCTCGGGGAAGAAACTCTTGAACTCGGCATACAGCTGCGCCGCCAGCGTCTTGTTGTGCGACAAGACCAGCGTCGGACGCCCCGTGCGGGCAATCACGTTAGCCATCGTGAACGTCTTGCCCGAACCTGTCACGCCCAATAGCGTCTGGTAGGGCACGCCATCGTTCACACCGACAGCCAGCTCTTCAATCGCTTGCGGCTGGTCGCCTGTCGGCTCATATTCGCTATGCAGTCTGTATTCCATGTCTCCAATTTTACTCCAAACCGCAAAGATACTTAAAACTTGCCACTCATCCTCATTTTTGCCCTCATTTTTCTCAGCGTCACTCAAACGGCCATATAATTCACAAAACATGGCGCTGATTAAGAAATAATGACTACATTTGCATCAATAAGAAAAAACAGTCTGACTGATGAACGTTAAGTTACATACCCCCAAAACTTTAAAGGCTGGCAGCGGGTTGTCGTCAGCCAAGCAGTTCCTGTTGTCGCTCATCGCAACAACCGTGTCGATTGTGCTCACTTTTGGAACCGCCGCCGTCATTGACCACCAAAAGAATGAAGCAGCCAAGAAGGAGATGGCGATGATGCTCATCAGCGACTTCGACAAGACCATCGAGGTGCTGCAGAAGGGTGATTCCGTCCTCAGCGAAGCCAGTCGTATGCAGCAGGATTTCGCGATTCATCCTGAACGCTTCGACAGCATCCGCCCAAATCTATCCTCAGTCATGTTGTTGACTGTTGAGGAGTTTTCTAAAACAGCCGAGAAGATATTCTCTACAAATATCGAGACCTTCAGCACCATTGGCAACGTCAACTTTATTAATGAAGTGTCATCATTCTATATAACACGAGACAAATTCAAGGAAGTGGTACAAGATAACCTGAGGAGTGATATCGAGGGGAATGGAATCCCCAAATCGTTAAAAGCGTTCTTTGAAATCGACTTTCCTCAGTATGCTTACATTAATTGGACTGTCTTGCAAGAAATGAAGGAATGCCGCGACAGGTGTATGCTGATGATGAACGTGAGCGAAAAAGATATGGCAAAATTCACACAACAGCAGACAAGTAAATATGTCAAACCCGAGAATGCTACCCTTAATAAACAGAGGTTCGAAGAATGGAGGCGAGCCGATTCGCTAATCATTCAGGCGAAGAAAAAACTCCAGAACTGAACCAATCCCCTCTTCATCTTCCACCATCATCATTGGTGTTTAACGAATTAATCGCTACCTTTGCCCCTATAGAAAAAAACGACAAAGTGATATGATAACGAAACGATTTCTCTTTTCCCTCGTGGCGACGTTGGCGCTGGCAGTCATTCCGTCATGGGCGTGTACCAACTTGATCGTGGGAAAGGCTGCCTCGGTAGATGGCTCCGTGATTTGTACCTATAATTGTGATGGCTATGGCTTCGCCGGTTCCCTGTCGCGCACTCCAGGCGGCAGACATGAGAAAGACGAGATGATTGCCATACGTGAGTGGGGCAGGGGACCCGTGAGAGGCTATGTGCCTCAAGTGGAATACACCTATGACGTCATCGGCTTTATTAATGAGAAGCAGGTGAGCATCGTGGAAACCACTTTCGATGGCCGCCTGGAGCTGCAGAACCCTGAAGGATTGCTCGACTATTTCACCATGATGCATCTGGGACTGGAGCGTGCCGCCACGGCACGTGAGGCGATCATCGTCATGACCGACCTGGTGCAGCAGTATGGTTACAGCAGCACGGGAGAGACGATCACCGTGTGCGACAAGAATGAGGCATGGATTCTCGAAATCATAGGCAAGGGGCCCGGCGTGAAAGGTGCCGTGTGGGTAGCCGTTCGCATCCCTGACGACTGCATCTGTGCCCATGCCAACCTGTCCCGCATACGCCAGTTTCCGTTGAAGGACCCCAAGAACTGCCTGTATTCCAAAGACGTGATTTCCTTTGCACGCAAGAAGGGCTATTTCAGTGGCAAGGATGAGGACTTCAGCTTCCGCGATGCCTATTGCCCGATTTCCTTCTCCTCGGTGCGCTATGCCGATGCCCGTGTGTGGAGTTTCTTCCGCCACCACTACGACCAGGCCGAGATGGACAAGTACCTGCCCTATATTAACGGCCAGCATGACGTTTGCGACCATCTGCCCCTCTACATCAAGCCCGACCGAAAGTTGTCAGTGCGTGACATCATGAATGACATGCGTGACCATTACGAGGGCACTCCGCTTGATATGACAGCCGACATGAGTGCGGGACCTTGGAGTTCACCTTACCGTCCGCTACCCATGAACTGGGAAGTCGATGGAAAGCACTATTTCCGTGAGCGCGCCATTGGCACCCCACAGTCAGGCTTCACGCTGGTATCACAGCTTCGCAACTGGTTGCCCGACGAGGTGGGAGGCATTATGTACTTCAACTGTGACGATGCCAACATGATTGCTTACGTGCCCGTGTATTGCTGCGTGAACGACGTGCCCGAAGCCTTCCGCCGTGAGAACAACGTGAGCAACGAGTTCAGCGAGCACAGCGCATTCTGGATGAACAATCTCGTGGCCAACATGATTTATCCGCGCTACAGCGCCATGATAGGCGACCTGCGTGAGGCACAGCAGGAGTTGGAGGACTTCTACGCCGCCGACCAGGCTCAGGTATTGAAAGACGTTGAACCGCTCACTAAGCGTGAGCGCGTCAGCTACCTCACCAGCAAGAGTGCTGACTACACCGCCCGGATGATGCAGCGCTGGGATAAACTCTTCCGCCTCATCGCCGTGAAACACAACGACCAGATTATGAAGCCCTCAGAGGATGGTGTCGTCGTTCCGGGCCGCTATACCACGCCTGGCTATGACCAGCAGTTCCGTGAGCAGATCAGCAAGGACACCGGTACCCGTTACCTGATGCCCGAAAGCTCTGGAGATATCAAATCCCTGTAATACACCTGTGCTGCCGCCATCAAGAAGCAGCCTGACGGATGCCAGCGCATGATGAACAATAAACAACCAAAAAGAAAGCGTAGGTAGCTAAAGAATGCCTACTTTTGTAACTGTTAAATACCAATTATAGCACGAAAACGATGATGTTATTCAAAAAGAACATTAGTTTTATTTTGTTAGCTCTATTGGCTTTTCTGGGTTTGTGTGCAGAATTTGTATTGATGCTTATAGAGCAGCATATCAATGGGATGGATATAGCACAATTTAGCGTTAGTCAACTGATTCAACATTGGCAAATCATAATTCCAGTGTGGCTGATAGTGTCCATTTTAGTTATTTTGCTTAGCAAAAGACTTTGTTCATTCAATGTATTTGAGCCACATTCCACACCTTCCAGGTGGCAGCTGATTCTTGGTGTTGTGTTGCCTGTGATATTTGCTGTGGTCTTGTCGATTATCAATGGTGGACCTGGCTTTGTGAGGACTTTTAAAGCTGCATCTGCTACATTTTTTACCTTACAGTACGTCTATTACCTTCTTGAAATGCTATTGAGCGGCTTAATCATCAGTCTGTCTCAACAGGCAATCACGGTCTTTTCAGGCAAACAAAATATGTTCCCTTGGGGAGGACTGATATTAGGACTCACATGGGGGCTAGGCCACTATATTTCAAAGGGTGATGTTTACATAGCACTCATCGCCTTTGTTCTAGCCATATTCTTTGGCCTAATATACAATTTGACAGGGAGGGATTTAAAGAAAGCCTGGCCGTTGATGTATTTGGTTTTTGCTTGTTTCGGTTGACGCATTTTCCCCGTCTTTTATAGT
>CADAFP010000036.1 GCA_902787185.1 uncultured Bacteroidales bacterium | reverse complement strand
ACCCAGTATGCCCAGAAGGGTATGTTCAACATCTTCCTGGCCATCTTCTTCTTCGCCCTCGGTTTCGCCTGCTTGGCATCGCCGGGTAGCGTGGGTGGCGACAATGCCGTTTCGCTGTTCGTGTCCTACCTCATCTCGATTGCCCTGTTCGGTCTGTTCCAGGCTGTGTTCATGGCCAATGCCGGTGGTAGCTGGGACAACAGCAAGAAGGTGGTAGAGGTTGACCTCGACCTCAAGGGCACCGACCTGCACGACGCATCGGTTGTCGGCGACACCGTGGGTGACCCCTTCAAGGACACCTCGTCCGTTTCGCTGAACCCCATCATCAAGTTCACCACCCTGTTTGGTCTGCTTGCCATGGAGATGGCCATCAGCGAGAACTTCCGCGATTACGCTCCCTGCGTGGGCATCATCTTCGTCATCGTGGCTATCTACTTCGTTTGGCGCTCGTTCTACCGCATGCGCATCGACGACAGCATCGAGAGCATCCTCAACGCCTACAAGAAGAAGTAATTAGGTTTTAGGTTTTAGGTTTTAGGCATTAGGCATTAGGCTTAAAGAATGCGGATGCCAACTAAAAACTAAGGACTAGAAACTAAGGACTAGGGACTAGGGACTAGGGACTAAGGACTAAGGACTAAGGACTAGGGACTAAGGACTAGAAAAAGGGCGCGAGCCCCCGTCAATTCGTTAAGACGGCGAGACCACTTCAGGTCCCGCCGCCTTGCTTTTTTATGTTAGATCGGCTTAACGGCCGAGACATCAAACAAATCTTTATAAAAACTGAGCAAAAAATAATTTTGTTTGATTTCTCGCGCAAAGCGCGATGATAGAGATATCGTGCGTCACTCGCTGTAGTTGTGGTCGATGACAATCGACAGTTTGTCATCGGGGACAAGGGGCTGCAACTCGTTGATGAGTTCCTGGATAAAGGCGGCATCGTCGTGGACGGTGATGTCGGGCACCACATCGATGGAGACGCGGCGCTCGTCCTCAAAGTAGTAGAAGCCGTGCACCTGCTCGACGTGCTCGTGAGCCGCAGCTGCCTGCATGAGCGTGTGCTGCAACTGGGCACGCTTGTTCTCGCCCGTGGCGATGGCATACACGCCGACGGTCATGATGATACCATGGCGGGCAAACATCTCCTCGGTGATGCGGCGCGTGAGGCCGTGAATCTGGTGGGCATTCATCGTGTCCATGACGTTGATGTGCAATGAGCCGATTTGCACGTCGGGACCATAATTGTGGACAATGATGTCAAACACGCCATGCACGCCGTCAAAGTCGTTGACCTCCTTCTTGATTTGCGACAGCAGCTCGGGCGAAATCTTGGCACCCAGCAACTCGTTGACGGGCGATGCCAGCATCTCGATACCCGCCTTGATGATGACCAGCGAGATGAGAGCACCCAGAATGCCGTCGAGCGAGACATGCCACAACAGCATCACACCTGCCGAAACGAGCGTCGCGAGCGTGATGACGGCATCGAACAGGGCGTCAGAACCCGAGGCAATGAGTGCGTCGCTCTTGAGTTTCTCGCCCTGGCTCTTGACGTAACGGCCCAGCACCAGCTTCACGACAATGGCCACAATGATGACAATGAGCGTGACGGTGGTGTAAGACGGCTCTGTCGGCTCGATGATTTTTTTCACCGACTCGATGAGCGACGTCACACCAGCCGAGAGCACAATCACAGCGATGATGATGGCGCTGAAGTACTCGATGCGCCCGAACCCGAAGGGGTGCTGCCTGTCGGCAGGACGCTGCGACAGCTTGGTGCCCACAATGGTGATGACGCTCGAGAGCGCGTCGCTCAGGTTGTTCACGGCATCCATCACGATGGCCACCGAACTGGCCAACACGCCCACACCCGCCTTAAACGCAGCTAACAACACATTGGCTATGATGCCAATCCTACTTGTCCTAATAATCTGTGAAGAACGATCCATATCTTATTTTTTTGCTTGTTTACAGTCCTTATTTCACCGCATTGCGAAAAATTTCGCAACGAAAAATTTCGCAACACCCAAACCACTGGTTTATAATTGCTTATCAATAATCCAATATTTAAAAAATGGATCCTCAATTTCGTATTTTTTATCCCTAATCACATATCCCATCTTCATCAAGCGTTTAATCGCGCTGAAAGAAGTGCTTGTTGCTGATTGCCTATTCTGAAGAGGGTTTTTGTCCTGAGATAAAGTGCGAAGTATCTGCCTGTCCATGCGGTTGAATTTAATCCAGAGTCGTTCAAAATCCAAATCATGAATACTCGTTAATCGCGTGACGGCAATGTTCACCACATTTTCGCTGATACCCTCATACTTCGCCAGTTCCCACACCTGCGATGCCAGTTGCTGGGTATAGTAGGGATGGCAATTGGTCAATGTGAGAATTTCATCGCTCACCGTCTTGCTGCACTCTGGTAACACGGGAGACAATCGCTCATTGATATAGTCATAGAAGTCTTGATAAGGTATCTTGTTTAGCCGCATCAGAGTGCCGAAATGGTAGAATGGGGATTTTTTACGCTCAAAAATCTCGGTCATCATCGACTCCTGGCTTCCCAAGAGTATATAATTCAAGCCTTTCTGTACCTGCATGATAGCACGTAACTGTTTATCAAGCCCCTTGGCAATTTGCAGAATCTCTTGAAACTCATCAAAGATGACGATTAATCGCTTATCTGGAGTAGAAACTTTTTCGAGCAAGGCCATTGCGTCTTCAATCAACACATTGGAATCGCTGGTGGGTTGAAACGACACATCTATGCCATTGGTGATGGGATTCGTGGAGATTGTCGGAACAAAATGAAAATGTGTCATCAAGTGCTTCACCTTTTCCCATGTATAAAGTCTAAAAACCTCCTTGAGCAATTTTGCCGCAAAATCTTGTGTACTGATCACCCGTTGCAAGTTAAGAAATAGATAAGGCCTATCAGCCTGCTTTGCAGTCTTAATGACAAGGCTAGATTTACCGAATCGACGTGGACTTATCAAAATCAGATGATTCTCACTGTCCATCACACGCATGACATACTGCAACTCTTGTGTGCGGTCAGTGAAGAACTCATCCTCAACGATAGTGCCGAATTTAAAAGGATTTCTCATATTGCGAAATTTTTCGTTACGAAATTTTTCGCAAAGATAATAAGAATTCTGAAACCAGCAAAATTGTTGATTACAACCAACAAAATTTGGGGAAAATTGATGACTCCAATCAACAAAATTCGCAAAAATTGTTGATTGGAAACTACAAAAATGAGGCAAAATTGGTGAATGGAATCAACAAAACCGCTGCCCGAGCAAGGTCGGATATGATGCGTGACTTGGTCTGTTTCAGGAATTATCGCTTGTTTCACATGGCGGTCGCCACAGGAACAATCCCGCTGCAGTGGCCAGTTGGCCGACGAGTTTCAGCAGCCCTTCAGTCGGGTTGTACAGCGTGAGGTAACAGTCACCCGAACTGGCGGTGATCAAGGCATCCTCGTCATCGACCAAGACGCACAGATGGGCATGGCCCAGGCTTTGGGTTAACCACGAGCACAGTTGAGCAGGTTCGGGATTCTTGACCCATTTGTCATCGGGGGCATAATTGACCACAAAGTCATGGTAACAGTTCAGCTTCAACAGCACATCGCCAAATTGGCGGCGTAGCGGCACCTGTGGAGGCATATTACAATAGTCATTGAGGTAATACTTCTCCACGGCAAAAAACTGGCCAGGACTATCGGGTGGCACCTGCTGCGGAAGCATGTCAATCACCCAATGTGGGGCTTCCAGCAACCGCTCTACTTCGCTATTATAATCCTTCTCCATAATCATCTGCAAAGTTAGCATTTTTTTCAAAACTGAAAAAAAACGGGATAGCTTGTTTGTGTTGCCAGTGAAAAACACTACCTTTGCAGATTATAACTAAACAAACAATTTACCGTGAGCAATAATAACAACAACAATACGGGCGGATTCAACCGCTTTCGTGACCGCCACCCCATCCTGGTCAATTCGACACTGATGGTCCTGGCATTGGTGGCTTTGGGCTACATCGCCCTGCTGTTTATCGACGTGTTCACCTCCCATGGCCAGCAGGTGCAGGTGCCCGACGTGCGCAACCTGCCGCTGGAAAAGGCTATCGAAATCCTTGATGACGCCGGCCTGCGCTGGGAAATCAGTGACTCGACCACCTTCTACGAGAACTACAAGCCTGGAACGGTCATCGACCAGGACCCCAAGGCCAAGTCCTATATCAAGAAGATACGTATCATCTATCTGAACGTCAACGCCATGCACGCGCCCATCATCCCGATTCCCAAGCTGGTGGATCTGCCTGGACGACAAGGTGTCGCCATGTTGAAGGCCATGGGATTCAAGCATGTTGACATGGATAGTGTGCCCAGCGAGATGGGCGGACTCATCCTGCAAGTTACTGTCGATGGACACAACGTGGCTCCAGGCAGTCCTGTCAGTGTCAACAGCCAAATCAAGATCATTGTGGGTGACGGCTCTATTGTGGACCTCAACCCCGAGCAGATCATTGACCCCGAACTGATGGACTCCATCGACGAGCAGAACTATCAGGAAGCTCAAAAGAACTACGAGGAAGAGCTCAAGGCTGCTCAAGCACGAGCCGAGCAAGAACGCAAGGCCCAAGCTGCCGAAGAAAAGAAAGACCAAGATAATAAAGACAAGAAAAAAGACAAAGACAAGGACAAAGACAAGAAAAAGAGCAATTAACTCTTAGCAATCAGGCATTTATAATCACCCATGGCACTGGACGACGAGCTGCTCGATGATGAACTCGAGGCGGGCGGCAAGGACGAAATTCAATATGAATACAGCGAGCCTGACTTCACCGAGGACGGCCGCGACTTCTGGGAGCACTACCACTATGTGGTGGAGCCAGGCCAAGTGTTGCTGCGCATCGACAAATACCTTGTGGAGCGCATCAAGGGCACCAGCCGCAACCGCGTCCAGAATGCCGCCGAGGCGCAATGCATCCGCGTCAACGGCCGCCCCGTCAAGAGCAACTACCGCGTCCATCCCGGCGATGTCATCAGCGTGGTCATGGACAGGCCCCGCTATGAGTGCGAAATCGTCGCCCAGGACATCCCGCTCAACATTGTCTATGAGGACGCCAGCCTGATGGTCGTCAACAAGCCTGCCGGCATGGTCGTACACCCTGGGCACGGCAACTTCGACGGCACCCTGGTCAACGCCCTCGCCTGGCACTTCAAGGACAACCCCGACTATGACGTGACCGACCCGCGTCTGGGCCTCGTGCACCGCATCGACAAGGACACCAGCGGACTGCTCGTCATCGCCAAGACGCCCAACGCCAAGACCTCGCTCGGCGCACAATTCTTCAAGAAGACCACCAAGCGGCAGTATATCGCCGTCGTGTGGGGCGAGATGAAAGAGCTGGACGGCACCGTCACGGGCAATATCGGCCGCGACCCGCGCGACCGCGTGCTGATGAAGGTATTCCCCGACGGTGACCAGGGCAAACACGCCGTCACACACTGGCACACCCTCGAGAACCTCGCCCACGTCGCAGTGGTGCAGTGCCAACTCGAAACGGGCCGCACCCATCAGATACGCGTACACATGAAGCACATCGGGCACCCGCTGTTCAATGACGCCCGCTATGGCGGCGACCAGATCCTGCGTGGCAACCGCTCATCCAGCTATGCCCAGTTCATCCACAACTGCTTCGAACTGTGCCCCCGCCAAGCCTTGCACGCCAAGACCCTCGGCTTTGTCCACCCCGAAACCGGCCAACAGATGGACTTCGACAGCGACCTCCCCAACGACATGGCCGCCCTCATCACCAAATGGCAAGACTACGCCCACAACCTCGCCACCAAGTAAACTGACATAATGCTACATCACATCATTTTTAGGTTGTAGGATTAAACGGTGGTGGAGTACCTCCACCCTGAGGCTTTTCTCCTTGAGGCTTTCCCCCCTGAGGAACCCCCTCATTAATAATAAACATAAGCATCTCGTTTGCTTTTCCCAATTCATTAGCTTTATTGCTACTATCATTAGCTTTATTGCCACTATCAGCACTCCCTCCACCACTAGTACTGCTTCCATTTGCGATGTAATGATAAGCCTCTTCAATAAACTTTTCACCAAGGTGATAATGTATTATCTCTTTTTCTTTAGCCTTCAATTCAAGTTCATGCTGGTTTTTATATGAATCTTCAAGCATTCTCTGAACGAATCGCAATTTAAACATTTCTTTATCATGTTCACGCTCTTCCTTCTTGACCGCGTTTTGAATAGCCAATTTCGCAATTTCAATCATTTGATCATCGCAATGCCTGTAATAAGAAAAAACAAAATAAAGAATAACAGAAACTAATGCAAGAAGGAATATCGTCATCAACGAACAAAAAACACCGCAACAAGTTATGCTCGAGCAACACTTACTTGCGCAATACAAAAGCGAGGCTATTAATACTATCGCACAAATAGCAACTAACGACCTCATGGAATCGATTTTTTTGAGAGTTCCCATTTCTAATCTATTTTATTGTTTTACATAATTATCAACAACAAGCAGTGAGCTCACCTTAAGTGTGTACTTCTGCAACTGATTCATTCTCTTTTGGATAACACCGTGATTTATCAAGAACCTTTCAATAGCCAAATTCATGTAATTTGAATCATTTTGTAAGTCATCCTCCAAAAAGAACAAAGTAGCCATCATCTCTTTATATGCCTTTCCAGAAGTATGCATCTCAATCGCCTTGCTATATCTATCAACTGCCATTCCTGCCAGATAGCTACTAACCAACAGGTTGCCACTACTTGGATTAATTTTTTGATAAATACTCTCTACCTTGGAAATGTCACTTGAACAGTAACTCTTCCACGATTCTAATGAATTCAGATACTTGTATAGTTCTTTAAATGTATCGTCAAACTCACCAGACTTCATCTGAGCTGAGAATTTATATCTATTATTCATATTCTCAATAAACCCATCCTTGTTCCCCACAGTTGAATTATCATCAGCATACTCATATATTTCACGCAGACAAATCAACACAAGATTCCAGCAAAACGCCTTCTTATATATCTCCCCAATAAATGAATCATTATATAATGTCGTACTATAAAGAGGTTCAATTAGCTCTGTAATCGTATTCAGGCAGAAGAGGCTGTCTTTTACAAGATAATCAAGCAATACAAACTTTTTCTCTTTGAGAGACATATCCTTTTTAAGGAGATTCCAGCCTAACGTCCCAAACATCTCATCTATAGCCTCAGAACAATCATCATATAAGAAGTAGTCGCTGATTACAGGTATCACTTGATCAATTGTTGTCTCTAATAATTCCAACTGATCTGTAAGTTTGGGAATAATTCTTGATAATATCTCTTTGTTGATCGCAAGTTTAAGGCATAAATTTTGAATGTTCTGTGTCAAGGTTGAGGTTAACTTATAGCAAGTCATCTGACGTGCATTCAAGACCTTCTTCAAGACTTCATTTCTTTCACTCTTATCTCCCTTCAAACAGATGCGATAGTACCTGTCGACAGCAACTTCAATCTCAGGGAAAACCGTAAGAGAATGAAGATTAACAATCTCTGTATAGTTCTTACTCATTTCATATTTTTGAGTATTCACCTCAGTGCAGTTAATACTATCGTAATGCAGATAAGCACATGCGATAGCCCTGCGAGTAATCACATGACAAAAACTGAGAGTCGCTTTAGGCACGTTTTTACGATCCACTACATGATAATAGATGTTTACCGCGCTAAGTATTTGAATATAAATATTATATGACGCCTTGAAGTCTGTTAGCATTTTATAGCCCTCAGCCGCAGCAAGATAATAAAGAATGGACTTTGTGAAGGGACTCAGCCATCTCTCCATTTTTCTTTCCCTGTCTTCATCTATTTTAGAATCTCGACATATCTGCCCAAGGATATCAAAAAAGCCGGATAAATCTACTGACTTGACCTTGGAACAACTAAACAATGTGTTGCCCATACCCAAAAGGGCATTGGACATCGCCATGATAAACTGATTTCCTTCTTTATATATCTCAAGAGAAGCATCAACATTAAAGAACTTTTTAATGAAAAACAATGCTTTACTGTTTTTTTCATAATCATCTACGTTCCCGTTCAGTTGTTCTATGCATTTCTTTATGCTCAAGTTAAAGTACTGACAAGCCATACATGGAGTCAGCAGTGATTTCTTACTCTCTGAATGTATCGATTGACCTGTAACCGGCGAATTTACACATGAATAAAATTTAACATCATCCTGTTTATCAAAGGAACCAACGGAGCCTATGGAGCCTATCTCCTGGCGAAAACGCTTAATAAAGTCATCACTATTCCTGTTGTTTTTATAATATAAAATACAACCAAGTTTAGTATAGAAATCTATTAATGCTACTGGTCTGACAGAACCATTCACCTGGTTCAAGATATAGCTGAATTCTTTGATTTGTCGCCACAGGTCGAGTTCTTGAATGCCCCCAAGGTCCATTTTCTCTATAACCGCCACTTTGGCCAAGATTCCCAAATAAGCAATTTTAATATTGGTAAAAAATTTAGAGTTGCTTTTCAAGCGTGTAACCATTTGTGAGGGGGTTTGTGCATCTTCGGATAATGTGAACGGTTTGGCTATAGTAGCCAAATTCAGAACATATTTAACAAGATTATCATAAGTAATATATGCCGTATCAAATGTTTTTCTTTTCTCATAAGCGAGGCCAAGCTTCAAGGTTACCCTAATCTTGAACAGAATATTACTTGCAGATTCGCTGGCCTTGAATATCTTATTCACATTATTCTCTTGCCTGTCAATGGCAAATAGGGCTTCATTGAATTCATAGATTGCTTGCTCGTAATTCTCCTCAAGCATATAAATGTCACCTAATAGATGATGAAGACTGGCAATAGCGGGAGACTCATATTTTTCGATATTATAATGGTCCAGCTGCTTGTTGTATAACGTCTTGATTGACAAGAGCTCGTCATGAGAAAAGTTAAATAGATAAGAAACCTCTTCAGCTGTCTTGGAAAAGAAAGTAATCTCCTCTGACAAACGCTGGGGGAACTTGAATTTATAAAGATTTCCCACAGCCTCGTCAATATGAGTCTGATTCAAGAACTGTAAAATGCCACCTATAAAGTCTCTGAGTTCCGGCACCTTATTAATATCGAGGAGCTCTGGCATATATTCCAAATTACGCCAAGAGAAACCTGATTTATGGAACTTGTATAGGTTAGATATCATAAATGATGTTGATACCAATAACTTATCACTATACGTACTTGATTTTGCTATCAAGTTCTTCAACATTGGATAAATAAGATAATGAATAAATCCAATTTTTTGAATATTACGGATATCAAAGAATAAAAACCACTTACAATCTTCCCAATAAGACTTAACCCCTAAAGAAATATCATCAAATTCTTGTTTAATATTATCTTTATATTTCTTTTCATATTGTTGGATCACTCGATCTTTGCTCCTAACATATTTTTCCAAATAAACAGCAAGCTTCTTTGGTGAGCCATTACTCATATAAAACAGGTATGTCAAGAATTGACGTAAAAACAATATACGCCTATCTAATTGCATCTCTAAATGCTCTTTATCATTTTCCGTATCATTCTTCTCCCATTCTGACCGGAAAAAATGGGCATAATCGTGCAAGTCTTCCCTCTTTCCATCAACTACATCTTGAGGTCTAAGGAGAAGGTGACAAAAGTATTTCTCAATCATCGAATCAGCGCCCTTATTTGTACCGGTTTTCCTTAGGAAGCTACTAACATTGATATATCCATTAAAAATACTGTGCAGATTAAACTCACGATTTGATATATCTGACAGAGTCGCTTCATACATATCATATCCAGTGATAAAAACAAACTTCGCCTCTGAACTTGATATAAAATACTTCATATTTGAGAGCAACCCTGACAACGCCATTTGACGACTTCGGTAAGATGAATTACCACTAACCGCGTTAGTGTACTCATACTCGGGAATGATTTGTTTTTCATTGTCTTCTGGTGAGACTTTATCCAACTCGTCGATTATAAAAATGAATCGAAACTTTGCCATTGGGAGGCGCTTAATTAATCGCAACTGATTAACTAACAGATCTTGTATCTCAGATGTTTGAGCAATAGGATATACTTGTTTTTTGATTTTGCGCCGTCTATAAGTGTTTTTAAGTAAGAAATCGCTTATATCTCCGTCTCCAACACCAGCACTCACGTCAACTCTGTTCTCGGTCTTGACGGTCATTTCTGTATCAATTCTTTGATTCAAATAAGAAAAGACCCTTTTAATCTGCCAATTTGTGATAAATAAATCACAGTCTGTCAATTTCCATATGAGGTAATAAACATAACGCCAGATATAGCAAAACCCAGTTGTGAAAATCAAGAAAGTAAGAACCTTGAAAAAGTTCGTCCATAAATCAGAACTCTCATAAATCTTAATTAACAATGTCTTTATCCCATCAGCTTTAAGGCTACTTAATAACGCAAATAGATTAGTAGTAAAAAAATCGTATATCTTAGTAAAGACAATGTCATTGCCAAAGAAAAGCCAAATGCAAAAAACTATTGTAAGGAGTTGGGGCACCATTAAATTTACCCGACTCCATGCATTGTGTTTTAATCTTGTTTTTTCGGCAAAAGCAGATGTCAGCAACTTGCAAATTATATATAGCAGTTCTTTGCTCGATAACAAATCATTACCGATATTTATCGAAATAGGAACATAATACTTATCCTTCAAGGGATGGTTCTTTGCCTTTTTCTTTATATCAATAATCGCTTTATATACAAATGAACTTTTACCCATTCCCCTGAAACCAGTAATCAGATAGGCACCTGAATACTTTTTCTCTTTATTCTTTTCATGATCTTCTAACCAGGAATATAATTTATCTAATATGCTCTCACGTCCAATGAAGTCCTCAAAATCATCCTTGGATTCATAATTACTAGCATGGTGGAAGCCGTTAAAACCCATCAAGGGGATGGTGATATCGTGCATCCTGGAGTCATACTTACTGTCGTACATAAGAATATAGTTTTAAGCATTTTGGCATCTATTGCCTTATGCGAAGGTTCTTAATTAAGCTACTTTTGTGTTTCCCATCTTGCGGGAATCAGAATATAACGATTTCGCAAAAATAAATATAAATTTTGAATTTTAAACTATCTTTATGCGAAAATTTCAAACTCATTGCTGTAGATTTCAATAAATGCGTCAATAATTAATAATAAAGAATACTGTTTCTTTGTTAGAATTGTAAAATGGAAATATCGCAAATAATCTGGTATAGTGAAGATGTTATTTCGAGAAAAAAGTTACCTTTGCATCTGTAAGCGGCTGTAACTATAGAAGTCGATGAGAGACACTCATAAAAGTGACATCTATTTATAGAAACACCGTTCATAAATGTTTTTCCATGATGGGGGGTGGGGAATTTGCATCGAGAGTGTTGAGGTGGTTTGCGCAGTATGGGCGTGAACTGCCGTGGCGTGGCATCGGGGATCCCTACGGTATCTGGGTGAGCGAGATCATCCTGCAGCAGACACGCATCGAGCAGGGTCGTGATTACTGGCTGCGCTTCATGGAACGTTTCCCGACTGTCGAGTCGCTGGCTGAGGCCAGTGAGGACGAAGTGCTGCGCCTGTGGCAGGGATTGGGCTACTATAGCCGGGCACGCAACATGCATGCCGCTGCGCGTCAAGTGGTTGCGCTGGGCGGTTTCCCGCGCACCGTCGAGGGGCTGCGGTCCCTCAAGGGGGTGGGAGACTACACCGCTGCCGCCGTGGGGTCAATGGCATTCAACCTGCCTGCCGCCGCTGTTGACGGCAACGTCTATCGCGTGCTCGCACGCCACTTCGGCATCGAGGTGCCTATCAACACCACCAAGGGGAAACACCTGTTTGAGGCACTGGCTCAGGACCTGCTGCCCGATGGACAAGCGTCGGCTTTCAACCAGGCTATGATGGACTTTGGCGCCACGTGGTGCACGCCACGGTCGCCCCGTTGCATCGACTGCCCCGTCGGCGAGACCTGCGACGCCCTGCGTACGGGACGCACCGCCCTGCTACCTGTCAAAGAGAAAAAACTCAAAGTGAGCCAACGCCACCTCTCCTATATCTACATCCGTCACAAGGGCATGACGGCTCTGCACCGCCGCCCCGCCGGCGACATCTGGCAGGGCCTGTGGGAGCCACTGCTGGTCGAGGATGCCCCCCTACCCGACCTGGGTTGCCCGCTCACCCTCATCGCAAGCGGCGTGAAACACGTGCTCACCCACCGCATCCTTTTGGCCGACTTCTACCTCGCCGAGCCCGAGAAACGCCCCACCTTGCCAACTGAATACCAGTGGATTAACGAGCAGGATATCAACACCCATGCCCTGCCCCGTCTTATAGAAAAACTGCTGGAAAAATTGCCGCCGGCATGAAAAGTCACACCGGCGGTCATGGGTTCATTTGCCAAAACCATTAGGGATTATTGGGTGGAAGCGGGGGATTGACGTCAATGTTATAGGTCTTGAGCCGTACGCTCTCCCTGACAATTATTCCCTCATTCCTTGTCTTGATGAGATGCATCAGGCACGTCAAGTGGTCACCGCCACTGGTATAATCCTTATAAAACTTCTCATAGGCTTCGTCACAAGCCCTTACCACCGCTTGATCGTTGCCGACATTGTCAGCCTTGGGATAAGCCTTGCGAATCGTCTCCCTCATGGTCGTGACCGGATCGATGTAGCCATCAGGGAAGTTTGTGGAACCATTCACGAGGAACGATTCCTCAACTTCTATGTAATAGTCAACTGTCAAGGGCTCAGGCTCATCGCTGCCGCATGATGACAGAACGCCCATGAGCAAGCACGAGAAAACGAGCAGAAGCCCTGTACGGGATAATTTCTTCATAACGATCTGAATTGTTTATTAAAACCAGTATATAACCACATCACTTCGAGTGGCACGTCACTACTGCGGCAACACACGCCCTCACTCCCACACAAAAATATCATGCCCCGGCAAGAGTCCTGCCGGAGGTATGATATCTAAGCTTTGTCGTGATGAGGCGTTGCCGTGGCTATTCCCTTATTCCTCCTTCAGGTTCTCGTCAATGGCTTCATTCAAGTCATTGATGTTGGGCTGATGGTTGGGAGCCAGGGTAATTTCCTTGGCAAGGGCATCAATATCCACCTTCTGCGACGGTGCGCGGTTAACCTGAGCCTCCAGCGACTGATCGATGAGCGTGGTCACATCAGCGATGGTGAGTACGCCATCACCGTCAACATCAAAATTGGTGGCCATGATCATGTTAGAAGCCGGACGGTTGAGCAGCGCGTTGACGCATTGCTCGATACGGCTATTGTTGTCGGCTGCTGCAGTCAAGGCAACAACGCAGAAAAGCAGTGTAAAGATTTTCTTCATAATTGTCTCCTTTCTCTTTTGTATGGTTAGTTGTCTATCTCGTCGCAAAGGTACTGTATTTAATCGGATTCAGCAAACGATTAATATCAAAAAAAACGTGAAAAAATAAAATCACCTCCAACCTGCGGCACGAGGAAACCTTGAGCGCACAATCAGTTAGGGACGGGTTTCTCAAAAATGTGTCAAAATTGTACCTACCAAATGGGGCGACATTCAGCGAAAATACTTAATTTTGCGTGATGGCGAAGATAGGCTGCGCCTCGGGATAAAAAAAGAATGAATTCTTTTTGTTCTCCGCTCGGCTTGCACTACCTTTGCAGGTTAAACCAATTTGTAAAGAAACGACAAGGATATGGCTAAGAAGAAATATCAAGCGGTAACCGACTACGGCATGGTGCGCGTGGCAGCCGTCGTGCCGCAGGTCAATGTCGCCGACGTGGACGGCAATGTGACTCACCTCATCGAGAGTATCGACCAGGCTGTAAAAGCGGGCGCCGCCATCGTTGTGACGCCCGAGTTATGCGTCACTGGATACACCTGTGCCGACCTGTTCGGCAACGAACTGCTGCTGGACGCCGCCGAGCAGGCACTGCTCACCCTGTGCGACCATTACAAGGACACTCCTGTGATGGCGGTCGTGGGAGCACCCCTGCGCTGCAGCGGACACTTGTTCAACTGCGCCGTGGTCATCAACGGCGGCGAGATGTGGGTGATTCCCAAGACCTATATCCCCAATTACAAGGAGTTTTACGAGAAACGCTGGTTCACCACGAGCAACATCACCGCGATTGCCGGCAAGAGCAGCATCACGGTGGGCGGCGCTGAGGTGCCCTTCGGCACACACCAGATATTTGAGGCAGGCCGCGCTCGTGTGGCGGTGGAAATCTGCGAGGACCTGTGGGTGCCTGCAACACCCAGCAGCATCGCTGCCATCAACGGGGCCAACGTGATTGTCAACCTATCGGCAAGCAACGAGCTTATCGGCAAACACACTTACCTGATGGACCTTATCAAGCACCAGAGCGCGCACTGCATCGCCGCCTACGTCTATGCCTCGTGCGGCTACGGCGAATCGACGACCGACCTCGTGTTTGGCGGTAATGCCGTCATTGCCGAGAACGGCAAGATGCTTGCCGAGGGCGAACGCTTCTCCACCCAGCCCCAGATGTCCATCGCCGACATCGACATTGCCGCCCTCGAGAACGAGCGCCGCGTCAACGGCAGTTTTGCCGACAGCATGGTGCAGTTCGGCACACCCTTTGAGCACTACACCATGACGATAGCGGGTCCGCTCGACTATGAGAAAGAGGAGTTGCTGCGCCCCGTCAAGCGGCTGCCGTTCGTCCCTGAGGGAGGTGACCGCCTGACCGCCCGATGTGAGGAAATTATCGCCATCCAGACCAGCGGTCTGATGCGCCGACTCGACTTCACGGGCATCAAAACGATTGTCGTGGGCGTCTCGGGAGGCTTGGACTCGACGTTGGCGCTGCTGGTGGCCGTGCGCGCCTTTGACCGCATGGGGCGCGACCGCAAGGACATCCACGCCATCACCATGCCGGGCTTCGGCACCACCGACCGCACCTATACCAACGCCTGTGCCATGGTCAAGTCGCTTGGGGTGACCTTGCACGAGATCAGCATCGCCGCTGCCGTGACACAGCATTTCAAGGACATCGGCCACGATGCCAGCAACCACGACGTGACCTATGAGAACAGCCAGGCTCGCGAGCGCACACAGATTCTGATGGACTTCTCCAACAAGGTGAACGGCCTCGTGTTAGGCACAGGCGACCTGTCGGAGTTGGCATTGGGTTGGGCCACCTACAACGGCGACCATATGTCGATGTACAACGTCAACGTGAGCATCCCCAAGACGCTGGTGCGTCACCTTGTGCGCTGGTTCGCCATGTCGCTCAACGACGGCACCAAGAAGGGCAAAGCCATCGGCACCACGCTGCTCGACGTGCTCGACACGCCCATCAGCCCCGAGTTGACCCCTGCCGCCAAGGACGGCACCATCCTGCAGGTCACCGAGGACATCGTCGGCCCCTACGAGTTGCACGATTTCTTCCTGTACAATATGCTCCGCTACGGGTTCACGCCCGCCAAACTCTACCTGCTGGCACGCAAAGCCTTCAAGGGTGAGTATGACAACGCGACCATCAAGAAGTGGCTTCGCACCTTCATCAGGCGCTTCTTTGCACAGCAGTTCAAGCGCTCGTGCCTGCCCGACGGACCCAAAGTGGGTAGCGTTTCGCTCTCACCGCGCGGTGATTGGCGCATGCCCAGCGACGCCTCATCACGGCTGTGGCTGGCCCAATGCGATGCCCTGGAGTAAATTAGGAATTAGGAATTAGGAATTAGAAGTTAGGAGTTAGGAGTTAGAAGTTAGAAATTAGGAATTAGAAGTTAGGAGTTAGGAGTTGGCGGATGCCAACTAGAAACTAGGGACTAAAAACTAAGGACTAAGGACTAAGGACTAAAAACTAATGGCACTATATTTGCAGGGATAGCGGGAAATAGACACGACCATGAGTTTCACTAGGGGAACATACAATGTGCTGCGCAGTGTGGTAGTGACCACGCTGGCCTTGGTTGTTGCTTTGTCTGCGTCGGCCTACCTGCTTCTCTTGCTCCCGCCTGTGCAGAACAAGTTGCGCCATGAGGGAGAGAAAGCCCTCGGCGAGTATCTGAATACGTCGGTGAGCATCGGCTCGGTTTCCATTGCACCGTTTAACCAGCTGGAAATCAACGACGTGCTCATCAATGACCAACAGGGCGACTCACTGCTCACCATCGGCAAGTTGGGTGCAGGCATCAGCCTCAAGGAACTGATTGCCGACGGGCGCATCGTTGTCACCTATGGCGAAATCATCGGACTCAACGGCCATGTGACGCGTCCCGACAAGGAGAGCCCCACCAATATGCAATTCATCATCGACGCGTTTAAGCCCAAGGATGACAAGCCACCCAAGCCCTTTGACGTGCAGGTCAAGACGGTAGTGGTGCGTGGCTCGTCGCTCACCTACGACGTGCTCGACCAGCCGCAGCGACCCGGGCGACTGGATCCCAACCACCTGGACGTGAAGAACCTGCGTGCCGATCTCTCCTTGCCGCAGCTCAAGAACAACGACTTTGACATCCGCGTCAAGCGCCTGTCGTTTGACGAGGGCTCCGGATTGGAGCTCAAGCGCCTGACGGCCGACGTCCACGTGACAGACAACGCCCTCGACGTGAAAGGCCTGAACGTGAAATTGCCGAATAGCGACATCCGGCTGGATGACATCCATTTGGACTATACGTCGCTCAAGAGTTTAGGTTCGGAGTTGGCCGATATGCCGCTGCGTGTGAGCACGCCAGGCAGCACCATCACTCCTGCCGACCTGGCTCCCCTGCTGCCCCAACTCAAGAGTTTCACCGACCCGTTGCACATCGCTGCGACGGTAGAGCGCAATGGTGACCGCATCAGCGTTCCCAACCTGAGCCTGCGGGCGAGGGACGGCTCGCTGGCGCTTGACACCCGCGGCTCCCTCATCATGCCGGCGATGGGCGGCGGCTACAAGTCACTGGACATGGAACGTCTCGACCTCACCGCCAGCGCCGGACAATTGTCCAGTATCACCCGCCTGATCCCGTCCATGCCCGCCAAGACGCGCGACTTCATCACCCGCTGCGGCGAACTGCATGTCAACGGCGCACTGCACAGCGTCAACAACCATGTGAAGTTCAACGGACTGATTGGCACGTCGCTCGGCGACACCAAACTCGACGGCGAACTGGCACAGACGTCTGGAGGAGCGCATTTTAACGGGCACGTCAAGACCGACGGGCTGCAGTTGGGCACCATGCTCGGCAAGAAAGACCTGCTCGGTCAAGTGGCCGTCGATGCCCAAATCAATGCCGCAATCCAGGGCAGTGACGTGTCCGGGCACCTGCAGGGAAGCATACCCTTTATCGATTTCAAGGGCAACCGCTACCACAACATCACCGCCGACATCGACAAGAAGGGCAACGACATCAAGGGTGAAATGGCGATGAATGACCCCGCAGGGCGCGTCAACATCGACGGCTATGCCTTCATCAACGGGCCCCATTCCACCTACGACCTGAACATCGTCACCCGTGACCTGAATCTGGCTCACATGGGCTTGACCAACAAGTATCCCGACCACCGCCTGTCAACCAGCGTCGCCGCATCGTTCTGGGGCAACTCGCTGGACAACGCCACGGGCTACGTGCAGTTCGACGACGTGGACTTCACCGACCGCAACGGCAAGGGGCTGCGCATCAAGAGCCTGCAACTCAGTGCCGATGACAACGATGGCGAGAAGCTGCTCAGCGTCACCAGCGACCACTTGAACGGCTACATCGAGGGAGATTACGATTTCAAGACCATTGTGCCCACCGTGAAGCGCGTCCTCTCGCGCACTTTCCCGCAATACTTCGGCGACTATGCCGCCTACACCCACACCGGCGACCCCACCAAGGTGAACTTCGACTTTGTCATCACCCCTGATGACGAATTGAACAAGACACTCAAACTGCCGGTGAGCCTGATTTACCGCACGACGCTCAAGGGCAGCCTGGATGAGCAGGACAACTCCTTTGACCTGACACTCGACGCCCCTTACATCCTGCAGGGAAACAAGATTATCGAGGCAACACGTCTCAATGCCGCCCTCGACAGCATCACCGGCAGGGTGGTGCTCAACATGCAGTCGCTCTATCCGATGAAGAACGGCAAGATGGCTCTCAACCTCGACGCCAGCGGACAGGACAACCGACTTGATGCCAATGTCGGATGGCGTGTGCAGCGTGATGCCGACTTCCACGGCAACCTCAATTTGAGCGCCCTGCTCGACCGCGACACCGAAGGCAAGTTCAAGGCCGATGTGGACATTATGCCGTCACAGATGGTATTCAACGACACCGTGTGGATGGTCGAGAAGGGACGCATCATGGTCAATGACGGCGCTGTCACTGTCGATAACCTGTCTGGCGGGCACGACAACCAGTTCATTCGTGTCAACGGCAAGGCGTCCAAGAACCCCGACGACGTGCTGTGCCTCGAGTTGAGCGACATCAATCTCGACTATGTGTTCGGCACGCTGGCGATTGACCATGTGGACTTCGGCGGCAGGGCCACCACCAAGGTGTATGCCAGCGACTTGTTCTCGGGCGCACCCCGACTGCACTCACCCAGTTTCTTCATCAAGGACATCACCTATAACGGGGCGCTCATGGGCGACCTGGACATCGAGGTCAGCTATGACAATGACACCCAGGGCATCATGGTCAATGGCGACATCGTGCAGCGCAACGGGCGCAAAAGTGCCCTCGACGGCGGCATTTACATCAATGACGACTCGCTCCACATCGTGTTTGACACCGACCATGCCAACGTGGCGTTCCTCAAGCCCTACATGGTGGCCTTCACAGGCGACGTTCAGGGCGAGATGTCGGGAAAGGCGACCCTGTTTGGCAATTTCCACACCATCAACCTCGAGGGAGACCTCATGGTGGACACGTTGCGCTTCCTCGTGGACTACGTCAACTGCTACTACACCACTTCCAACGCTCCCATCCACATCATCCCCGACTACATCGAGATTGGCGGCATACCGATTCACGACCGTGACGGGCATGAAGCCATCTTCAGCGGATGGCTCAAGCATGACGCCTTCCACCGTCCGGAATTCAACTTCGCCATCACCGATGCCCATGATTTCCTTGCCTATGACACCAATCCCACCATCAACCCTTACTGGTATGGCACCATTTACGGCAACGGAGCCTGCTTTGTCGAGGGTGGGCCCGGCATGGTGCAGGTCAAGGTAAACATGAGCTCGGCGCCGCACAGCAAATTCACCTTTGTGATGAGCGACGATGAGCAGGCCGTGGGCTACAACTTCATCACCTTCAGGGACAGGAACGCGCCAGCAAAGTCCGAGACCGAGCAAGAACCCGACACGATAGACCTGATCCTGAGCCAACTGCAGCAAAAGGTGAAACAGGAGGAGGTTTCAGAGCCCAGTGGCTACCTCATCGACCTGCAGGGCGACATCACGCCCGACCTGGCGCTCACCGTGGTGATGGACCCCGTTGGCGGCGACCGCATCAAGGCGACAGGCAACGGGCACATGCGACTCACCTACAACAACAACGGCGAGTTGGGAACCTATGGCAAATACACGCTCGACAAGGGCACTTACAACTTCACGTTGCAGGATGTGATTATCAAGGATTTCACCATTCGCGACGGCAGCAGCATCAGTTTCCAGGGCGACCCCTATGCCGCGACGCTCGACCTGGAGGCAGTCTATTCGCTCAATGCCAACATCCGCGACCTGGATGAGTCCTTCGGCCAGGATCCTGACCTGAACCGCACCAATGTGCCCGTACACGCCTTGCTCAAGGCCAAGGGAATCATCAGCCAGCCCGACATCTCGTTTGACCTCGAATTCCCGTCGCTCACCACCGATGCCGACCGCAAGATCAAGAGCATCATCAGCACCGACGAGATGATGAACCGTCAGATCATTTACCTGCTGGCGCTCAACCGCTTCTACACGCCTGAGTACATGGGCCGCACTTCCAACAGCCAGAACGAGATTCTCACCTCGGTGGCCTCATCGACCATCGCAGGCCAGTTGAGCAACATCCTGGGCAAGATGACCGACAACCTGAGCATCGCGCCCAACGTGCGCACCGACCGTGGCGACTTCAGCGACGTCGAGGTGGATGTGGCGCTCTCCAGCCAGCTGCTTAACAACAGGCTGCTGTTCAACGGCAACTTTGGCTACCGCGACAACACCTACAACACGAGCAACACCAACTTTATCGGCGACTTTGACCTGGAGTACCTGCTCAACAGCAAGGGCACCTTCCGCCTCAAGGCCTACAACCACTTCAACGACCAGAACTACTACCTGCGCAACGCGCTCACCACCCAGGGCGTGGGCATCGTCTGGAAACACGACTTCGACAAGCCCAAGAGCAAAAAGAAGCAAACTGTCCAGACCGAGCCCTCACGGGACAGCATTCCCAGGCGCGAGTCAGCCCCCGCGGCCCCTGGCGACAGCAGCGTGCGTCAGCCGGTCAACATGATCACCTTCAGGTCGGCCGGACACACCGAGCCCAAGACGACGAGATGATGAGACGATGGACCATATCGTTATTGATGACACTGGTCTCGTGTCTGGCATGGAGCTCCACAGCGGTGTGGCAGCAAGGCGACTATCCAGGGGGTGCGCCAACAAGCCAGGACACCATCGCCTTGAAGGTAAAGAGTATTGCCGACGGCCTGGACAGCATCCAGACAAGGATTAACGCCATGACAACAAGGGTAGACAGCATCGATAGTGAACGAACCCATTGGGAGGATATCATCTTCAGGCACGGTTGGAGCATCAACGACACGTCAATTCATTATCCACCGGTAATAGACTTCGGCTTCAAGGCCTACCGCTGGCTCAACCATGCCCTCAACTACTATGATACCGCCTATGTCGTCAATCCTGGCAAGAAGAGCAAAAAATTCAAAGTCATGCTCAAGAACAGCAACTGGCTGGACTTCTATTCAGGTCACCTGGGCAAGTGGGAAACCCCTATACAGCTGAACAGTGACGTCACGTCATTGTTCGGTTTTCACATCAGCGGCATGGGACTCAGTTTAACCTACATGCTCAATGTGCGGGACCTGTTGGCAGGGAGATTCATCCACAACCGCAGGCTGCAGTTCTCATTCACCACATCGCGCATCTTCATCGAGGGATACTACCGCAAGAACGACCAGAGTTCAGTACACATCAACCGACTTGGCAAGTGGGTAGGCTCAGAATTATTCTACGGACTCACACGCGAGGGATACGGGCTTGATGCCTATTACATCTTCAACCACACCCACTACTCCCAAGCCGCAGCCTATTGCTTCTCCAAGTACCAGAAACGCAGTGCCGGCTCATTGATGGCAGGTATCTACCTGAGCCACCAGGACGTGGTCATGGACATGATCTTGATGGACCACACCCTTTTGCCTTACCTGCCCGACGAGGTGACCGACTACCGCTTCCGTTACCGCGACTTCGGGGCGATGATAGGCTACGGCTACAGTTGGGTTTTCCATCACGGATGGCTCTACAACATCACCGCCGTCCCCAGCATCGGTTACCGCCACAGCTTCCCCAACTCCATCGACGGGAAAAGGTCGCTGCTGTCAACCAACCTGAACGGGCGCATGGCACTCGTCCGCACAGCAGGCAACTTCTTCTACGCCCTCACCTTCAGCCACGAGGGCCATTGGTACACAAGTGTCAACCACAGCTTCTACAACAGCTACAACAACCTCGACATCACCGCCGGCTTCCGCTTTTAAGGCCCATGCCATCTCTGTGCAGTCACAGGGCCACCGGAATCCGAAAAAACCACCTATTTTCCAGTTATAGCGAGCCAAAACTCATTTTTTTACCGACTTTTGGCTCGCTATAACCGAATATTTGCTATATTTGCACTCTGAATAAGAATTAAAAGATTATTGTTATGTTGATAGGCAGAAAAAAAGAGAAAGAGGAGCTATTGCGAGCATACAAGTCGGAGTACTCAGAGTTTGTCGCCGTTACCGGTCGCCGACGCATCGGTAAGACATTTTTAGTGCGCGAGACTTTCGATTATCAGTTTGCGTTCCAGCATTCAGGTCTTGCCAACCAAAAGACGAATCTGCAGTTACAAGAATTCCGTCAATCACTGATTCAATGTGGCATGAAAAAATGTCGCATGCCGGCCGACTGGTTTGATGCATTTGCCCTGCTGTCACAACATCTTAACAGTTTGCCCGAAGGGAAAAAAGTCGTGTTCATCGATGAACTGCCTTGGATGGATGCCCCGCGTTCACACTTTGTGGCGGCACTGGAACATTTCTGGAACGGATTTGCCTCGGCACGCAAGGACATCCTGCTTATCATTTGCGGATCGGCTACGTCCTGGATCATCAACAACGTTTTCCGTAATCATGGAGGCTTGCACAACCGCGTGACTTATCGCATCCATTTGGCACCATTCACACTATACGAGTGCGAGCAATATGCCAACAGCAGGCACCTTGATATGACACGTTTTGGCATTCTTGAGTGTTACATGGTCTTGGGAGGTGTACCGTTTTACTGGTCTCTGCTTGAGCGAGGACGCAGTGTTGCCCAAAACATCGACAATCTGTTATTCTCACCAATGGGTAAGCTACGCTATGAATACAGAGAGTTATATGATTCCCTGTTCAAGAATCCAGAACCCTATCTCAACATCGTATCTTTGTTGGGCAGCAAACGGATAGGGATGACCCGCGATGAATTGATTAAAGAAGGTGGCATTCCCAGTAATGGACAGTTAACTAAGGTGATGGAAAACCTTGAGGCGTGTGGATTCATTCGCGCATATAGTACTAATGGTCACAAACGACGCAATCTGCGCTATCAACTGATAGACAACTTCACGCTATTCTATTATAAATTCATGCACAACAAGCCAGGTACTGATGAGGAGTTCTGGAGTAAAAACCTCAATACGCCTTTAACTAACACATGGCAAGGACTCGCATTCGAGCAGGTGTGCTTTGCCCACATCCATCAAATCAAGTGGGCACTGGGCATTGGCGGTGTCGCCACCCAGATTTATTCATGGCAAGTTAGCGGGGATGAGGACGGCAGAACTGGTGCCCAAGTGGATATGGTCATTGACAGAGCTGATAGGATAGCTAACTTATGCGAAATGAAATTCTCTACCACTGAATATGCCGTAAGCAAGGAAGATGATGCAAACTGGCGCCACAAGCAAGTCAGATTTATGGAAACCAGCAAACCTTATAAGGGTGCGTTGATGACATTAATTACACCGTTTGGTGTGAAAGAAGGCATATATCAATTTAGTGCTCACAATATCTTGACTTTAAACGATCTATTTAGAGAATAACGTTCCCATTTTCCAGTTACAGCTAGCCAAAACTCAATTTTTTACCGACTTTTGGCTCGCTACAACCGATTTTCTCCAATTTAGTTTATCGTTATAGAAAAAGCATTTACATCATTCGCCTCGATGATGATAGCCCCCATGGGTATGGTCTCCGTCGTGTTTCTTAACCTCGCTGATAGGGTTTCACAAAAAAATCACCATTTATTGGTAAATATTCATACATTTTTGCTTGCCATGTCCCCAAAAAGCAGTACTTTTGGGGGTAATTAGACGAACTTAAGATTAATAACCTTTTAAACTTTAAACTATTTCTTTTATGGCAAAAATTCATGGAGCCGTAGTAGTGAATACGGAACGATGCAAGGGATGCCGCCTGTGTGTTGTGGCTTGTCCCTGCAATGTGCTGAACCTCAAGGAGAAAGAGGTGAATGACCGCGGATATCATTTCGCTTACATGGAGCAACCGGAGGCTTGTATCGGTTGCCAGAGTTGTGCACTCGTGTGCCCCGATGCCTGCATCGAGGTTTATCGCGTGACCGAAAATTAACAGAGACTAACCATTTAAATTACTGTCGAACAATATGAACGATAAAGTAACATTGATGAAGGGTAACGAAGCCCTCGCCATGGCGATGATTCGCTACGGTGCCGACGGATATTTCGGATACCCGATCACTCCGCAGAGTGAGGTGCTTGAGAAACTCGAGGAAGAAATGCCTTGGGAGACTACTGGTATGGTTGTGCTG
>CADAFP010000035.1 GCA_902787185.1 uncultured Bacteroidales bacterium | reverse complement strand
GTCATACATGGGATATACGTTCCACTTGTTGCCCGTGCGCCAGTGCGGCGTCTTGATGATGCGGTAGATGATGGGGTCGCGGAAGTGCATGTTGCTCGATGCCATGTCAATCTTGGCACGCAGCACGTGGCTGCCTTCCTCAAACTCACCCGCGTTCATCCTCTCGAACAGGTCCAGGTTTTCCTCGACGGTGCGGTCGCGGTAGGGGCTGTTGACGCCTGGAGTGGTGGGCGTGCCCTTCTGTTGGGCAATCTGCTCGCTCGTCTGGTCATCAACATAGGCCTTGCCCTCTTTAATCAGGCGGATAGCGAAGTCGTACAGTTTGGGGAAGTAGTCGCTGGCATAGTACAGCCTGTCGCCCCAGTCATAGCCCAGCCAGTGGATGTCGCGCATGATGGCATCGACATACTCGGTGTCCTCCTTCTGCGGGTTGGTGTCGTCGAAGCGCAGGTTGCATGTGCCGCCGAACATCTCGGCTACGCCAAAATCCATGCAGATGGCCTTGGCATGGCCGATGTGCAGGTAGCCGTTAGGCTCCGGCGGGAAACGCGTGTTCAGCCTTCCTCCGTTCTTACCAGCCGCCAAGTCATCAGCGACAATCTGCTGTACAAAATTCAAGGGCTTCTTCTCCTCGCCCGATGCGTTGATATTCTCAATATTCTCCGCCATAATATATAATTAGATGTATCCAGTTTAAAATGTCTTATATGATTTAACCGACAAAGGTACAAAAAATCCCACAAAACTCCACAAAACGCACTAAAAACTGTTTCCTGGATTAATTGATAACATAAAAGTCATGTCAATGAATGGGTAAAGCATGAGCACCTACAGCCAATTAATGTCAGATGTCATCAAGGCTTAGACCACGGTAGTTGATGTCGTATTTGCCGAATTTTTTGGTAGTGTTGAGGAATACGTTGGCTTTGGCACGCAGGATTGAAAGATCGATGTTGCGTCGCTGGCGTTTTACCTCGATGAATTCTACTCTTTTGTTTAGTTCATCGGCGGCGATAATGTCAATCTCATTTTCGCCACGGCGGTCATGCCACATGCCGATGCGGGTGAACTGCCCTGACTCAGCCAGTTGCAAACGGAAGAATTCTTCTAAAACCTGGCCGCTATAGGTGTCGTAGTCCCGTATGATGATTTCCTTGAGTTTGTCGTAAGCGCCAATCTCGAGCATGTAGTTGTATTTGTACACGAAACGGAACCAAAACCGCAGGAAATTGTCGTGAATATTGTAATGGACATTCTTGCGAGGTGAACTTTCAAACAGAGGTTGAGATTTGTTGACCAGACCATAGTCATCTTCGAGCCGGGTCAGGTAGCCGCTAATCTCTTTCTTCAAGATTTCCTCGATGTCGCCTCGGGTGGTATGACCTCTGGCGATGAGCGAGAGAATGGAGAAATACACGGTGTAGTCGCGCCCGAACTCCTCAATCAGCATAGATCGTCCCTCGTCGATAAAGGGGCTGTCTTCCTGTATGATAGCATCAAGCATAGCGGTTGCAGTGTAGAATCCGCCGTCGATAAGAAGTTCAATATACTTGGCCACGCCACCTGTATAGAGGTACATCGCCAGCAAATCCTCATTGCTGTGACCAGGAGCATACTCGTTCATGATGCCATGTAACACCGAGGGAGAGAAAGGATGGACCGAGATTTTTTGTGTCTGGCGGTTATATAGTGGTTCCTTCTTGTCACGGAATATTTTATTCATGAGTGAATTGACCGAACCGCAGACCAGCAGGTTGATGCGAGCTCCATCTTTATGCAAGTCCCAGATTTTCTGCATCTCGCTGAAAACGGTCTTATTCACCCGATAGAACTCCTGAAACTCATCAATCACAAGGGTGAAATGCTGCTTGTGGGCAAGTTTCATCAAATATTCAAAAATCTCGGCAAACTGTGTGGTCGAGCCTAACTGAGGGATTCCCAACTTTTCCTCAATCTCGGTAGCATACTCCTTGCACAATTCGCTCTCGACCTTGCGAGAAACAAAGAAGTATAATATGGGTTCGTCATTATAGGCGTTCAGCACAAGAGACGTTTTGCCGATGCGCCGACGGCCAGTCACGACTGTGAACTGCGCAACGCGTCGTGATAATTCGCGTATATTGCGCAGCTTAGCTATCTCTTTATCCCTGTCAAAAAATCTCATATCCAATAGCGCATGTAAAGAAACCAGCAGTTCCGAAACCACGGTTTCGGAACTGCAAAGGTAGATAACATTTTTAAGTCATGCAAGTATTTGTCGCAAAATCAACCCATAGAGTTAGTATTTATCAGGTCAAAAATCAACCGCGGACGTAGTGGGGCATCTCGTTGGGGATGACCATGGAGATTTCCACCATGCCGCAGACCTTGCCGTCCTTACGCCATGGGGTCTGGTAGATCATCTTTTTGACACCCTGCTTGTCGATGGTGTAGCAGTTGACGGTGTCGGTGGCGATCATGTGGCGGATTTTCTCCTGCGACTTCTCGCTGTGACAGGGCATGAGGTTCTGGCCCAGCATGGTGTGGCCCTCCTTGTCAAAAGTGGCTCTTGAGCGCTCGTTCATGAAAATCACTTTTCCCTCCAGGTCACACACGGTGATGGCACAATGGGTGCCCTCGGCCCATGCCAGGGCCTCATTAATATCTTTGAAAAATTCGTTTTCCATCTCTAATCAAATGTCACTAATCTGATTCACTAATCACTAATCTCTAATCCCTAATCAGTTGTAAACATGTGAATATCACTTGTTTACAACATTGACGGGTTTGCCGTCGAGATAGGCGGCAACATTGCTGGTGATGACATCCATCAAGCGCGTGCGTGCCTCAAAGCTGGTCCAGCCGATGTGGGGCGTGATGTAGCAGTTGCGGGCCGTCAGCAGCGGATGATCGGCGGCGGGCGGCTCGACGGCGGTGCAGTCGATGGCTGCGGCATACAAGTGGCCGCTGTTCAGAGCGTCGGCCAGGTCTTGCTCGACAATGAGGGCGCCGCGCGCCATGTTGAGCACGATCGATCCTTGTTTCATCATGGCCAGACCTTCGGCGTTAATCATTCCCGTGGTCGAGGCATTGAGCGGACAGTGCATGGTGAGCACATCGCTGGTGCGCAGCAGGTGTTCCAGGTTGTCGGCTTTGATGATGCCCTCGGGCAGTTGCTCTTGGCTCTTGCTGGTATAGGCCATCACGCGCATGTTCATTGCCAGAGCGATGCGTGCCACGGCGCTACCGATGTTGCCCAGGCCGACAACACCCATCTGCTTGCCTGCCAACTCGATAAGGGGCGTGTTGAAGTAAGCGTAGCTGCCGCAGTTGGTCCACTTCAGGTCGTGGGCCTCGTCGGTATAGTGCTGGGGTTGCCAGCAGATGTTCAGCAGGTGGGCGATCGTGAGTTGAGCCACGCTGTCGGTGCTGTAGGCCGGCACGTTGGTCACGATGATGCCGCGTCGCGCCGCTTCTTCGCTGTCAACAACGTTAAAACCCGTTGCCATCACGCCAATGTACTTCAGGTCAGGCAACTGGGCTATGGCGTCGGCATTGATGGGGACCTTGTTGGTCAATACCATTTCGGCTCCCTGGCAGCGCTCGAGTACAGTGTCGGCGGTGCCAAAGTCGTAGATGTCACAAGGAGCCAATGCCTTCATCGGTTCCCACGAGAGGTCGCCGGGATTGCCGGCATATCCGTCAAGGATAACGATTTTTCTCATATTTGTTGGTTTTTATAGGTAATATTGATTCACAAAATTAGACGAAAAAACTCAAATGACAAAAAATATGATTACTTTTGCAGGTTAAAAATCGAATTTGGAGGCTTATATGGACAATAAGAAACTGGTTGAAACATTAGCCAATAAAATGGGCCGCTCGACCGACGATGTGAACAAGCTGCTTGACGGCCTGGCAGGTGTGCTGCGCACACGCTGCGGAGAGTTGGATAGCGTGATTGTCCCCGGGTTTGGCGCGTTTGAACCCAGGAAACGCAACGAGCGAGTGATGGTGAACCCTAAAACCGGCAAGCGTATGCTGGTTCCACCCAAAGTTGTGCTCGGTTTCAAGGTAAGCAATGTGCTGAAGTCAAAACTCAAACAGTAAAAAGACGACAATGAACACCAAGCTCACATTAGTTGAATTGATTGACTTGTTAGCAGAGTCCACATCGACCTCCAAACGCATGTGTGAACTGTTTCTGCGCGAACTGTTCTCAACGATTTCCCAGGAACTGATTAAGGGCGAGACGGTGAAGGTCAAGAAAATAGGCACCTTCAAGGTCTCGGACGTCAAGTCCCGCAAGAGTGTGAATATCGCCGATGGTGAGGATATTGAGGTGCAAGGTCACCGCAAAATCGTTTTCACGCCCGACAAGTCGCTTGCCGAGGCGGTAAACCAGCCTTTTGCACAGTTTGAAACGGTGATTCTTGATGATGCGCTCACCGATGAGAAACTTGCCGACATCGACAAGAAATACCCCTCGGTTGCGCTCTCCTCTCCCGATGTGGAGAATGCCTCTCCTGCCGAGGAAAAAGAGCCAGAGGTCACTCCAACACCTCACACTCCCGCACCAGCCAAAGTTGTCGAGCCTGAGCCTGTAGAACCAAAGCCTGTTGACTCTCAGCCAGCAGAGCATAAGCCTGTTGACTCTCAGCCAGCAGAGCCAAAACCTGTTGACTCTCAACCAGTTGAGTCTAAGCCTGTCGAACGAAAACCGATGTTGGTGGGAATCCCGATTGACGGCCCAAGCCACCCTGTGCCTGAAGCACCTCCTGTTGAGGAACCTGTGGTTGATGACCATTTCTACCGCCCCGCCTTGCGTGATGCCTACAGTCCCACCGAGGAGCAACTCTCAGCGTCACCCAAGCGAAACCTGAAATGGTTGTGGGGACTCTTGGCTGTGGCAGTGGTAGCGGGCATCTTGTGGCTTGTGTTAGGTCAAAACGGATCTGTCGAATCTCCTGATACTCCTGTTTTGGACACCGCAGAACTTTATACCGGTGAACCTGATGTCATCACCGACACCGTCACTTCACAAATTGTGCTGAGCATCCTGTCAGAAAAGTATTATGACAGCCCATGGTTCTGGGTATATATCTACGAAGAGAACAAGGACAAAATCAGCGACCCGAACAATGTGCGTCCTGGCACCGCGGTGGTGATACCCCCTGCCGAGAAATATGGCATCGATGCCCAAGACCCTGCAAGCCTCAAGAAGGCGCAACGCCGTTCATGGGAAATCCTGGAGCTGGGGCAACGATGACGGGTTTCAGAAGACAAGGGGCAATAGGTGCAAGCGAGTAGCTATCGCCGATTAACTCGAGTGTTATTGTAATAAGTAAGGTGATGGCAGTGTCACGGTTCGGTAGGCACTGTCGATGAGGCGTGCGCAGTCCTGGGCAATCAAGTGTCCGTCGTCATAGTAGTGGCACAGTTGGCTGCCCATTTCCGGGTCATGGCTATAGTCATGTACCCGTTCCTGCCCGAAGATGTTTTCCAGCAAAAACAAGTCTTGGCTGTCGATGGCCTCATAGCCATAGTGGGGAGGTATGATGATCTGGTAATCAGTGCCTTGTTCATGCAGCAGTTGGGCAATTTCAGTGAGCAGGGATTTTACCCCTTCCTGGATTTTGGGAGGACAAGGCAGCTCCTTCAACGGCAAGGTATATTTGGCGATGTGCTCTTGAGTGAAAAATGCGTCAGGGTTGACGGCAATCACCGAGTCGGCCCAGGCATAGTAGCCCTCGTTGATGGGCTCGATGCGGGTGGTGATGTCGGTAGTGGCATAACCCTTGTCAAGCACGGTTTGGACCATTGCGCTGGGGAACAACAGATAACCTACCAGTTCAGGACGCCTGAAAGCGTTGAAAAACATTTGGTGGAAATCCCACCAACTCACGTCTTCGGTCGTCTCGGGATGCTGAACAAAGAGCACGTCGCCGTCGAGCGGGTGTCGTTGCAGCATCTCGTCCTCCATGATGATGAGCGCATTCTTGATAGGCACGCCTCTGGAAGTGAGGTATTTGAGTTTGTTGCGGATGCCGACGAGGGTTTCGCGTGTGGCGTTAAAGTGAAACGGATGCGCGTCGCTGGGAAGATAGGGTTGCCAATCCTTGATGAGGTAATATCCCGATATAGATGACCCGAAAATGAATGAATCGAAGTGTCCATCAGGGTCAAAATACTTGAACGATTCCACTGTGACATGGCCCCAGTTGATGGTCAGTGCGATGGTGTCGCCTGGGTTATATACCCTTCCCTTGTAGGGCTTGATGACGTGAAAGGGGTCCTTGACGACATACAGTGCCGCCAAGAGGAACGCCGGTAGCAACGCCAACAGGCTGAGCAGGACAAACCGTTTGAATGGATGGCGGTTGCTCATGGCATTCCCTGAATGCTAAAAGCGGTTGATGATAGCGGCAATATCACGCGCGTCATCAGGTGTGATGGGGTGGGCTATGGGCAGTGATACCACCTCGTCGGCCAGCCGCTCGGCGACGGGCAACGGGCCGTGCTCAAGCCCTTGATAGCAAGGCTGCAGGTGGGGTGGAATGGCATAGTGGATGTCGGTGCCCACACCGTTGCTCTCCAGGTAGGCCCTGAAGGCGTCCCTGTCCTCGACGCGCACAACATATTGGTGCCATGTCTGCTTGAGGGCATCATTGATGACGGGGGGGGTCACACGGGGATGACGGATGCTGTCGTTATAGGCTTGTGCCACGGCTGCGCGGGAACTGTTCTCGTGGTCGAGATGACGCAGCTTTACCCTGAGCATGGCTGCCTGAATCTCGTCGAGGCGGCAGTTGAATCCTTGATAAATGTTGTGGTAACGGCGGTCCGACCCGTAGTTGGCAAGAGCGCGCACGGTCGCAGCCAACGCATCGTCGTTAGTCACCACGGCACCACCATCGCCCAGTGCTCCCAGGTTCTTGGTGGGGTAGAAGCTGATGCCGGCGCAGTCGCCAAGTCCTCCAGTGGTGAACGTCCCGTTCAGTCCGGCGACATCACTCGTCGCCCCGATGGCCTGGGCATTGTCCTCGATGATAAGCAGATTGTGCTCACGGGCTACCTGCATCAACGTGGTGTCCCAGCAAGGGGTGCCGTACAGGTGTACGGGCATGATGGCACGGGTGCGGGGGGTGATGAGGCTTTCCAGCAGGCTGGAATCCAAATTCATAGTCTGCTCGCTCGGGTCGCACAAAACAGGCGTGAGTCCATTCCCGCTGATGGCGAGGACACTTGCCACATAGGTGTTGGCAGGGACGATGACCTCATCGCCCGGGCGCAGGCGCCCCAATTCCATATATGCCCTCAGGATGAGTCTCAATGCATCCAATCCGTTGCTGACCGACACGCAGTGCTCGGTTTGGCAGGTTTGGGCAATTTCGGCTTCGAGAAGCTCGGTCTGAGTGCTATGTAGATAACGGCCGCGCTCAATCACCTCACAAGCAGCGCTCTTGAGGTCGTCCATATAGGGCGCGTTGGCAAGGGCCAAATCCAGGAATGGGTATTCTTTCATTATCAGTTGATTAAATGTTAACTTAACCCTCACTTGCCGTCAGGGTCACTCTTCTTCATTATGGTTTACCGAGTGTTTTAATTCCAAATACTTGTCGTAGTCTCTCACGTAGTCTTCCTCGTCGTAGTGGTGTGATGCCAGGGCAAGACATACCGACCCCGACGAGAAGTTTTGCAGCGTCCTCCAGATGCCCGGCACGACCAGCAGCCCCTGGTAGGGACGGTTCAAGGTGTAAGTGAAGCGGTCATGGCCGTCGTCGATAGTGACGTCAAAACTGCCGCTGATAGCGATAATGAACTCCTGGCACAGGTAATGACTGTGACCGCCACGTTCGGCACCGCCAGGCACATCATAGATATAGAATGTGCGCTGGATGTTAAAGGGCAACTCCACACCATTGTTCACTGCCGTGAGATTGCCGTTGGCGTGATGATGCTTGTCAAGGGTAATGATGCGGCAATCCTTGATGCGCGACTGGTTGTGGATGGTGATTCTGTCTATACTATTCATCTGTTCCATCATTTTTGGGTTTTAAAATCATTAAAATCCTCTATATAGTCTTTAGGGTCATAGGCGGTGCTTGACAACACAAGCGCCACCGAGTTGGTTGAAAAGTTGCTAATGTAGCGCCACATCATTTTAGGGACGTAAAGCCCTATTTGGGGACGGGACAGGTGGAACGTCTGTTCTTTCTCTCCGTCATTGATGACCACGTCAAAACTTCCGCTCAGGGCAATAATGAATTCCTGCTGCTCCTTGAAGGCATGGCCGTCACGCCACTTGCCGCTGGGAACATCATAGATCCAGTAGTTGCGCATCACCTTGAAGGGAATCCCGACACCGCTCTCGATATAGGTGAGATTGCCGCGAGGGTCATTGATTTTGGGCAACTCGATAAGTCGAGGCGTCTTGTTATCGGTTAATTCCATTCTTTGCGAGTTTGATGAGGTATTGACCATAATGGTTCTTCTGCATTGGCTCGGCCAGCGCCAGCAGCTGCTGAGCGTCAATCCACCCCTTGCGGAAGGCAATCTCCTCGAGTGCGGCCACCTGCACGCCCTGCATGTTCACGATGGTGCCGATAAAATTGGAGGCGTCAGCCATTGAGTCGCTGGTACCTGTATCCAGCCAGGCAAAGCCGCGCCCCAGTGTCTGCACGTGGACACGGTCCTGGGCCAGGAATTCCTGGTTCACCGTGGTGATTTCCAGCTCGCCGCGGGCACTGGGCTTGATGTGCTTGGCGATTTCCACCACATCGTTGGGGTAGAAGTACAGTCCTGTCACGGCATAGTTGCTCTTGGGATGCTCAGGCTTTTCCTCCAGGCTGGTGGCTTTGCCATAGCTGTCGAAAGCGACAACGCCAAACCGGTTGGGGTCCTTAACGGCGTAGGCCCAAAGTGTGCACACGTTCTTCTCCTCGGTGCGCTTTACCGCGTCGAGCAGCATGTTGGTGAAACTCTGGCCGTAGAAGATGTTGTCACCTAACACGAGGCACACGCTGTCCTTGCCCACAAATTCCTCCCCGATGATGAATGCCTGTGCAAGGCCCTCGGGACGGGGTTGCTCGGCATACTCAAACCGCACGCCGATGTCCTCGCCGCTGCCCAGCAGGCGCTTGAACATGGGCAAATCTTGGGGTGTCGAGATGATGAGAATCTCGCGGATTCCCGCCAGCATCAGCACCGAGATGGGATAATACACCATCGGTTTGTCATAAATGGGTATCAGTTGCTTGGAAATAGCCTTAGTCACGGGATAAAGCCGTGTGCCAGAGCCTCCTGCCAGTACAATTCCTTTCATATTCAGTCGTTGATTATGGCCAAGAAACGGAGCCTTGACCTGATTTATTTTGCGAAGTTACAAACTTTTTCACAACACACCAAGCAATCGTTGCGAAAAATTGGGGTTTTCGGTAAAATGCGGGGGTAAATGGAATACATCACAGGATGGGTAGAAAGGGTTGTTTGGGCGGTTATGGATTGTAACTTGAGGGCTTGGAAGAACGAAAAATCGTCATTTTTGAGGTTAAAAGTGTCAAAAATTCTAAATTGGGCTGGGATTATCATAAAATTGATAGGTTTCAATGGTGCATGCGTGACAAATTTGTAGTACTTTTGCGGCCGTAAAAGAGATTGTTTAATCGTTTATACAAACCAAAAATTATATAAGTACAATGACTGACAATAAGAGTTATCTGGAGCAGATGAGGCTTACGTACAGGCCCAAGTTGCCCGTTACGCTCAGGTGCCCAGTGCGCGCCGTCGAGGGTGAACCCACACAATCGGTTGCTGACCAAGAAGCCATCAAGGAGTTGTTCCCTTGCACCTATGGCATGCCCGAATTGACTTTTGAACGTGATGATTCGGCGATGCCCCCCGAGGATCCATTTAACGTGGGAGTAATCCTGAGTGGTGGCCAGGCTCCTGGCGGCCACAACGTGATTTGTGGTCTCTATGACGGTATCAAGGCCTTGAACAAGTATTGCCGTCTGTATGGTTTCCTGGGCGGTCCTGCCGGATTGGTAAAGCACCGTTACATTGAACTCACGGGCGACATGATTGAGCAGTACCGCAACACCGGTGGCTTTGACCTTATCGGCTCTGGCCGCACCAAGCTTGAGAAGCCCGAACAGTTTGAGGCAGGTCTGCAAATCCTGCGTGAGCTTAAAATCTCGGCTGTGGTGATTATCGGTGGTGATGACAGCAACACCAATGCTGCTATCCTTGCCGAGTACTACAAGGCCCATGATTGCGGCATCCAGGTAATTGGCGTTCCCAAGACCATCGATGGTGACCTCAAGAACGAGCATATTGAGATTTCATTCGGATTTGATACTGCCACCAAGGTTTACAGCGAGCTCATCGGTAACGTGGCACGCGACTGTAATTCGGCAAAGAAGTATTGGCACTTCATGAAGCTGATGGGACGCTCAGCGTCTCACATCGCCCTGGAGTGCGCCTTGCAGACGCGACCCAACTACTGCATCATCAGTGAGGAGGTAGAGGCACGCGAAATGACGCTGCATGACATTGCCGAGGAGATTGCCGACATTGTCGTTAAGCGTCACAATATGGGCATGGACTATGGCACCGTGCTTGTTCCTGAGGGCATTGTGGAATTTGTTCCCACGATGAAGAAACTCATCGCCGAACTCAATGAGATGCTGAACAACTATCCCGAGATTTCCACCTTGAGTGATACCGAGCAGGACAAGTTTGTGCGTGAGCACCTCAATGAAGAGAACCGTGCAGTCTATGACTCACTGCCCGATGATGTGGCACGCCAGCTCGCACTCGACCGCGACGAGCACGGCAATGTGCAGGTGTCGCAAATCGAGAGCGAACGTCTGCTCAGCCGCATGGTAGGCCATGTGCTTGAGATGCGTGCCGAGGCCGGCAGGATTGAGCCCATCAAGTTCAAGACGCAGCACCACTTCTTCGGCTACGAGGGACGTTGCTCCTTCCCGTCGAACTTTGATGCCGACTACTGCTACTCGCTGGGTTACAATGCTTCGCACCTCATCTTTGTCGGTGCAACGGGCTACATGTCGGCCATCACCCATCTGGGACGCAAGGCTCAAGACTGGGTTGCTTGTGGTGTACCCATCACCATGATGATGAACATGGAACGCCGCTCTGGTAAGGACAAGCCCGTTATCCGCAAGGCATTGGTCGACCTCGAGGGTGCTCCCTTCAAGCACTTCGTCGAGAGCCGTGACCAGTGGGCGCTGGAGACCTGCTACATCTATCCCGGTCCCATCCAGTTCTTCGGTCCCGAGGAACTCGTGGACAAGACTACCTACACGCTGTTCTTTGAGCAGTTCGGTAAGTAGTAAGTAGTAAGTAGAGATTAGTGATTAGAGATTAGAGATTAGAGATTAGTGAGAACAACTCCTAACTTCTAACTCCTCACTCCTAATTAAGAATCGGCTTATCGTCAAGAGGGCGTTCCCCGCAAGACTTTAAGTATATACATTAACTTCTAAACAGCTTGCTCCCCGTCCCTGGTGTTCAGGAGGCGGGGAATTTGCTTTGTGCAATAAAGTGGCTCCCTTCTCGTTTAATAATAATGACATTAATAATATAGGCAAAAATAAAACAAGAATACTACTATGTTTTCAGGAATCGTAGAAGAAGCGGCGCGTGTTGTCGCATTACGTAAAGATGGTGGCAATCTGCACATTACCCTCAAGTGCAGTTTCACCAATGAATTGAAGATTGACCAGAGTGTGTCACACAACGGCGTGTGCCTCACTGTCGTTGAACTGCCGGGCGACGGCACCTATACCGTTACCGCCATCCAGGAGACGCTCGACCGCAGCAACCTGGGCCTGCTCAAGGTGGGCGACGAGGTCAACGTGGAGCGTTCCATGCTCATTGAGGGACGCTTGGACGGTCACATCGTGCAGGGACACGTGGACCAGACCGCCGTCTGCACCGAGGTCAAGGAGGTGGATGGTAGCCACTACTTCACCTTCAAGTATGAGGTGGCGCCCGAGATGGCCCGCAAAGGCTATGTCACGGTCGAGAAGGGTAGTGTGACGGTTAACGGCGTCTCGCTGACGGTGTGCAACAGTGAGCGCGACAGTTTCCAGGTCGCTATCATTCCCTATACCCGCGAGATTACCAATTTCCACTGCATCGAGGTCGGCACTGTCGTGAACCTTGAGTTCGACATCATCGGCAAGTACCTGGCCCGCCTCATGGAATTTGCCCTCTAAGGGCTGAAGTCCGAAGGCTTGAGTAAAACGTCTATCGTCCAATGAAAAAGATAGGCATTATCAGCGACACGCACGCGTGGTGGGACGACCGTTACGCGCAACACTTTGCCGACTGTGACGAGGTGTGGCACGCTGGCGACATCGGCAGTGATGACCTTGCCGACCGCCTCGAAGCCATTGCGCCCGTGTTTCGTGCCGTCTGCGGTAATGTGGACGGGGCGAGCCTGCGCCGCCGCTTTAAAGAAATGGAAATCTTTGAGGTCGAGGGCGTTAAGGTGGTAATGACTCACATCGGCGGATATCCAGGCAAGTATGCGCCTGGCATCCGTCAGCGGTTGGAATTGTCGCGTCCCAAATTGTTTGTTTGTGGCCATAGCCACATCCTCAAGGTGATGCCCGACCGCAATTTGGGGTGTCTCGTCGTCAATCCCGGTGCTGCCGGTGTTCAAGGCTGGCAAGTGGTGCGCACTCTGGTGACGCTCACTTTAGACAATGGCAACATTACTCATGCCCAAGTGATTGAATTAGCAAAATGATTAACGCCTTGGCGTTGATAAGAGATTAGAGATTAGTGAGATGAAGAAGATACTTTTTCTGTTTGCAGTGGTGATGGCGAGCCTCTTACTGACTGCTTGCCACAGCAACGAGAAGAATTACCGCGAGGCCTACGAGAAGGCTGCCGAACGCCGCAAGACGGGCATCGGTGCAGAGACCTATGCCAAGATTGAGGCCGAGCGGCAAAAGTACACCGCCATCATCGACGGTGACAGTGTCAGGCTGATCTATCTGAATGCCAATGTGGCCATCGACTCAACCGATGTGGTGCACGAGTTTAATGTCGTGGTCGCCTCTTTCACCCAGCGCATCAACGCCAAGAGTTACCGCGACCGCTTGCGCGAGGAGTGCGGCCTCAAGGGCAGCTACGTCCTCTACGGCGGTCCGGACAGATTGTACTATGTTGTGGCCCAGGGGTTTGATGAGAAAAGTCCCGCGGCAGCCTTCATCCGCGACATCGACAATAAGGTCTGCCTCAAAATCCTTGAACCCATCCCCTGGATCCTCAGCCGATTTTAAGCGATCAACAGCAATGATTTCTTTGAGAAAACAAGCGAGGGACGCCAATTTGGCGCCCCTCGTGGTGTCAATATACGGGTTGTGATTACCTCACGCGGCCCTGGTAGCTGCCGTCGCGGGTGTCCACCTCGATGATCTCGTCGGTGTCGATGAACAGGGGCACGCGAACGGTGGCGCCAGTCTCGACGGTGGCGGGCTTCAGGGTGTTGGTGGCGGTGTCGCCTTTCACGCCGGGCTCGGTGTAGGTGATCTTCAGCTGGGTCTTGATGGGCATCTCGGCGAACAGGACGGTCTCGGTCGAAGCGTCGCTGACAACCTCAACGATGTCACCTTCCTTCATAAAGTCAGCGCCGGTGATGAGGGCCTTGCTGATGGGAATCTGCTCAAAGGTCTCATTGTTCATGAACATGGCGTCCTGGCCGTCCATGTACAGGTACTGATAGGGGCGGCGCTCCACACGCACGTCCTCGAGCTTCTCACCGATGTTAAAGCGACGCTCCAGCACGCGGCCGTCAACCACGTTTTTCAGCTTGGTGCGCATGAAGGTGTTGCCCTTACCGGGTTTTACATGAAGGAATTCGATGCAGAAATACAGATCGCCGTCCATGCGGATGCACGTTCCGTTCTTGATGTCTTGAGCATTAATCATAATTGTAATGTTTGTGCTATTATTTTATGTGAATATTGTTTGTTCTCAGTCTTTTGTGGGTGCAAAAGTAGTGTTTTTGAGAAAAAAAACAAAAACTTTTCCGTAAAAATGCATTTGGATTTGTGTAATTTGAAAAAAAAGACTAATTTTGCACCGCATTTTGCGAAAAATTTTCGGAACAACTAAAAAAAGAGATAGAAATGAAACGTACATTCCAACCCTCGAACCGCAAGAAAGCCAACAAGCATGGCTTCCGTAGCCGCATGCGCACTGCCGATGGCCGCAAGGTCCTCGCCCGTCGCCGCGCTAAGGGTCGTTACAGCCTCACTGTAAGCGACACCGTTTACAAGTAATCCCCTGTGAAGGGTTGCCGCGAGTTGAGAGCGGCACTACAACGCATCAAGCCGTTATGGTCCAGCAGGACCGTAGCGGCATTTGTTGCGTCTTAGCCGAAAAGGGAACATCGCCACGCCATCGGTCGTGTGGATAGAGTCACCACACAATGGGCGTCATACCATGTTTCGCCAGATAATCATTGGCCATCGAGAAATGATGGCACCCGAAGAATCCTCCCCTGTTCGCCGATAGCGGTGACGGATGGGCGGCGGTCAGCACCAGGTGGCGCGTACGGTCGATAAATGCCCCCTTGCGCTTGGCATACGACCCCCACAGCATGAACACCAAGTGCTCCCGCTCGGCAGCCAGATGGGCAATCACGTGATCAGTGAACAGTTCCCAACCATGACCCTGGTGTGACAACGGCTGGTGGGCCTGCACCGTCAGCGTTGAGTTCAGCAGCAGCACACCCTGTTGCGCCCACCGTGACAAATTGCCGCTCGTGGGAATCGGAGCGCCCACGTCATCATGCACCTCCTTGAAGATGTTCAGCAGCGACGGCGGCATCGGAACACCCTCGTTCACGCTGAAGCACAACCCATTGGCTTGCCCCAGACCATGATAAGGATCCTGCCCCAAGATAACCACTTTCACCTGGTCAAAAGGCGCAGCGTCAAACGCCGCAAAAATCTGCTTTCCGGGCGGAAACACCTGACGTGAGCGGTATTCCTGGCGTACAAAGTCCGTCAGCTGCAAGAAATAGGGTGCCTCCCATTCACCAGCAAGCACACGTTTCCACGATTCCTCGATGCGAACATTCATCTTTACAATTACTATAAGGTCACAAAAGCAAGGACAGGCGCGATAAGTCGGGGCGATTCACCCCAATTTGCGCACCGATGTTGCAAAATTACAAAAAAAGCCGTAATTTTGCCCCGCATTTCGAAAAAACCAAGTGTTTCATAGATATCAAGCACTATCGGTCTCCGAAACGCAACCTGGACCCGTAGTTCAATGGATAGAATAAAGGATTCCGGTTCCTTCGATTGGGGTTCGACTCCCCACGGGTTCACGATGTGAAAAGATAATCAATTGGTTTTCAATTGGTTGTCTTTTTGTTTTATGGGGTGTTGCACAACAATTGCACAACTGCCCCGTATTTCTCAACTTTTTGGCCGCTTGGGTCTGGGTGTTTCGGTGGTTTTTCGTATCTTTGTAGCGCAACGGAAAATCCGTTGTTATACTCTGGTGTTGTATTTGGGTGTTGATTCCATTCTGGACATTCCAAAAGAATTGTGGGTGAGTCGCTTTTGCGGTTGCCCACATTTTTACTACTTTTGCAATGCCACAGATGGTCTGTGGTAAGTAAGCAGGTAGTCTAAACTCATTATCCATGTCTGGTTTGGTCATTAGACTTGGATTCTTGCGGGGGTCGCTCTTGGGCGATTCCCGCTCTCTTTACTTGTGCATCGTCTTTGAGTGCTTATTAGGCACTCCAGATAAAGAGTGTGCGCTAACACAATAAGCATTAGCGCACACAAGCAATGGAATCGAAATTCTAGCGGGTATCTTCTACAACAATAGCAACTCGGCCAGACCTGCGGGGGTGGTAGTCATGATGTGGTCTCTCAAGTCCACACCAGACAAGAGACGCAATGCGTCTTCCCTGGTATATGCAGTCTCCTCGGCCTCTGGGTCATAGTTGACCATGCGGGAAATGATGTCTTCGTCATCGTTGCTTTGGGCGGGTTTCTTACCTTTGGCGATAATCTGCTCAATCACTTTCTCTGCGTAAACTTCTACTTGCTCTTCGCTAATCTGCGCTTTCTGTTGCTCTGTGGGCTTGCTCTTATTATCCCACCAAATCTTACTACTCATAATAACGTCTGTTTTAGTCGGTGGTAATTTTGCCGAAATCGCCCGCATCAATGGGGGTATTAGGCACAAATTCGCCACGTTGGTTTATATTGATTAAATTCTTCACATAGTCCAGATTAATTGTCATGCCCGCAAAAAGAGTATTTAGGCACTCGCACGTCTGGCAAAGATTCTCCCAGATTATGTGTTCCTCTGGGGTCTCAAGATGCTTGGTGTTGTCTTTGGCAAGTTGCTCAAGATTTGCCCTCAAGTCTTCGCCATCTACATACAACCATTTCTTGTAAAACTCCGCATCAATGCCCTCAATGGATAATATTTCGTTGTAACCCTTGTAGCACTCGTTCACTTTTGGCTCTGCATCATCTTTGATATACCGTTCAAAGATGCTGCGCTCCCAATCGGTAATCTGGCGGGACAATGAGTTAATCTTTGTCTCTTTGTCCAGAGTGATAGCAAAGTTTCGGTCATTGACCTGCGCTATCACGTTCTCCAGAGTGATAGGCAATCCAAGTGCCTTGAGTGCGGGAATGGCATAGTTGTTTGCCACTCGGCACACCTTGAGCAAGGTGTCCTTTCTGGAATCATATACCCACACACGGACACCGCTGCCATCGCCATACTTGTTAATCATTTCTTCTGTCATACTGAATTGAATTTATTTATTGAATAGTTCTGCCATCAGTTCTCCGTCTGGCTCTGTCTCTTTGGTCTGGTATAGAATATCAAGCAACTCCCCAAATTGCCGCTCTTGCAGCCCATCTAAATTGAGCGCATCAAATCTCATAAGCCTTTTAAGTTCTATGGTCATTTCCTCAATGCTGCGCTCATCAGTCTGCTTGATGCTTGCATCAATCCTCTGGGGTGCTTTCCATCCCATAACGTCAAGAATTAGCCGAATGTGTTGGGGACTACCTTTGACCGCCTTTTGGATTATGGTAGTTGCCAGAGTCTCAATAATGGACATGGGTTTACCCGTGACGGGGGACGTGACGGGGTTGCCCATTGCATCAGTCATCGGTCTGGCAAGCAAGTCTTGCAGGGTCTTGTATAACTCCCTCTTGTCCCTGCGTCTCTTGCCGCTTGCCAGACCGCCTTTTCTGCCATTCGTCACGGCTTTGTCACGGCTTTGGCTGCTAGTGAATGGTCTCAAATTCTTTTCGTTCATCGTCTCAAATGTGTCTTACCAATTCTTGTAGTAGTTCTTTATTCTTTTGATAGTTTCATTGCCAAATCCGTTGTTTGCCAATGATACAAATTGTCGAATGGTGTAAAAACCATTTTCTCGGTCAATGCCGTATTTCTTGCACCATTCCTCACGTCCCATCAAACAAGACCCCGTTAATGCTCCGTGCCAATCAAAAAGTTCATTGACGGGTATCGGTTCGTCTGGGTTTGGGTATCTATCAACAAACATTCTCAATCGTTTCTCTTCTACTTCATGTGGCATATGTTTGAGTTGCGCATCTCGTACCGCCCAATGCAAATTTCCTCCATGTGCAAAACAATCACCGACACGGGCAATCCAACTATCGGTAAAAGTAAAATCTATGTTAGGTATAATGCCTTGAGCGAGATTGCCTTTAATGTTGTTAATTGATGTCGGCACACCATCAATGTTATAGAATACAACATCATCAATCTTGAGAATTGACAATAAGTCTCCGTCACTATATCCGCTCCCGTCTCCGTAGCCCTCACCGCTGCCATCGCCAGAGCCAGAGCCATATCTTCCCCCGTAGCCGTCTCCAAAACCATTGCCGCTGCCAAAGCCGTGACCAATGCCCTGAAAGTCTTCGCCTCCGTCTGGGTCTCCATGTCCTATATGGCCATTGTTACCGCCATAAATATGACCACATCCGTTGCCAATTCCGTTGCCCGTTCCGTTGCCGTAGCCGCCTGTGGCTTTGTCACCTCTTCCGTCACCAATAGACAGAAATGATTCAATTACTCTCTCTTCCATGTCTCGATTGACAAGATAGACCTTGTGGCCTTGTCGCTGCACTTGTTCAGTTCAATGATGTTATTAGACATAAACTCCACCATACTAACGGGTGCAGTTATTCTACCTCTGGATATGCCGTTAACCGCCATGTCGGTAACGGACAATGCGCCCTCCCATGAATAAATGCGCCTTACATCCTTCATGCGGATAATCTCTGTGTCCAGATAATCCAGAGTGCCATAAAACACACCTGCTCGCTCAATGCGGGCAATAATCTCTTTGTTGATAAGTTCAGTTTTCATAAAATGTAAAATTTTTTTTGAAAAAACCTTGTTCATGATTATTTATTGTTCTGCCCTCTGGCTTGCAAGTACAACTCCCGCAAGTCAAATAGCGATAATTGCTTGTTTATCTCTTCCAGAGCAAATTCCACTCTGGGGTTAACTCGGTCTATTCCTTTTCTGGCCACAATCTCCATGCACAAGTTATCGTCCGTGATAGCACCCACCGACTGCAAACAGTCCAATAGGGTCTTGATGCTATTGTCTAGGTCATATTGCTTGCTCTTTTGCCATATAAGCGCATAAAGACGGAAAGGTGTAGAGATTCCCACCCCGCAATAAATCGTGCATTGTGACGCAAAGGTGCGCTCATAGGCACGGACTAAATCGCTCTTAATGATGCGTCTTGCCCCGTTCCCGTCTGGCACGGCTAAATAGTTGTTAGCCTTTGCGACTATCTGTCCATATATTGTCTCGGTGGTCATCTGTCTTGAATCCTCATGAGTAAACGAATCGCCTACTCTTTTTTCACTTTAATTATATCGTGTTTATTATATCACTTTTATTAAGATGTTACTTTGGTGGTCACTTGATGTTACTTTGGTGGTCACTTGATGGTGTTGTAGTCATCTTAAGTAGTCATCTTAAGTAGTCATCAAATAGTCATCTTAAGTGCTGCTTGCATTGCTCTTTCAAACTCTATTGCCCTTGAGCATCTTTTTTGTTTGTCCCTAGTTTTCAACAATGCCGACATAAACTCATTAGGGTCTAGTGTTAGGGTGAAGTAGAAGCCTTTCAATCCGCCCTTGCAACCATTCAATGACTTAGACCAGAAAAGGACGTTATAATAAGACTCCAATAGTTCCCTCATCCTGCGTTGTTGATATGTGGTGGCATATCTTCTAACTTGTTCGCTCAAGTCATCAATGGATTGGACGGACTTTGACTTGCAGTCCATTCTAGCAAGCCACAAGTACTTGTTTGTCTTATAAAATGGCTTGTCTCCTATAATGGACTTGAGCGCAAGATAAGCCATTAATAGGGCGCACTCTTCGTCCGTCTCGTCTCCGTTCCAGAATCTATCGAGTTGGTCAATAGATATTGAAAAATAAACTTTCCTATTGCCGTAATGCTCATTGAAGATTGACTTGCATTGCTCTGCTAACCCGTCTGGGTCAAAACCGCTATAACTCTTCCCCAATCGTTCTAACGCATCATCTAACGTGAACAATGATTCTTGTGTCAAAGTTCTGCCTATCTCGTAACGCAATACGTCATAGAGACAATTATTGCGTTTTTCTGGGGACTCTAGAAAACCTTGATACAATTCCATTGGTGCATTGATATACTCTTTCGTTTGTGTTGATTCCATTGCTCCATCCCGTTAGTGCTTGCCCGCCATGATGGCCTTGATGGCCGAAAGCCTATACCTGCGCTTGCCGCCTACCTCAATAGGCTTGAGGTAGTCACGTTTTGCCCATTTCCAGAGTGTGGAGCGATTGACCCCTAACAACTCGGCTGCTTGCTCGGTTGTTATCAACTTGTCCGCATTGCTCTCTGCAATAGTGGACTCTAACTCACTCTTGGTCTCCAGAATCAATGTTCTGGCTAACGTAATGAGGTCTTCTTCCCTCATCATTACTAGGGTGTTGCTTGCCCCGTTCTTTATGATTCCCTCTGTCATATCTATTTATTTTTGTTGTTTTCGTTGCAAAGGTAGCGGGGCATGAAAACAAAAACACCCCATGTGGGGCGCACATGGGGCATATATGGGGGATTGTGGGCAACCTTGTCAACTGAATATGTTATCTACCTTTTCATATCCAAATGGCAATCTATTACCATTTCTTTTATAGTCCTTTTCAATTCCAGACATACCAGAGACCCCAAAAAACATCTCAAAAGGTTTCCAAAATATTTTTGGTCTTTGTGTGTTTCTAATGGACTCACTATCTACAACCATGCCTTTCCCTAGACCTAGACGATTGCTTACTCTGGCGCAAAAGTATGTCAATAATGCTTTTGTGCCTTGCCAATGATATGACTTGTCACACAAGTTGCAATCTATTGCCTTTTGCAACAATGACAAGAATCTCTCTCTTGTGTTTTCTTCGTTCAACTCTGGCGGGAGTTGGGGTGCTGCTTGCTCTGGTTCTTGCGCTGCTTGGTCTTTTTGGAGTGCTGCTTGATATAGTGCAACCGCTTTTAATACTTGCTCATCGGTTAACTCTACTCGCTCCCCATTCTCATCTATTGAATATAGTTCTAGTCCATTCTCGCTCTTGACCTTTTGCCATGTTTCTTGCGCTTGTTTAACCTCTTCCAATAGCGGGTCTGGTACGTTCAATTCCCTGCGTACCATCGCAATGATTTTGCAGTCAACACCCTCTATCTCCATTAAGATGATAAAGTCTTCAATGGTCTCTTGGCTAAAACCTTTCAACCGCTCAACGAGTTCTAGAGTGGAGATTTCCCCACCTGCTATCTTGTCTATTAACGTCTTTTCCATATCGTTACTCAAGTTCTTTGACTACCTCTTTTTTGATGTCTAAATCAATGTCTCTGTATCTGGCAAAAGACCTGCTCCCGTCAACGTGACCAGACATTGACCCAACCAATGCGGGGTCTTTGAATTTCTTGTAGGCATTGCCCACGAAAGTACGTCTTGCCATGTGGCTGCTTGCTACCTCATTAATGGGGTGCTGCTCTTCTTTGTCGGTTATCGTGTTTAGGATAGTTACCATGCGGGTAATTCCTACCAGAGTAAAGATGTCCTTGATAGCATCATTGTATCTCTGCTGCGCTATGAATGGGAATAGTGCGCCATTTGTGCGCTCCCCGTCATAGTACCTAGCAAGAATCTCTTTTGCTCTGGAGTTCAAAGGCACTACAATTGTGTTAGGCTGCTCCCCTTTGGTCTTGCCCGCTATATATTGAATGGTATCGCCTACCACCTTGGCGGGAGTGAGTGAGTACAAGTCACTAACTCTGCACCCCACCAGACATTGAAAAACGAAAATGTCTCTTTGGATAGCGAGTTGCGGAATGTGGGTCTTGGGAATCCGTTTCTTGATGTCCTCGCTTGCAGCCTCCCAGAGTGCGCTCAAATCTGCATCTGCTATCTGGTTGCGCTCGTCAATCGTGATGTAGTAGGGTGTCCCGTATATCTGCCCCTTGATAGTGTATTTGCGGAATGGGTCATTATCCGTGAGACCCTCATTTACCGCCCACATGATGAAAGCACGGAATTTCTTCAACAGATTGCATAGTGAATTGCGACCTCTCGGCTCTGGATTCCGCTTTTCGGTTATTGTCTCATAGACTTGTCGGTATTTGGGCATAGCACAATATCTATGCTCGTTCTTGAGGAAATCTTCAAACTCTTCTACCAATTTGGCATCAAGAGAATCAAAGTCCAACTTGAATGAAACACCGCTCTCAATGGCCTTGAAGATTTGGAATCGTTGCAAGCATCGGTAGGCTACCATGTATTGTCTAATGGTACTCTGGGCATCTTTCGCAAGCAAGAATCGGTCAAATTCCTTGAAGAAATCCTTGCTATTATCCTCAATGTTGTATCGCTCTGGGTGCAGTCTCATGTCCACCAGAGTGACGAAATCTTTGCTTGTCAATGATTCTTTGTTGGGCGCATTATCATAGACATCAAGTAAAAGAGTTTTCATTCTGTCCACGGAATTGTCAAACTCTTTGCGCTCAATATCGCTATACAATACTTTGGCCTTGATATGCCCAGACTTGGAGTCCCAGACTTTGGGGTCAACATAGATGCTAGAGGTGTAGAATAATTGCACACTCCGTCCATCGCTAATGCGGAATCGCACGGCAGCATCAAAGACCTGCTTGCGCTTGGGAGATACACGAATAAAAGCCTTGATTGTTCTCATAGTGGTCTGGATTAAAAGGGTTGCTTGATTGATACTGACACAATGCGGTCGGCCATGTAACATGACCTAATCTTGGACTTGTCCAGAATCATGTCTTGATACTCTGGATTTGCGTGATGCAATATGACCTTGTTGTCTTCGTCTGGTGCATAACGTCTCACATGGCACACTACGGAAAAATCGTCCGTCTCCACATAGAAGACGTGACCATACATGATTAAGTCTAGGTCATCTTGGGGGCAAAAGTAAATCACATCGCCATCGCTAATCTTGGGTTTCATGTTGTCCCCGTGATAGGTGGCTACAAACAACCGCTTTTCGGCCTCAATGCTCTGGAGGGTGCAAGCATCGCTTGTCTTCCCTGCTACTTGTAAACTTGGATTCATCATAATGCTAATTATTAAATCTGGTTTGGTCTCGTTGTGCAAAGATAATACATTTGCACAACATCTGCACAACAAAAGGCAATATTTTTTCACTCAACACAACATTTTTTCTTGTGGCTATTGTGGCCGATATGTTTTATAAAATGCACTAAATCAGTACTATTTTGTAGTGTTTTTCGGTGTTTGGTGTGATGTTGTGCAAAAACTATCTTGTTGCCGTTGGTCACTCCCCACGGGTTCACAAATATTGTTTAATATTTTCAATTAACACACTGAAAATCAATAATATATAAAAAGTATTAAGAATCTGATTCTTAGTTTTTGGCGACTTTTTGGCGACTTATTTAGCGTAAAGCAACATTTCGTCATATCTGGAATGGGTCGTTAGCGGCATAGATGACCGATTAAAAATGATATCAATAAGTTCTAAACAACATTCAAGATTAACATGGATAAGAACGAGTTTTCCAACGGCGGACTATACTTTTTAGCCCCAGGAGAGTGTGTTGAAGTGACTGCTGAGGAGTTAGCATCCCAGCGCAGGACACCGCAATTAGTCAAAGAGTTGATTGAGAGCTTATACCGGGATAAGGTTGATTTGAAGCACTTTATCCAGGCATACCAACTCATTCTGGATAATCACATTACTGTAAAAGGAGCGCGCCGTGTACCGTCGGATACCGGACGTCAACTAATCATCAAGTTATACGATACTATTGAGATATATCGTTCGCTGTTACTCGAGACGAGTGACCATGGCCCTTACCCAGCACGAGAAGTATATGACCTAAGGTGCGCAATGGTTGATATCATAAGGATGTACGACGAGTACTGCGTGGCCATTCGTGATCTGATAGTTCCCCCCATGCCTCAACAGGCACCGCCCGCACAAGTTTATGATTCTACGCCTTCTGCCTCCGTCTCGACTAATGCTGCCTCCGATGACGGTGCATCTATTGAATTTGTTGCAGGTGAAATCGTGGATGAGACTGACGGCGCTTTACCAGTTGGGCAGGTAACAGATTTTTCACACATGAGAAGTTTCACACCTCGTGTTGCGTTTGATATGGTGTCGCTATCGCCTGGGGGTGGTAACGGGAGTCCACGGCCCTTTACGCCGGTCAGGGCGATATAGCCTTCACGTAGCGGGTTGAAGTACTCATCAAGGCCGTAGAAGTAGTGTTCCTGGCGGCATTCATCGAGGGCAAGCTTGAACCACTCTACATACTCACGGTCGCGACCATGGGCGTTGCGGGCGAGGCGCGGGTATTCCTGGATGATCCTCTCGGCATTCTCACGTGGGGTCATGTCGCTGTCGTCCCATGGCATGGTGCAGTCAGGGGTGTACAGTGCCTGGTCGTCCCCGCGCTGCTCGTTGAAGAATGCGCCGCACCCCTTCCACGTGTTTTTCTTTATCGTGAGACAGCAGCGGTAACACATGCCGTTGGGGCTGATGTACGGGCACACACGGAACAGCTCGTAGCCCATCCTATGAAGTTCGTTGACGGTCTCATAGTACCTGACAAACCGGGCGTGAATATCTGCTTCTGTCATTGTTGAAATACGCGCTTAAATTAATCGTAGATGCGCCACATTAAATGATTCTGTCGCTTTTTAAGGTCTTTTCATTTGTCTCCTTTATGCGCCGTTTTACTTGAATATTACTTGAATATAATGAGTTGGGCTTTGGGGATAATTGGGGGCTGTAAAGCCGTGTTGGTGAAGATGTTATTTGTGTTCTGTTTTTTCTAAAAGATGTTTGGTTTCTAACCATTTACTATAATAATTGCGCTTTTGTTTTTAAACATGAGATAATAATTAAAAAAAAGCGTTAAATTTGCGACTGTTTTTGGAAAAGTCAGCTTTATTTTGGTGGCTTAACTGAAATTTAGCGGG
>CADAFP010000034.1 GCA_902787185.1 uncultured Bacteroidales bacterium | reverse complement strand
CGATGTCTTGTGATTTCAATTCATTGAGTTCCGACGCGTCGCGCATCAGGCGGTTATTGATGTAAATGAGAGGTTTGCCCTTGCCGAACACTTCAATACCGCCCTCTTTGCTCAAGATGCCAGGAACATTTCTCAATGCGTCATCTGCCGTTCCCAATTGACTCATAATCGATCCCTCGATAGTGGTAAGTAGCCCTTCTTTACCTAATTTATGGACGGGACGATATCCCTTGACCACTACTTCATCGAGCACTGCCGCGTCAGGTTCCATTACAATACTACCCATGTCACCTGGAGTCACGTCAATGCACAGGGTCTTGTATCCCACGCTGGAGAATTTCAATATACCAGTTTCCAACTCTCCAGTAATGGAGAAGGCACCATCTTCACCAGTCACAGTGCCTTGGACAAAAGTGGAATCAACGCTGTTGATCAATAATACGTTCACATAGGGCATCGGCACCTGGTTCTCATCCAGGACACAGCCTGTGAATGTGGCGGCCCTGGCCATGACAATAGCCATCAGCAACGCAATTGTAACAATACTCAGTCTTTTAATCATAATGTCTCTATTTTGGTTGTTCGAGTGCAAAATTATCGAGACAAACCTCAATAGAGACACGCACTAAAGGGTGAAAAGTTGCAGTATCGGAGTGATGCAACCGCATTTTCACACTTTAGGGTGTTAAATTGCCTTGTGGCATGTTACTACTTCTTAAGGATAAGGCTTTTTAAGTTTCACCATTTGTTGGAATTGGGCATTTGGGGTACATTTGCATGACTATTAACCAGCATGACCTATATGGCAAAAATTGAGGATTTTTTCACGTTGACCAACAGTGTAGAGGGCATTGATGATGAGCAATACCGCCACCTTGAGCCCATGATACGCGCCATCGATGCGATGGCCAATGCGACCTACCAGAGCATTTATGTCATCGACTACTTGAAGCACGGTTTCCTGCATGTGGCGAGTAATCCGCTGTTCCTTTGCGGACACACGGCCGAGGAGGTGCGCCAAATGGGCTACCGCCTGTATATCGACCACGTCCCCGCCGAGGAACAGATTATGCTCACTGAGATCAACGAGGTGGGCTTCAAGCGCTTCAACGAAGAGCCCATGACTGAGCGTAGCCGCTGCTTCATGAGCTACGACTTCCATATTGTGAATGGCGAAGACTGCTACTTGGTAAACCACAAGATTACACCGTTTGCACTTGCGCCCGACGGACGTGCCTGGCTGGCGATGTGTGTCGTGTCATTGTCGCACCACACCACTCCCGGCTACGTCGAGTTCCGCAAGAAGGGTCAATCCATTTACTGGGAATATGACTTGAATGTTCACGGCTGGCAGGAACGCAAAAGCGTGACCCTGCGCGGGCAGGAAAAGCAAGTGCTTATCCTGTCGGCGCAGGGATATACCGTGTCTCAGATAGCCGATAGGATGTGCCGTGCTGTGGACACTGTCAAGACTTACAAACGTGCGCTGTTTGAGCGCTTGGGTGTGCGTAGCATCACCGAGGCCCTGACTGTTGCTACCAATCAGGGCCTGTTGTAGAATCAGAGATAATTACTGGGTGAGGTCGAAGGCTCGAAGGCTCGATCGGTGGGTTACCAGATTGCTTCGGCTTGGGATTCTTCTAGGAGTTGTTGGCCGTAGGGGGTGAGGTAGTCGGTATCGTTGGGATAGAAGAGGGGGACATCGATGTTGCCCTGGGCGAAACTGGCGATCTCATAGACCTGATAGACGAGATGCAGAAATCCTTCCTCGAAATACCATACCGAAGGAATCTTCAAGATGCCGTCATCGGGGAGGAAGAGGTCCTCCTCGGTGTAGTCATACTTGAGGTTGATTGACTCCAGGATGTGGGGTCGGATCAATTCGGGGTCAATCAAGATGTCCTCTAAAGTGACGATCTTGCCGAGTTCGGTATCATAGGTGATGTAGTTGTGAGCATACATGCCATGGGCCCCACCTGCGTAGATATAGGAAAACAGATGGAATGTGGCGAACCTCTTGCCCAGGGTCTTGAGTTCGATTGTCTCGGTTTTGTAAGAAATAAAGGATTCTATATCTTCAAAACTGTCAAGAATCAGATAAGGGCTATTGTCGGCAAAGGATACATCCTCGTTGTCGGAATATAATATATACTCGATCGCCCTATCCATCAGTTTGATATTGTCTTTGCCAGTCAGCCATTTGCATAGGGCCTCTTGCAGGTTGGGGCATTCCTTGCCGTTGAGCATCACGGGCCAGAGGGCTTTGATAGAGTTTTGCTGATAGGCGACGTCTTCTCCTGCGCCGAGTCTTGCTTTAACCGTCTTGTCGATGTTATGGAACTGGCACGGATTCAGGTATGCATCTGATTGTCCCCTGATAGGGAGGGCCCATGCCATCATCGCGAGGGCGGCCAAGATAATGGTTATCTGTTTCATATGAGTAATCGGGTATGGTTAGTCGTTGAGGTCGAGGAGCTCGAGGCCGTAGGGGGTGTAGAGTTGTTTGATTTCCTCGGGTTTGAGCATGTGGGGGTAGATGGGGGCGTCGATCATGCCCTGGGCATAGCTGGCGATTTCATAGACCTGATAGACCACATGGAGCGCCGAGCCTTCGATGTAGAAGTCGCGTGGCAAGGGCAGCAGGCCGTTGTCGGGGATGAAGAGGTCGTCCTTGTCGTAGTCGTAGGCCTGCTTTATCGCTTTAAAGGTGACATTGCGCAGCAGGGTGGTGTCGGCGATGATGTCCTCGAAGGCAACGGCTTTTTCGGTCTTGAGGTCATAGGTGACGTAATTGTTGGCATAGATGCCGTGGGCCCCACCTGCCATATAGGAATAGGTTCCCAGATGGTAAAGCAACAGACGGTCGGTCATGCTTTGCATGATCACGTCAACTTCGCTGGTCGAGAGTTTGCCCTCATCTTGCTTGACGGCGTTGACGGGAATGAGCTGGTCGCTCTGGATGTCGGTGTAGTTGGCAGGATTCAGCAGGAAGTCGATGACTTTGTCCAACTCATTGAGGTCGGTGCTGTCGGTCATGGCTCTGAATAGGGCCTGCTGGAGCTCGGGACAAGGCTTGCCATTGATGATCTGTGGCCAGAATGCCGAGAATGAGTTGTCAAAATATAAGGAGTCGCCCTCGTCGTTGACGCAGGCGAACATTTTGTCCGCATCAATGTTGCTGAATTGGCACAGGGTGCTGTCGGTGACTGTGGTGCCATCGCTTGACAAGGTCTTGCCGTTGTTATTGGCACATGACCACAATGTGGGAACTGTGATGGTGATTAAGAAGAGAAGGATAATCTTTTTCATTGCAATGATAAGTTAAGTGTTAGTTTCGTCGGCAAAAATACTCATTATTAATAAATAATACCCCGAAAGGCATAAAAAAAATCCTCGACTCACGTCGGGGATTGCTTAACTAATTAACCTTCTAATACCATTAACATAAACCTTAAACAATTTGTTTTTATTCGAAAAAGCAACTGCCTCGCGGCACCTGGATTTTCATAACCTTAAAAACTATTACCATGAAAAACCAATGCAAAAGTAGTGCAAATATGTTATATAACATAATTCTCAAGCACAAAAGGGCTGAAAATTAACATTTGTTCAACGAAAACGTTTGCATTGCCCATTGTGTTAACGCGAATTAACAATTTAAGGCAGGAACTATTTATTCGGCCGTTTGCCCTGTTCGGCGGTTTGTCCCACGCAAAGGCGCATTGTTTTTTTGGTGAGGCGGTACGTCTTAGGCCACGACATGGTGCGGCCGTACAGTTTAGGGTTATCGGCGGGTGAGGGTGGCGAAGTAGATCATGTCGATTTCCTCGTAGGAGAAATCACCGCTGAAGAAGTTGCCCGTCTTCAACTTGAGGCAGTCGGACAGGCGTTGCAGCGCTTGTTCAAACATCTGCTGGTGGTCAAAGGCCAACGGCGGCAGCTGGTGGATGGGGAACCAGCGTGCCACGCGTGCGTCGTCGCCGCCCTGGACATCCTGGACACGGGTGAGGGTGAAGTAGGCGATGGAGATGACACGTTCGCGCGGGTCGCGGTCGGGCGTGGCAAAGGCACCGAGCTGCTCGATGTTGGTGACGCGCAGGCCCGTTTCCTCGAGTAGTTCGCGTCGTGCACCGTCGGGGGCATCCTCGTCGATGTTGAGAAAGCCGCCTGGGAAGGCCCAGAAGCCCTTGAAGGGTTCGCCGCCCCGCTCGATGAGCAGTACGTTGAGGTGAAGTCCGTCATAGCCGAACACGACGCAGTCGGTCGTCACGGCAGGGTGGGGATATCGGTAGCAGTAGTTTCCTTCCATCTTGTCAATCGGTTGTTATTTAGACAATTGGTGCTTGGTAATCTTATCGTAATAGAAATTGAGGACATCGCTGGCAGCGACAAACGAGGTCTGCTTGCCCGACAGGACGGTGTCCTCCTTGATGCTGAGCAGACGTTCGATTTCGGGGTCGAAGTAGAAGCGTGCCAGCAACTGCTCGTTGATGGTCTCGCGCATCCAGTAGCGCTCCTGTTCGTGGCGTTTCTCGTCAAAGTAGCCGCTGGCCTTGACGTGGGCAAAGTAGCGGTCGATCATATCCCACACCTTGTCGATGTCCAGGTCGTAGTAGCCCGAATAGGTAATCACCTCGGGCAGGAAGCCGCTTGGGGGCAGGGGATAAAGGTGGAGGGCGTTTCGGAACTGCGCCGCGGCCAGTTTGGCCCGCTCGATGTTGTCACCGTCACACTTGTTGATGACGATGCCGTCGGCCATCTCCATGATGCCTCGTTTGATGCCCTGCAGCTCATCGCCCGTGCCGGCGAGCTGTATGAGCAGGAAGTAGTCCACCATCGAGTGGACGGCGATTTCGCTCTGTCCCACGCCGACGGTCTCGACAAAAATGGTGTCATAGCCCGCCGCCTCGCACAGCACGATGGTCTCGCGTGTCTTGCGTGCCACGCCTCCCAGCGAACCTGCCGAGGGGGAAGGGCGGATGAACACGTCGGGCTCGATGGCGAGGCGTTCCATGCGTGTCTTGTCGCCCAGGATGGAGCCCTTGGAGCGCTCACTGCTGGGGTCGATGGCAAGAACGGCCAATTTGTGGCCCTGCTTGATGACGTGCATGCCGAAGGAGTCGATCGACGTGCTTTTGCCCGCACCGGGCACACCGGTGATGCCGATGCGGCGCGAGTTGCCCGTGTAGGGGAGGCATTTCTCGATGACCTCCTGGGCGATGATCTGGTGCTCGGCATTGCGGCTCTCGACGAGCGTGACGGCCTGTCCCAGCACGGCCCGGTTACCGTTTCGTATGCCTTCGACATACTCGGCTGGCGTGAGTTGCGGACGGCGTTTGCGCTTAAGGTAAGGGTTGACGCTGGGCAGCTGCTCCACGCCGCTGTTGACTTGCAGTCCTGCGTATTGTGCGTCGTTCTCGGGATGCTGTTGTGAGGGGCATTCCTCGGTATGCTGTATGATTTTAGTTTTGGCCATTTCGGTTGTAAGTTTTTCGGTTTTCAATTGTCGATGATGCCGACCAGGCGGATGAGTTGCCGCGGCGAGTCGGGGTCGTTACACATGAGCGTTAGTTGCGTGTTGAGTAATTCTTCCTTTATCATGCCCGTGTTGACTGTAACGGTGATGGTCGCCTGCTTGCCGCGCTTGACCATGGTGCGGTCAGCGCTCACGGTGATGCCTTCGCCATCGGGCACCCACAACCGCCTGATGGCGAGGGGGGACTTGCCCTTGTTGGTGACGATGAACTTGCGGGTAATGGTCTCGCCGCGTTTCATGGTGCCGAAGTCGATACGGTCCCCGCAGTCCACAGCCGCAATCGGCGCGTTTTCCAACTCCTTACCGGTCAGGTGGTCGAAGTTTTCCAGCACCTGTGCTATCACTTGGACGGTTGCTGTTCCAGACAGGCCGTGAGCGTCCTCGTGCAGTCCCTTACAGGACAGCGTGAGCGTGTCGGTGTTGATGCCCCACAGAGGTGCGTGTGCGCTCAGGTAATGTACCGTGAGGGCTGTCACGCGGGCTGGAGGCACTGTGTCGGGCACCATGGCAGGGTGCAGGTGGGGTTTGGTGCCTGTCACCGACACGATGAGCGTGTCGGTCGAAGCGTTGTAGGCGCTTAGGTATTGTACCTTATTGGTTCCCTTGACCAACTCCCCGAAGGGGATGTATGGCTGGCTGATGCGCAGGGCACCCGCGCTCAGGGGATACTGCTTGTCGAGTGTCTCGGCAGTGGGAATCACGTTGCCGACGATTTCTAGGGTAGTGCGGCGCGGGATGGTGTTGGTGTGGATGATCACTTCCTTGCTGAACTCGCCAGGTCGCCCCGACGGGTTATAGCTGATGCTCACCAGGGCCGTGTCGCCTGGCTGGATGGGTGTTTCGGGGTAGCTGATGCCCGTGCAGCCGCAACCTGCCTGCGCCTTGACGATGAGCAGCGGCTCGTCGCCGGTATTCACCAGCGGTATGGCGCATCGGGCCTTGCCGTTTTCCTCGAGGATAACGCCAAAGTCATGCTTGCGTTCCAGCCACGTCGCTTGTGGCTGTGCGGTGGCCATCAACGCTGTGAGCAGCAGTATAGTGGTCAGGACACGTCTCACTTTTTCTTGGGGATAATGGTACCCTCGATGCGCAGTGTGATGGTGCGATCCTTGCCGTTTGTCTTGACTTTGACGCTCTTCTTGAAGGCGCCGGCGCGGCCGATGGGGCTGAAAGTCACCTTGATTTTGCCCTTCTTGCCCGGCTTGATGGGCTTGGAGGGAAATTCGGGACGCGTGCAGCCGCACGATGCCGCCGCGTCGATGATGAGCAGCGGCTTGTCGCCCGTGTTGGTGAACTCAAAGGTGCACGACACGGGTCCTTTAGCCTCCTGTATGGTGCCGAAGTCATGAGTCAAGGTCGCAAACGTCGCCTCGGCCTGCTTGTCGTCGGCCACGGTACTCAGAGCCACCATGCACACAGCGAAAAACGCTATTAAAAACCTTTTAGTCATTGTCATTATTCTATTTAGATAGTTTATGCAAATTTACCCTCGACCAATTCTTTGTGCAGCAATTGGTAGTTGTATCCAGCACTTTGATAATAAAGTCCAGTGTCGAGGTCTAATATTCTGTCATAGAGTTGAGAATTATAGACTGCGTCCAGCCCCTCCTTAACCGAGAGCCCGAAGTCTTTTATCACCCTTATAACCAAGTTCTTGGTGAGTGTATCGATCAAAAACTTTATTTCGTTGTTCTTTATCATTTCAATAATGCAACCGCTCGGTCAGTTCCAAAGAAATATTGACGGTTTAACTTGCGATATGCAAGTTCTCGAGCCAATGTCTCAATATCTATCACACCTTCATTATATCTTTCAAGCTGAAAGGCAACGCCATCATTAGCAACTGGGCCAATAACAATGTCAAACGGATGAGTAAAACCCGTTTGCGAGGCATTGCGGTTGGCGTTGACAAACTCGGCCCATTCAGCGCTTACCTCATCAGGAAAGATCTTAATGTTCAAGTCACTTCTCAACAAACAATCGTCATCGAACTCAAAAACAGTAACAATGGGTTTGCCTGTGCCCATAATGCGCACCCTCCTCTGTGCCATGGCCATCGCTTGATCTTCAATATCTGTAAGATAAAATCCTTTCCCGAAATCCTTATCGATAAAACTTTTAGATAAGTCAATGGTCTGAATAGCGACATTTGAGCCGTGGTAAAGCTTTTTTATCATATCAGCGCCCCTCCATTGCGATGACAAATGACTGATAAATCTTCAATAGCATCACTAATTGACAACTGATGCTCTGCTTCATAGCACTCATCAAGGAAATGTAAGCCCTTGAAGCGGTTCAGGTAGGCATAGGCTTGCTTATTGCTTAAGCCATATCTGTTGGCAAAAGCACTCACACAATAAATGATATACGTTACCCTATTTTGGGTGTCTCTTTCCATTTGTCTGTCTAAAGGAAACAACTAACTTGCAAAGTTAGGAACATTTTTTGGTGATGCAAACTGAAAGGGTGTAAATTAATATTATTTATATAATGATGAGTTGAAAATATGTTCATTATTTGTGAAACCCAATAATCTTATTTAACTTTGCGGATACTAATAGGAATGCAAAATATCAATATAAACCTAATAAAAAACGTTGATTATGAAAAAAACGAGATTACTCATTGCCCTGCTGGTGATGCTGGTCGCCGCCAGCGGCTATGCCCAGGACAGTTACCGCCAGGCCGTGAAAGATTACTTGACAGTGATGGACTCATATGAAAAGTCCAGGTCGATCATCCCGACTGTGAGCAAACTGTTTGTGGGGGACGATCAGGTGGACGTTGACCAGTTGACGAAACGATATCTTGATGAACGGTTTGAGGATGACATTACAGATTCGTTCATGAACGTGTTGATGGAGCGCAACATGAGCGAGGCCGAAATCAAAGAAGTGACATCGATGTTCAGCATGACCGAGGGAAAAAACTATCTTGTCCACCAGCAGGAGTGGATGACCGACTTCCTCACCAATCTTATGATGTCAATGATGTCGATGTATGGTGACCCAGATGAGGACGAAGTGATAGACGATGATAAAGCTCCAGAAATGGTTCTTCAGGCTGTTACTCCCAATGCTGATATCGATGCCGCCTATGCCGCCAGATTCAATGAAGTGTTGATGGAATCGGATTTCGGAAAGAATGTGATGGCTGGGATGATGGAGAGGATGAACGAAGTCTCCGACTCTACCTATGAGCAACAAGAATACAAAAGGTTCCAAAAAGAATGGATGACCACTAACGTGCCCACTATCTTGCTGAATAGCGCTTACGGCAATTTGACCCTCGAGGACCTTGATTTTGCCGCCAAGTGCTATGCCAACGAGGCCTATCGCAAACTCGAAAGTGTAGACAACGCTGGCGAAAAAGACAAATCACAAATGGTCAATTTTGTGGTCAAATACACTGATTGGATGAAGGAACAGGGGGCGAAGGTCAGCGATGACCCCACGGTTGCCATGGAGTTCATGAATACGCTATTAGGCCTCGATATGGATAATATAAACAATGAACCTAAAAAACCGTGGTACGACTTCGATCTTGGTGAATAGGCCCAGGTGAATAATCCCATGCCTTAGTCGGCATCAGCCGAAGCAATAATCATGTCAGCCGCTGTCTGAGAAATCGATGACAGCGGCTGATATCGTTTATAAAGTTGGACATTTTTATAGATTTATTGTGTGAGAAATGGACTGCGTGCCGGAAATTTTAGTAAATTTGCAGGATAAAACCTAAAATAGAGTACAATCATGATGAAAAGAATCCTGTTTTTCCTCACCGCGCTGACGGTGATGACGGCAATGGCCGACACGCCGTTGTGGATGCGCTTTGCCCGCATTTCGCCCGACGGCAACAAAATCGCGTTCTGTTACAAGGGTGACATCTATGTGGTTCCCTCCGGCGGTGGCCAGGCTGTGCAGTTGACCTCACAGTCGAGTTATGAAACCCAACCCGTGTGGTCGCCTGACGGCACGACACTCGCTTTTGCCAGCGACCGCAAGGGCAACTTCGACATCTTTGTGATGCCCGCAACCGGAGGCCAACCCAAGCAGCTGACGCGTAACAGCGCAAGTGAGACCCCGTGGACCTTCAGCCCCGACGGCAAGTACATCTACTACAGTGCCGCCATCCAGGACGCCGCAAGCAGCATGCTGTTTCCCAGCGGCCGCCTGACCGAGGTGTATAAGGTGCCCGTGGAGGGTGGACGTTCCACCCGCGAGCTGGGCACACCTGCCGAGTACATCACGTGGAACAAGACAGGCGACTATTTCGTCTATCAGGACCGCAAGGGCGGTGAGGATGACTACCGCAAGCATCACACCTCGTCCATCACGCGCGACATCTGGTGCTATGACGCCAAGACAGGCAAACATACCAACCTGACCGACATCGGCGGCGAGGACCTGAACCCCGTCCTCAGCCCCGACGGCAAGACCGTTTATTTCCTGAGCGAGCGCAACGGCGGCTCGATGAACGTCTATTCGATGCCCATCGACCGTCCCAGCCAGCTCAAGGCGGTGACCAGTTTCACCGTCAATCCCGTGCGTTTCCTCTCTATCGATAATAATGGCACGCTGTGCTTCACCCAGGATGGCGAACTCTACACCATGCGCCAGGGCGGTCAGCCCCGCAAGGTGGACATCAGCCTGTGGCACGATGACAGCGACCAGATTCAGCGCATGTCGCACACCCGCGGCGCAACCGATGCCGCTGTGTCGCCCGACGGCAAGATGGTGGCCTTTATCGTTCGCGGCGAGGTCTTTGTGACCTCGGTGGAGTACAGCACCACCAAGCGCATCACCGACACCCCCGAGGCCGAGAACTGGGTATCGTGGGGCGCCGACAACCGCACGCTGGCCTATGCCACCGAGCGCAACGGCAACTGGGAACTTGTGCTCGCCACCATCGAGCGCAAGGATGACCCCAACTTTGCCAACGCCACCCTTATCAAGGAAGAAATCCTGCTGCCCTCGTCCACGGTAGAGCGCACTTGCCCCTGCCTGTCGCCCGACGGCAAGAAGCTCGCCTTTATCGAAGACCGCTTCTACCTCAAGGTGCTTGACCTCAAGAGCAACAAGGTTACCCAGGTCACCGATGGCTCGACCTGGTATGAGACCAACGGCGAATTCAACTACAGCTGGTCACCCGACAGCAAATGGTTTGCTCTCGAGTATATCGCCAACCAGCGTGACCCCTATACCGACATCGGTATCGTGTCGGCCAACGGTGGCCCCATCACCAACATCACCGGTAGCGCCTACTTCAGTGAGGGCCCCCGCTGGGTGATGGAGGGTAATGCCATCATGTTCCGCAGCAACCGTTACGGTATGCGCAGCCACGCCTCGTGGGGTTCGCAGGACGACGTGTTCCTGGCCTTTGTCAATCAGGAGGCACTGGACCGCTACAACCTCAACAAGGAGGACTTCGAGCTGCTGACCGAGGCCGAGAAGGAGGCCAAGAAAGCCGAGGAGAAGAAAGCCGAGGAGGCCAAGAACAGCAAGAAAAAAGGTAAAGCCGCCGATAAAAAGGCCGAGGCCAAGCCCGCCAGCAAGGACATCAACGTTGAACTCGCAGGCATCGAGGACCGCATTGTGCGCGTGACGCCCAACTCGAGCAGCATCGCTGGCTGCATGATCACCCCTGACGGCGAGTCGCTCTACTACTTGTCGGCCTTTGAGAAAGGCTATGACCTGTGGAAGATGGACCTGCGCAAGCATGAGACCAAGCTGTTGAACAAGCTGGGCAGCGGTGCTGCCGACATCCAGGCCAGCAAGGACGGCAAGACGCTGTTTGTGCTGGGTGCCAACAAGATGCAGAAGCTCACCGTTGCTGGTGACAAGCTCACGGGCATCGACTACAAGGCCGACATGAAGATGGACCTGTTTGCCGAGCGCGAGTATATGTTCAACCATGTTGACAAGCAGATTGAGAAGCGTTTCTACAACCTCACCTATCACGGTTGTGACTGGAAGGCCAACGTGGAGACCTACCGCAAGTTCTTGCCTCACATCAACAACAACTACGACTTCGCCAACCTGCTGAGCGAGTTGCTGGGTGAGCTGAACGCCTCACACACCGGCGGCCGCTACTATCCCAACAGCGGCGAGGCCACCTCGGACCTGGGCCTCATCTATGACTGGAACTACACCGGTGAGGGCCTCAAAGTTGACGAGGTCATCGCAGGCGGTCCCCTTGCCAAGGCCAAGAGCAAAATCAAGCCTGGCACTATCCTGGAGAAAATCAACGGCACCACCATCGACCTGGAGAACGACTATACCGAACTGCTCAACGGGCAGGCCGGCAAGAAGACCCTGCTCTCGCTGTTTGATCCCAAGACCGGCAAGCGCTGGGAAGAGGTTGTGAAGCCGATTTCCAAGGGCGCCCTGACCGACCTGATGTATAAGCGTTGGGTGAAGCGCAACGCCCATATCGTTGACAGCCTGTCGGGCGGTCGCCTGGGCTACGTCCACCTGGAGTCGATGAACGACGCCAGCTACCGCGACATCTACAGCGATGTGCTGGGCAAATACAACAAGCGTGACGGTATCGTCATCGACACCCGCTTCAACGGCGGTGGCCGCCTGCATGAGGACATCGAGATCCTCTTCAGCGGCAAGAAGTACTTCACCCAGGTGGTGCGCGGCCGCGAGGCGTGTGACATGCCCAGCCGCCGCTGGAACAAGCCCAGCATCATGCTGCAATGCGAGGCCAACTACAGTAACGCCCACGGCACGCCCTGGGTTTACAGCCATGACAAGTTAGGCAAGCTTGTGGGTATGCCCGTTCCCGGCACGATGTCGAGTGTGTCGTGGGAGCGCCTGCAAGACTCGTCGCTCATCTTTGGTGTTCCCATCATCGGTTACCTGCTGCCCGAGGGCAACTACCTCGAGAACACGCAGCTTGAACCCGACATCAAGATTGCCAATAATCCCGAAACCGTCACGCTCGGCGAAGACTTGCAGCTGAAGGCCGCAGTCGAAGAACTGATGCGCGAGTGCGGACTGAAATGATAATATTAACATGTGGGGCTGTTACGGCCCCACTTTTTTAATACTTCACGATTATGATGGATTTCATTACCAACAATCTGACCGACATCATCGGTTACACCGCGTCGATTTGCCTGATACTGGGCTACATGCCCCAGGCGATTTACACCATCCGCACCCATGACACCGATGGCATCGCCTTGCCCACGTTCCTGATGATGGGCTTGGGCGGCATCTTCTTTGCCATCCAGGGCCTGATGCTCAAGAACTGGCCCCTGTTCATCACCAATGTCATCACGACCGTGTCGAGTGCCATTGTGTTTGGCATCAAGATGTATAACGACTATTGGAAGAAAGACCGCAACAAGTGATAGGAGCAGGCTACCCGACGTTGGTAGTTGAAAAAGCGTTGTTTTTCTTTGATGTGTCGAAAATTAGGTGTAATTTTGGAAAATTTTTGATGCAAGAAATTGCAAAGTGGCAGAAATTTTATTAAATTAACTTAATTCTTGAAATCGATATTCACCTATTGGGGACAATCAATAACTTTAATATATTTAGTGATTTATGAGACTTAAACTGTTTTTGCTATTAGCACTCTTTGCCACCCTTCCGATGCTGGCGCAGCTGACGGGTGTGCAAGGCGTGGTGATTGACGCTAAGAGCGGTCAACCTGTAGTGGGTGCGACTGTGATGCTCGACAATCAAGGCAATGCGGCCACGACAGACTCTGATGGTGCGTTCATCATCGACGATGCCTATCCTGGCCCCGACCAGTTGCTCGTCCTCGCCTATGGCTACAAGGACTGGGAGACAGCGGTCACCATTGTCAGTGGAGTGGTCGAGAAGATGGGTACGATTCAAATCGAGCCAGTCTCGTTTGAATCGGCCGAGGCGCTGGAGTACCGCAGTTCGATGGCAGAACTGGCGCTTACCGAGTCCCAGCTTGAGGATGAGGAGGGAAATACGCAGGAAGTGGCCCTGTTGAGCGGCGCTACCGACAATCCCTTCTATCAGGCTTCGAGCTACAACTTCAGTACTGCCCGTTTCCGCATTCGCGGTTACGAGAACCAGAAGACTGAGACCTACATCAACGGCATCCCCTTCAACGATGGAGTCCGCTTCGCGTTCAATTACTCGATGACCGGTGGCTTGAACCAAGCGTTCAAGAACAAGACCGTCGGCTTGGGTCTGGAGGAAAATGCCTACGGTTTTGGCGGCATTGGTGGCGCTACCAACATCAAGACCTTTGCTGCTGACTATGCCCCTGGCACCCGCTTGAGTCTGGCCTACACCAACGGTAACTACCGCTGGCGTGGCATGGTCACCCACAGCACGGGCTTGAACAAGCACGGCTGGGCAATGACAGTTTCGGCCGTGGGCCGCTATGCCGAGGAGGGCGTTTATCCCGGTTCGTTCTACAACAGCTGGGGCTACTTCCTCTCGGTAGCGAAGGTCTTCAGCCCTCAGCACTCGTTGTCGCTGACCACCTTCGGCGCTCCCACCAAGCGTGCCGCCAACTCGGCCATCTTTGAGGAGGCCGCCCGCTTGACCGGCAATACCATGTACAATCCCGACTGGGGCTGGCAGGCTGGCAAGAAACGCAACTCCAAGGTGGTTGAGTCGTTTGACCCCACCGCCATCCTGAACTGGTTATGGAAGCCCGGTGACGGCATCTCGCTCAATACGGGTCTGGCCTATCACAAGTCGTTCTACGCCAAGGCCGCCCTGAACCGCATCTCGGCTGCTGCCGACCCCCGTCCGGACTACTACCGCAACCTGCCGTCCTACTTCACCGACGAGTCCACCAAGGCGCTCTATACCGAGCTGTGGTCCACCGAGGCACCGATGACTCAGATTCTGTGGGATGATCTGTACAACATCAACTACATGAACAACTATCTGGCTGACCAGACCGGTGTGGAGAGAGGTTCGACCTACATTCTCGAGAACCGTCACAGCAACCAGTCGAGCTTCACGCTGGCGTCGACGCTGAACAAGCGTTTCTCGCACCGTTTGTCGATGCAGACGGGCGTTAACGCCAATTATACCGTCTCGTCCTACTACAAGACTGTCAAGGATCTAATGGGTGGCCGCTATTGGCTTGACGTGGACGTGTTCAGTGAGAGGGACTTCCCCGACAATAAAGACATGGCTCAGAATGATATGGATAACCCCAACCGCAAGGTGATGAAGGGTGACCGTTTCGGCTATGACTACGACCTGTTGACCTTCAAGGCCGAGCTGTGGCACCAGTGGGTGCTCAACCTGCCCAAGTGGGAGATGTTTGCCAGTGTCAAGGGTAATTATTTCGAGTTCCAGCGCGACGGTAATATGCGCAATGGCCGTTCACCCGAGAATTCCTATGGCAAGGGTGAAAAGCACACTTTCTTGACCTATGGCGCCAAGGGCGGTATCACCTTCAAGCTTGACGGCCGCAACCACTTCACGGCCCATGCCTTCTACGGCACCGAGGCACCTCGCCCCTATGATGCATACATCTCATCGCGCATCAAGGACGACGTGATTGATCTCAAGGTGGAGAAGATCTTCTCGGCCGACGTGAGCTATTCGATGAACTACCGTAACTTCAAGAGCGTTGTCACCGCCTTCTTTACCGACCAGCGTGACAATACCGAGCGCACGGCATTCTATGACGATATTTACAGCACCTTTATGAACTACGCGCTCACCGGTGTCAACAAGCAGTACAAGGGCGTTGAGGTGGGCTTGAGCTACAAGCTGTCTTCCTCGTTGACCGTGAGCGGTGCCGCCAATATCGCCCGCTATCAGTACAAGAACAACCCCTATGGTGTGCGCAGTCTTGAAAACGGTTCACAACCCGATGTGACGCGTCAGGTTTACCTCAAGAACTTCTATGTCGCCGGAACACCTCAAGAGTGCTATTCGCTGGCCTTTAACTGGGCCGGTCCCCACATGTGGTTCGTTGAACTCAATGGCGCCTGGATGAACCGCTCCTACGTGAGCATGGCTCCCACGCGCCACGAGACCATGTCTGACCTGTTCTTTAAAGCAAATAACGAGGACGAGCTGAAGGCCCTGATCAGGGACCTGAGCGCTCAGGAGAAGCTCAACGAGGCGCTGGTCATCAATGCCAGCATCGGCCATGTGATTTACATCAACCGCACGGCATCGTTCAACATCAACCTGAACCTGAACAACATCCTCGACAACAGGAACATCCAGACCGGTGGATACCAACAGGGCCGTACCGATACCAAGGATATCACCAACACGGCCAACAAGTTCCCCAACAAGTACTACTATGCTCAGGGCTTCAAGATGTTCTTAAACTTGGGCCTGCGCTTCTAGTCTAAAACAACGCGACAAACCAATCAGATATTAATAAAACAAACAATACATCGACATTATGAAACGTTTTAATTATTATCTCAGTCTGATGCTCCTGTTGGTGTTTACCGCAGCATGTAACGATGAGTTTGACCAACCGCCCATGGTGGTTCCTCAGGCATCACGCACGGCCAACATGACCATCGCTGAATTCAAGGCCAAACACTGGCAAGATGCTAAGAACTACATTGACACCGTCAAGGAGGATGAGGTCATCCACGGCTGGATCACCAGTAGCGACGAGGCTGGCAATGTGTATAAGCAAATCTACATCAGTGACGGCACTGCCGGACTGACCATCTCGATTGACCAGAGCAGCCTGTACAACAAGTATCGCTTGGGACAGGAGGTCGTATTGCCCATGAAGGACCTGTTCATCGGTAAGTTCAACGGCTTGCTGTGCTTGGGTGTGCCTTATTACTGGCCCGAAGGTAATGCATGGGAATCTAACCGTATGTCCTATGAATTCTGGGAGAACATGGTGGAACTCAACGGTTTCCCCGATGTTTCCAAGGTGGACACGACGCTCATCGAGTTGAGTGAGATCAAGGATGCCACCAGCCGCGACGTTCTGCTGAAATACATGAGCCGTCTGGTGCGCATCAATAGCGTTAAGTTTTCTAACGCTGGAGAACCCTTCTCACTTGCCGACGAGAGCACCGACCGCTTGATTGTTGACGAGGAAGGCAATTCTATCTCAGTGTATAACAGCAACTATGCCTCGTTCCGAGCCGATTTGCTGCCCGAGGGCAAGGTTGACGTAGTGGGTGAGCTCAGCTACACTTCCAGCAAGGGCTTCCACATCATCCTGCGTATGGCCAGCGACGTGATTACCAGCACCATGGGTGGCACGAGGGGCAATCCCCACACCATCGCTCAGGCGCTCGCCGAGGTGGATAAAGGCCTTACTTTCTGGTATGGCGGTTATGTAGTGGGTGCTGTAGGTCCCGAAGTAACGACCGTTACCAGCAACGACGACATTGAATGGAGCAGTCCCTCGACGCTCAACACCACGCTTGTCCTTGCCGACGATCCTGAGTGTAAGGACTACACCAAGTGCATGATTGTTCCGCTGCCTCAGGGCTCACCTTTCCGTGCGGAAGCCAATATGCATGACAATCCCAAGATTTATAAGACCTTTGTTAAGGTTAAAGGACAATCAGCATCCTATATGGGCGCTGTCGGCCTCTCGGGCAACGAAGGCACTATGAATTTGTATGTGCTCAACATCCCCATCACCGAGATGGAAGAGGGCTTCAGGAATGGTATTCCCAGCACGTGGACCAATATTGCCGTGAGTGGTGGTCACCCGTGGGGCACCTATGCTTATCCTGCTGCCGCACCCACTACCTTCTGCGCTCAATTCAGGATCAACAACGAGACCGTTACTGAACCTGTCGAGTCGTGGCTGATCACTCCCTTGTTGGACATCAAGAACGCCAGGAGCAAAGTCTTCAACTTCATGTCGGAGGTGAATAATGTGGGTAATGATGTCATTGAGGTTTACCTGCTTGACTCCAAGGATCCCACGACAGCTACCGTAAAGGAGAAACTGAATCCCATCCTGCCCTCTAAGCCCACCAGTGGCACCTATAGTGCCTGGACTTCATCAGGAGATATCGACTTGAGCGATTGGGCCGATGGCGCTTACTACGTCGGCTTCTGCTTCAAGGCTCCCGCAGGCAGCAACTTCACCACCTGGTGCATCAACGGTGTGACCTTCGGTAAGGGCGAACCTACTCCTCCCGCAACTCACGCCGACTTTGAGACGATGCCTGGCAATCTGGGCGAGTGGGGCAACTTCACCTCCAAGAAGGGCTGGACTGCCACCAACTGCATGCTGCTCAAGGGCTCGGATGTGGATAACAACCCCGAGTTCAAGTTCATCACCAAGGGTGCCATCGCACCGACGCTGAACGGTAACACCAGCAGCGTGGGCAAGATTGTGTCGCCCGTGCTTCATGACGGCATGAACAAGCTTCGCTTCAAGTATGGCTACGCCTTCTCGGGCAAGGTGATCCACTTCCGTGTGGATGTGAAGCAGAATGGCAATGTGGTCAAGAGTTGGGATATTTCTCAGCAGGATGTTAGCAAATATACCGTCTTTGACTTTGAGGAGGCTCTGACGGTAAATGGAGACTTCACCATTGAGATTACCAACCTGAGCCCGTCGGCCGCCGCTTCAGAGAAAGACCGCCTCTCGATCTGGGATCTTGAGTGGGACCAGTAATGAGTTAACAGTTAACAGTGAATAGTTAACAGTGAACAGTGAACAGTTAACAGTTAATGGTTGACAGAATAGTTATTAGATATGGAAGGCTACGGCCGACTGAATACTGACAACTGTAAAGATTATGATGAAGAAAGCATTATTGATGGCCCTGGCGCTGGTGGCATTGCTGCCGGCGCTGGCCTGGGGCCAAGAACAAGAGGCGACAGACAGCGTCCTGAACCAGCCGGAACGTCGTTACACGATGTATGGCGTGATGTTCTATAACCTCGAGAACCTGTTCGATACCATCAACAACAATGGTAAGCGTGACTTCGAGTTTTCGCCTAATGGTGCCCGCCAGTGGAACGGCACCAAATACTGGCAGAAACAGCACAACATGGCCTATGCTATCAGCCAGATGGAAGTCAAGGGTTCGCCTGCCGATGGTCCTGTGATTATCGGCGTGAGTGAGATTGAGAATATCACCGTGCTCGAGGACCTCGTACGTCAGCCCGAGATCAAGGACCGCCGTTACCGCATTGTGCATCACGACAGTCCTGACCCGCGTGGTATTGATGTGGCGTTCCTCTATAACCCCCGTTTCTTTAAGGTGTTGAATGTCACGACTCAGAACATCAACAATTATCTGGAATCGGACGAGCCCAAGCTCACCCGTGAACAACTCACCGTCACTGGCATGCTGGCTGGCGAGAAAGTGTCGCTGATGATCAACCACTGGCCTTCACGCCTGGGTGGTGAGGAACAGTCGAGCTACCTGCGTGAGGCTTGCGGCCGCATGGCGCGCGCCACCATCGACTCGCTGCTGCGTGATGACCCCAACCAGGGTATCATCTTCATGGGCGACTTGAACGATGACCCGCAGAACAAGAGTTGCAGCGAAGCCTTGGGAGCCAAGAAGGAAATCAAGGACTGCACCGAGCCGGGCTCGTGCTTCAATCCCTGGTGGAATATGCTCAACAGGGGCATCGGCACGCTGGGTTACAAGGGCAATTGGAACCTGTTTGACCAGATTATTTTCAGCAATTACTTCCTGCGCAACTACGAGGGCAAGGACAAGCCCACCTTGACCTTCTCACGTGCCGAGGTGCTGAACCGCAAGTTCTTGCGCGGCGACGAGGGTGACCGCCAGGGCTACCCCCTGCGCACCTATTCGGGAGGTGTGTTTGTGAACGGTTACAGTGACCACTTCCCCACCATGATTTATCTGGTAAAGGAAATCAAGTAACCCCCGTTTAGGGTAAAGATTAACTCATTTTACTGCTCCGTAACTCGATTTTTTTAGGGGTTACGGAGCAGTATTTTTTTTGATTAAAGTGGATAAAGGGGTGGGGAAGTGCAACTTTTGGTGGTGGGTGGTTCGTCTAATGGGTGAAAAACGGTCAATTGATTCCCGTTTCCTGATGATGTTGTCACATTATTATCATTTTTTGGGAGGAATCGTGTAGTTTTTTTAGCGACCTTTGCGTCTAAAGAGCAAACAAAATAAAAACAATGTCTTATTAAACATGAAAGTCATCATGAAATCAATAAGTTATATCATATTGGCGGGATGCCTGATGATGGCGGGAACCACCAGCGCTCAGGACAGCACAACCGTGTATCAGGAAACGCCTTACGCCTGGACCTTGCAGGACTGCATCAGTTGGGCCAAGCAGCAGAGTATCACCGTGCAACGCAACAAGGTCGCTGTTCGTTCCTCGCAGGTTGCCATCCAGGATGCCAAGACGAACCGACTGCCGACGGTGGATTTCTCGACAAGCCAATATGTGAGCAACCGCCCGTTCCAGGAGAGCTACAGCGGTGTCATCGGCTCAGAGGTCGTCTCGTTCAGCAACAAGAACAGCTACAGCGGCAACTATAACCTGGGGGCATCGATGAACCTGTATAATGGCGGACAGACCAAGAACAACATCCGCCTGGCCGAGATTAATTCCCAGATTGCCGAGCTGCAGGTGCTGGCGAGCGAATTGACCATCGAGGAGCAGATTACACGGCTGTATATCCAGATACTGTACTCGCAGGATGCCGTGAAACATGACGACGAACTCATCGCACTGGCCGAGAAACAGCTGGAACAGGCGCGTGCCCGCAAGCAGGCTGGCCTGCTCAACAAGGCCGATGTGTCGCAGTTTGAGTCACAGTTGGCTCAGGACAAGTACCAGAGAGTCGCCGACGAGACCGCCCTTGACGGCTACCGCCTGCAACTCAAGCAGCTCATGGAACTCGACGGCGACGAGAATCTTGTGCTCGCCGACCCGAAGCTCTCGGACAACGTGCTCGCCGAGTTGCCCAACAAGCAGGCTGTTTTCCAGAATGCCGTCGCTTCGCGTCCCGAGCTCAAAGCGCAGCAACTGGCGATGGACAAGACCTATATCGACGAGGCAATCGCCAAGGCGGGCAACAAACCCGTGATTAACGCCAGTGCAGGCATCGGCACCACCAACTCGTCGGGTAACGGGAACATGTTCACCCAGTTGAAGAACCAGTGGAGCAACGGCATCGGTGTGTCGATGACGCTTCCCATCTGGAATGGCGGCAAGACCAAGAATGCCGTGGCCCGGGCCCAGCTGGAGCGTGAGAACACCTATCTGGACATGGTAGAGACACAGAAAAACCTGTGGAAGACCATCGAGAACTACTGGCTGCAGGCCCATAACAACCAGCAGCGCTACCTTGCTGCCAAAGAGAATGTGGACTACTGCCGCGAGAGCTATAACCTGACCAGTGAGCAGTTTCGCCTGGGCCTGAAGAACATCGTGGAACTCACCCAGGACAAGACGAACCTGAACAGCGCCATCCATCGTATGCTGCAAGCCAAGTATGAGGCGTTGCTTAACATGGCGATGCTCAAGTACTATAATGGGGAGGGAATTGAGCTTTAGGAGTTAACAGTTAATAGTTAACAGTTAATAGTTAACAGTGACATAATTAATAGTTAACAGTTGAATGCCAAAAGGCGATAGTAATCGTACTTACAACTAAAGAACTTACAACTAAAAAACTAAGAATATGAAAAAGAGAAAGAAAATTATCTTGGCGCTGGTTGGCCTGCTGTTGGTCGCCGGGATTATCGCCATTGCGACCAAGAAAGGTGGCAACGAACAAATCACGTTCCAGACCACCCAAGTGGAGCCTGGTGACATCGCCACCAATATCACCGCAACGGGCACCATCGAGCCGGTCAAGACCGTTGATGTGGGTACGCAGGTGTCGGGTATCGTCAAGCGGCTGTATGTGGACTATAACAGCATCGTCAAGCGCGGTCAGATTATCGCCGAGCTGGACCGTACCAACCAACTGAGCGTCCTCTCGTCGGCTCAGGCCCAGTTGCGCTCGGCCCAGATTGAACTCGATTACCAGAAGAAGAATTACGCCCGCTATGCCGAGTTGAAACAGAAGGACCTCGTGAGCCTGGCAGAGTATGACGTGGCACTGGAGAACTACCGCAAGGCTCAGGAGAGCGTCAGGATGGCCCAGCAGGATGTCGCCCGCGCCAAGACCGACGTGGGTTATACCACGGTCTATTCGCCTATCGATGGCGTGGTCATCGGCAAGTCGGTTGAGGAAGGTCAGACCGTGGCAGCGTCCTTCAGCACCCCATCCATCTGCCGCATCGCCAAGGACCTGACCGATATGCAGTGCATCGCCAAGGTCGATGAGGCCGACATCGGCGAGGTGCATGAGGGCCAGCGCGTTACGTTCACCGTCGATGCCTATCCCGATGACGTGTTCTCGGGCACCGTCAAGCAGGTGCGCCAGAATCCTGTCAACACCAATAACGTGGTGACCTATGAGGTGGTCATCAGCGCCCCCAATGCCGACCTCAAGCTCATGCCGGGCCTGACTGCCAATATCACCATCTACACGCTGGAACGCAGCGGTGTCAAGAGCGTGCCAGCGGGAGCCTTGCGTTTCACCCCTGAGCCCGACATCTTTAAGGGAAAATATGTCATCAAGGACACCTCTGCCGAGCACAAGCTGTGGACGCTGCAGGGCAACGTCCTCACCGCCCACAAGGTGGAAGTCGGCGTTACCGACGGCATCCGCACCGAGATCATCAGCGGCATGGAAGAGGGCACGACAGTTATCCAGTCATTTGAGATTGGCTCTACTACCACGCCTGGCAAAAAGGATGCTGACAAGAAGGACAAAAAAGATAAGAAGAAGTGATTATGGCACAGAAACCAGTCATAGAACTTGATGGCATCAGGCGCGACTTCGTCGTGGGCGAGGAGACGGTGCATGCTTTGCGCGGGGTCTCCTTCACTATCCATGAGGGCGAATTCGTCACCATCATGGGCACCTCGGGCTCGGGCAAATCGACCCTGCTCAACATCCTGGGTTGTCTGGACACGCCCACCAGCGGCGAGTACCGCCTGGACGGCACGCCGGTGCGCACCATGAGCAAGACGCAGCGTGCGGTGCTCAGGAACCGTAAAATCGGTTTTGTGTTCCAGAGTTACAACCTGCTGGCAAAGACCACGGCGGTCGAGAACGTGGAACTGCCGCTGATGTACAACAGCGCGGTGGGTGCCCGCGAGCGTCGCGAGCGTGCCGTTACAGCCCTGCAGCGCGTGGGCCTGGGCGACCGCCTGAACCACAAGAGCAACCAGATGTCGGGCGGACAGATGCAGCGTGTGGCTATCGCCCGCGCCCTGGTCAACGACCCTGCCGTCATCCTTGCCGACGAGGCGACGGGTAACCTGGATACCCGCACGTCGTTTGAAATCCTGGTGCTGTTCCAGCAGTTGCATGCCGAGGGGCGCACCATCATCTTTGTGACGCACAATCCCGAGATTGCCCAATACTCCACCCGCACCATCACCCTGAGTGACGGCAAGTTGCGCGAGGACCGCTTGAACGACAACATCCTTGATGCCGCGACCAAGCTGGCATCTCTTCCCGTCGAGGAAGAGTGAGTTTTAAGTTAGGAATGAGAAGTTAGGAGTTAGGAGTTGATTGCTATAGAAGCTATAGATGCTATAGATGCTATAGATGCTATAGGGAGTAGGGACTAAATAACTAAAACAGTTAAAGACGATGAATATTACCAATCTATTTAAAATCGCCTTTAAGGCTATCGGAGCCAATAAGATGCGCAGTTTTCTCACCATGCTGGGCATCATCATCGGTGTGTCGTCGGTCATCATCATGCTCGCGTTGGGAACCGGCTCCAAGGCGACCATCATGCAAGAGATTGAGGACTTGGACCCTGGCACGTTCACGATTATGCCGGGCCCTGACTATGAAGAAGTTGAAGGTAATTGGCTCCCTGAGTATAGCCAAACGCTTACCAAGGCCGACTATGAAAGCATACTGGAGAAAAGCAAGTACTTGAAGGCTGTCTGCCCCATGGTTTACACCTCTGGACAGTTCATCAATGGTAAGAACAACCATAGCGGCACGTTGCAGGGTGTGAATAAAGAATTCCTTGTGATTAACGGACTCTCCATCACCCAGGGCAGCATGTTCACCGATGCCGAAGTCAAGGGCTCGGCCAAGGTGTGCATTCTGGGAAAGACTGTTGTGGATAAGCTGTTCCCCAACAACGCTGACCCCATCGGAACGGTCATCCGCATCAACAATATCCCCATTAATGTTGTGGGTGTGCTCAAGAGCAAGGGGCGTACCGCCTTTGGCCAGGACCAGGACGATATCGTGCTCATGCCCTACACGACGGTGATGAAGCGCATGGTGTCACAGGACTACTTTGACATGATCTATGCTGCGGCGACTACCAAGGAAATGACCTCGTTGGCTGCCGATGACGTGACCGAAATTCTGCGCACTAACCACAAACTCAAAGAAGGCGACTTACAGGACTTCAGGATTATGTCACTCGAGGAGGCCACGTCAAGGGTTGACTCGGTCATGAATATCCTCACGTTGTTGCTCTCGTGCATCGCCGGCATCTCGCTGCTGGTGGGCGGCATCGGCATCATGAACATCATGTATGTGAGCGTTACCGAGCGCACGCGCGAGATTGGCCTGCGCATGAGTGTGGGTGCCCGCACCGTCGATATCATGAGTCAGTTCCTCATCGAGGCCATCCTCATCAGTGTCACGGGTGGACTCATCGGCGTGCTCATCGGGGGCGGTATCTCCTATCTGGCGAGGTACATCATGTTGAATTTCACCGAGGTTCACATTCTCATTGCCGTGGAGCCGTGGACCGTGCTGCTCTCGTTTGCCATCTGCACCGTGACGGGCATCTTCTTTGGCTGGTATCCCGCCAAGAAGGCGGCTAATCTCGACCCCATCGACGCCCTGCGCTACGAGTGATTTTGTCTATTGGATTTGCGTTTTTATCTATATTATTTGTAGTAGCGGGAATTGTTGATTATCTTTGCGATACTTAAAAATCGATTGCATCATGTCAACTGATCTCGAAAACTCAAAATCCAAGTACCGCTATCTCATTTTGCACCTGCTATGCTGGGCGGTGCTGATTGTTGTACCCTTGTTTTTCCACAGTTCCAATGACGACTGGCAGACAGTGTGG
>CADAFP010000033.1 GCA_902787185.1 uncultured Bacteroidales bacterium | reverse complement strand
GGCACCGCCTTCAAGATGGAGAAGCACACCCACAACTATCCCCACTGCTGGCGCACCGACAAGCCCGTGCTCTACTACCCGCTGGACAGCTGGTTCATCCGCGACACCGCATGCCGCGACCGCATGGTAGAACTCAACCACTCCATAAACTGGAAGCCCGAGCACACGGGTACCGGCCGTTTCGGCAAGTGGCTGGAGAACCTCAACGACTGGAATCTGAGCCGCAGCCGCTACTGGGGCACCCCGTTGCCCATCTGGCGCGACGAGGACGGCGAGGAGAAATGCATCGGCAGCATCGAGGAACTCTATAACGAGATCGAGAAGGCCGTAGCTGCTGGCGTGATGCAAAGCAATCCTTACAAGGAGAAAGGCTTCATCCCCGGTGATTACAGCGAGGAGAACTACAATAAGATTGACATCCACCGTCCCTATGTTGACGACATCATCCTGGTGAGCGATTCTGGCAAGCCCATGAAGCGCGAACTGGACCTCATCGACGTGTGGTTTGACAGCGGTGCCATGCCCTATGCACAGCTGCACTACCCGTTCGAGAACAAAGAGGCCGTGGACAAGAACGGCTTCTTCCCCGCCGACTTCATCGCCGAGGGCGTGGACCAGACGCGCGGTTGGTTCTTCACCCTGCACGCCATCGCCACGATGGTGTTTGACAGCGTGGCCTACAAGAACGTCATCAGCAACGGTCTTGTGCTCGACAAGAACGGCGCCAAGATGAGTAAGCGCATGGGCAATGCCGTCGACCCGTTCAAAGCCATCGAGACCTTCGGTAGCGACCCCCTGCGCTGGTACATGATCAGCAACTCGTCGCCCTGGGACAACCTCAAGTTTGACGAGGCTGGTGTCATCGAGGTGGCCCGCAAGTTCTTCGGCACCTTGTACAACACTTACTCGTTCTTCGCTTTGTATGCCAACGTGGACGGCTTCGACCCCAAGGCTCCTCAAGTGCCCATCGCCGAGCGTCCCGAGATTGACCGCTGGATCATTTCCCTGCTCAACTCACTCATCGCCGAGGTACAGGCCGACCTGGAGGACTACGAGCCCACCAAGGCAGCCCGCGCCATCAGCACCTTTGTCGGCGACCACCTGAGCAACTGGTATGTTCGCCTGAACCGCAAGCGTTTCTGGGGCGGTGAGATGGGACAAGACAAGCTGGCCGCTTACCAGACACTGCACCAGTGCCTCATCACGGTATCCTTGCTCATGGCCCCCGTTGCACCCTTCTATAGCGACATGCTGTATCGCGACCTCACCCATAGCGAGACGTCGGTTCACCTCGCCCAATTCCCCAAGTGCGACGAGAACGTTATCGACAAGCAGCTTGAGCAGCGCATGCAAGCCGCACAGGACATCACCTCGATGGTGCTGTCGCTGCGCCGCAAGCAGAACCTCAAGGTGCGCCAGCCGCTGCAGGCCATCATGGTTCCCGTGCTCGACGATCGCCAGCGTGCCGATGTCGAGGCTGTCGCCGACCTCATCAGCAATGAGGTCAACGTCAAGGAAATCAAGCTCGTGGGTAACGATGCCGGCATCCTCGTGAAGCGCGTGAAACCCGACTTCAAGAAACTCGGCCCGAAGTACGGCAAGGTGATGAAAGCGCTCGCAGCCAAGATCACCAATCTGTCGCAAGCTGAAATCGCTCAGTTTGAGAAAGACGGTAAATTCACCGTTGACCTTGACGGTCAGCAGGCCGAGGTAGAACTCTGCGACGTTGAAATCATCAGCGAGGACATCCCCGGTTGGCTCGTTGCCAACGAGGGCAATCTGACCGTGGCTCTCGACATCACCGTGACCGATGAGTTGCGTCTCGAGGGTATTGCCCGCGAACTGGTGAACCGCATCCAGAACGTGCGCAAGAGCAAGGACTTTGACATCACCGACAAGATCACCGTCACCATCGCTCCCGACGAGCGCACCGATGATGCCGTCAAAGTCTTCGGCGACTATATCGCCCATCAGGTGCTTGCCACCAGCATCACCGTGGCACCCGTTGACCCCGCCACCGCCATTGAACTTGACATGGACGGCTGGACGCTGCCCATCAATGTCGAGAGAGTATAATCCATCGGATATTATCCAACAACAAGAATAACATCAATAGATTATCCATCATGGACAACAAACAAGAAAAAGCCAGATACAGCGACGAGGAATTGCAAGAGTTCAAAGAGCTCATCATGGCAAAAATCGACCAGGCAAGGGAGAACTACAACCGCCTGAAAGACAACCTCATGGTTGATGAGTCCAATCCCACCTTCAAGATGATGGAGGAAGGGGCCTCTACCCTGCAAAAGGAGATGGCAAGCCAGCAGGCCGAGCGTCAGCTGGACTTCATCCGCAAACTCCAAGCCGCTCTGGTGCGCATCGAGAACAAGACCTACGGTGTGTGCCGCATCACAGGCAAGCTCATCCCCAAGGAGCGCCTGCTTGCGGTGCCTCACGCCACCCTGTCCATCGAGGGCAAGGAGATTGAGGCAAGAAATAAGAAACAGTCTTGACGTAGGGGAGCTGGAACATGAAGCTTTCTAACGGCAAACTGGCAGCGCTCATCATCGCGCTGGTTATTGTCATCGACCAAGCCGTAAAGATTTGGGTCAAAACCCACTTCTACTATGGCGAGGAGGTAGAGGTGACCTCTTGGTTCAAACTCCTGTTCATCGAGAACAACGGCATGGCTTTCGGCATGGAGTTAGGCAGCAAACTGTTGCTTACCATGTTCCGTATCATCGCTTCGGGAGCTTTGATTTACTACCTGTGGCGGCTGCGCTCGCGCACCGACATTCCCAAGGGGTACATCGCCTGTTTCGCCCTGATTACGGCGGGCGCCCTGGGCAACGTCATCGACTGTATCGCCTATGGTGTGATTTTCAACAGTCCCATACCTCCCCATGTGGCACAACTGTTCCCGCCCGACGGCGGCTACTCCACGTTGCTCAACGGCAGGGTTGTGGATATGCTCTATTTCCCCCTATGCGAGTGGTACTGGCCTCAATGGATGCCCTGGATTGGCGGTCATCACTTCGTCTTTTTCCAGCCCATCTTCAATATCGCCGACGCCTCGTTGTGCGTGAGCGTCTTTGTGCTCTGCCTGTTCTATGCCCGTCATCTTGCGATCGAGACCAACCGCAAGAACAACCAGGAGAATGACGACGATACCGCTGAGGAGGCTGCAAACAACGCCGAACAACAATCGTCAGAGGACAAAAGCGAGCAACCTGCCGACCCCTCTGAGACCATCGAGTAAGCCATGCGCCATGCCTTGTTGTCCATATCACTGCTACTGTTGCTTGCACTGTCATTGACCTCGTGTGACAAGACGCCACGCGGCGTGATCAGCGTTAACCACATGGCAGACCTCATCGCCGACCTGCAGATTGCCGAGGCCTATATGGAACACCACCCCACCGAGTTTGCTGACGATTCCAGCAAACTCGTCATGAAGCAATCCGTCTTCAAGAAGCATGGCATCACAATCCAAGAGTACGACTCGTCGTTGGTGTGGTATGCCCACAACATGGAGGATTACGTCAAGGCACACGACAAGGCGCTGAACAAAATCCAAGCGCGATATGACAAACTGGTAAAGAACGGCGACAAGAACCTTCCAGACAAAAACGAGATTACTGTAAACAATCCACACAAAGGACCGGTCTGGGGGAGCAAGTACCCCCAACTTGCCAAGGTCGGTGCCAAAGGCGACACTGCCGACCTGTGGCAGGGAAACCGCAGTTACATGTTCACCCAGGGTGCCCGACGGGGATTCATCCCGTTTGACATCGTGCCCGACGCCGAAAAACGTCCTGGTGACCGCTACCAGCTGGTTTACAAACTGGCGCGCGGAGGCAATGAATTCAAAGCGAGCCTCAACGTGGACTATACCGACGGTGCCACGGCCCAAGTCATACGCACCACCAGCAGTGACGGCTGGGTGACCATCGACGTCCAGAGCGACTCGGCACGCCAGGTGCGCCGCGTGTACGGCTACCTGAGTTACAACATCGGGCGCGGAAGCGTCGCCTATGTGGACAGCCTCATGCTTGTGCGCACCCACCTGAGCAAGAGCAATTACGGCTTTATCAACGCCCAGCGTCTGCTGGAGCGTGACAAATAACAGCACCTTGTGACGCAAGGTTTTGCGTCTCCACAAATACCATAAACTGAACATGAACCTGTACCTGCAACTGTTTCTCACCTTCGCCAAGATAGGCGCTTTCACCTTTGGCGGTGGCTGGGCGATGATCAGCATCATCCAGCGCGAGATTGTCGAGAAACACAAGTGGATTGAGTTGAACCAGTTTCTGGATCTGCTTGCCGTGGCACAGTCCATGCCCGGTATCCTGGCGGTGAACATCAGCGTGGTCATCGGGGACCGTCTCAAGGGCGTTAAAGGGAGCATCTGTGCCGCCATCGGCACCATATTGCCTTCCTTCCTGATGATTCTTGCCATCGCCATCTTCCTCACTCCCGACACCATCAAGAACAACGCCATCATCAGCCGCATCTTCAAGGGCATCCGTCCCTCGGTCGTCGCGCTGATTGTAGCCCCGGTGCTCACGACAGCCAAGAGTGCCGGAATCAACTGGAAGACAGTTATCATCCCCGTGGCCGTGGCATTACTCATCTACAGCAAAATCCCTTACATCTCCAATCCCATCATCTACATCGTGTTGGGAGCCATCGGAGGATACATCTATTATATGCACACCCTATTGAACGGGAAAAGTGGAGAGAGCGGAAACAATGTAAACAGAAAGGAGGGCGCTGATGCTTGAGAATTACCTGAAACTCATCTGGGCTTACTTGAAGATAGGCCTATTCGGCTTTGGCGGCGGTTATGCCATGCTGTCGCTCATCCAGCGCGAAGTGGTGGATTCGGGATGGATCACGAGCCAGATGTTCACCGACATTGTCGCCATCTCGCAGATGACGCCAGGCCCCATCGGCATTAACAGCGCCACCTATATCGGCTATGTCGTGACGGGCAGCGTGCTCGGTTCACTGGTGACGACACTCACCGTGGTGCTCCCGCCGTTCATCCTCACGCTTATCGCCAGCCACTATATCGACCGTCACCGCCAGAGCCCCTTCATCAAGGGCGCCTTCATGGGACTGCGTCCCGTAGTGGTCGGTTTGATTGCCTCGGCGGCATTATTGCTGATGAACAGCGAGAACTTTGGATACCTCGTGAGCGAGCGGCTGATTACCATCGCCATCTGCGTGGCATCGTTCTGTATCGTCTATTTCACCCGCATTCATCCCATACTGGTCATTATTCTCGCCGGTATCACAGGCCTGATCGTCTTCTGACCACCGTCCACCACCAACAAAAATATCCATGCCTTGCAGCCTCCCCCTTCAGTGGGTTATAGCCGCAAGGCATGGATTGTGTTATCACTCGGTTTTCAGTACGAAAACGGGAAGTTACCTATCAATACTACCGTACACGATACCGTCAATCAATTCGGTGACATCGACAATATCAATTGCACCGTCACCGTTGACATCAGCGCCCATTGAGACCTGATTGTAAGGATCTGACTTGTCACCGACGATATAGTCAATCAGGTGAGTGACATCAGAAATCTCAATAATGCCGTCACCATTCACGTCACCGTGGTGTACAGGAGGAATGGGAAGAATCTCCTCGCCCAGGTAAACGGCGGTAATCGCATTCGCTGCCTTATCGGGATTATTTACCACCGTGGCCACATTGAGCCATGCGGTATTAGCGGCCATATAGGTACCCTCGGGCTGCGGGAAGAATCCAATCCTGCCGTTCTCATCAATGCCAAACGCCAAGTTATTGGATGATGCCTTAGTGGCCTGGTCGGGAACATACACGCCAAACTCGTCCAGGTTATTCATGTTGCAGCGGTTGACAAACGTGCTGAAATAGTTACCCACGAGCATATCGTTAACAATGGGCATCTTAGTCCTATTGGCAATCTGTCCAACAGGAATCAGTTTGTTGCCGCTGGCATAGGGATACTTACACTTGAGCAGCAGCGGCGTTGCGGCGGGGACAATCTCGCCAGGGCCGTAGACCAGCTCAGGCTCGGCATAGTAGCAGTTGTCGTCCTCTTGTTCCACTTGACGCACAGTATAGGCGCCCACTACACCACCATCTTCGGGAATGAGATAGGGGAAGTCGCAGCACAACGAAGTCCAATACCAGCCCTCGCTATCGACAACGTCCTCGTTGAGCGGCTTCACGCCGAAGTAGGACTCTTCAATCGAGGCCTCGCTGACGGGTTCGATCCACCAGCGGGAATTCGTCTTATCCTTGGAGCCTGCGGTCAAGCCGTATCCGGCATCGCGGAAGTAGCAGTCGAGAGGAATCACCTGGCCATCCATCATGTACTCATAATAGGTGCGTGCATTGTAGCAAACTTTACCACCCTCCAAGGCACTGCTCTCCTGAACAGTCATCATCAAGTGGGTCAACATGTAAGTGCTCACGCCCTGACTGAAGAGGTCGCAGTTCTCACCGACGTGGTCAATGTAAATAATAGAGCCAGGATCAGAAACCTGGGCGGAGTCAGTTTGCATCAAGATGCAAGACCAGAAGGCATCGGGATAGGTTGATCTCAGGAAATGGGTCCCCTTAATGCTGATGTAGCCATAAGTGGAGCAATTTCTTACGCGATAATACCCAGAACCGCTAAACTGCGCACTAGTGACTAACGTCACCAGCAAGCATAATAGAGTAACGACATTTTTCATACTTAATACTATATATCATAAGGTTAAAACATGATCACTATAACACGTCAACAGTATGAAGTGTACAGCACAATAATCATTCATCATGGTGTGCACAAAAACGCATCCCTTTGGGGATGCCCTGACCTAAAACGAAATAAAAATTATCCCCCAAATAGGCCCATACTCCAACCGAAGGGCAAAAGTAAGAACTAATTAATGATTAGACAACTTTTTTTAGAAATTTCTAAAAAAAATTACTAATTATAACAATTGACGATTGTAAAAAGATCTTAAAATCGCGGATTTCCCGTCATTTTCATCTCTCGTCTGTGTCCCCGAGGAGTAGATCAACAACTTGAGCGACATCGCCGATATTAACGATTCCGTCACCGTTCACGTCAGCATACTCGGTAAAAGACTGTTTCAAAATCAGGTCAATGAGGTCGGTGAGGTCCGCCACATTGGTCACTCCATCCAGGTTCACATCACCCTGGCCCGGGTCAATGGCGAGAATTGCCGAGAACTGGTTCCATGGGGCTGCCGCCATGTAGGCGTCGAGCGAAGCGGCAGGCACCCTGAGGACGGCCTGCTCATACAGGTTCATGAACACCGATGATTTGATGGCAAGTGGCTCTGGCACCAAACATGTCACAGTCTTCAAGCTCCTACAGCCAGCAAAAGCATTGGAGTTGATGGTGGCTACCGACTCGCCGATAGTCACGCTCGCCAAGGCAGCGCAACCGTTGAAAGCATTCATGCCGATTTTGTTGACCGAATTGGGAACAGTGACATGCTGGAGGCTGGAGCACCCATAGAAGGCGTGGTCGTTGATCAAGGTGAGGCCATTGCCCAACTTCACCTGCTCGAGTGACGAGTTTTCATAGAAGGCTTTCTGGTTGATGGTCTCGACTGAATTAGGGATAACCAACCTTTTCAGTGATGTACAATGGTAAAATGCCGAAGAGTTGATTCTGTTAACTGATTTGCCGATGGTCACTTCTTTTATTTTGGCATTCTTGGCAAAATTATTGGGTATCACCTCAACACTGTCACCAATCGTCAAAACCTCTACCGCCCCATTGACAATAGGCGTAACAATTGGGGCACAATTCCTGGCGTTCCAGGTGAAACGCTTCAAGCTGCTGCAACCCGAGAAAGCCATATTCCCGATGCTGGTGACCAGGCAGGGAACAGTGATTTCGGCCAAGCTGGTGCAATTCCAGAACGCCCTCTCCCCTATCGAGGTGATGGAATCATGCAGGGTGATGCTTTTCATCTTGTTACACTCAGTGAACATCCCAAAACACAGCGAGGACACGCCAGTGAAATACCGGAACTCGTCAAACGAGTACATATATGCCGCTGGGACAGCGTCCATCTCGGTGACAGCGGCGGCCTCCTCCATCGTCAGCATACCATCGTCTTCAGCGTCGGCCGTCATCAGGCTAATGGCCTCGGCAATAGGGTCAGCAAAGAGGATTCCGTCTCCTTGGGTGGGCAAGGCAGCCCGCGGCTCGGCATGGATGATGGCTTCTTGATTAGAATGGTAGTTGATAAGCGATGTGCCGGCAGTGTCAATGGCCGTGAGCAGATAGTAGCCCTGCGATGAACCCCAGCCCCAATTGATGTGGAAATATCCCTCGCCATCGTAGCCGTCACACACAAACGCATGAGCCACATTGTCGGCATCGCTCCAACCGCTATACATGACAGGACGCGAATTGCTCAATTCGGAATAAACGAGGCTCTCCCATTCCTCGTCCGAGAGGCCACTGTCATCACGCTGAACCCACTTGGTTTTGGAACTGTAGTTGAAATAGGCGACCATGGCATAAGCCGCGCTGGGCATGGGAGCCCCCGACGAACTTGACGTGTAATCCATCTGTACGGCAGTGCCGCAATATTTCATCAGATTGGCGACTGCCATCTTCTGCTCATCGGTAGTCGTTGTGCCGGCATAACGGTCCACCATGTTCGCCCAATCGATGAATGAGCCTGCAGGCACCGCATCGACACTCACGCCACGTGCGGTGACATAAGCCGCCATATCGTGTGTCGTCTGCGACACCGAACGGTCGCGGTGATAATACAGCACCTGGGCCATCGCCGTTGCCACGCAACCCGTCACGCACCGTCGCCCGTTGGTGTCGAGCGGGCAACATAGGAAATATGGGTTTCTCTGGTTCCACTGGCTCGTCAACAAGGGGGAAACGGCAGGCAACGAGGACAACCCGCGTGGCGCACGGGATACCGTCACGCCCTCCTCACGCAAGAGCCGTATCTGGCGGGCATATCCGTTCAGCCACGCCATCATATTGCAGGGGATGTCGTTCACGTCAACGGCTCCCTCATCGGCATAGCCGAGGATAGCGGGCACGCAGTCGTCACCAGCGGCAATAACATAACCCTCACGGTCACCGATATTGAATATATAGTAATCAGCCGACGATGTCGCCAACGAGGCATGACGTAACGAGGAAGCGAACAAAGATTTACCACGTTGCTGCAGGAAAGCCTGGGCATTCAACCGGGCCTGATGGAGCGTGATGGGTTTTGCCACGATCTGCCATGTGGTGGCGAGACACCCCACTATCAACAAGACCAATAAGCGTTTTGTCCTTTGAGAATTCATCATCACCATGTCATTTTATTGAAGTTCGTCATCGTCTGGAAATGAGGGAAGTTCCATTGCTGCAAAGTTAATGAATTGTTTTATGATTGACAGCAAGCACAGACGTTTTTATACCTAAAATAAGCCCCATGTTTGACTCAGTCGGTGCAAACACAGGGCCTGTTTTCCTTATTCTATGGTCTTACTGCCACAGGGTGATTTGGCCTGTGGCGAGGGTGCGTTGGACGTCAATGAGGCGCTGGTTGCGGCTGCCCCGAAAGCGGAGGCTGATGTCACGCTCGGCCTGCTGGAAGGGACCGTCAACGAGGACGTCAAGCTCACGAACGACATCGAGCAACGCCGGGTCCTTCTCAATCTCCTCCCAGGTGAAGCCGGTATAGCACCACACGTTGTAACCCAACTCCTGCTTGATGCGGTGGATGAGGGAACGGGTGCCGTCGGGCTGCAGCAAGGGGTCGCCACCACTCAGGGTGACGGGGGCCTCATTATAGGCGATGACCTGCATCAGTTCATCAAGGGTACGCTCTTCCCCACCCTTGAAATCCCAAGAATCGGGATTATGGCATCCGGGGCAACGATGGTTGCAGCCCGCCAAATAGATTGACGTGCGCAGACCCGGACCATCCACGCTGGTACCCTCAACGATATGCAAAACACGGAGCAATTTTATTAATTAGAAATTAGAAGTTAGGAGTTAGGAATTAGAAGTCTCACCTAAAGCCTAAAACCTAAAGCCTAATGCCTATTTATGTACAACACGATCCTTGAGCTCGGCGAGTTTGCCGCTGTTCCAGCGGTCGGTGGTGCCGACCAGGTAACCCGTGATGCGCTGCAGGCGGTCGATGTTGTGGCCGTGGCACTCAGGGCACTCGTGGAGGTCATCGGTAGCGTCCTCATAACCGCAGTCCATGCAGCGGTTGCGGTTGTGGTTCACCGAACAGTAACCCATATTGTACTTGTCCATCAGGTCCACGACATTGGCGATAGCCTCAGGATTGTGGGTGGCATCGCCGTCAATCTCTACATAGAAGATGTGGCCGCCACGCGTCAACTCGTGATAAGGAGCCTCAACCTCGGCCTTATGCTTGGGAGAGCACTTGTAATAGACAGGCACATGGTTGCTGTTGGTGTAATAAATCTTGTCGGTCACCCCGGGAATCTCGCCAAAGTCCTTGCGGTCACGGCGGGTAAACTTGCCAGCCAAGCCCTCGGCAGGCGTGGCAAGCACGCTGTAGTTGTGCTGATAGCGCTGGCAGAATTCATTCACGCGGTCACGCATATAGGTGACAATCTTGATACCCAGCTGCTGCGCCTCGTCGCTCTCGCCATGGTGATGGCCGACGAGGGCAATCAAGCACTCTGCAAGACCGATGAAGCCGATGCCCAGCGTACCCTGGTTGATGACACCCTCCACCCTGTCGTCGGGGTTGAGTTCGCTGGCACCGTTCCACAACTGTGACATGAGCAGGGGGAACTGCTTGGCCATCGCCGTCTTCTGGTACTGGAAACGTGCATCGAGCTGACGTGCGGTGACCTCGAGCATATTGTCGAGTTTGGCAAAGAAGCGGTCGATACGTTCCTGCTTGTCCTTGATGTCCATGCACTCGATGGCCAAGCGCACGATATTGATGGTCGAGAATGACAGGTTGCCACGCCCGATAGACGTTTTCTCGCCAAAGCGGTTCTCAAACACGCGGGTACGGCAGCCCATCGTTGCCAACTCGTATTTGTAACGCTCGGGGTCGTCAGGACGCCACTGATCGTGCTGGTTGTAGGTCGCATCAAGGTTGACGAAGTTGGGGAAGAAGCGGCGAGCGGTCACCTTGCAGGCGAGCTGATACAAGTCATAGTTCCTGTCACCAGGCTTGTAGCTCACGCCGGTCTTCTTCTTCCAAATCTGGATGGGGAAGATGGCGGTAGAACCGTTGCCCACGCCACGATAGGTCGAGTTGAGCAGTTCGCGGATGACACAGCGTCCCTCGGCACTAGTGTCGGTGCCGTAGTTGATGGAACTGAACACCACCTGGTTACCGCCACGCGAGTGGATGGTGTTCATGTTGTGGATGAACGCCTCCATCGACTGATGAACACGGCGCACGGTCCTGTTGATGGCATGCTGCATGATGCGCTCATCGCCCTGCAAGAAGTCGAGCTCACGCTCGAGATAATCCTCGACATTGATGTCATACAGGCGGCTATAATCCTGCCCCATCAGTTTCTCGAGGTTCTTTATCTCCTCGATATAGGCTTCACGCACGTAGGGGGCGAGATAGAAGTCAAAGGCGGGAATCGCCTGGCCTCCGTGCATCTCGTTTTGGGCAGTCTCCATGGTGATGCAGGCGATGACGCCGGCAGTCTCGATGCGCTTGGCGGGACGCGACTCGCCGTGGCCTGCCATATAGCCCTGCTTGAGCACCTTGTCGAGCGGATGCTGGACGCAAGTCAAGCTCTTGGTGGGATAATAGTCCTTATCGTGGATGTGCAGGTAATTGCCACGCACTGCCTCGCGTGCCTCCTCGCTCAAGAGATAGTCATCGACAAAGGGCTTTGTCGTCTCGCTGGCGAACTTCATCATCATGCCGGCGGGAGTGTCGGCATTCATGTTGGCGTTCTCGCGGGTGACATCGTTATTCTTGGCGTTGATGATTTCCAGAAACAGGTCACGCGTCTTGGCCTTGCGGGCGACACTGCGTTTCTGACGGTAATTGATATAGCAGCGTGCCACCTCCTTGCGCGGGCTCTTCATCAGCTCCAGCTCCACCTGGTCCTGAATATCCTCGACGCTCATCTGGCTACGCCCTCGCTGGCCGATGCGGTCAGCTATGCGCTGTATCAGCCCCTCGTCCTCACCGGCCTCGGTGGCAAGCATGGCTTTTCTTATCGCTGCCTTGATTTTTTCCTCGTTATAGCCGACAACACGGCCATCACGTTTAAGAACTGTCTGAATCATTTTCTGTTTATCAAAGAGTTAGATTATTGTGCATTGCTATCGTAAAAAATCCGGCCTTGCCGGTTTGCGGGTGCAAAGTTAATACAGTCCGTCGAAACGTCAAACAGTTTTACCAAAAAAAATTAAAAATTTTTGTTTTGGAAAACTTTTTCACTATTCAATATTTTTAAATACTTAATTTTCAGTTATTTAAAAAAATTATTGGAAAACTTTTCCAGAAACCAAATGATAAAAACTCACTAACAGCCCTTTAATGAAGTCATTCCCAGCATGTTCATCATGGTGAAGAATAAAAGCGGAAACGCAAGGTTTTTGCGTCTCCGCTTTTATAGGTTATCGGCAAAAAGCCGATAGTCACAAGCTTATCGATTACTTGATCACCTTCACAGCGCTGGTGGTGCCGTCGGTGTAGGTGGTAACGACGATGGTCAGGCCGTTAGCCTGCTGCATCTCCTGGCCGGCAGCGTTGAAGTAGCGTACGCTGGAAACAGCCTTGTCACCATTGAGCTCATACAGACCGGTGCGCGGGGTTACGGTGAACGAGCAGCTTACGTGCAGCGACTCAGCCTTGTCGGCAGCGATAGCGTAAGCCTCTACCTCATAGTAGCCGTCCTCCTCGAAGGGGATAGGAGCATCATAGAGGGTCCACTCACTCCACTCGCCATTGTCCTTAGCATAGCGGTAGTACAGGTCGCACTCCTCGCTCGGGGTGATGGTCACGAAGTAAGCGTGAACGCCCTGCTGGGTGTCGGCAGCGATGCTGGGAGCCTCGGTCTGCTCGACGGGAGCAGCACCTTCCTCATAGGTGAAGGTGGTCATCGGCAGGAAGCGCTCTGAATACTTGTTAACACCGCTCCAACCAGTATACTGATAGTAGCCGCCAACGAGTCCGGTCTCCTGACCATAGAAGTAAACCGTAGCATAGTTGCCAGCAGTCTCCACAACGGTCTGGAGCAGCAGGTTGCCACCCTCATACAGGAAGGGCTCATCAAGCTCAATCACGAACGTGGTCTCGCCATTAACGGGAGCGCAATGACCATAGACAGCATTATCGCTCAACTCAATAGCATTAGCAGTAGCAAACTCGTTCTCTGACACGATATCGAGAGCGTACTCCAGACTGCCACCCCTCAAGGCGATAGGACTGGTGGCAGTAAATTCCAAACTGGTAATCTCACAGCCAACCAACTCGGTGAGCTCACTGGCGGGATAGATCACCTGGCTGGTAGTACCCTGGGTGTCATAATACAGAGCATAGAAAGGGTAATGAGCGTTCCTTTCGGTACCCTCAGCAACAGTCAGAGTGGCGGCCTGAGCGGCAAAAGCCATAGCAGCCACAGCAATAAAAGTAAAAAACTTCTTCATAAACACAAGTTATTAAAATTAAACAAATAAAAAATTGTCAATGAAAAGGAGGGGCAGAATAGTCTACATGGTACCATTCATGGTGCAAAGGTACAACAATCTTCCTTAATAACAATTAACATTCTAATAAAAATAGAGACGCAATTCACTTGCGCCTCCATTTTTATTGGTCTGCGGCTAAAAAGCCAATAGCAAAAATCTCTTACTTGATCACCTTCACGGCGCTGGTGGTACCGTCGGTGTAGGTGGTAACGACGATGGTCAAGCCGTTAGCCTGCTGCATCTCCTGGCCAGCTACGTTGAAGTAACGCACGCTGGAAACAGCCTTGTCACCGTTCAGCTCATCAAGGCCGGTGCGCGGGGTTACGGTGAACGAGCAGCTCACGTGCAGCGACTCACCCATACCGTCAGCGATGGCGTAAGCCTCAACCTGATAGTAGCCGTCCTCCTCAAAGGGAACAACATCGTCGTAAAGGATCCAATCGCTCCACTCGCCGTTGTCCTTGCAGTAACGGTAGTAGATTTCGCTATCCTCGCTCGGAGTGATGGTCACAAAGTAGGCGTGAACACCCTGCTGCGTGTCTGCCGAGATGCTGGGTGCCTCGGTGGGCTCAAGGGGAGCGGGAGCCTCGTAGGTGAAGGTCACCTTAGGCAGGAAATTCTCGGTGTAAGGGAAAGGAGAACTCCAGTTAAACTGATACTGGTAGTAGCCAGACTCATAATCCATATTCACTCCATACCAGTTGGTGGTCTTGAAGTTGCCAGGGACAGTTAGCAACGTCTCGATGAGCAGGTTGCCACCGGTGTACTCATAGGGCTCATTGAGGGTGAAGACCAGCTCGGTCTCGCCAGGAACGGTAGAGCTGGAGGCCACTACGATATTGCCATCGACTGGAGTCTTGTCAGCAAAGTCGAGCCTGTCAACCTTATTCAGTGAGAGCTGAATGCTGTTCTGACCCAGTGCGAAGCCTGCGGTAGCATAGAATCTCACCTCGGTAATCCTGCCATTCTGCATCTCGGTGAGCATGTCGGAGGGATAAATCATCTGGCTCATCGTGTTCCTGAGGTCATAATTGAAGCCTGAGATGGGAACGTTACTGTTTGTTTCGGTGCCGTCACACACGGTCAGCACGTCGGCTTGAGCGAAAAGCGTCATCGCTGCCACAGCAAAAAGAGTAAAGAATTTCTTCATACGGTTTTATTATTTAATAGTTAAACAAAAAGATTCTCAAACCAATCAGGATGGAAAAACCGTTACATTATCAGTTTCTCCCGACTACAAAATTACTAAAAATAATTATCCGCCATCATCCACACCGATTATTTCCTACAAAAAAGAGTGGAATTCCACCCTGAACACATCATTCTGAGTGGAATTCCACAAACTAATAAATGTATTATCACCAGCTCTTAGTCAGCACATAGTCAATCAGGCAGGTGACATCGCTGATGCCTATCTCACCATCCTGGTCCACATCGGCCACTGCCATATTGATGCCCGACGGGTTCTTGGTGAGCACATAGTCGATGAGTGCCGTGACGTCGCTGATGCCCACCAGGCCGTCCATATCAACGTCGCCCCGCATCTGCTCCTGGCTGTAGGAGAAGGTTACCATGGGCAAGAAGGGGACAGGCTCTTTCCAGTAGTTGACACAATCGTCGGTGAAGACATCCATGCTGGCATAGTAGTCCAACGGCTGGCCATAGAAACTTGACATGTTGTAGTTTTTCTTGCCGGCAACGGTCACCTTGGCGTCGATGAGCAGGTTGCCGCCGTTGTACTCAAAGGGTTCGTCGAGCACAAACGAGAGCATGGACTCACCCTTGACGGGCGTTGTCACCGCCACGGGCGTCAATCCGGTCTCCAGTACGGGATATTCGTCAAAGCCGTTGTTCTCAGTCACCTTGAGCGAGAGGGTGATTTCACCGCCACTCATATTCAACTTCTTGGCATGGAAATCTATCGCCAGGATTTTGCGGCCCTGCATCGCCGTGAGCATGTCGGCAGGATAAATCATCTGTCCCTCGGCTCCTACCATGTCGATGTACACGCCATCAAAGGGAAGATAGGTGGTGTAATCGTCAAATTCACACACGGTCAAGTAATCGGCTCCCTGGAGGGCGATGCCGTGCAGGGGAATCTCAAACTGACCTGCCTCGCCACAATCGATGGTGAATGTCCCCGTGTAATCGCCCATGTCGGTGGGGGCGAAGCACACGGGCAGTTCCATCGACTCATCGGGCGCAAGCGTTACGGGCTGGGCCGTGGTCGTGAAGGGCGCAGTGATACTGAATGTGGGAGTAAACGGCATCTGACCGATATTCTTAAGGCTTACGGTCATTTCATCGACCATTCCGGCACGTATCGTGTTAAATTCCAGTTCACCGGGATAGACCTTGGCGGCATAGTCAACATCGGTACCGTAATCAAAGGTGGCCTTGGGCAGGAAGCGCTCAACCTCATTACGTGTGATGGTAGTGTAGGAGGTTCCCCGCTCGCCCAGGAAGAAGGTCTCGCTATAATCGGTCGTTTCCTCAACGACGGTTTCGATAACAAGACTGCCTCCGCTGTACAGATAGGGAGTGTCAAACGTGATCAAGACCTCAGTCTGGCCTGCTGTCAGCGTGATGTTCGCCACCTGAGTCAAGCCGGTGACGTAGGGGCCAAAGGCGGTGGCTGACGTTTCGCCCACCGATACACTCAGACGGCCGCCGTCGCTACCGCAACCGTCATGCAGGTAAAACTTGACCGAGTTGATGGTTTCACCACGCATGTCGGTAATCAATGAAGCGGGGTAAAGAACCTGGGTCTTGGTACCCTCGGTATCCACCCACATGAAGTTAATGGGTGAACTGAAGCTCAATTCGGAGCCTTCGGCGACTGTCAACTGCTTGTTGGCACAAATCGCGGGGCTTGTCATGGTCACAGCAAGCAATGCTGCCAATAAATGTTTAAAAGGTATGTTCATGTGTAATGAAATGAGTTAATATAAAGATGTTAAGCAATATAGTTACAGTTACGACAGGCAATTCTTAGCCGCCACACTCAGTTTCGCCTTTGGGAAACCAAGCGGTCAGGAAAACCCGAGGAAAATAATATGATTTTATTCCACAGACTCTATTGCCCAATTCGTGAGGCAAAGTTACATAAAATAAATGAAGCGGCAAAATGCAATCATAATTTTTGCTTGCAAATTGCCACTTATTTGTTAGCACAGCGCCTCAAAAGGCCGTCAGATTGTTAGAATAAGTGCTGTACCATATTATACTCACATAATTGTACCATATCGTTACTGGAGAATCCTGCCGATAACCGCATTCACGTCGCTGACATTGATGCTGCCATCGTTATTCACATCGGCTGCGGGAATACCAGATGTCCCAGTCAAAATCATCCCGATCAGCACGTTCACGTCACTGATATTCACAACGCCATCATCGTTTACATCACCTGGCTGTATCTGAGGTATCTCGGCATCGGGATGGAAATCGATGCCGCCGGCAATCTCGGTCGAGGTTTCGCCCAGCCAGCCGCAATACTGGTTCACACCATTATAGACCTTGATAAAGTCGATGTGTGTGAGGTTGACATGATTGCCGTTCTCATCGACGGCCCAGTCAATCTTGAAGCCAGGGTTAAAACCTTCGACACCCGGTTGGCGGTAGGGATGATTGGGCAGATTATCCACATAGCCCCAGTCAAAGAAATACTGGACAAAATAGGAATTGCCCTCGGTGCCTCCCAAATCGACAGCATTGCAGCGCAATTTAGCGCCATGATAGGTGAGTTGGTCTTCACTTTGAAGCCACAAGGGCCAGTAGGGCTGCATGTGGTGAATGTTGCGGCTCATGTAACCGCTGGTGCTATCGGGGTCCACATCATTGCTGGTCCAATGGATGTAAGTCGTGTCAATCAGGTCGGGATAGGTGGCGCTGGGGGTACGTTGCTTGCCCTCGTCGGGACGGTAATAGGTAATGGTGTAGTCATGCTGCGTCTTGGGATGACCGTACTCACTGCCCGCCAGTTCATACCAGCGGTCACCATCGCTGGGCACACCGTCGCCATCGGCATCCACACCCACCATGACGATGCCGGGCTCTGAACTGCCTCCAGTAGCCTCTTGCTCGCTGACGAAGGCATTTCCCATAATGTCGAAATCCCAAGTGTGCATGTTGACCACAGGATGGTCAAAGGCGACAATCACATAACCGCCATAACCGCCAAGGGTGATCATGCCTGGCGTCCACACGGTGTCAATCTGGGTCACGACTTGTCCATGAATGCTCTGTGTAACGGTATCCACATAGCCGCAGATGCTGCGGTGGCACCTGGCCAGGACGCTATCCACCGGCTCTCCCACCCTGCACACGGGCAAGGTGTTGATGAACTGACCCGGCGCGGGACGGTATTCATAGACACGGGTGAGCCAGGGATGGTTGGCCCACAAGGTCAATGTGGTCATAATGGCCATTAACACTAACAAAATTTTGCTCGTCTTATTCATAACAAAAAGTTTTTTACCGTTCATTAATATTATTGCCCAAGAAGGCAAAGTGGGCTGGTATGTCGCCCGTGCGCACGTCCCACTTCTTTTTGCCGTTATGGTCAAAGCAGTAGAGGCGTCCTGGCGAGACGTAGTCCTTGGCATCGGTGACATAGATGTCCCTGGTGATCGGGTTGACCGCCACACTGTAGGGGATGACAATCTCCTTGTCGGTGCCGTCGGTGATAAAGTTGTCGCTCACCCGCTTGTGGGTGCGGGTATCGATAATGGCATAAGAGAACTCATTGCTCATCGACACATAGCTCCACTGGGTGCTCACCACATACAGCGAGTCGCCGTCGAGCCACATGCTGCTCACGGGGCTGTCGATGCTGTCCACCAGTTGCTGCTTGCGCGTGTCGTAGGCATAAATCTTGCTCGACCGCGTGTAGTAATCGCCGCGCGACGACACCCACAGCACGCCGCGATGGTCGCTCCTGACGCTCTGCAGGTTGATGGCGATGGGGATGCGGCGCTCCTCCTTGAAGGTCGCCACATCGATGACCGACAGCGTGTTCTCGTAGTTGGGCACCATATAGCCGCCCGAGTTGGCGACATAAATCTTGCCCCCTACTATCTCCAGTTCATCGGGTTGGAAGCCCACCAGGCAGGTATCGACAACCTGCATCGTCACCGTGTCAATCTTGGCGACATAGCCTCGTTGCTCGTAGTTCGGGTTGATCTGCACAGGACCGGCATAACTGGTCACATAGGCATAGCCGCCGTAGAAGCGGATAAAGCGGCAGTTGGGGATATTGATTTGGTATTTCTTCTTGCAGGTGTACTTGTCCAGCACGTCAATCTTGTTGGAGCAGTTGATGACACAATACAGGTTGCTGCCATAGATGCCGATGTCGTTGCCCACGTCGCCCATTTCCTTGGGGACCGTCGGGTTGGCATAGGAAAAGATGTTGCGCACATACTCGCCATAGCCGTAGTCATAGTAGTCCAGCGTGGCCTTGTTCCACCCCATATTGCCCTCACACAGCAGGTAGAAACCCTCGATGTCGGTAAACTCGGGTTGTGCCACAGCCACGTGCTCGGGCAGGAAGATGGTCACCTCCTCACGGCAGCCCGACAGGAGCACGGTGAGCAAAAATGTCATCAAAAGAACCGTCCCTATTTTACCTGTTTTCTTCATTAGATGTCAAATTTGAGGATGAGTTTGTAATTACGACCGGGCATGGGATAGTTGAGTATGACGTCATAGTACTGGTTGAAGAGGTTGTTGACCTCGCCCGAGACCTTCAATGACGTTTTGCCCAAGTGGAAAAGGTAGCCAGCCGACAGGTCGTGGGTGTACCAGGGCTGTTCGTGGTTCTCGCGGGTGTTGGCGCTGGTGTGGTAACGCTCACCCACATAGATGAAGCTGTAGTTCACATCCAGATCTCTCCATCCCAGGTGCCCGACCACAGAGCCGCTGTGCCAGGGGATATAAGCGAGTTGGCCCTTGTAGGTGCCTCCGTCGCCGTTGTCGTCGGGATTGGTGTAGTCCTGTGCCTTCTGGTAGGTATAACTCAGGTTGATGTCGAGAATCACGTCGGCAGGCAGGCGCAACGTGGTGCGTGCCCTCACGTCGATGCCGCGTATCTTGACGATGCCCACGTTCATCATCATCCAGCGGTACTGGCCCGTTCCCTTGGGCACGGCGATAATCTTGTCGGTGATGTAGTTGTAATAGGCGTCAGCGCTCAACTTGACACCGGCAAGCAAGCCGCGGTCGGTGAGCAGACGGTAGAGGAAGCCCACGTTGTACTGGGTGGCATACTCGGGGTCGAGCGTGATGTTGCCCATGTCGGTATAGTAGAGGTCGTTGAATGTGGGCATGCGGAAGATGCGCTTGTAGAATGCACGCAGGTTGAATTCCCGCTCGTGCCACGGTTGCCAACTCAGGAAGACGGCGGGCGTGACCTTGTTCATGTACTTGCTCGTCCTGCCTATCACCTCACCGTTGAAACGTGCCGACGAGCGGTCGTTGACCATCGTGTAGAGCAGGCTGCCCTGCACCTTGAAGCCATGCAGGGTATAGGCAGTCGCCAGTGCCGTGAGCACCGTGTGACGGATGGGGTAACCAAAGCCCGTCAAGGTGGCGTCAAGGCTATTCCACTGGTAATCCACCGAGAGGTTTACGTCCCAGTCGGTGAGGATGGTGTATTTGTTGGCGGTAGAGAGGTAAATCTCGTCCTGCCAGAACTTGTTGTCGATATACATCAACGTGGTGTCAGGGTTGAGGTAGTGCAGGTAGTCACGCGAATACTTGGCATTGAACATCATCTCGTAGCGGTCGGTGAACTTGCGCTGATAGGCACCCTGCAGAAAGAAATTGCTGTCCCACTGCTTTTGGGCATGCTTCCACACGTTGTTGACGATGGCGCCGGGAATACCCTTGCGGCTGTCATACCAATAGGCCTTGGCGTGCCACTTGCCGCTGGGCATCACGCCAAAGACGGCACCCTCCAGGCGATAGGAGCGCACATCGCCGTTTTGACGCACGGCGGTGGTGTCCCAAGCCAGCGAACCGTCGCTGTAGTGACGCATATAGCGGAAACGGTACTTGCCCGTGGCATAGGTGAACTCGCTGTTGAACGACATACTCACCGCACGACTCAACTTGTGTTCCCAACGCACGCTGGGATTGACGAGGCCAAAGGAACCCGTCTTGAACGACACATTGAGGTTATCGCGCTTGCCGTCCTTGAATTTGGGGCGGCGGGTGCGCAGGTAGATGGTGCCTGCCGAGCCGTAGTCCTTGGCACTCTGGAAGATGTTGCTGCGCTGACCGTTGTACAACGAAATTGCCTCGATGTTGTCGAGCGAGAACTTGCCCAAATCGACTTGCCCGTTCTGCGCATTGCCAATCTGGATGCCGTCGTAGAAGACGCCCATGTGGTTGGTGCCCATCGAACGGATGTCCACAGTCTTGAGGCCGCCCACGCCACCGTAGTCCTTGAGCTGCACGCCGGCAAAGTAGCGCACGGCATCGGCCACCGAATGGCTATTCAGCCCTTCGAGCTGTTTGCCCGTGAGTTCCTGGGCAGGAATCACGTCCTCATAGGGGCGACGGCCATAGATGATGATATTCTGGATATATTGCATTGAGTCCAGACGGCTATAGCGCACAGGCGCCGTGACCGAGTCGGCCTGGTGTGCGAGCACGCCTTCCTGGGCATGGCTGCACAGGAAGCACAAGAGGGCAAAAAGTGCTATGACTAACGTTTTACGCATTCTTCCGGGTTTCTATGTACTTGATTTGGCAGGTCTTCTGACTCGCCCCTACCCTTTTTTGCACTATCCCTTCCCATGCGGCCCCCTTGCCATCGGGGCATCGCAAAGTGGTCCAGTGCGGGTAATTCCATAACGGGCACACAGCAGCACCGTCTGTCCGGGATTCCCACCCGGTTCCCTTTTCACCCAGGGCCGTAACCCCAGACACCAAATCACGCTGCAAAGATAGTACAAAAACGTCATAGATGCAGTAAGATACATAAAAAACTCCGGTGCGCATCGCTGCGGGCCGGAGTCTCAATAAACAAATTAACTATGGAAAATATATACGATTATTCAATCTCTCGTTATTATCATTCAATGTATCGAATCAATCGTCCATTTCGGCGAGTTCACGTTCCTGGCGGGCTTGCTCGGCAAGTGCCATCTCGTTCTTGTCGCCGACGATAAGAGTCTGATATTCACGCAGACCGGTACCAGCGGGGATGAGGTGACCGCAGATGACGTTCTCCTTCATACCCTCGAGGTAGTCCACGCGACCGTTGATGGCGGCCTCGTTGAGGACCTTGGTGGTCTCCTGGAACGATGCTGCCGACATAAAGCTGCTGGTCTGCAGCGCTGCTCGGGTGATACCCAGCAGAATCTGCTCACTGGTAGCGGGAACGGCGTCGCGAACGACAACCAGCTTCATGTCACGGCGCTTGAGCGACGAGTTGATGTCGCGCAGCTTGCGGGCGGTGAGAATCTGACCGTTCTGGACCTCGTCGCTGTCACCACTGTTGGTGACAATCTTCTTGCCCCAAATGCGGTCGTTCTCCTCCATGAAGTCGCGCTTGTCAACGGTCTGCTCCTCGAGGAATCGGGTGTCGCCCGGATCGATAATGCGCACCTTGCGCATCATCTGGCGCACGATTACCTCGAAGTGCTTGTCGTTAATCTTCACACCCTGGGTGCGGTAAACGTCCTGAACCTCGTTAACGATGTAGTCCTGAACGGCCGTGGGACCCTTGATGCGCAGGATGTCGGCGGGAGTAACTGCACCGTCGGACAGCGGAGTGCCGGCGCGCACAAAGTCGTTCTCCTGAACCAGAATCTGCTTGGACAGGGGCACGAGGTACTTCTTCTCCTCACCGATGCGGTTCTTGACCGTAATCTCACGGTTACCGCGCTTGATGCGGCCGAAGGTCACCTCACCGTCAATCTCGCTCACGATAGCGGGGTTAGACGGGTTGCGGGCCTCGAACAGCTCGGTCACACGGGGAAGACCACCGGTGATATCACCAGCACCACCCGAGAACGAGCGCGGAATCTTCACGAATACCTCACCAGCGGTGATTTCTTCGTTATCCTTCTTCATCAGGTGTGCGCGCACGGGGAGCGAGTAGGATTTCACTACATTGCCCTCGGCATCGATAATCTCGGCCTCGGGAATGCGGTTGTGGTCCTTGGTCTCGATGATGAAGATTTCGGTATTGCCCGAGATCTCGTCATACTCCTCGCGATAGGTCACACCCTCAATCAGGTTCTTGAAGCGCAGGGTACCATCCACCTCACTGACGATAACAGCGTTGAATGCGTCCCACTCACAGATCTTGTCACCCGACGATACCATGTCACCCGGCTTGAAGAACAGCTTGGAACCGTACTCGATGGGAGCATGAGTCAGCACCATGTTGGTGTTGGCATCCTTGATCTGCATCTCGGCCATACGACCAACCACGATGTCCACGCCATCCTTGTCCTTAACGGTGCGCAGGTCTTCAATCTCGATGCGGCCGTTATACTTCGAGGTGATGTTGGAAACTGCCGACGCGTTGCTGGCCACACCACCGGCGTGGAACGTACGCAGGGTCAGCTGGGTTCCCGGCTCACCGATGGACTGAGCGGCAATCACGCCGACAGCCTCACCCTTCTGCACCATGCGGTGCGATGCCAGGTTGCGGCCATAGCACTTGGCGCACACGCCGTGCTTGGCCTCGCAAGTGAGGACGGAACGAATCTCCACCGACTCAATGGGCGACTCGTCGATGCGCTTGGCAGCGGCATCGGTGATTTCCTCACCGCTCTCGACGATGACCTCACCAGTGGTGGGATCAACCACGTCGTGTACCGACACGCGACCCAGGATGCGCTCACCCAGCGTGGCGACAATGCGGTCACCCTGACGCACCTCGCGGCAAACGAGTCCGCGCAACGTGCCACAATCCTCCTCGTTGATAATCACATCGTGGGCAACGTCAACCAGACGACGGGTCAGATAACCGGCGTCGGCGGTCTTCAATGCAGTATCGGCAAGACCCTTACGGGCACCGTGGGTCGAGATAAAGTACTCGAGCACCGAGAGGCCCTCCTTGAAGTTTGCAAGGATGGGGTTCTCGATAATCTGGTGACCACCTTCAACACCCGACTTCTGGGGCTTGGCCATCAGACCACGCATACCCGACAGCTGACGGATCTGGTCCTTAGAACCACGGGCGCCCGAGTCAAGCATCATGAATACTGAGTTGAAGCCCTGCTTGTCGGCAGTAATCTGCTTCATCAGCTCGGTGGTGAGCTCGGTATTTACATTGGTCCAGATATCGATGACCTGGTTGTAACGCTCGTTGTCGGTGATAGCACCCATGTCATAGTCCATCTTGATCTGCTCGGCACGGGCATCACCCTCGGCGATGATTTCGGCCTTGCGGTCAGGAATCAGCACGTCATTCAGGTTGAACGACAGACCGCCCTTGAATGCCATGTAGTAACCCATATTCTTGACATCGTCAAGGAACTGAGCCGAACGGGGCACACCGCAGTTGCGGATAACGCGGGTGATGATATTGCGCAGCGACTTCTTGGAAATCAGCTCGTTAACGTAACCAATCTCGTAGGGTACGGTATTGTTGAAGATGATGCGGCCCACCGAGGTGTCCTCGACGAGCTTCTGCTCGTGCTCACCATTGGCGTTGACCACGTCAACAACCACACTGATGATGGCATGCATCGCCACCTTACCCTCGTTATAGGCCACCAGAGCCTCCTCGGGACCGTAGAACTTGAGTCCCTCGCCCTTGTCGCCCTTGCGCAGCTTGGTGATGTAGTACAAACCGAGTACCATATCCTGTGAAGGAACGGTAACGGGGTCACCATTGGCGGGATTCAGGATGTTGTGGGGCTCGAGCATCAGCATCTGAGCCTCGACAACGGCCTCGTTGCCCAGCGGCAGGTGAACAGCCATCTGGTCACCGTCAAAGTCGGCGTTAAATGCCGTACATGCCAGCGGGTGCAGCTGGATGGCCTTACCCTCGATGAGCTTGGGCTGGAACGCCTGGATACCCAGACGGTGCAGCGTCGGCGCACGGTTCAGCAGCACGGGATGACCCTTCATCACGTTCTCGAGGATGTCCCACACGACGGGCTCCTTGCGGTCCACAATCTTCTTGGCGCTCTTCACCGTCTTGACGATGCCGCGCTCGAT
>CADAFP010000032.1 GCA_902787185.1 uncultured Bacteroidales bacterium | reverse complement strand
CCGCCTGAATGCCACCCGCAGCAAGTATAAAGGCACAGGAGCAGGCAAGGAAGCGCAGCAGCGAATGAAGAATTAGACAACTGTTAAACTTGTGTTAAATCCATTGTTGATACTTGACTCGTCCCTTAGGGCATACCATAATTTTGTGGTCGCTTAGCAAAATGTCGTACGATGATAAGTAAGAAAACAAAATTAAAAATAGGAGAGTTCTCAAGGCTGATGCAGGTTACTGTAAAGACTTTGCGTCACTATGAGCAGAAGGGATTACTCCTACCTGATGAGGTGGACGAGTGGACGGGATATCGCTACTACAGCATCGACCAGATGCAGAAACTGCAAGCCATCCGCGATCTGCAACGGCTCGGATTCACGCTGGACGAGATTAAGGAACTGTACCAAGACGATTCGCATACCCCCAGCATCTGCCAACTTGACACGAAGATCAAGGACACGGAAGCGCGGTTGCAGCAACTGGTAGCCCGTCGTGAACGACTGCTCGACTGGAGGAACTCTCGCAAAGAAATGAAGACAATGGAAAAATTCAGCATTCAGTCATTGCCAGAAATCATTGTGGCAAGTCATCGTGAAGAAATCCCTGATTACGCTGCCCTGGGGCCTTTGTGTGTCAACAAGATAGCTCCCGAGATGCAACGCCTGGGCTGCAAGTGCCCGCCTCCTGGCTACTGCTTCACCATCGAGCACAACAAGGAATTCAAACCGACAGACATCGACATCGAGTATTGCGAACAGGTCGAAGAAATGGGCATCAGCAGCGACATCATCCAGTTTAAACGCCTGCCAGCCATACCCAAGGCGCTCTGCATGAAGCATATCGGTCCCTATGAGCGTTTCTATGAGTCCTACACCGAAGCCTTCTGCTATTTGGAGGAGCAGGACTACAAAATCGCTGGTCATCCTCGCACATGCTACGTTGATGGTGCATGGAATCAGGAAGACCCCGAAAAATGGCTCTCAATTATCCAAATCCCGATAGAATAATTATCAGTTATGGAGGTGTGTCATAATTCAAAGGCTAGAACTATAACCGCCCTGTGGGCGGGAAATTAAAGCAAATTAATTATAAAAATTTTATTAATATGACAATAATGCCAATTTTAATTTAAAAATTTGTTTAATTTCCCGTGCGATAGCACGGTTATATTACCGAGTTGCAATTATGACGCACCCTCATAGAAAAACCATACAGTAAACGACAGATGTGTGACTACAAGTACATAACACTGCGAGAGAAGCCCGAGATAATGGAAGAAGCAGCAACTTGGTTCCATTCCAAGTGGCACGCGCCCTGTGAGGCCTATCTGTCGAGAATGTACATACACCAATGAATAATGAATCATGACAATGATGGAAAATGAGAGAATAGTGTTGCGCCCGTGGCGAGAGAGCGATGCCGAAGCTCTCTACAAGTATGCTTCGGACCCGGATGTGGGGACCCGCGCCGGCTGGCCGCCGCATCAGAGTGTGGAAGAGAGTTTGGAGATTATCCGTACTGTCTTCAATAACGATACCACTTGGGCTATCGAATTGAAAGAGACGGGCGAGGCCATCGGAGCGATTGGTTATGGCCCCTCATGTGACTGCAACCTTCCCGCCCGTGATGGAGAGCCCATTACAGGGTATTGGATTGCCAAACCCTACTGGAATCAGGGTATCTGTACCGAAGCCTTGTCGTTGATGCTTGACTATATCCGCGAGACGACCGACATCCCGTCACTCATCAGCGGCCATTTCATCGACAATCCCGCCTCGGGCCGTGTGATGGAAAAATGCGGTTTCGCCGCTACCGGCGAAACCGTCATTGATGAAAACCAGTATCAGGGCAAAGACCGCCCCATCAGAGTGCTGAGGCTGGTCATTGACTGAATTTCACTTCATTTATTTCTTTTGGACGAAAGGCTTGAGGCCCTTGGCGGCCTCGGCGGCGGTGATGCGCTTGCCGCCGTTGTCGAGGTCGATGAGGATGTAGCGGTCATGGCCCATGCCCAGTTCCTTCATGTAGGAAAGCTGGCGCAGGCCGTGGCGGCTCTCGATGCGCTCCAGCATGTCATGGTGCTCTTCAGCAGTCATGGCGTAGATGATGTCCACGCAGGCCTGGTCGATGGCGAGCAGGTCGGTCGAGGAGAGGATGCCCACGTCGGGTGTCACCACGGGCTCTGCCTCAAGGCCCTCGCAGTCACAGGATACCGACATGTTGCGCATCACGTTGACATAGGTCACGTGCTGGCCGAAGTAGTCAATCGATGCCTTGGTCGATTCGGTCATGCGCTCCATGAACTCTTCCTCCTTGATGTCCCACTGGTCGTCCTGGCCAGGAGTGGTGTGAATCCATGCCTTGCCGATGCGGCCGTCGGCACATCCGATGCCGATGTTCTTGTTCGAGCCGCCGAATCCGCCTTGGGTGTGGCCCTTGAAGTGGGTGAGTGCCACCATCGAGTCGTAGTTCGTGATGTGGCTACCCATCGACATCTTGTCGAACCATTTGCCGCCAACGACGGGCAGCGTCACGGTGTCCTCCTCGTCAAGAATGTCCACAGGACAGAATGTCCAGCCGTTGACCTGCAGCGTCTTGCGGTGCAGGTCGGTAGTGTAGCGGTCGCCCTCGTAATAGGTGTTGGTCTCGATGATGTGGGCACCTTTCAGGTCTTTTTCGATGAGAGCCTTGACCCATTCGCGCGGAATGATGTTGGGGCCGTTCTGCTCGCCTGTGTGCAGTTTCACGCCCACGCGTCCCTCGATCATCTTGTTAACCTGCTCGTAGGCCATAATCAGGCCCTCGGCGCTCAGGTTGCGTGTGAAATACACCACCGCCTCGTCGCCAGTGCGCTGGTCATAGGGGACATACTTGTTACCGTCGGTGCCGGCTACTGGTTTCTGTTTCATGTCTTGTTTGCCTTCTTGTGGTTGAGTGGAGCAACTGGCCATCAGCACACCGATGAACAGTGCAGTGAATAAATGTTTGAGTTTCATAATGCTAAAGATGATAGTTATTTGGCAAGCAAAGATATACAAAATAATTCACATATCCAAAATATGGGACAATTGTATAAAAAAAAAGCGCCTCGTCTCACGACGAAGCAGCCTTGCTAGGAAAAAAGTATCATATTGCTGCAAAGGTAAGAACCTTTAGCGTATTATGCAAATTTTTTGTATCTTTTTTGAGAAAAAGAGGTGTTTGGGGGGCAAAAAATTATCAAAATCAGCATGATTTCACACAATATATTTGGCATTTCACATGGCTTGCACTACCTTTGCGGGCATATTTCAATAAATGATAAAAAGACAATGAAAAGACTGTTTTTGACGCTGGTAGCGCTTGTGGCGTTACTGTTTGCCGCCCCTGGCGCTCATGCAAACGACTGGTTTACCGTCCTGTCAACCGGTGGTGAATCCATCGCTGTGAATCAAGACATCTCGATGACCGACAACGGCGCGAGCTACCTGGTGTGGGTGCGCAATTCATTTGACCTGCCTGAGTCTCGGGCAGAGTATTCCCGTGACCGCGGTTACGACAAGCCCGTGGCCTATAAGCTGACGCTTTATAAATTCACAGAGAAGTGGAAAAAATTCAATATCGTTCAGGTGGCGGTCTATGGTGAGGACGGTGTGCCCATCGACCAATACACCAATACCGACATGGCAGCGACCGAGAGCTATGTCACCCCAGGCTCTCCCATCGAAATGATTGCCGAGAATGCCAAAGTCATCTACGAGATCACCACCAACCCCGAATAAGTTAACAGTGAATAGTTAACAGTTAACAGTGAATAGTTAATAGATAACAGATATAAGTTAAATAGAAAAGTAGCCAAGGATTCCCTCGGCTACTTTTTAATTCATATCATCTACTGCCTGTTAACTGTTAACTGTTAACTATTCACTGTTCCCTGTTCCCTGTCAACTCCCGCAATAGGTTCCCATGAAGAAGATGGAGCGGGTGCTGTTCTCGATGATGTAATAGACAAAGGGACGCGTGGCGTGGAAGTCCACACGCTGGTATTGCTGGGGTGGTGGGGCGGTCACATCCATCTCGGCGATGGTCACAGCCGATGCCTTGGTACCCTCCTCATTGACCTCGATTCTGGCTTTCTGCTTCATCATCGACACGCAGAGGTTCTGGCCCTGGGCCATATTGGGAAATTCAGCATAGGGACTGAAGGCCAGTGGCATACCCATCGATGAGAGGACCTCGTTGAGTATGGTCTCGCTGCTCGTGGTGAAGCGTGGCATCAGGATATCCACCACATGGTCATCCATGTTAAACAGTTGTTGCTTGACTGCGTCGGCCGAGAGGCCCTGGATGACGTCGTCCACGGTCTTTCCCTCGACAGGCAGCAGGACATACATGCCGTAACCTTCGCTGCCGTAGGGCAGGTACAGCATCTCGCACAGGTCGTTCTTGCCGTAGGCAGCCAATGCCTTGCGGTGCATCATCTTGTGCTGGCGGGTCGAGCCGTCGGGCATGGTGAAGTCCATGTCGCGGGTGTCCTTGGGGTCAAACTTATCGGTCCACGTCGCCTTGAAGTAGATAGCGTTCAACAGATACATCGCGGCATTGGCATTGAGCTTGTCAAGAATGGTGGGAATCATGCCGTCGGTGTTCTTCTTGCACCAGTTGTTGATTTTGTCCAGGCTGCTTTTCTTGCCGAAGTTCAGCGCCTCGATTTGGGCATTGTAGTAATTCTGCATGTAGGTCTTGAACTGCGGCACGAGGGTGATTCCCAGAGCCGAGTTCACGTCGATGCAGTTGGCAATCTTGACGGTCACGCTGGGGTCAACCCGTGGTGCCTCGTCAATCATCTTCTTGCAGTACTCGTTGACTTCCAGGACGCTGTTGCCCAGCCCCAGGACATCAATGATTTGCTGGCGCGTCTGGCCATCGGCGCCCGTGTTGAGCATGCCCAGTAGGTAGGTCACGCTGATGGGCGACACGATGACGCTGCCGTCGCCCTCTTTCTGTTCGTTGATGGTGCGGAACAGTCGGCAGGCAAACTCGTTGTTGTTATCCCTCATCTTGCATTGTTCGGCAGTGAGGGTGATAGGCCTTAACTGGGGGAGGCGCATATCGACCACGTCTTCCCCATTGTCGTCGCTGCATGCCGTGAGCATGCCCAGTAGCATGCAGGCCATCAGGATAGGTTTCCAAAAAATCTTCATAGTCTTGTCTTGTTTAAAGGGTTGTTGTGATTGGTGTTTCTGTCCTTTAAACAACCATCCTATGAAATCTTGCATGGCTTGCCTAAATATTTATGCCATCACTCAGGCAATTTCCACAGGCCGAGCGTCTTGCCGCGGAAGATGCGGTACTCGACACCGGTCATCGTCATCGTCATCGTGGGCAGATCCACACGCGAGATGATGTCCTTGAGTTTGTGCACGTTCATCCTCGGGTCCTGAACCCTGCCCAGAGTGACATGCAACCTGAAATCGGATTGCATCCTGCAGCCTTTAGCCAGGAAATACTGCCTGATTTCATCCACCAGGTCCAGGAAGTCCTCAGGGGCATCGGTGGTCGTGAGGTGGATGACCTGACGGTGATAGCCCGATGCAAAGGCGTCGAGCATGTCAAATGTAATCTCGGGCGCGACGGCATCTTCAAGAATCCCGTTCAAGCCAGGCACCAGGTTCACGCCATCGGGCGCGTAATCCAGAAACGCCATCGTGATGTGATAATACCCCCGTTGCCAACGGATGTCCACGCCGTCCAGCAAGTCCCTCAACTCCTCAAACCAGGATTCCTCGTACCTGATGGGCACTTTTATCTCTATATAACTTTTCATCGCATGATTATTATCTCGATGACAAAGATAGTCTTTTTTGCTGAAACCCGAGGGGGCTGGATGGAAGAATTTACCCGCTTACTTCAAGGTGAGGCGCAGGCCTGCATTGAAGTTGAGGTTCCAGGGCATATCTTTGTAGTAATTGTCGACATTGCTCCCGTTGTTGAAGTAGTAGCGGGCTGTCGGCTCGACGTAGATGCCAAACTCCTTGGTCACGTCGAGTTGCAGGCCAGGTCCCACCAGGGCAGAGAATTGCACGCGGTCTTTGTCGATGCTGAGGCTGCATTCCGGGAAGGATTGCTTGAGAGTCGCCTTGATATTGAAGTCGGCTTGCACTCCGCCGACGGCATAGATGCTGAACCGCTTGTAGCCCCATACATTATAGGTCACACCCAGGGGAATGCCCAGATAGTGCAGCGTCTGCTCACGATGTTTGCGTATCGAGGTGAAGTCCGACTTGAGCCGTGTATAGACCAGGCCGCTTGTCAACGCCAGGCGGTCGGTCAACGGCAGGCGCACACTCAATCCCATCGTTATCGGTGCATGATGCTTAGCCCTAAAGATATCCTCGGGAATATAAGGGTTGAACGGATCAGGAGCAAGAACTTCTCCGTCAAGATAGTCATTGCTGCTGGATGGCCTATCCGCCTTGACGCTGTTTGAGGCATACAACCCCACAGTGATGTTCGCCTTCTTGGTAGTTGGCGGGAGGTACTGATGTGGCAAAGTGGTGGCTGGCGGCTCCTTGACGCGGCCCTGATGGGGCTGTTCCTTCGGTTGCCGGGCTTGTTCGGTGGGAGGATTGGCTGGGGGTGTCTCTGTAGCCTCTGGAACAGCCTGTTGTTCCTCATCGTCATCTGTGGCTTGGTCACTGATGACTCGGTCGCTGATGACTCGGCCGGTGCTGGCAGTCAAGGCCGACGGGGAGACTCGATTGGTGGTCGCAGGCTCATTATCGTCATGTCTATCCTGTTCATTCTGAGCCAATTGCTCTTGAATGGCTTTGGCCTCGGTGGTGACCACCGTTGTGGTTGCCAATGGGATGCTTGGCTCGTTGTCCTTGCTGCTGTTGTGCCACATCAGGCTGCCTACGCCGACAACAGCAGCGACCACTGCGGCAGCTGCGGCACGTCGCACCCACGGCATCAGCGGGCGACGCGCTCCTGGCAGGCGCTTCTCGATGTCTTGCCACAGGTCGTCAGGGACGGGTTCCTGGTGGCCCTCCATCTTGGATTGCAGTTGTTTTATCCAGTCGTTGTCAGTCATCGTGGTTTTGTTGATATTGGTGAATCATTTTGGCCAGCAGTCGCTTGGCTCGCAGCAGTTGTGACGCCGAGGAGTTCTCCTGGATGCCCAGCGATTGGGCAATCTCCTTGTGGCTCTTGTCTTCAAACACGAATTGGTTGAATACAATTCGGTATCCCGACGGCAAGGACGCGATCATCCTGTTGATGGCCTCGGGAGGAATCCTGTGGACGTCTGGCGGCTCTTCATCGATGGCCTCGATTTCCATGTTGTCGATGAACGTCAGGCGGGATTGCCGCTTGATGCGGTTGATGGACTCATTGGCAACAATACGTGTCATCCATGCCCGTAGCGACCCCTGTCCACGGTAAGCAAACTCATTGATGTGAGTGAATGCCCTCAAGAAGCACTCCTGCAACACGTCACGGCTCTCGTCACGGTCGCCCAAGTAGCGAACCGCGGTGGACATGACCGAGCCTGCCAGCAGGTCATACATCTCGTGCATGGCCTTCCGGTCCCTGATCTTGACGCCGTCAACGATTTGTTGTTCGGTCACTGGACTTTGTGTTGTTTACTCCCTAAACAAGCAAGTGTGCGGAATCTTGCATCCACTCCCTGAAAAAAACCGCATGTATCGCTCGATGGACGCATACGGTTCTTTTTTTTCCTTGATGAGTCAGGTTAGCGGCGTTTCTTGGCGGCTTTCTTGACAGCCTTGTTCTCCTTTACGCTTGCTTTTTTCTTGCCCTTAACAGCCTTGCTGGCAGTGGCAGACTTCTTGGTCACACCCGACTTGGACTGATCGAGTCCCATCTGGATGTTCTTGATGAGGGCCTCGCTGGTGTAGGTGGCACCGGTGGCGATGTCGGCTTTAAGTTTCTTGGCCTCGGCGACGCTCTTGCCGATGTATTGAGGCAGCACTTTCTCCTTGGCGCGCTTGAGATAGGCAGGTGACTCCTGGTTGGGGAGTACCTCGATGTTCTCGATAATGCCGTTCTTGACGGTGATGTTGAGCGGCGTGGTGCCGTTGTAGCCAATCACCTTGCTGGCGATGTCGCCGGTGTAGATGACTTGGGTGGTGTTGGCCTTCTTGGACTTAGCCGATTTCTTGGTGCGGGCATCGAGTGAAGTGGTGCCTGCCACGAGCAGCATGATGGCTGCAATGATGATGGTCTTTTTCATATTTAGTTTCTAGTTTTTAGTCCCTAATATATAGTTTCTGGTTTTAGCTGTTGTTTTGATGGAATCAATGCTAAAAAGTTTAAGCGGTTATAAAAATTTTGCGCCTTGGCGTCTTAGCGTGAGATATTGCCCGTGTCCAGCAATTGCTGGGCTTGAGCCAGCGTCTCGGGCTTGCCGATGTCGAGCCACTGGTAGTCGGTGTCAGGATGATAGCCGTGGATGAGGTAGTGCTTGCACTCGTTGATGTAGAACGGCGTGATGGAGAATTTCTCGCCTTCCTGGCGGCGGTAGCGCTCCAGGTGGGGGAAGATGCGCGGTGAGATGACGTGCAGCCCGCCGAATGCCATTTCGCGCAGGTTGCGGTCGCGCAACTTTTCGGGATCGGGCTTGAACTCGCCTGTCGCCTTGTTGGTCCATCCGCACAGGCGGTCGTTCTCATCGAACAGGAAATAGCGCTGCGTCTCGCGCTCCTTGACCAGGATGGTTGCCAGAGCGTCATGCTCGACATGGTAGTCATAGAATGCCTTCAGGTCCAGCGTGCTGATGATGTCGGTGTTGTGTACGAGGAAGGGCTCGTCACCATCCAGCCACTGCCGTGCCTTGAGGATGCCGCCGCCGGTGTCGAGCAGCAAGCCGCGCTCGTCGCTGATGTGCAGATTGACGCCAAAGTTGTCGTGCTCCTCCAGGAAGTCGATAATCATCTGCCCGTAGTGGTGGATGTTGATGGTGATGTCGTCAAATCCAGCAGCGGCAACACGCTCGATGACGTGCTGCAGCATGGGCTTGCCGGCTATCTCGACCATCGCCTTGGGACGGTCGTCGGTCAATGGGCGCAGGCGTGTGCCTAATCCTGCGGCAAAAATCAGTGCTTTCATCGGTCTATGGGATTAAGGGTGCGTTCGTGGTCGGGCTGCTCGCGGTGAGACAACTCGACGCGCACGTTAAATTTCTTGTGGATGTGCTCGGCCAAATGCTCGGCGGCATATACCGAACGGTGCTGGCCGCCCGTACAGCCGAAGCATACCATCAGGTCGGTGAAACTGCGTTTCTTGTAACGTTCCACCGACTCATCGACCAGCGCATAGACGTGCTCCAGCCATTGGTCGATGGTGCTCTCCTTTTTCAGGAAGTCAATCACATTCTGGTCGAGGCCCGTGAATGCCTTGTACTTGTCATATTTGCCCGGGTTGTTCAGGGCGCGGCAGTCGAACACGAAACCGCCACCGTTGCCCGACGGGTCGTGGGGAATGCCTTTCTTATAGGCAAAGCTCATCACCCTGACGGTCAGACCTTTGTCCTCGCTGACGAAATCCTTGAGGTTCACCAGCTCATCGATGACGAGGCTCAGGTAGGGATACTGGGTAAACGGATGGTCCACCACCAGCTTGCGCAGGTTGGCGACAGCGGGAACAATGCTGTTTTTCATAAAGTCGGGCTTCTTCTCAAAGTAGCCGCGGAAACCGTAGGCTCCCAGCACCTGCAAGGTGCGGAACAGCACAAACAGGCGCAGGTTATTATAGAATTCCTTCTCGTCAAGGTCGGGCAAGTACTGCTTGAGTTTCTGCAAGTAGGCCTCGACGAGGTCTTTCTTCAGGTCGTCAGGATATTTGGCGCGCGATTGCCACACAAATGATGCCACGTCGTAGTAGAACGGGCCCTTGCGCCCGCCCTGGAAGTCGATGAACGCCAGTTTGCAGTCGGCGGGATGGTCGGCATCGCCCACGAGCATCACATTGCGGGACTGGAAGTCGCGGTACATGAACGTCTCGCTGGGCACCGCCAGCAGGTCATGGGTCAAGCGCTCAAAGTCGTTCTCCAACTTGTCCTCGTTAAAGATGATGCCTGTGGCCTTGAGGAAACAGTATTTGAAATAGTTCAGGTCCCACTTGATGGAGCGCTCGTCAAAGCACTTGGCGGGGTAGCAGTTGTTGTAGTCAAAGCCTTCTGCCCCGCGGAACTGGATGTCCACCAGGTCGCGCATGGTGCGGCGCAGCAGTTCCTTTTCCTCGCTGGTGAAGGCATGGGTGATGGAACTGCGGCGAATCTTGTTCCACAAGATGTTCTCGGGCTTTTTGCCCAGGTCCTCTTGGATATAGGCCATGTGGTCGTCGCTCACGCCATAAACCTCGGGCACCGACAATCCACGTTCGCGGAAGTGGCGCGCCATGTAGATGAACGCGTCGTTCTCCTCGCGTGCCTCGCCGATGACGCCGACGATGGGGCGCTCGCCGTGAAGGCGGTAGTACTGGCGGTTAGAGCCCGCCTTGTCCATGAGGACGATTTCGGTGGGCTCACTGCCCACATATTGTTCATATAGTCTTCTGAGTCTTTCCATTGCTATCGTTTTTAGTCCTTAGTATCTAGTCCCTAGTCCTTAGTCCTTAGTTTCTAGTCTTTAGTTTCAAGTTCTATTGCCGTTAGTATGTATTAGAATTCACTGGTGAAGTGGAAGGTGATTTTCGGGAAATCCTGCTGTGCCATCTGCAGGACGTAGTTGCTGTCAGCAAGGAAAACGTCGCGACCCTCGCGGTCCAGCGCCATGAACTGGTGCTTGCGTTTCTTGAAGGCTTCCAGGGCGTCCTCGTCCTCGCTCTCGATCCAGCACGCCTTGTACAGGTGGATGGGTTCCCAACGGCACTGGGCTCCGTACTCGTGCAGCAGGCGGTACTGGATGACCTCGAATTGCAGTTGTCCCACGGTGCCGATGATCTTGCGGTTGTTGAACTGGTTGATGAACATCTGGGCCACGCCCTCGTCCATCAGTTGCTCAATACCCTTGTTGAGCTGTTTGGTCTTCATCGGGTCGGTGTTCTCGATGTACTTGAACATCTCGGGCGAGAAGCTCGGCAGGCCGCGGAAGTGGAGGTCTTCGCCCTCGGTCAGCGTGTCGCCAATCTTGAAGATGCCGTTGTCGGGCAGACCAACTATGTCACCGGGGTAAACCTCGTCGATGATTTCCTTCTTCTGCGCCATGAAGGCGGTGGGGGCGCTGAAGCGGTAGCTCTTGCCGCTGCGCACGTGCTTGTAGTTGCCGTTGCGCTGGAACACTCCCGAGCACACCTTGACAAAGGCGATGCAACTGCGGTGATTGGGGTCCATGTTGGCGTGGATCTTGAACACGAAGCCCGTGAACTTGTCCTCGCCGGGCTCCACCGTGCGCTCGATGGCACTCACGGGACGGGGCGACGGGGCGATGCGCACAAAGCAGTCCAGCAACTCCTTCACGCCAAAGGTGTTGAGCGCCGAGCCAAAGAACACGGGTGCCACCTTGGCATCAAGGTAGTCGAGCGTGTTGAAGTCGGGATACACGCCGTCGATGAGTTCGATGTCGGCACGCAACTTCTCGGCATCGGCCTTGCCCACGGCAGCGTCGATGGCGGGGTCGTTGATGTCGCTGATATCTACACGGTCGGTCACGTGCTGCTTGTCGGGCTTGAACAGGCTGATGTTGTGCTCATAGATGTTGTACACGCCCTTGAAGTGGGCACCGATGTTGATGGGCCAGCTCAGGGGGCGCACGTCAATCTTCAGCTCCTGCTCCAACTCGTCGAGGATGTCGAACGGGTCGCGGCCCTCGCGGTCGAGCTTGTTGACGAAGATGATGACGGGGGTGTTGCGCATGCGGCACACCTCCATCAGCTTGCGCGTCTGGGTCTCCACACCCTTGGCGACATCGACCACGATGATAACGCTGTCAACGGCGGTGAGGGTGCGGTAGGTGTCCTCGGCGAAGTCCTGGTGGCCAGGCGTGTCAAGGATATTAATCTTGTAGTCGCCGTAGTTGAATCCCATAACCGAGGTGGCAACCGAGATGCCGCGTTGCTTCTCAATCTCCATCCAGTCGCTGGTGGCGGTCTTCTTAATCTTATTGGATTTCACGGCGCCTGCCACATGAATCGCGCCACCAAAGAGCAGCAGCTTCTCGGTCAACGTTGTCTTGCCGGCATCAGGGTGGGAGATGATGGCAAAGGTGCGGCGGCGGGTGATTTCAGTTGTCAATGACATTATTCTTCTTTGTTATTGAGTTAGGGGTTATAAGTTAGGAGTTGGTCGATGGTGTCCTTGAGGCTGTCGAGCCAATAGGGGACAGTGACACCAAAGGTGGTTTTGTATTTCGTCTTGTCCAGCACGCTATAGGCGGGACGGTGGGCCTTGGCGGGAAATTCGTCGCTGTGACAGGGCTGCACGTCACAGGTGGTGATGCCCGCCAGGCGGTGAATCGCCTTGGTGAAGTCATACCACGAGATGACGCCCTCGTTACTGAAGTGGTAGATGCCGCCATGCCACTCGTCGGCACTGATGACGGTGACAATGGCGCGGGCCAAGTCGCGTGCGCAGGTGGGACTGCCCACCTGGTCAAACACGACCTTCAACGCGGGCTTGTCCTTGCCCAACATGAGCATCGTCTTGACGAAGTTCTTGCCGTAGGGGGAGTAGAGCCAGGCCGTGCGCAGGATGACGGCATCGTCGCCCATCGTGTCGAGCAACTGGCGTTCGCCGTCAAGTTTGGTGCGTCCGTAAGCCGATTGGGGATTGGTGGGCATCGCTTCGGTGTAAGGGATGCACCCTTGTCCGTCAAACACATAGTCGGTCGAGACGTGAACCATACGGGCGCCATGGCGATGGGCGACGCGGGCGAGGATGCCCACGGCATCGCCATTGAGGCGTGCGGCCAGTGGCTCATTGTCTTCGGCGGCATCAACGGCGGTATAGGCAGCGCAGTTGACGATGACCGCGATGCGCTGGTCTGCCACCAGATGCTCGACGGCTGCCTCATCGGTGATGTCGAGGCTGACGATGTTGTCACCTGCCACATCGGTGAAGATGGCGTTGTAACGCCGGTCTCCTGACAGCACATTGCGCATCTCGTGGCCCAGTTGGCCGTTGGCGCCGGTGATGAGTATGTTGATTTGGTCCATTGTCTTCTCTATAGTCTAATTCATGTCGTCGCCAAACAGCGGTTTCTCCTCGTCGCGCTTGTAATAGGCGGCGAGCAGGCCGATGAAGTGCGAAATCTGGGAAATCGCGGCAGCGGTGTCCTGCGATATCTCTTTGCCCTGCATGTGCAGCACCATCACGCCATAGAGGGCGTTGAAGCAGGTCTCCAGCTCGCTGGGACGTTCCTGCTCGGGCAATGTGGCACGCAACTGCACGATGTGGGGCAGGGTGCGGTAGTAGTCGGCGTGATAGTCGGGGAAGCGGCCTTGGTCTGCCAGCAGCTGCGTGTGCAGGTCGTTCAGGCGGATGAGCACATTGTGGCACACGCGTATATGCCCCTTCTCACGCACGTTCTCCAGTTCCATCATCTTGATGAGCGACTCATACCACTCGCGGATGTCGTGCCGTGTCTTCTCATCAACGTCATAGCGGGAAATCACCACTTTATCTACCGTGTCGATGTCCAGTTTGCAGGCACGCAACAGGTCCTCGACCTGCCACAGGTACAGGAGGTACTCAGCGATATTTTCCTTACGTTTCTTTTGGGCGATGATCATAGCGTCATGAGTGGCTTTATCCAAAGCGGCTGATGTTGCGCAAGGTGGGCTCGTCAACGATGCGGATGCGGCGGCCGTCAACGGTGATGATGCGTTCCTGGGCAAAGGTCGAGAGGGTGCGGATGGCATTGGCGGTGGTCATGTTCGACAGATTGGCAAGGTCCTCACGCGCCATGTAGATCTTGAGCGTCTTGCCGTCGTCCTCGTAGCCATAGTTGTCCACCAGCATGCACAGTGCCTCGGCCAGACGGCCGCGGATGTGCTTCTGGGTCAAGGTCACCACTTTGGAGTCGCTGCCGCCCAGGTGCTTGGAGAGTTCATGGATGAAGAACCACGCCAGATTGATGTTGCCGTCGATGAGCTGTTTCACCACCGTCATGGGAATGCTGCCCACCTGCGACGGCTCAATCGCCATCGTGCTGGCGACGTAAGGCTCCTTGGCGAACCAGGCGCGGTAGCCGAAGTACTGGATGGGGCGGTACAGACGCAGAATTTGCTGCTTGCCGCCCACGCCGTTCTTGAAGCGTTTCACCTTGCCCTTGATCAGACACCACAGGAATTCAGGCTCGTCCTTCTCGGCATAGATGATTTGGCCCTTGCGATAGTTGTGGATAATGAAGTTATTGGCGATGAGATGCTTCTCCTCGCTATTCAAAATCGACCAAATATCGGCCAAATCTTCCCTGATAATATCCTCTATCGTACTCTTAATATCCATAAGATACAATTCAACCTGCAAATTTACGACTTCTTTCTCAGCTATCAAAATCCATATCCCTAAAAATATTAAAAACCACTAAATCTTCGCTGGTAAGCGCTTTGACAATGAGGTTTTTTAGCGCCTGAAGGGGTCGGGGATGCTGACGGGGCTGTTGGGGTTGAAGCCGGGTTGGGTGCTGATGGTGTTGGGGATGGTGACGGGACGGTAGCGCGGGTCGCCCCAGTCGCGGTCCTTCTTGCCGCTGCCCAGAAGGTTGTCAAGGAATTGGTAAATCAACGGGCCGGCGTCAAACGAGATGGGCGCACCCAGCAGGTTGATGGTGGGCTGCACGACGGGCAGGGTGCGCCATGTGCCGGTGTAGGGGTCGTAGATGCGGCGGGCTCCCACGTCAAGCGAAAAATGGTCGCTGGCTTTCCAACCTAACGTGCCGCCATAAGACGAACTGCCCAAGAAGGGCATCGATGCCACCGAGTGGAACCGCTGGCTGAAATAGTGCTGGCCGAAGGCGTTGAGCGACAGGCGGTCGTTGAGACGGAACGAGGCGTTGGCAAACACGCCGTAGTCGTTCCAGGCGTCGCGGTCGAAGTGGTACTTGCTGCCTGTCAAGCCTGCAGTCACCTGGAAGCGGTCGCCCATCGGCATGGTAAAGGCAACGCTGGCGCTTGCCATATTACCCATGCCGGGATAGGTCGTGTGCGAGCCTGAACCGACCAAATAGCCTCCGCCCACGCTTGTGATCACGCCGCTCGACGACCAGTCACGGCTATAGGGGCTGGTGTCGTAATGGAAACGAGGCAATGACGGGGATGTCGTGCGCCAATCCTGCTGATAAACGGCCAGTGAGTCGGGCAATTGACTGTGATAGTCAAGTTTGAGGTCGGCGGCGGTGGGCAGGTTGGCGTTGAAAGTGGGCTTGATGTTGGTGGCGGGCATGGCAATGCCGGGCAGCTCGGGCATGGTGAACTGCGGACTGATTTTGGACTGGTCAAACTGCAGCTTGATCGTCTGATTCTCCTGTGCCACCCCAACAAGGGCGACAAGTGCCATGAATATGAGGATTGCCCGCTTCATGCTCGCAAAATTACTGGATTGTCCTAAAACGAGCAAACGCGAAAGGTTAAAATGTCTTATTGTTTGCCTGGCATTTTTTCCCAAACGGCACGCAAAGCGGCGATGATGTCGTCATAATCCTGCTGGGTGAACGGTTCGTCGCTATGGGTCAAGATGGTGAAGGTGAGGCCGTCCCAGGTGCGGCTCGTCGGCGTGTCCTTAAAGCCGTTGCGCACGTAGAAGGCATGGCGCCGACGGCGCTGCTCGGGATTGGGCGCATCGGGCTGGTAGGGCGACTCGATGTCCATGATAAAGGGGTGGTCATTGCGGTATTTCTCGAGTACCATTGACAAAATGCCCTGGCCGTAGCCCTTACCGCGCAACTCGTCGCGCACGGCAAAGTACCATGCCCAATTGTAGCGAGGCAACCGCAGCACCATTGTCAAGCCCACCAGCACGTCATCGTCATAGTAGGCGGTATAGTCGATATCCATCTTATCCAGCAGCTCAATCAGCTCCTCATACGGTATCTGCTCCTGCTCAGGAAAAGCCGTCTCATAAAGCCGCCTCAACTCCTCATTGTCGGCATTGCCACTATTGATGGTCACGATGTTAAGCATAATACCTTACTGATTGGTTGTGGTTTGGGATTTCTTTGGTTTTATCTTTTCACCGAACAACCAATGGGCAAGTATAGGACTAAGGCGGATGGTACTACCGATGAAAAGACTACAAGCGATAATGATGCTGGCTATGACAAACGATACTCCAGCTTCGATAACAGGCATCGGGTGCTCACGAAATACCGTTACAAAGGTTAAATTAACTGGTATGAAAAAGAAATGTATCCAATAGATATCAAGAGTCCTGCGGCCCATAAACTGTAATGTTCTGCCAAGGGCATGTTCTTTGGTAAAGTGAGATTGATAGATTCTGAAAAATGAAAAAAGGACGATCAAACCCGTGATGGTAACGGGTATGATTGTGATGCCCGAATTAAAATAGCTCTTATAAATAATTAATAAAAAGTAAATCATTATGCATGATGGTAGAAGCCATTTGCTGTCAAGAAGTTTTTCAAATTTTAGTAGATGTTCTCTCGCGATAGCTCCTAAAGCAAAATAGATAAAATATATCCAGGTATAAAGTGAAAGAAAACCCTTGGCATCTGCTGAAAGCGGGATGGCATTATATATTGGCTGGTAAATGATGTAGTGTAAGAAAAGGCCTAAAACAAGCGATATAACAGTAGCAATCCATCGATTCCTGAACAAGAATCTGATGAGAGTATAAATAGCAAAGAACAGAAATAAAACAAAAGTGAACCAATATCCTACTTTGAAAGTATCAGTTATGCCATCGTAAAACGCAATTTTCTCAAATTGCAAGTATGGTAAAAAGAAAAAGAAAGGTGAAATCATTAATAAAGGGAACTTTTTTTTCAATAAACTGATTACTTGACGACCATTCCATACTAAGTTGGGCTTGAACGAAACAAAGCCACTAATGAAAAAAAACATTGGCATCTGCAATTCTTCTAGGCGGTCGTGAAAAGAAATTCCCATTTCTTTAATATGCCAGCAATACCCTGCCATATGATTGAAAACAACCAGAAACATTACAAAACCCCTTAAGGCGTCAATGTATTCTATGCGTTTGTTCTGTATAAGTGTAGTATGAAGGTCACTCATCAGTTTTGAATAATTATATGTTATTTATTTGGTATATATTGCTGTGATTCTATGTCTACTTCTTTGCGTTTTCGAGTTCTTCGCCAGCGGTTTCCCATTGCGCCATGACCTCCTCCAGTTCACGGGAAATTTTGGAGTGGGTATAGTACACGTCCAAGTTCTCACTGGTGGCTGTTGACAGTTTGTCCTCGATGTCGGTGAGCTGTTGCTCCAGTTCGGCGATCTTGGTTTCAAGTGTTTTCACCTTTTTCTCAGCCTGGCGGATGCGGCGCTCGCGCTCCTTCTGCCGCTGGTAGTCCATTTTGCCCTGGCTGGCGACTGGCTCGGTCTCTGCGATTTCTCCTTGTGGCGTTGATGGGGCGCTCTTGATTTCCAATTGCTGCAGGGTGTCAAGTTGTTTCTTCTGCAGGAAATCGTAAATGCCGCCCAGGTGCTCGCGCACGCGATGCTCGCCAAACTCATACACCTTGCCGACAATGCCGTTCAGGAAGTCGCGGTCGTGCGACACGACAATGACGGTGCCTTCAAAGGCTTGTATGGCCTCCTTCAGCACGTCCTTGCTGGGCATGTCCAGGTGGTTGGTCGGCTCATCGAGGATGAGCAGGTTGACGGGTTGTAGCAGCAGGCGTATCATCGCCAGGCGGCTTTTCTCGCCTCCACTCAGCACCTTGACCTTCTTGTCGGCATTCTTCCCGCCGAACATGAAGGCGCCCAGGATGTCGTTGATGCGTGTGCGGATGTCGCCCACGGCCACATAGTCGATGGTGTCGTGCACCGTCAGGTTCTCGTCCAGCAGTTGCGCCTGGTTTTGGGCAAAATAACCGATCTTGACGTTGTGCCCGATCTGCAGCTTGCCGTCAAAGGGGATTTCGCCCATGATGCACTTGACAAGTGTCGATTTGCCCGCACCGTTCTTGCCCACAAAGGCGACTTTCTCGCCGCGCTTGATGGTGAAGGTCACGTCATGGAACACGTTCAACGTGCCGTAATCCTTGCGCAGGTCCTCGGCAATAACGGGATAGTCACCGCTGCGGGGTGCGGGAGGAAACTTAAGCCTCATGCGGGAGCGGTCCACCTCGTCAACCTCGATGCGCTCCAGTTTGTCAAGCATCTTGATGCGGCTCTGCACCTGTACGGCCTTGGTGGCCTTGTAGCGGAAACGCTCGATAAAGTCCTCGGTATCGTGAATGAACTTCTGCTGGTTCTCATAGGCGCGCATCTGTTGCTCGACACGCTCCTTGCGCAACTCAACAAATTGGCTATAGCTCACCTTGTAATCATAAATCTTGCCCAACGAGATCTCGATGGTGCGGTTGGTCACATTATCGATAAAGGCGCGGTCGTGTGACACCAGCAGCAGGGCGCCGTTGCGGCTTTTCAGGAAATTCTCCAGCCACTGGATGGACTCGATGTCCAGGTGGTTGGTGGGCTCATCGAGCAGGAGGACGTCGGGGCGGCGCAACAGCAGCTTTGCCAACTCAATGCGCATGCGCCATCCGCCGCTGAACTCACTCGTCGGGCGGTCAAAGTCACTGCGCTCAAATCCCAAGCCGGTTAATGTTTTCTCAATCTCGGCCTCAATGTTCTCGCTCTGCATGAGCGCACGCAGTTCGGTCTTCTCGGCGACGCGCTCAATGAGCTCTTGGTAGTCCTCGCTGTCATAATCGGTGCGCTCCGACAGCTGCTGATTCATGTGGTCGATGGCGGCATCCATTTGCTGCAGGTGTTCAAATGCGCGTGCCGCTTCCTGCTTGACGGTGAGCTCGTCTTTGAGAACCATCTGCTGGGGCAGGTAGCCGATGGTGATGTCGGCCTGGCGTGCGACGGTGCCACTGGTGGGCTGCTGCTCACCAGTGATGATTTTCAGCATCGTGGTCTTGCCGGCTCCGTTCTTGCCTACAAGTGCAATTTTGTCACGCTTATTGACAACGTAGCTGATGTTTTCAAACAGCACCTGACTGCCGAATTCCACCTTGAGTCCTTGGATTGAAATCATGCCTGTTCTCTGAATTAGGTGGCAAAATTACAAAAAAAACGGCATCTGCTCGCGCAGAGACCGTAAATTCTCATGTTTTATTGCTTGCGTTAATCTAAGTTATAGGATTAGGATAAGGTTGGGCTTTACTTTTAAATCATTTAATCAACATTAACTACCATCAAAAATTATTAATAATTAATATCGCGTTTTAGGCATACAGCGTTTATGGTTTCGCGTAAGTATAATCGTATTAATAATTCGGAGAATCTTTTTTGGTGATGCAAAATTACTCGCACTCGCTTGTTTGTATTATAAAAAGTGGTTTTTTCAGTTATAAGAATTGTTGTTTTTTTTACCTTGAATTTGTCAAAAAATGACCTTTGTATTTTTTAATTGTTTGATTGTCAATTTGATAAAAATATAAATGCGATTTATTGTGGATGGTGGCCAAATGTGTAAAAAAAAAGCCTTGGGCAAAAAACTGTCCAAGGCTTTTTTCAAGTTATTGTAACTCTACTTTTGGGTAGTAAAGATGGTCTTGCCGGCGCTGTGGGCACTCAATTGCGGGGCATACTGGCACTGGATGGTGGCAATGCCCGACGTGAACTCGCCGGGATTGGTCACCCACACGTCATATCCGATGATGTGCGTGCCCTTACTTAGGCTGTTGATGAACACGTTGGTCTGAGTGTCCTTGGTCTCCTGATAGAACCAGGTGTTGTCTTCGCTGCGGTAGCCTGAGAGCTGATCTACCGGCTCAAAGCAGGCGGCGCGTTCGTCGGTCATGGTCACGAAGTCCATGTCCTTGTTGGTCTTGATGACGACACGCACCTTGACCTTGTCGCCCACCTTGAACGACGTGGCTTGATGCAGGGTGCCGTCTTGGGCATAGACGTAGTATTCCTTGCTGATGGACACCTCCTCGATGGCCTTTTCCTTGATTTCGGTCATCGGAGCCTTGAACTGGCTATAGACAGCGCCCCAGGCGGGACCCTTGCCCGTTCGGTCAATAACCACGCTACCAACGGTGGTGGCGGGCAGGCTGGTGCGGAAGTAGCCCAGCCACTGCGCCATCTTGTCCAGGTTGACGGGCTGCCCGGCAACCGTGATAACGGGAGTGGTGCCACGCTCGAGCCACTGGCTGCCAGTGCTCAGGATGCTGTAAACGGCATCGGCGGCGAGGCTGCAAGAGCCCCAGTCGTTGCTCTGCTTCATCAGCAGCATCCACTTGCGCACCAGGTCTATCTCCTGCTGACGGGGATCGACCTCGTTCATGGCCTGCAGGATGGTGCTGGTGTAAGCCACCTTGTCAAACTCCCACCAGCCGTAACCAGTCTGCAGGTTGTCCCAATACATGCCCAGCGACGGTTTCACGATGGCAAACTGGCGGATGCTCTCGACGATGCTGCGGGCGGTCTTGCTGTAGCCATTGCGGTTGAGCGTCATGGCGTAGTAGGCCTTTTGCTTGAGGGTGATACCCTTGTTCCAGTTCTTGTCCATATACTTCACTGTCTTCTTGAACAGGTCGGCACTGGCTTTGGATTGCTGCTTCACTTCGGGGTAGAGGCTGCGCACGTAGGCATACTCGGTGAAGTTGCCGTAAGGCTCCTTGTAGTACTTCTTGTACTCGTTGAACAGGCGCACATTCTCGTTGTCATAGTAAGCGAGGGCACGGTTCATCATCGACGTCAGGCGACCGTCATCGGGCAGATAGCCAAGATGCTTGATTTCGCCCACGAGTTGCAACACGGTGCCCGTGGTCCATACGTCGGACTTGCAACTGGGATGGCGGAACCAGGTGAAGCCGCCGTCGCCCATCTGCAGATTCTGCAGGGCGGAGATGATTTTCTCGTACTCGTTCTTGACGATGGCCTCGTCAAAGAGTTCGTTCAACTTCGACATCCTGAGCGTCTGGCGGTCGGCCTCGCGCATCCACGGCGATGCCAGCAGGGTGCCGATCTTCAGGTCTTGGTTCTTCTGGAGCATCGACACGAGGGTGCTGTCCTCATCGTGCTGCTTCCAGTAGGTCACCGCCTCCTTGATTTGAGGCTGCGACTTGGCGACGCCTTGTGCCACTTGCAGGGCAAACAGGCTGTGTGCCGCATGGGTGGCGACGTTGTACTCGTCGCTGAAGATGGTGGGCAACGCCAGCACGCAGTACCATACGGGGTTATCGCAGTATTCCAGCGTCACGCGGGCATCCTTGGGGAACTTAGGTAACATTACTTCGTAATGCCCTTGCGCCGCCTCGATATAGAACGGCTCGGTCTCGATGACGGGCGAAATGGTCGTCAGCACGGGCACCATCACCTGCTCACCGTCACCAAAGCGGTCGTTGGCGGCCTTGATGCGGAAGCCCACAAAGGCGATGGTGTCGGGCACCTGCCAGTCGATGGTCACCGCCTCGCTGCCGTTGCCGCCCAATTGCAGATTGAACTTGCGGCTGGCGAAGATGTCGCCCGAGCGCGGATCGAACAGCTCGATGATGGCGTCACACGCGGCGGCCTCGTTGGTAGCATTCTGTACCGTGGCGGCCAGCGTCGCCTTGTCGCCCTGACGCAGGAAGCGCGGCATGTTGGCCTTTACCATCAGCGGCTTCTGGGTCAATACCTCTGCCATCCAGGTCGAGCCAATCATCTTCTCATCCCATGCTATGGCCTGGGTAATCCAGGTGGTATTGAAGTTGGGCGCCTCAAACTCCACGCTGATGTTACCCTTATCGTCGCTGGTGAGCATCGGCTGCCACAGTGCGGTCTTCACGTCACTCTCACGCAGGGTCACCTTGGCAAAATTCTTCTCGTTGACCTCGACAGCACCAGCAGCTTGAGCTACTCCTAATTCCCTCTCTTCCTTCATTTCATCGGCTGCCATATATTCCATGTCATTGAGCGATCTGCTCTCCACTTTGACAGCCATGGGAGCCGCCATCTTATTGAGCGAAAGGGATTTGGTCCTTCCATAGCTTGTAACCACCACCTCTTCCAGGGCTAAGGCGTAGTCGAAGAACTTCTGGCCGTAGGTGTAAAGACTGGGGAGTGACGGCCAGACATTGTCGGTAATTCGGATACTCTGTCCAGTCCAGCTGGCCCAAGAGCCATGGTAACCGGTCAAAGAGTTGGTTCTCGTAGCTACGGCATAATAGCTGGGACGCCAATTGCTGAAGGTCCAGTCGTTGCCCTCAATGCTGGCTATGGCCTTGTCAAACATGTCGAGCAACATCGCACCCTGGTGGGGTTTTCCGTTCTGGTCAGTCAAGGTGAAGGACCAGTGCTCCATGTTGCCGGGAACGAGTTTGTCTCGGAACGAAGTGGCGGTAATTTTGATGGCCTCGGCCAAATAAGGATTCTGCAGGGTAACGGACTCTTGCCACAACTTGGTGCCGTAGTGGCTGATGAAGGTCACAGTCACGTCCTTGCCGGCCTCATTGGGCAGCAATACGGTGAAATCATGCATTCCCTTGTCGTAGGTGAGCCAACCTTGAGCAATGACCTTATCGGCAGTAGATGCCACGTAGTAGATGTAGGCCTTGGGAGTGGAAACGCCGATGGTGATATGTCCCACATTTTTCTTGTCCACGCTCTGTTGCAGCGGGGTGAGCCACAGCGGGCAATCCTTGACGGGGGCCGTCTTGTCGGTCTTGCGGTAGAGGGTGATCACGCGCTCGACGTCCACGTCCTGCTCACCCTCCTCGGCATCGAGGATGTGGATTCTGAGCTTGTACTGACCTGAAGGCAGGTCGGTCAGGTCGATGGTCGGGTCGGCGGTGTTGAGGTTGCCGGTCTTGACGGGCACCGTTCCGTCGATGGGGGTGATTTCCCAAGTGCAATAGGTGTTGGGATTCTCTTCGTCGGTGGTGTTGTACTTCAGCGGCAACTTGATGGGCTTGTCATTGAGGTAAATGTCGTTGTGCTCAACGCCCAGTTCAATACCGCGGCGGGTGCCCACGATAAACGAGGTGCTCTCCTCGTGGGTTTCGCCGGCATCGGTCGTTACAGTGGCCTTGACCTCATAGTTATAGCGTGCCCAATAGAAACGTCTGCCGGGCTTGAAGTCCTTGTTTTCCTTGAAGATCTCGGCGGGAAATTCGATGGTGAAGTTGCCCTGCCCGTCGGTCATGACGGTGGTATCCATCAGGTGCTCACCGTCTCTGTTGTTCATGCGCCACCACCACCAGGACCATTCGTTCTTGATGAGTGACAGCTTTACCTCGGTATTCTGCACGGGAAGGCCACTGTAGGTCATTGCTTTACCAGTCACCTTGACGGGCTGGCCAGCGACATAGCTGCGGCGGGCATCGGGGAAGGTGACCTCGAAGGTTGGCGTCTTGTACTCACTCACGATCACGCTATGCCATGCCAGAGAATTACTCCTTCGGTCTTTCTCCTGGAGTTGAATAAGGAATCTGCCGTTCATGCGGTCCTTGGGAACCAGGAAGGAGCCCTCGATACGTCCGTAATCATCGGTGGTCAGTGTCAACGTGTCAATCGGCTCGCAGTTGCTGTCCATGAAGATGGCCTCAATCGACTTGCCTGTCAACACTCTGCGCGACTTGTCAGTCGCATTATAAACGAGGGCAGCCCAGTGAATGGTCTCGCCTGGACGGTAAACACCCAAGTCGGTATAGACCTCAGCTGTGTTGTTGGAGTAGCTGCGGTGGTCAAGGGTGTTATAGTAGATGGGCTGACTATAGCGGTCGGTTCCCTTGATGGCGGTCAATACCCCATGATAGTCGGAGACGTTCCTGCCCTTGGCATCGGTGCGGCTGGTAATGGCGAGTGTGCCATCGGTGCCAGTAGTGCCCAGGGTCGTTTTCGTTTTGCTATTAGAAATGATGGTCACGCCCGACAGTGGCTTGCCGGTGTTGAGATCCACGGCGGCGATAAGGTCCTTGTGGTCGTCTCGGCTGATGGTGAACAGGGCCATGTCGGTCACATGCAGGATGTCACGACGGTAAACGTCGGGATCGGCGGTCTTGCCTGTCTCGAGGTCGGGGCTGATGATGTAGGCACCATAGGGCAGTGGCGGCAATGTCGTGACAATGTCATTCTCATCAAACGGCACATTGCCCTGTACATTGACGGTGTGTGTCGAGACCAGTTGCAGCAGTTTCTTGTCAATCCTGTAATTGTTCTTGTTGAATTCCTGCTCAGGCACGCGATAGACCTCGATGGTAAACGTGTTGGCGTTCCTGACGTTGGCGGTGACCGTGATACTGTCGTGGGAAGAGCGTACCTCAGGGTAATAGAGGTGCACATTCTTGCTCTCCAACTGGGTAATCTGATTCTTCACCTCGGGGGTGTAGATGGCGTTGGGGAAGCGGGTCGCATACTCCTGCAACGTCTTGTATTGAACCTTGTCGTTCTCCCATGCCATGTGACGCAACAGGTAGGCGCAGTGCTCATTGTCCTGATACTTCTGATAGGTTTCTAAGGAGAAAGATGGTTTGATTTCAGTGAGCGCGTAGATATGGGCCGGAACGTTGCCCTCGGTGGTAGCAAGCCAGTCGGCCTTGATGCCCTCGGCAAGGGATTCGTCCTCTTGTTCAATCTCCTGCGTCATCTCCAGGCCTTTCATGAGCAGGAACTCGTGTAGGGTGGGGACGTAGGTGGCCCCTAACTCGTTGCACTTGATGATGTCGGGCAGCGAGGTCACTGCAACCTGCTTGAGCGCCTCGGGCTCGGCAAGTGATTGCTTGATGAGTTCGGTAATCTTTCTGTCAAACTGCTTACGGTCCCACTCGCTGATGTCGGTCGGCGTTTCCTCAACAGGATTGCTGCGGTCGCTCCAACGGGCGTAGCGGTTGCGGTAGCCCTGGTAAATCATCGCTTCCAGATGACGGAGCAGCGCACGGAAGTGGGGCTGTTTCTCCTTGCCGATAACCGCCTCTACTCGAGAGATGATGTCGGCCATGTTGTCTTGCGAGATACCGCTTTGGGCAACGCTGTAACGCACCAAGGCATCGACGGTCATTTCGCCGTCACCCGACTTGAGCGCCTTGTCCAGATCGGTGAGCGCCTGTTTGCTCACGTCCTGAGGGAAATTGAAATCAATATCCTTGTTGCTACCTGATGTGTTGAATGGGATAGCCATAATAAGTAGTACTATTGATAAGATGTGAATGATTGTCTGTTTCATAGTCACTCGGTGTTTGTTTCGTCATATATAACTCCAAAATTAATATAATAATGTGCAAAACCCTAGCCAAAGCCCAATATTTTGCAATTATTAACGTCCATCCCCTTAAAATATACCATCTACGTGACGTTTGTCGCATATTTCAAAGAACACGAATGTCCATTAAATGTCCATGAATGCTCATTAATAATTTATTTACGACCATTGGTGTCCGGTAAATGGAAAACACCATGCCAGCTCATCGAAGATGAGCGCAGCTTGGTGGCAGCCATCTCAAGTAGAAAGTGCGTCGAAGACGAACTTCCGCATCACTCAAAATACTGTCAATCACAAAGTTCCTCTCCGAGGCACTTGCATAGTTCTGCTCATGGACCAAGCTGCGAACCTCTTCGAGGTTCTTGCATGGTCTTTCACATTGAAATCGGTTCTTCGAACCGCTAACATCAGCGATGTTTCCCCGGACACCAATAATTCGTGACCATTCGTGGTCATTCATGTCAAAAAGAATCGCTCTCAAGATATTAATGAAAGTTAAATATATCATTGCGGAAAATTAAATTTATAAAATTGTTTGGTTTATAAAATAAACTACTTTATCTTTGCATCGTGATTCGAAACACAACTGGTGCAAGCCGAACCTTCTGCAGGGGCGAGGGGCGCGCCGCAAGAGCATTTTTAACCATCGTTTAATTCAAAAATTCAAGTAGAAATCATGGAACAGAATAGCAATTTGACTGCCGAGCGCAGTCTGGAAATCATCCGCGAATCAATCGAGCGCAGCCAGCGCACGATTGCCAAGAGCGCCGGCCTGCCGCTGATGTGGTGGGGCATTTGTGTGGTGGTATTCGCATTGTTGATTGAGTATTTGTGGAAAAACCACGGCGGACCTGTGTGGCATGTCCTGTGGGGTGTGATGTGGCTGGTCGGCTATATCGGAAATCGTGTCATCGACAGGAAGAATGAGTCGGTCCCCACGACCTTCGTCGGTAAGACCATCGGACATGTGTGGAGCACGTTCGGCATCTTTTGTGGCGGCATCGGTTTGTTGCTTGGTCTCATCGGTAGCGGCGTGCTTTCTGATGCTTGCAGGCTTCCTGATGTCCACATCTTTAATTTCATCACCAGCATCATCACGTTGTGCTTTGGTATCGCATCAACGATTATGGGCCTTGTCCTCAAGAACCGCCCTATCCAGATTTGCGGTGTGGTGGCAGGTTTAGGAGGTTTCTTTGCCGCCCTGTATTTTCCTGCACAGCAGATGTATGTGATGGCTGCTGTGGCGGTAATCGGCCTCATCATTCCGGGCCTTATCATTCATTTCCAAAGCAAAAAGTAAGTTGCCATGTTTAAGCCATTAGACCCATTGTTGCACAGCGAGTTGCGGTTGGCGGTGATGTCGCTGCTCATCGGTGCCGAGTCGGCCGAGTTCCCCTTCATTAAGGAGCAGACCGGCGCCACGGCGGGAAACCTGAGCGTGCAACTTGACAAACTTGCCACAGCCGGCTATATCACGGTGGAAAAGACGTTCAAGGGCAAGCGCCCCTGCACCCTGTGCCGCATCACCCCCGAAGGCCTCAAGGCCTTTGAGAACTATGTCGAGACCCTGCGTGACTACCTCAATCCCACCAATCCCGATTGACGGCATCACGAAACAGCATAACACAAGGAACCGTGACAACAGGACTTGACCTATTGCCACGGTTCTTGTTATTGCATTGGCCGCGGGCTTTTTAGCAGGCGCCTTTTTCTTGGGGGCCGGCTTCTCCTCAGGCTTAGGAGCCTCGATAACCGGAGCCTCTGCAGGCATGTCTTCCACATCGATGGGGAAGTCGCCGGTGGTGTCCTTGACGATGTTGTTGCGCATCAGCTCGACCTCGCGGTGCAGTTTCTCGATTTCCTGCTCCTGGTTGCGGATGGTCAGCAGCAGCGAGTTCAGCTCCTCGTTGTCGATGCTGGTGGGGTACTGCTCCTCAACACGCGTCATGAAGTCGCTCAGCACGTTCATATAGTTGGTGAACGCAGTGTAGGGCGAGTCATAGGGGCTGTAGTGGCTATGTACCGAGCCATCGTCGTTGTGCTTGGTGGACATGTAGAAGAAGTGGTCGCTGGCTTGCAGATAGTTCCAGTCCTGCTTGATGCGGCGGTCGGAGCACAAGCGCACGCGCTCACCGATGGAGTACAGCTTCTTAACGGCCTCCTGCTGCAAGGTGTTGCCCAGCCATGCGCTGGTGTCACGAGCCTCGTCGGTCCAGGACATGGGGTAGGGCACTGCCAATTCAGCAACGGGTTTGAACTTGGAGACGACCTCACTCGGCGTCCAGAACTGGATGTCGTTTTCGGCGGCAAAGCGGGGCAGCGCTTTCATGAACTCAAAGATGCCGCTCTCGCGGGGCTGCAACTCGCCGAAGGCGTCATAGTTCATAAACAGGTTCACCAGTTGTTCCTCCTGGGGCAACTCGTTGATCCAGTTGATATACTTGTCGGCGGTGAGGGGATAGGCGGCCCACTCGGGATTGCTGAAGCGGAACGAGATGTCGTCACTCAGCTTACTGTTCTTCAACAGCAGTTTGAGCTTGGGTGCCGAAGCCGAACTGTACAGGAAGTTAGGCGAGCGCCAGCCCAGCACGTGCTTGGCGTCGGCGGTGATGGCGGCCTTGAATCCCATAGCATAGACCATCGAAGCGATGTCATCGTCATAGATGAGCTCGGTGTTGCGGAACACCTTGGGCTTCAGGCCGAAGAGCTGGTAGATTTTCTCGTCATGGGCTTTGACCTGGGCGGTGAACTCCTCGGGGTCAAACATGGCCGACAGGCTGTGGGCATAGGTCTCGCTGAGGAACTCGACGCACCCTGTTGCCGCCAACTCCTTCATCGAGTCGATGAACTCGGGCACATACTGCTCCAGTTGCTCTAATGCGGTGCCGCTGATGGAGAAAGCCACCTTGAACTTCTTGCCGTTCTCACGAATCATGTCGAGCAGCATCTCGTTGGCGGGCAGATAAGACCGCTGTGCGATGCGCGTGATGATGTCGTCGTCGGCAAAGTCATCATAATAGTAGTGGTCGTTACCGATGTCAAAGAAGCGGTAGTGCTTCAGGCGGAACGGCTGATGAATCTGGAAATAAAAACAAATCGCTTTCATATCTCTATTATCGTTTTATTGTTTGTTTTCTTTATTATTTGTTCAGTTCTAGATAATCTAGATAGTCTAGAAACTCTAGATGGTCTAGATAATCAAGATGGTCTGTGAATCGGCTAACGGTTGATTAAGCGTCGGTAGATGTCTATCACCTTGGCGCCTGCCTTGTCCCAGGTGATCTGGTTAACCTCGGCAAGGCCCTGCTCGCGCAACTCGTTATACATAGCGGGATACTCGATGATGCTGTAGATGGCGTCGGCCATGGCATTGATATCCCAATAGTCAATCTTGATGACGTTGTCCAGAATCTCGGCGCAACCGCTCTGCTTGCTGATAATCGACGGCACGCCCATCTGCATCGCCTCGAGCGGCGAGATGCCGAACGGCTCGCTCACCGAGGGCATGATATACACGTCGCTGGCGGCAAGCATCTCATACACTTGCTTGCCCTTGAGGAAGCCGGTGAAGTGGAAACGGTCAGCGATGTCACGCTTGGCGGCCAGGCGTATCATCTTGTCCATCATGTCGCCACTGCCTGCCATGACAAATTGGGCATTGTTGACCTTGTGAAGCACCTGTGCGGCGGCTTCGACGAAGTACTCAGGACCCTTCTGCATCGTGATGCGGCCCAAGAAGGTGATGACCTTGTTCGTCTTGCCCGGAGGGGCCTCCAGGTTGAGCATTTCTCGATGACGGTGCGGCGCGTCAGGTTGCTCACGGTGATGATGTGGTCGGCGTTGTTCATGCCGTCCTTCTCGATGCTGAACACCGTGGGGTTGACGTTGCCACGCGAGCGGTCAAAGTCGGTGGCATGCACGTGAATGACCAGCGGCTTGCCCGTCACCTGCTTGGCGTGGATGCCGGCAGGGTAGGTAAGCCAGTCGTGGCTGTGGATGACGTCACAGTCCACCGTGCGGGCAATGACTCCCGCCACGATGCTGTAATTGTTGATTTCCTCGAGCAGGTTCTCGGGGTAGCGGCCTGAAAACTCGATGCATCCCAGGTCGTTGGTACTCATGTAGTTAAAGTCGCCATAGATGTGGTCACGCAGGTTGTAGTACATCTGCGGGTCCATCACATCACCGATGCGGCTCTGCACGTAGTCCCCGTTCACGTCGCGCCAGGCCACCGGGGTGCAGTTCGCACCGATGATATGGGCAAATTCCTTGGGCTCGTCGCCCCAGGGCTTGGGGATGACAAAGGTGATGTCCATGTCACCATTTTCCCACATGCCCTTGGTGAGTCCATAACTTGCTGTTCCCAGTCCTCCCAGGATGTGCGGTGGAAATTCCCAACCAAACATTAATGCTTTCATATCTCTTTTGGTTTTATTCGTCAATGATGTGCAGGTTCTTGAAGGTGCGCAGCACGCGCAGGATGCCGCCCACATTGGGGGCGAAGCTCACGGCGCCGCGGCCGATAAAGGGCGGGTTGCCGTCAAAGAGTTCGCTCAGCGAGCCGATGCAGCCTTCTTTCATCTCGTCCTCAAAGCCGATCATCATGCGCTCGATAAACGAGATGCTGTTAAGGCCGAACACGCGGATATAGGCTTTGCTGTAGAAGTCCATCAGCCAGGGACGGGCACTGCCCGCAAAGTAAGCGGTCTGGCGCTCCTCGGGGGTTCCCAGATACCAGGGTATGTAGCCGTAGCTGTTGGGACTCAAGGTGCGCAATCCCTTGGGCGTGAGCAGCTCGCGCGTGGCGATGTCGAGCACGCGTTTGCGCTGGCGACGGTCCATCGGGCTGTAGTCAAGACCTGCGGCGATGACCATGTTGGGACGTACACTCAGGTCGGTATAGCTGCCGTTCACATAGTCGTACAGGTAACCGTAGTCGGTCATGAAGGTTTCGATAAAGGCCGGTTTGCACTTCTCGGCAATCTTGCTGCAGTGTTCCACAAAGTCCTTCTCTCCCTCCTGGTCGGTAAAGAGCTCGTCGGTGACAAAGCGAAGGGCGTTGTACCACAGCGCGTTAAATTCAACCAGATAGCCGGTGCGCGGGATAAGCGGTGTGCCGTCGGGGTGGGTGCTGTTCATCCACGAGACGGGACGCTTGGTGCCGTCGGTGGTCAACAGGCCGTTCTCCTCCAGCTTGAGGTTGGGATGGTGACCGTCGGTGATGAAGTTGATGAGGTCCTTGACCAGCTTGCCGTAGCGCTCACGGGCGGCCTCGACGTTCAGGTCATGGGCATAGCGTTGTACCGCCCAGATGGCCCACAAGGGTATGTCGGGCAGCTCCAGGCCGTCGAGATGCTTGTCGAGCGTGCCGTCGCGCATCCAGTCGTTGAGGGCGCGCTGGGCGGTGTCCATGATCAGCTCGAAGTCCTGGCGGTGGTGTACCGACAGCGTGCAGCCTGGCAGAGCGATGAACTCGTCGCGGGCACGGATCTTGAACCAGGGATAACCTGCCAGCAGGTAATGGCCCTCCTTGTTGGTGATATAGAACTGCTTAGCGCTGTTCTTCATGCAGTTATAGAAGCTCGTGCGCGGCGTGCGCGGCTTGATCTCGTCCTCATACATCTTGGTGAGGGTGCGGGTGTTGACCTCCTCGATGCCTGCCGAGAAGATGAGCGGCTCGCCCTTCTTGATCTCTACCTCAAAGTAGCCGGGCACGTACAGGTCCTCGCTGTAGGGGATGCCGCGCTCCTGGTCCTTGATGTACTCGATGTTCTTGTACCAGTGCGGGTCAAAGACGAATTTGGGCTTGTGGTTCAACTGCATATACAGGGTGGGATAACCGTTATACATGCAGGTGGCTATACCGTTAGAAACCTCTTGGTATTCACGGCTGGCGACAGCGTTCTCCACGCACAGGTCGTTGGCGTTGCGGAACGCCAGGAACGGCCTGAACTGCAGCGTCGTTGCCGAGTGGGCGTCCACCAGCGTGTAGCGGATGAGGATGCGGTTCTCGTGGGTGATGAAGATCTTCTCCTTCTTGAGAATCACACCGCCCACGCGGTAAGTGGTCGTGGGCACACGTTCACAATCATATTCACGGATGTACTTGTGACCATTGGGGCTGTAAGTGTCGCCCTTGTACCGGTGCAGGCCCAGATTGAACGGTGCACCGTGTTGGATGACGGTCTCGTCGAGCGTTGACAACAGCACGTGATTGTTGTCGTCGAGCTCAGGCACCGGAATAACCAGCAGGCCATGCTGCTTGCGGGTGTTACAGCCCACAATGGTGGTGCAGTGATAGGCCCCCGACTGGTTGGTGCGCAACATCTCCTTGGGCAGTGACTGCTCCAGGTTGATCATCAGGTTTTTATCAAATTTCAGATAACTCATTTTACCTTGAATTTATTAGGTTGTATTTTCTTTAATTTCTTTCTCTCATGCCGTATCACACGTCATCGGGTAGTGTGGGGGGTACCAGGATGCGGATGCCCGCGCTGACGTTCTCAATCTCCAGTCGGGCAGGCATCATGACTGGGTCGCCGTCGATGTGCATGACATCATCGGCCTTGCGCTTGATGACCACCTGCTTGCCCCGGTAGATGCTCACATGGCGGTCCTTGTCCAGGGAACGGAAAAACAGGCGGGCGCCGACCAGCGGACTCTCGACCAGGCTGAAGCCGTGCATCACCGTCACGTCAATGAGGCCGTCCTGCATGGTGGCGCGTGGTGCGATATAGGCGTTGTTGCCATATTGTGCCGCGTTGCAGCACGCGATGACAAACGCGCGCTCCTCCATTTGCACACCGTCGATGTCGATGATGTAGTCTTGGGCTTTATACTTGAAAAATTCGGTCAACGTGGTCTTGATATAGGTGATGAAGCCACGGGTGCCCTCGTTAGAGAACTTGTAACTCACTGCCGCGTCAAAGCCCATACCGCAAGTGCAGAAGAAGGGCTGGCCGTTGACCGTGCAGTAATCAAACTTGCCGATGACGCCGTTATTGAGCACCTGCAGGGCGCGGCTGGCGTTCATCGAGATGCGCAGGTGGCGTGCCAGCCCGTTGCCCGAGCCGCTGGGCACTATGGCCAGCGCGGTGTCGGTGCCAGCCACAGCGCTACCCACCTCGTTGACGGTGCCGTCACCGCCAATGGCGACAACGACATCGATGCCGTCGTTCACCGCTTGGGCCGCGATTTCGCGGGCATGGCCGGCATACTCTGTCGCAATGATGCTCACCTCATTGATTTCATGGTCAACTACGGTATCTATCAGGCGAGGTATCTTATCCTTGTTGCCGGTTCCCGACACAGGGTTAATGATGGCGAGTATGTGCCTGCGTTTTTCCATATTCACTCACAAAGATACAACTTTTTGAGGAATATTTTTTGAAGATAGACGTTTTTATCATATTTTTGTGAAAAAATTATTAACAAGTGATATTTAACCTTACAGAAAATAATGAGAAAAGTCAGTTTGAACCTCCTTACTAACGTGATTTTGCTGCTGGCAGGCATCATTCTCATCATCTTTCATGGAGTCCCCAACATCTTGGAGTGGGGGTGCCGCGTGATGGGAGCATTGTTCATGTTGCCAGCTGTGGTTTACCTCATCATGGTGGCTGTGCGCCATTCCGATGCCCGCACCAGCACTGACTACCTGGGTGTGCTGCCCGCGGTGGGTGGACTGTGTTTTGGCTTGGTGATGATCATCAAGGCGCATTTGTTCGATGGCATCCTGCAGCTGCTGCTGGGTGTCTTGCTGCTGGTATTGGGACTGTTCCACGTCATTTACCTGATGCTGTCAAGCAAGAGCCTGAAAATCAAGGGCTGGTATCACATAGCCCCAATCATGGTAATCCTGTGTGGCATTCTGTCGCTGGCGTTGCCGGCATTGCGCTCGAGCGTTTCCACAGTGGTGCTTGTCACGGGCATCTGCCTGCTGTTGTTCAACTTTACCAGCCTGCAGGAATATCTGGCCGAGCGACGTGTGCGTCGCGCCACCGTCCAGCCGTCTCAACCTGTCGCTCCTCAACCCGTTGTCGAGGACGACACCATCCGTGTTGAATGAAGGGAAGTTTAAAAGAAAAATATCAGCGCTTTCGTCAGTGGCAGCAACAGCCGTTAGTGTATCACGACGCCCATAAACATCATGTGTGTCGCAACTGTGGAGCCGAGAGCGATAATAATTACTGCCCCCGTTGTGGCCAGAAGGCGGTATCTGGCCCCATCTCGTGGCACAGCGTGTGGCAGGGCATCTTGGACATGTGGGGCGTGGGCAGCCGCTCGTTGCCCTACACGTTGTGGCAACTGTTGTGGCGCCCGGGTTATCTGATTCGCGATTACATCAGTGGCAAGCGTCAAGTGAGTTTTCCGCCGGTCAAGATGCTGGTGATTGTAGCTTTAGTTCTCTTTTTCGTTGGAGATTGGTTTTTTCCGGAATTCTGGGGTGACGTGGCTGATACAGGGTCTGAGGCAAGTACCGAGACCGGCGCGCTTTATTACTTGGAAACGATAGGAAACTGGCTCTTTCAGCATTACGAGTGGGCATTCTTGGCCACATTCTCTTCGCTGATTGTTCCCGCGTGGTTCGTGTTCCGGTATGCACCTGACTATCCGGGCCACACGCTGCCTCAAGGCTTTTTCATCCAGGTGTTTATGACCGTCCAGTTCATTTTGTGGATTTTTATCGGTTCGCTGGTAATCAAGTTGTTGCAAGTTTCTGATGTTGATGCAATCATGCCGGCATTCATGTTCTCAACCATGCTTTTAGTGATACTGATAGACTTCCATCAACTGTTCGGTTATGGCTGGTGGGGCACATCGTGGCGCATCATTGCCATGGTTGTTATGTTATTCATCCTCATCTTTTTCGCATTATTCTTCCTGGTTTCTGCCTACAGAGTGATGAATGGTGTAAATGTCAATTGGGCAACCATCGGTGCCAAAATCATCGGGATGACCGCCTTGGGCTTTATCTTTCTTATTGTTGTTAATGATATCAATCGCGGGGTGTGGAAACGGGGCATAAAGGGGCGTAAACACATCATTCTTTTGGTTGCAGTTTTAGCCGTGATGATTATCCTGACCGATGCAAACAACAATTTTAGGTTTTTCAACACTATCAAAATTCTTTTCAAGGGTTTAATTGAGATAGTTATGGGCAATAGCTAATCACGTTAGATGGAATAATAACAAGCGGCGCGCCCTCCTTGACGAAGGGCGCGTCGCTGTGTCTTGTGTTGTCCTTGGCCGTGAGCGCTCACG
>CADAFP010000031.1 GCA_902787185.1 uncultured Bacteroidales bacterium | reverse complement strand
CTCTACCTGTCTTGGAATCTTGACGTGGACTCGTCGGGAGTTCCCTTCCTTGTCTCTGCACTGTCAATTTTCCTCATTGCAAACATTTCAATGATCTCAAGCTTCCCGTTTATCCACCCTACGAAAAAGGCGTCAAAAAAAACCGCTCACTCGATTTGGCATCTCGTGGGCCGAAAAGCGATGCAAAATTACAGCCGTACCGTCGTTCGCACCAAACTTTTCAGGAAGTATTTTTCGAGTTTAACCTCCTTTAAATAATTTATAGAGGATTTTTATCGAATAACAATAAATTTCGTCATTTAGGCATTAACTTGCACCTTAATTCCCGAATCACGGAAACGCTGAGCGATGCGCTCAAGTTCTTCCTTAGAGACTTTCTCGAGATTCTCGGCAGGCGTCTTGCGGTCGATACTATAAAGCATCACCTCGCGGGGGTTGATCTGCAGATAGGCACTGAGGAGCGCATCCAGTTCCTCATCGGTCGTATTGTCAAAGTGTGTTCCGTCAAATTCACCCCTGAGCATGATGGTCTGAACCACACACTGCCCGTCAAACCTCTTGAGGTCGGCAATGACGCCCTCGGGCAGGCAGTTGGGCGAAACGGGGCGGTTGATGACCCTGAAAGTGTGCGGCATGGCGCTGTCAAGCTTCAGAATATTGTTATCCACCTTCATCAGGGCTTGAACCACCTGCGGCTTGCCTGCCATCGTTGAATTGCTGAGCACCGACACCTTGGCATCGGGGAAATACTCTGTCCTGAGTCGCAGCACGTCATCGACGATTCTCTTGAAGTCGGGGTGGAGCGTGGGCTCGCCGTTGCCCGAGAAGGTGATGACGTCAAGGTTCTGGCCCTGCTGCTTCATCTCCTCAAGTTTGTGCTTGAGCTGCTTCTTCACCGCTTCGCGTGTGGGCACACCGTCCTTGCCGGGTCCCTGGGCATTGAATCCCGCCTCGCAATACAGGCAGTCAAACGAACAAATCTTGCCGTCATTGGGCATGAGGTTAATACCGAGGGACATGCCCAGCCTGCGGCTATGGATCGGGCCATATATCGTTGAATGGAAAAGTACGGTTTGCATGATGTTAAGTTTTAAGTATGATTATTGTTGCCTAAAGATTAAAAGATTACACATTATATATATAAATCAAACGATGTTGAGTTGCTGCAGGATGTCGCTGACGTCGATATGGGAGAGGGTGCGGCGCTGCTTGAGGGCGTCGGCCACGGCATCCATCGCGCGGCGCACGCGCGCATCGTTAAACAGTCGCGCCATGTTGCTGAACGCCTCGTCAAAGATGGGCTCCACCTCATCACGCTCAAGCTGACAATAGTCCCTGCCATCCTCGTAGGCCGCATTAAACAGTTCGTCCCTGAGCTTATTGTCCACCTTGTCGTTGTCGAGCACCATGCGGCGGCACAGCGCGTTGGCGACAGCCAGTCCAACTGAGATGCGGTAATGCCCCAAGATATATTGCCATGACCCTCGAGGTGAAAGACGGGGATTGCCGGCAAAGAAGAACTCGGGTGTGAACTGGATGGAGCCGCCAGTGCCGGCATCGAGGGTGATGGCGGTGAAGAGGTCGCTGGCCTCATAGACCGACAATCCCAACGCCATGCCTGCCACGCCATAGCATTTATCCAGTTCGTCACGATATTTCATTTCCAGTTTATTAGCCATATTTTCCTCTCATTTGCGTCCAAAGTCAGCTGGTATCTCTCCCCACTCGGCCGTGTTCCACTTGAGCAATGCATTGGGCCACGTGTGGGTAGCGAGCCAATGCTCGGCACGTCCGATGATCTGAAACAGGCGCGCGTTGGCGTCGGTGCGGGCCAACTTGGTGCGGCACTGCCTGGCCCTGATCCACGCGAGCGCCGTCTTGCTGTCGCTATAGATTGCGGTGTGGTCATTGCCCTGATTGTGGAACAACGCCAGCGCATGGACAATGGCAAGAAACTCGCCGATGTTGTTGGTGGCATCTTGAAAAGGCCCCTGCCTGAAGATTTCGGCGCCAGTGGGAACATCCACCCCACGGTACTCCATGATGCCGGGATTGCCCGAGCAAGCGCCGTCAACAGCAATGCTGTCGTGGACAACACCAGGGATGGCGTCATAATTGACAAACTCGCGGGGAGCACGGGCGATGGCACGCAGGATGTCCATCTCGCCAGGGTCGTTGCGGAACGCCTCGACAGCCTCTTGCTGCGAGTCGAATGCCTTGAAGCGGGCACCAGGGAATCCCTTGACGCGCAACTCGCATTCAGCCCACGAGTCACAGATGCCAGGTTCAGTCCCCTGCCACACCACATACCACTTGCGCTTGTCACTTGCCATGTATCAGCTATTGACTTTGTTACTTGACCGACAAAAGTACATCAAATTTGTGAAAACGGCAAATTTAACGGGCCGAGCCACAGAAGGAGCATACTTAACACAGGGAACGAAGCAGCGAGGCAAGACGGAGGGCCGTGCGTGCCGTGGCCGGGCCAGTCTCGATGTCGGTGGAATCAAATTGCAGTTGTGCAAGGCTGTAGTAAGGAGTCCTGGCCTGGAGCTCCTGACAGACAAGCGGGAGCACCTGCTCGGGAGGGAGGGTGTTGATTTTAGGTCGCTTGCACTTTTGCTCGGGGAGCAGCAGACGGGCGGTGATGCGCTCGGGGCTGGTGGTGAGCCAGACGGTGGTGCCGGCCCTGTTCATCAGCGCCATGTTGTCGCCATGGCAGGGCGTGCCGCCACCGCAACCGACGATAATGTCGGTCATCGCAGCCACCTCGCTCAAGGCCTCCACTTCCAGTTCACGAAAGCGGTTCTCACCCATTTTGTCGAAGATTTCGACCACAGTCATGCCTTGCTGGCCCTCGATGTACTCATCCAGGTCAACATACCTGAGTTTCATGCAACGCGCCAACGCCTCGCCGAGCGTCGTCTTGCCACATCCCATATAACCGATAAGGAAAACAGGCTTCATAGCCATCCCGCATTACGGTACCACGCAATGGCCTCACGCAGGCCGTCGCGCAGTGAATACTTGGGAGAAAAATCGAAGTCGCGGCGGGCTTCGCTGGTATCGCACAGCCAATTGCGCTGCTTGAGTATCTTGAACTTATCGCGGTTGAGGGTGCTTGCCTTGAGTGTGACCTTGCCGATGAATTCCGAAACCCGGCAGACCTGCTTGACCAGCCACAGGGGGCACGTCACGGGGATGACAAACTTCTTGCCCAATTCCTCGCAGACGATTTTGCGGAATTCCTGCTGCGTGTAGGCCTGGTTCTCGCTGATGAAATAAGCCTTGCGCAAGGGCCCCCGCTCCAGCGCATCCATGACAGCGGTCACAAGGTCCTTGACATAGATGAAGGTGAGCATCTGCTTTTCAAATCCCACGCTGAAGTCAAATCCTCGCTTGATGCTCTTGATCATCAGGAAATAGTCCTTCTCTCGAGGCCCGTACACACCGGTGCAGCGAAAGATGGTGTAAGGGAAATTCTCCACCATCTGCAGGTAGGTCTCGGCCTTGACTTTGGAAACGCCGTAGAAGGTGTTGGGCTGAGGCATATCAGTGGACAAGAACGGCTTATAGGATTTTTCATCACCTGGCCCCATCACACTCAGGCTGCTCATCAGCAGGAAGACCTCGGGCGTCATGCCGGTTGCCTGCAGGGCATCGACAAGGGCCCTCAGGTAGCCATGGTTAACGCGTTCAAAGTCCAAATAACTGGTGCTCTTGGTCACGCCCAGGTTATGGACGATGTAGTCCCATCGGCCATACTCGGCATTATGTTCGTTGAGGGTCTTCTCGAGGTTATCCTGATCATCATAGTCCAGCTCGATGAAGTGGATGCGCTTGTCCTTCAGGTACTCGCGGCTGGTTGTCGAACGCACCGCGGCCCACGTGTCATAGCCCCACTTGAGTGCCTCCTCGACGAGAAACCCGCCGATAAAGCCACCCGCACCGGTAATGAGGATGCTTTTCATTGATTATTGATTGTTGTCCTTGGTTTTGTGTTTTGCCTGGCGAGCCAGTGCGAGTTTGGTGCCTTTGGTCTTGTTCTTGGCGTTAAACTCCACAGCCTCAACCACATGCTGCACGATATACTCGGGAGAGATATTCTTCAGGCAGCGGTAATCGCCATATTTGCACTTCTTGTCTCCGTTGATGGAGCAGGGGCGGCAGTCCATATCCAGTTGTATGTCATCCTCGACAATCTGGTTATAACCCAGGTAGCCGCAAGCAGGCGACGTGGGACCCCAGATAGTCATTGCCTGCAGGTCAACCAGCGAGGCGAGGTGCATATTGGCCGACTCCATGGTGAGCATCAGGTCGCACTTGGCAAAGAGCGCATACTCGTCGATGAACTTGTGCCTGACCTCGGCCATCGAGACCACGTTCTTGTACTTGCGGGCGATGGCGCGGAGGGCGATTTTCTCTTGCTTGCCGCCTCCCATGAGGAAGATCCAGTAATTCTCATGCTTAGCGAGCTCGGCAATCACTTTTTCCATCTGCTCGAGGGGATAAGCCTTATTGGCGTGCGAGGAGAATGGCGAGATGGCAATCCATCGCTGCCCTTCCTTCTTATCGAGCACGATAGGGCTGACAGGCCAGTCGCGCCCGTCATATAGGTGAGTGAACGTGTCGGGGGCCTCCAGACCTAACGACCTGAAGGCGTTGCGGTAGCGCTCGTGGATGGGCGTCACGGGCTCGTTGGTCTTGTGGGTGACCAATGCCTTGCGCTTGGGTTTCTCCCTGTCAAGGCGGGCGATTTTGGCTCCGCGCGCCTTCATATAGGCATCAATGACCCACGTGCCGCTCACGTTGTGCAGGTCGGCCACGGCATCGATATCATAAAGTTTGTAAAGCTGCGCCGACAGCTTCAATAAACCGAACAGGCCACTGTGGTGCTCCTTGACGTCAAAGTCCACCACCTTGAGGTTGGCAGGACGGTCATGGAACATGGTCGCCGGCCACATCTTGGTGAGCATGATAAAACGCGTGTCAGGATTAGCTTTGCACACGGGGTACAAAACGGGAATGGTCATCGCCACGTTGCCAAGCACCGACAGGCGCATGACAAGCACGTTGCGCAGGGGTTTATTTTTATTAGCCATAAAGCGCAGGATTAGTTTCTATTCTTATCGTTGGGCAAAAGTAAGCAAAATCGTTGACACTTGCAACAAGTTGGGCTATTTTTGTTACTATCCCACACGCTCGCCCAGCAGTGTGGCACTCGAGGCGCTCAAGACGCGGCACATCACCTTGTCGCCGGGTTTCTCTCCGCCAGCGGGAAAGACGATGACCTTGTTCTGCTGGGTGCGGCCGAACATATCGTCGCGGCTGCGCTTGCTATAGCCCTCGACCAGCACCTCAAAGGTCTTGCCCACGTCGGCACGGTTGCTGCACAGCGACAGCTCGTTCTGCAGGGCAATCATACGGTTCAGGCGGTCGATTTTCACGTCCTCGGGGACGTTGTCGGGCAGGTTTTTGGCGGCGAAGGTGCCGGGACGCTCACTGTACTTGAACATGAAGGCCGAGTCAAAGCCCACCTCGCGCATCAGCGACAAGGTCTCCTGGAAGTCCTCCTCGGTCTCATCATGGAAGCCGGTGAACATGTCCGTCGAGATGCCGCAGTCGGGCATCGCGGCACGGATGCGGGCAATGCGGTCCAGATACCACTCGCGGGTATATTTGCGGTTCATCAGTTTCAGCACTTTATTGCTGCCGCTCTGCACGGGCAGGTGGATGTGGTTACATATGTTGTCGTGACCCGCCATCGTGTCGATGATGGCGTCGCTCAGGTCCTCGGGGTTGCTCGTGGTGAAGCGCACGCGCATCTCGGGTGCGGCCTCGGCGACCATCGCCAGCAGGCGCGCCAGGTCCACGGGGTCGCCTCCTGCCTCGGGTTTGTAGAGGTAGGAATTGACGTTCTGACCCAGCAGGGTCACCTCCTTGAAGCCACGCTCACGCAGGTCGGCCAGCTCGTTGAGGATGCTCTGCGGCTCACGGCTGCGCTCGCGCCCGCGGGTATAGGGCACGATGCAGTAGGTGCAGAAGTTGTTGCAACCCCTCATGATGCTGATAAAGCCGCTCACCTTGCTGCCTCCCACGCGCGACGGGATGATGTCGCGGTAGGTCTCGGTCGTGGACAACTGGGTGTTGATGGCCTTCTCGCCTCGCTCGGCAAGGCCGATGAGCGACGGCAGTTCCAGATAGGCGTCAGGGCCTGCAACCAGGTCCACGTTGTGCTCGTTGATGAGCACCTCCTTCATGCGCTCGGCCATGCAGCCGATGATGCCGATGATGAGGCGGTGCTGACGCTTGTGGCGAAGGGCGTTCAACTGGTTGAGCCTCGAGAAAATCTTCTGCTCCGCATTGTCGCGCACCGAGCACGTGTTGATGAATATCGCGTCGGCCTCGTCGATGTCTTCACAGGTCTCATAGCCCGCCATCTTCATCACGGTGGCGACGACCTCGCTGTCGGCCACATTCATCTGGCAACCGTAGGTTTCCAGCAACAGGCGCTTGGGCGCATCACCCTGCGCGTCATATTTCAATTTCATTGCCATGTCAATGTCTCTTGTTTTCAGGGCACAAAGGTACACATAATCCCCCACTCACGCAATATCACGGCGCAGTGCGGCAAAGCTGACCTGGGAAATTGACGATAAAAAGGGGCCTGATTCAAGATTGAAACGAAAAGTTTTCGGTGGTAATGAAAAAATGTTTAACTTTGCTAAGTTGAATTGTTTCCAAGGTAAAAAAGATGAAAACAGATTTGAAGACCAACATCAAGTTTTATCAGGTTTCGAGCCGGTATTACCGCCCTGAGAATGAGATTGAACTCGCATCGTTGACGCGATATGAGAAAGTACCCACCGTGGTCGTGGAGAACGATGAGCAGGGTGCACGCGAAGCGGCACTCGAGGCCGCTGCGGTCATCAACGAGTGCATGGAGACTCGCGGGCGGTGCGTCATTGGCTTTGGCTCAGGCAGATATGTGCTCAAGGTGTATGACCAATTGGTCAAGCTCTACTTTGCCGACAAAGTGAGTTTTGCGGGCGTCGTCGCTTTTAACTTGAGCGAGCTGGGGGTGACCGGGGACGAGAATCTGAGTCTTAACAAACTCATCAGCGACCACTTGTATAGCAAAGTGGACATCGAGCCTGGAAACATCCACAGCCTTAACGGGCTGGCAGCCAGCGCCAACTCCCACAGCCAGTGCAAAGCCTATGAGCGCGAAATCATGGAGGCCGGCGGGCTGGACCTGGTGCTGTGTGACCTCACCCCCGACGGCTCGCTGGCCTATAACGAGCCGGGGTCGGCGCGCACAAGTGCCTGCCGGCTGATGCTGCTGGGCAACGAGTCGCGCGCACGGGTCGCCGACACCTTCCAGAGCGACGATGCCCCCAAGACGGCTGTCACTTTGGGCATCGGTAACATCCTGAGTGCCAAAAGAATCATCTGCGTAGCCTGGGAAGAGGATAGCGCGGCGGCATTATACAACACCATCGAGGGCAAAATGACCGACCTGGTGCCCGCATCGTTCCTGCAGGTGCATGACGAGGTGAAAATCTACGCCGACCTGGATGCCGCCTCACGGCTCACGCGCATCAGCTATCCGTGGAAGGTCACTTCCTGTGAATGGAACGACCTGCTCATCCGTCGCGCCATCGTGTGGCTGTGTGAACAGACGGGCAAACCCGTGCTCAAACTCACCAACGAGGATTATAACGATAACGGACTGAGCGAACTGGTGGCACTCTATGGCTCGGCATACAATGTCAACATCAAGATATTCAACAATTTGCAGCACACCATCACGGGATGGCCCGGCGGCAAACCCAATGCCGACGACACCCACCGTCCCGAGCGGGCGGCACCCTATCCCAAGCGTGTGCTCATCTTCAGCCCCCACCCCGACGATGCCGTGGTGTCGATGGGCGGCACCGTTCGCCGACTGGTCCAGCAGGGCCATGACGTGAGCATCGCTTTCCAGACCGACGGCGATGTCGCTGTCAGCGACGATGACCTGATGCGCAGCGTGCTGCTTGCCGACAGGCTGACCCAACGCTTCGAGGGTAGCCGATTTGAATTCATCCAGCAGACCCTCGACCGGCTCATCAATGGCACGGCAAGCCCTAACGACGACAACGACATGCGCTACTTCAAGGGTTCGATCATGCTGTCCGAGGCGATGATGGCATACCGGCTGATGGGAGTCTCGCTGAGGAACCTGCATGACCTGCACATGCCGTTTTACACCGGTGAGCCTCATGGCCAGGGCAAACTCACCGATGCCGATGTGGCGGTGGTTCAAGACCTCATTTTGCAGGTCAAGCCGCACCAGATTTTCTTTGACAACGACCTGGTGGACCCCCATGGCACCCATGCCCGTGCCGCAGGGGCCGTGATGCATGCCCTGAGCAACCTCAAGAACGAGGACTTCATGCGGGACTGCCGTGTGTGGATGTACCGCGGCCAGTGGGGACAATGGGATGTTGACCACGTCGAGATGGCGGTACCCATGAGCCCCGAGGAATTTGGCGACAAGCGCAATGCCATCCTCCAGTTCCATTCCCAAATCCACGACGCTCCCTTCCGCTCGACCGCCGACGGCAAACTGCCGTGGCAACGCTCCATCGAGCGCAACCGCGACCTGGCGGACAAGTACCAGCAACTCGGACTCGCCACCTACGAGGCCATCGAGGCCTTTGTGCAGTACCGTTTCAAGGGATAACGGCGATTACTTCACGGCTTGGACTGTCATGCGACGGTGATGGCGCGAGGCAGTTCAAGGCAATCGGGAGGCAGGGCTATGCCGTAGGGCTTACCCTTCTTGCCGCTGATGGTGTAGGACTTTGCCAACTCCTTGTCGGTGATGACGTTGCGGATGCAGCGGTTGACGCGGGATATCATCTGGTGAAGCGAGTCGCTGAAGGGGTCGCACAGGTTATCCACCGACTGGACAACACGCTTTTCATTGGCACCGGGCTTGACCAGGCTATAGATGTTGAGAATGTCGTCACGGTACGCGTCGATATCCTTCAAGACGATGCCTTGCCCCAACTTGCTCTGCCTCATGAACAGGATATAGAGCGTGCGGCACATCGCGGGCATCTCAATCTCCATCTCGTCATACTCGGGCAGGACAATCTTCAGGTCGCCGTTCACCAGCACACGCCCGGGCTGCCCCACAACCACCTTGCCGCGCAGCAGCTCCGCCATCAGGTCCTTGGGGTCGTCGTGGTAGCGGGCGATATAGTTGATGATTTCACGCTTGATGCGTTCCAGCGCCTCTTTGCGGCCACGTTCCAGCAATTTGACTTCGCGGGCTTCCTCCTCTTGCAGCGGGTCGCGCGAGGGGGCTGCCTTTTTGCTGCGGTTAACCATCGGTGCCGACGCATCAGCCTCACAGATTTCCTGGACAACCTCTTCATTCCTGCCAAACATTTCACCCAGCGTCTCACTCAGTCTCCTCAGCCGGCTGGGCTTTGAAGATTTGACACGCGTGTGGTCCTGAGGGGCAGCACTGGGCAATGTCTCATAGGCCGACATGTGCCCACCGTGCAGGTAGCCATAGTCGCTCTCATTGAGCACAATATCCCCATCGCCGACGTCGGTGAAACCCATCAGCTCTTCGGCAAAATGCCGTATCGCCTCAAACCATCCACCCGAACGGTTGATGCGACTTAACGACAGGCTCACAGTGGCATATCGGCCAATATTGCCTACATTGAATCGCCTCGCAACCAACAGCAAGTCGGTGCGTCCGGGGTCGTTGATACATTCGACCTGCAACGGTTCAACAAATTGCTTGACGATGGCTTCAGGATCATAAAGGCCGGTTGAACGGTTGCGGTCAGTGTACAGGTAGATGATGCCGTATTTGAGGTTTTGCAGTTCTTGATGTTCCATAATGGCGGGAATGAAGGATGAATAAAACCAAAAGCCACAAATATCATGCCAACCAGGGGTGTGTCATAATTCGGACACAGTAATATAACCGTGCTAACGCACGGGAAATTAAACAAATTTTTAAATTAAAATAATAAATATTTTTAATTATTATACTTAATTTTAAATATAATTTGTTTAATTTCCCGCCCAACGGGCGGTTATGTTGAATATCGTTGAGTTATGACACACGGTCCAGTTGGCAGACAGAACAGTGAGAATCAATCAAAGAACTCCTGCTGGTTGACATCCTTGATGCGGCGGGTGCGCTCCTCATGCGTGACACACGGCTCTGCCATGACCTGGTCCATCGACTTGAGCCACCTGCCACGGGCCCTGCGCTCCTTGGCAAACATCGCCTGGGTACCTGCACCGGTCTTCTCAAAAGTGAGGTGATGGTCGATATGCAGCGTGAAAGCGACATGTTCCACATCGTGGTCGGCACCGATGTAGGTGAACTGCCACCCTTCGTCCTTGTAGCTCTCGATGAGCGACGTGATGGCAGTGAGGCTGAACTCATGGGAATCGTTCTCATAGCCGTCGGTAATGATGGTCACCAGCGCCAACGACACATCGTCATCCTTGCTCTTGGCGTTATGGACACGCGTGATGGTGGTGCCGATGGCATCATACAGCGGCGTCATGCAGCACGGGCGGTAGTCCTTGTCGGTGAGAGTCCGAACCTCGGCAGCAGGCACATTGTCATAGATGACCTTCTGCTCACAGCCGCAAAAGGCGACAAGCGTCACCAGATGCTTCTGGTCGGGGTTGTTTCTCTGGGCACTCTTGATGGAGCCGATGGTCTCGTTCACGCCATCAATCGCCTGGCGCGCAATGCTGTTCATCGAACCACTCTTGTCAAGGATAATCACATTGTAAACAGTAACGGGAGTTTTCATAATCTTCTTCAATTTAAATGGTCAATAAATGCTTCAATCATGGGGCACGTTCCCGATGACGATGCAAAGGTAACCCCATTCCCAGCACCCCCCTCATTCCTGCAACCTTGCCATTTTCCATTCTCCCAACCCGCCCGACGGCCGACGGCCGACGGATTAAGCAAATGGAAACATTGTGACTCGTTATCACGACTGGGGGCCGAGGCGGAGCCTCGGCACGGGGGACCGGGATTGTGACAGGACAGAAGAAGAACTATTTAAGGTCGGGGGGAGTGTTAAAAACCTTTAAATCCAAGTTATCTGAACTGTTTATGATTGGTGGTAAGTTGTTGATAATATCGATGTTACTGATTTGTGTCTCGTGGAAGCGTGTTCCTGGTAGGATACAGGCCGTGTAGGGATCAGGAATGGTGTTCACTTCGGGTGTCGCCTTGTATTTTCCCGTAAGTGGATCTCTGGTGATAATGCCCCTTATCAGCGCATCGGCAATCAACTGACGAGCCTTGTGTTGCCTTGCCATGTGCATGAGTTTGCCGTTAACTGCCTCGGTAATTTCCATGGCAGACAAATCCTTGTTCTCTTTGAGCACCTCTGCGAATACGTCCTGTAAGGTTGTGGTGCTGATGAAGTCTTCAGAAGATTTCTGCAATTTGGGTGTTCTGATGACCTCTTGGGGCATGTTGTACTCGTTGATGACAAAAGTGAATTCATAAGGTGTCTGAATGAGCGACTTGTAACAAGTGACCCTGGATGATGCACCGTAATCACTGACACGGAACACGTTGGTGGCAATGGGAAGCAGCATGTTACCAATGAATCCTGTGGTGTTTTTCACTTTGCCAATGAGGTTGTGTCCGATGGCACAGACGGCAGTGTTCTCATGGCATGTGACATCCCTAAGGAAATAAACGAAGTTGCTACTGTCGTTATAGCCGACTCCCGGGAAGAGGTTGTCGATGTCATTGATGACGATGAGGTTTGGCTTGAATCGGCTGATGGCCCTGGTGATTATTCCAGCGACCAACGCAGGCCTGTCATGGAATGTGCCGAGACAGTCAAGACAAATCATCACGAAATTGTCGGGAGTGATATTCAGATTGCTCTTGAATTCCTCCATGATATACTTCACCGAGTGGATACTATTGACAGCATCAATCCAGAGAACCTTTCCTCCCTTGATTTTTGCGTTAAGACTTGCTGCATAAGGGTATTCACCGTTACTGAGGACTGTTGCTGCGAGCATCTTGGCGAAATGTGCAGTTCTGGAACATTCATTGCCCGTGATGAGCGTAATCTCATGGTTGAGCAATGTTGGCATGCCGTAATTGGTTACCAGTGGTGTGACGCCAAATTGTGAAAGGTCGGTTTGACAGGTGAAGACACAATTGTTGATAGGGTCCTCAAAATTTGGGGTGCGATTATAGGCCCCCACTCCGTAATAGTCGTAATTCATGGTATTTTTGTGTTTTTAATGTAATTGATAAATCATTGACAAAGATATTGCCTGTCGAAAGGCTTGTCCATGTCAAAAAGCAGGGAAATGCAATTTGAATATAAATATGAATGGTGGCAAAATGTAAAAAAGGGGTGACAAAGTGTAAAAACTGAAAAAATCGTTGTATCTTTGCAGGTTAAACGATATAATTGCTTAAGATGAAAGTTAAAATCCATCACGAGGGTGAGAACATACTGTTGATGCTGTTCCTGATCATCGTGGCCAGCGGAGTGCTTGCCTATCGGTTCTTTGACTACAAGCCAGTGGCTTGGTGCCTCATTGGGCTGATGGCCATCCTGTTCCTGCTGGTGCTCAATTTCTTCAGGCTTCCGCGTCGCCACTTCAAGGAAGACAATAGCGACGGCACCGCCGTGGTATCGAGTGTTGACGGCACTGTGGTTGCTCTTGAGGAGGTCTATGAGGACGAGTACCTGCACCGCAACTGCATCCAGCTGTCGGTGTTCATGACCGTCTTTAATGTTCATGCCAACTGGGTGCCCGTCAAGGGCGAGGTGACCTACTACAAACACCACTCGGGACGTTTTCTGGCCGCCAACCTGCCCAAGTCAAGCAGCGACAACGAGCGTTCGTCGATTGTCATCCGCACCAGCACGGGCGAGGAAGTCCTCGTGCGACAGATTGCCGGTGCCGTGGCACGGCGCATCGTGACCTACGTCGAGCAGGGCGAACAGGTGGACGTCCATGACTTCATCGGCTTTATCAAGTTCGGCTCGCGTGTTGACATCTTCCTGCCGCTGGATACCGAAATCAAGGTGAAACTGGGCGACCGCACCTGGGGCGGTGAAACGCTGGTGGCACGATTGAAGAAACATTAGGTTTTAGGTTTTAGGTTTTAGGTTTTAGGTAAATTCCTAACTTCTAATTAATTATATTATGAACGCGATACGCAACAACATACCCAATGCCATCACCTCGCTGAACCTGCTGTTCGGCAGCATGGCTTGCATCGCTGCCTTCAGCTGCTATGACACGGTGTGCGGCGGACTTCAGGGATATCAATTGGCATTTCTGCTCATCGCCTTGTCGGCGGTGGCCGATTTCTTTGACGGTCTGGTGGCTCGGTTGCTTCATGCCGTGAGCGGCATCGGCAAGGAGCTGGATTCGCTGGCCGACCTGGTAAGCTTCGGCCTTGCCCCCGCACTGGTACTCTATAACATGATGCTGGGCCACGGAGCAGGTCACTGGGCTCTGGTGGCACTGTTACTGCCGGTGTTCGGCGCATTGCGGCTTGCCCGCTTCAACATCGATACCAACCAGGCGACCACCTTCACAGGCCTGCCCATTCCCGCCAACGCCATCTTCTGGATCGGGTTCACGGCATGGTATGCCGGGTATGATGAGCCCATGTGGATTGTGCTGGTAGTCATCGTGCTGCTGTCGTTACTGATGGTGTGCAACCTGCGCATGTTCTCCCTGAAAATGCACAACCTGTCATCGCTCAAGCAGAATTGGGCACAGTATTTGCAGGTAATAGCCACTGTAGCCTTTGTGGTGCTGATGGGACTGCCCGGTCTTGCTGCCGCCATCACGCTGTACGTGCTGCTTTCCATCGTTAAAAGAGAGAAATAATGAGTTTTCTGCTTTTCATATTGCTTGTCCTGTTCCTGATGATAGGTATCCCCTTGTTGAGGGGATGGTTCTACATGCAGAACCTGCGCCGCCGGGTGAATGAATCCTTCCGCGGGCGCCAGGAGCATGAGCGTCCTGAACGCAACAGCGAGGAATATACCGAGACAGGCGAACGTAAGATTTTCACCAGCGGTGATGGCGAATATGCCGACTTTGAGGAAGTCACCGGCCCCATTATCGAGGACACCACCGAAGAAACCATCGACATCGATGAAACCCGTACCATCATTGAGGAACAGGTCACCGACGCCGAGTTTGAAGAAATCTAAAACTTTATTTCCTGATTACAGTTTCAGGTCTTCCTCACTCTTGGGTTGAGGGGGATAATCGATTGTGTAGTGCAGGCCGCGAGATTCCTTGCGGTCCTTGGCCTGACGGGTGATGAGGTAAGCCACGTTGATGATATTGCGCAACTCGCAGATGCGGCGTGACACGTTGCTGGTCTTAAACAGCTTCTCGGTCTCCTCATAGAGGATGTCCAGACGGTTCCAGGCGCGGTCCAAACGCAGGTCGCTGCGCACGATGCCCACGTAGGTGGCCATAATCTCGCCCACCTCCTTCTCGCTCTGGCTGATGAGCACCATCTCCTCGGGGTGCGTCGTGCCGGCATCGTCCCAAGCGGGGATGTCTTCACGCCAGCTGTACTCATTGCGGTGCTCGATGGCATGCTTGGCGGCCGCGTCGGCATACACGACAGCCTCAATCAGCGAGTTGCTGGCCAAGCGGTTGCCGCCATGCAGACCTGTGCAGGAGCACTCACCGACGGCATACAGGCGCTTGATGCTCGAGCAAGCGTTCAAATCGACCTTGATGCCGCCACACAGGTAGTGCGCCGCGGGCACCACGGGGATATACTCCTTGGTGATATCGATGCCAATCTCCAGGCAGTGCTTGTAGATGTTGGGGAAGTGGTGCTTGGTCTCCTCGGGGTTCTTGTGCGTCACGTCCAGGAAGACGTGGTCCTCGCCTCGCTGCTTCATCTCGTTGTCGATAGCGCGTGCCACCACATCACGGGGTGCCAGCGAGAGGCGCGGGTCATACTTCTGCATGAACTCCTCGCCACCCAGGTTGCGCAACACGCCACCGTAGCCGCGCATCGCCTCGGTGATGAGGAAGGCGGGACGGTCGCCGGGGTGGTACAATGCGGTGGGATGGAACTGCACGAACTCCATGTCCTGGACCGTGCCCTTGGCACGATATACCATAGCGATGCCGTCGCCAGTCGCCACCAGCGGGTTGGTCGTGGTGCGATAGACCGAACCGATGCCGCCGGTCGCCATCAACGTCACGCGCGACAAGAAGGTATCGACCACTCCTGTCTCCTGGTTGAGGACGTAGGCACCATAGCACTCGATGCCTGATGTGCGGCGCGTCACGATTTTGCCCAGGTGGTGCTGGGTGAGGATTTCCACGGCAAAGTGGTCCTCAAAGACGTCGATATTGGGGTTGTTCTTGACCGTCTCGATGAGCGACACCTGTATCTCGTGGCCCGTGTTGTCGGCATGGTGCAGGATGCGGAACTCGCTATGGCCGCCCTCACGGTGCAGGTCAAACTCGCCCTTCTCGTTCTTGTCAAAGTCCACGCCCCAGCCGAGCAGTTCCTGAATCTGTGCAGGGGCCTCGGTGACCACCTTCTTAACTGCCTCGGGGTCGCTGAGCCAGTCGCCCGCCACCATCGTGTCGTGGATGTGCTTGTCAAAGTTATCCACCTCGAGGTTGGTCACCGTGGCGACACCTCCCTGAGCGAGGTCGGTGTTCGCCTCTTCCATCTTGGACTTGCACACCAGTGCCACAGTCCCGGTCTTTGCCACCTTGAGGGCAAAACTCATACCGGCCACACCCGAACCGATAACGAGATAATCATATTTGCGTACCATAGATTGTTGTCTGTTTTGAGTTAATATGGTCTAGATAAACTAGATGATCTAGATGGGCTAGGAATGTTGTCACTCCTTCTCGCCGTAGAGGAGGTCGCCGCAGTCGCCCAGTCCGGGAACGATGTAGCTGTGCTCGTTGAGCATGTCGTCGATGTCACAGGTCCACAACGTGGTCCTGTCCTCGGGCAGGTGCTGGCGCACAACCTCGATAGCCTTAGGCGTGGCAACAACGCTGGCCACGTGAATGTGGGCAGGATGTCCCTTGGTGACCAAGGCCTGATAAGCCAGTTCCATCGACGAGCCCGTGGCGAGCATCGGGTCAACGATAAGCAGCGTCTTGCCATCAAGGCGTGGGCTGGCGATGTACTCGATGTGAACGACAAAGTCGTCGGTCTTGGGGAAATACTTACGGTAGGCCGACACGAAAGCGTTTTCGGCGCCGTCAAAATAAGTCAGGAAGCCCTCATGGAAGGGCAGGCCGGCACGCAGCAGGGTTGCGAGCACCACATTGTCGTCCAGCACATTGCACTGCTTCACGCCCAATGGCGTCTCGACGCCGACGGTTTTGTACTGCAGCCTCTTGGAAATCTCATAAGCCATGATTTGTCCCAGACGCTGAATGTTGGCGCGGAAGCGCAGGCGCTCCAGCTGCAACTCCTTGTTGCGGATTTCGCTCATAAACTGTCCCACAAGCGAATTGTGTTCACACAAGTTGATAATATCCATTTTTCTATGATTGATTATTGGTTAAGTATTCGTTTAAAAGCCGTTTGGCATTGTCGCGGTCGAGCGAGAGCTGGCGTTTGAGTTCGTCCAGTCCGCACATCTTGAACTCCAGCCTGAGGAAACTGATGAACTCCAGCGTGATGTCCTCGCCATAGATGTCACCGTCAAAGTCGAACAGGTTGACCTCGATGCTCAGCTGGTCGCCGTTGTCCAGCGTGGGCCGCTTGCCGATGTTCGCCATTCCTTGCAGGCATTGCCCGGCGACATGAGCGAGCACGGCATAGGCGCCATTGTGCGGCAATAACACGGCGGGGTCAACCTCGCCCACATTGGCTGTGGGGAACCCCAAGCCACGGCCGTTATGGAAGCCGTGCACCACCTTGCCCGTGAGCGAGTAAGGGCGGTTCATGCAATGCATAGCGTCAACTACCCTGCCGGCGGCGATGAGTCCGCGAATGATGGTCGAGCTCACCGGGGCATACTCTCCCAGGTACTCTGGCGCCTTGACGACCTTGACCCCGAGGCGTTCACCATTGCGGCAATAGTCGGCAAAGGTCTCCCCCTTGTTGTGGCCAAAGCGGTGATTGTAGCCCGCCACAAGTTCGGTGACACCGTAGCGGTCGCGCAGCAGTTCGATGAAGCGCGACGAGTCGAGTTGAGCCAGTTCGGCCGTAAAATCCAAAGTCAGCAACAAGTCAGGTTGCAGGCTGGCGATTTGTTCCAATCGGTCTTTCAATGGCATGATGAGCCTGAAGGGTTCTGTCTGCCTCAAGACCTGACGAGGGTGGCGCAGGAATGTGATCACGAGTGCCTGCTTTCCAGTCACGGCAGCCTGTTGCTTGAGAAAATCGACGAGTGTGACATGTCCCAGATGGACACCGTCAAACATACCTATAGTGGCGACAGTGCTGCCCGCGGGCAGACGGTCGTTCTCGCCCAAAATTTTCATTCCTCAAATGTTATAAAAAAGTGGACTCTACTGGAATCCACTCAATATCAATCATTTGTCTAAATACTCCTTGATGATGCGCATGGTGTCGTTGCACACGCGGATAAACATCTCGCGATTTTTGAGCATCGTCGATGTCTTTACCTGCTTGTCGGCACCCGAGAACAGGTAGCCCGTCTCCTTGCTCTCCAGCGCCCGCAGCGTGGGCACCACGCCAGCCTCGGGACTCGGGATGTTGCGGCTCAGGTAATCGGGCACGCGGTCCATCCAGCGCGACATGGCCAAGGCGCCACTCTTGAGCAGGCCCGGGTTGACGCAGTTCACCGACACGCGGCGTGTCTTCATCACACTCGACATGTAGATGGAGAACAGCGTGAGCGCCAACTTACTCTGGGCGTAGGCTCCCCATGGAGTGAAGTGGGAAACGGCAGGGAACTCGTAGGGCAGTGAGACAAAGCGTCGCGAAACACTGGTTGACAGGACGATGTGTCCCCCCTCCTCGATGAGCGGATAGACCTGCATCGACAGGAGCACAGTGCTCAGGTAGTTCACCTGCACCGAGTGTTCAAAGCCATTGGCAGAAATCTCGCTGCGTCGCGGCAGGATGCCGGCATTGTTGATAAGCGCTGCCACGGGACGGTTCAACGCACGCAGTCGCTTGACAAAGTCGTTGACCAGCTCAAAGGAGTTGAGGTCCAACTGCAGGCAAGAGATGTCCTTGTTGCGGGTAAGCGTACGCAGCTGGGCAGCATAGTTTTCGGCCTTCTGTATATCGCGGCTGGCGAGCAACACTGCCTTACCTTGCTCGGCAAGCTTGCGGGTAATAACGCTCCCCATGCTGTCGGTGGAGCCAGTGACGATGTACAATGGCTTCACTTGCTCGGCCATCAGTTTATCGTTATCGGTCATCATATCGTTTTAGTTTTATGGTTCATTTCTTTCTAACCTGCAAAGATACAAAACTCTTCAGAAAAACACCTTATTTCAATGCAAAAAAGCGCCGAAAAATAGATTTACCCCCAGTCAAACCCATGACGCCACACCTTCCAGCGGTCTTTATCGCCAAAAAAAATCGAGATAAAGACAGCTGAAAGTGGCAATATTTGGTAAAAAGGATGAGATTTGCTACTTTTGTCCTCACAAAACAAGAGTATTGCATGGACGGATATGTGACAGTGATTGGAGGCGTGAACATGGACATTTCGGCGGCATTGACGGCGCCGTTTGTTCCCGCCGACTCGGTGCCTGGACAGGTGAGTATGGGCTGTGGCGGAGTGGCTCGTAACATCGCCCACAATCTGCGGCTGATGGGCCATGAGGTGAAATTTGTGAGCGTGTTTGGCGACGAAGCATTCGGCGAGATGTGCTGGCGCGAGTGCCAGGCTATCGGGTTGGACCTGGGCCTGAGCGAGCGTTGTGAGGGGATGCGTAACGGTCTGTACCTGTGCGTGAACGACCAGACGGGCGACATGATTGCCGCCGTGGCCGACACCGACATCATCGCACGCATCACCCCGGCCTTTCTTGAAGCCCGCATCGATGCCATCAGCCACTCCACACTGGTCATTGCCGACACCAACATCAGCGCCGATGCCCTGCTATTCCTCATCGACCACTGCAACGCGCCACTCATTGTCGATACCGTGAGCACCGCCAAGGCACCACGAGTCATCAAGGCCTTGCGGCAAAGCCAAAAGCAGCGCCTGCATGGCTTGAAACTTAACCTCAGTGAGGCACAGGCCGTTACTGGATGTGACAGCGTCAAGGTGGCCGCCGACCACCTCACAGCGATGGGCATAGGCCAGGTTTATATCACGCTGGGCAGCGATGGCGTGTATTGCAGCGACGGCACGCGCCATGAGCACTTCAAGGCCATCCCCACCCGTGTCATCAACACCACAGGCGCCGGTGATGCCTTCATTGCCGGTGTGGCGCATGCCCTGATGTCCAAAGTCCCCTTCCCCGACTGTGCCCAAACAGGCCTTCATGCCGCCCACGCCACCCTACTCTCGCGGGAAACCGTCAATCCTGACGTCAATGACTACCTGAACTGAAAAAAACATCTATTCCAGATTATCCAGAACAACATAAAATAGAAAAATGAACAAGTACTTATCCATCTCACCCGAAGTGCAGCAGGCACTTGACGAGGGCCGCCCCGTGGTCGCCCTCGAATCGACCATCATCTCTCACGGCATGCCCTATCCCCAGAATGTGGAAACGGCGCTCAAGGTCGAGCAGACCATCCGTGACGGCGGCGCTGTGCCCGCCACCATCGCCATCATCGGCGGCAAACTCAAGGCAGGGTGCACCCCCGACGAAATCGAATACCTGGGCCGCAAAGGTCAAGCGGTGACCAAGGCGTCGCGCCGCGACCTGCCCGTGCTCATTGCCCGAGGCCAGGACGGTGCCACCACGGTTACCACGACCATGATTATCGCCGCAATGGCAGGCATCAAAGTGTTTGCCACAGGTGGCATCGGTGGCGTTCACCGCGGCGCCGAAACCACGATGGACATCAGCGCCGACCTCGAGGAACTCGCTATGACACCCGTCATGGTCATCTGCGCCGGCGCGAAATCCATTCTCGACCTGGGACTCACCCTGGAGTACCTGGAAACCAAAGGCGTACCCGTCATCGGCTACGGCACCGAGGAACTGCCCGCCTTCTACACGCGGCACAGCGGCTACAAGGTCGATTACCGTATCGACACTCCTGAGGAGCTTGCGGCCGCCTTCCGCGCCAAACTCGACATGGGTCTGCAAGGCGGTATGCTCGTCACCAATCCCATCCCCGAGGAATACTCCATGCCTGCCGACGTCATCAACAAGGCCATTGACGAGGCTATCGACGAGGCGGACCGTCTGGGCATCCGCGGCAAGGAGACGACTCCGTTCCTGCTCGCCAAGGTCAAGGACCTCACTGGCGGCGACAGCCTGGCCAGCAACATCCAACTGGTGCTCAACAACGCCCGCTTGGCCGCCAAAACCGCCGCAGCCTTGAATGCCATCAGCCGATAAACCCAAAAACCTGTTTGGCGGCCCAAGATGTCACAACAAACATATAATCAACCGATTACAGCAAAATTAGAGACGCGATAATTTGCGTCTCTAATTTTATCTGTCGAAAAGGCTGAGGGCTGGCGCTAAGTTTTTCCTAAAAAATGGCAATAATCAGAGATTATTGCGTACTTTTGCAGGTTGAAAACTTGTGCAACAGGCATTCGCCATGGAATGTGCTTCGATGGTTGAGGTGCCGCCAAGTGAAGATGAAACCGAATCAAAATATTTAACGATTAAAATAAAGACCAAACGATTATGAGATGTCAACATTGCGGACATGAGGTTCCCGAGGATTCTGCCTTCTGCAACCACTGCGGTAACCGCATGAGTAACGAGGTAATGTGCAGCTATTGTCACCAACCCATGCCTTCAACATCGGTGTTCTGCCCCCATTGCGGCAAGGCCGTCAGCGATGCGATGGCCATTGCCAGCCAGGAGCCGGCAGCAGACACGCCAGCGTCGAGTCCTCGCCCTCAAGGGCAGACCTATAACGAGCAGCGCCGTGCTGCCGAGCGTCAAGCCGCCCGCCAGCCCGCCAACGCATGGAAACAGCCCGATCCCGTCGAGGAAGATGACGATGATGACGATGACAACGGAGGCGGTGGTTCCTCCTTCAACCGCAACCTTATCATCTGTGCCGTGCTGGCCATCCTCGCTATTGCCCTGCTGAGCCTGCTGCGCCATTGCAACAGTCAGGAGAATGACCGCCTGGAGGCACGTGTTGACAGCCTTGCTCTGGCCGCCGACAACAGCCAGGACCCGCTGGCGGTGCTCACCGCCGAGCTGAGCCGTAACGGCATGACCGACGACAAGGCCTATGCCGGGTGCGCGGTAAAGTTTGCCGAGACCGACCCCGACACGCCCGACCGCATCGTCGGCGTGACCTACAAGGAAGACACCGACCGTCCCTTCATCAAGGTCTATACCCTCACGCGCGACGGCGCCCAGTGGAAGACCGAGTTGGGCCAGACCAAATACTATGACGGCCGCAACATCGTCATGGACAACTCGTCGCTCATCGCCGACGCCATGTACGTTCCCCGCGCCGTGACCATCGAGGGTAAACCTTACCTGTACTTCGCCTTCCTCAACCACCTGAAGGGTGCCGGTGAGGGCAACAACGGTCGTGTGACCCTCGCCCTGTACGGTCTTGACAGCAAGAAGTTGACAACGTTGACCTATGACGGCACCATCCGCTCGCGCAGCGATGGCCGCCAGTATGTTCACTGCCGTGGTCCCTTGGAGAGCACCAGTGGCAGCGAGCGCCAGTTCCTGAAGCAGGAAGCCGCCAACATCGGTGCCATCCATGTAGCTTCGCAGGAAGAGATTGATGCCGAGGAAGAGGCCAAAGCCAAGGAAGAAGAGGAAAAAGCACTGGCTGGCGAGGAGAATGCCGACGCCAAGTGGGATCACGACAATGCCGAGAACATGGACAAGCTCAAGGAAGGCGAGGAAGTGAAGATGAAGCCCACCCAGTATGACAAGCCTATCATCAACATGAAGGAGATCAAGGAGAAACTCGAGAACGACCGTTACCTGGTGTTCCTGGACACCAAGGGCTCGGTCGTGGGCTTCAACAAGAGCACGCGCAAGTACTTCACCATCTATGCCGGCAAGAACGGTGCCGCATCAGGCATCAGCATGAATGGCGACAATAGCGTGCTCATCAAGACGCCGAGCGGATCCATCAACTACGACCTGGTGCATGACCGTGCCAAGACCGCGAATTAATCCACTCGACCCATGACTCCCGAGCGACGTTATTACTTCTGGTTCTTCTTGAAACTGAACATCATCCTGATTGGGCTGCTGGCCCTGCTGTGGTGGTTGAATAATGTCGTTTATGCTTAGACGCTGATAGAGGCTATAGATACTATAGTTGCTATAGAATTGATAATTGACATTAAACAAGCTTTAACTAAATATGGTTGAAATTAGAGAAATCCAACCCACTAAGAGCAATCTGCTCAAGTTTGTGCACTTCCCCATTGATGTGCTCTATCGAGACAGCGAGTATTTCGTCCCACCATTGGTGACCGACGAGGTGAATACCCTGCGCCCCGACAAGAACCCAGCCTTTGACTTTTGCGAGGCCATCTATTTCCTGGCTTACCGCGACGGGAAAATCGTGGGGCGCATAGCCGGCATCATCAACCACGTGTGCAACGAGCGTTCGGGCAAGAAGGAGGCACGTTTCAGCTACATCGACTTCATCGACGATGCCGAAGTGGTTGACGCCCTCATCGAGGCGGTGACGCGTTGGGGCAAGTCTAAGGGCATGGAGCACTTGACCGGCCCGTTGAGCTTCACCGACATGGACCCCGAGGGCATGCTCATCGAGGGTTATGACCGCGTGGGCACCAGCGGTGGCATCTACAACTATCCTTACTACCCCAAGCACATGGAGCGCTTGGGCTTTGTCAAGGATGCCGACTGGATTGAGCTGCTGATTACCATCCCCAAGGAGAGCCCTGAGAAGATGACCCGCATCTCCAACATCGTTGCCGAGCGCAACAACCTGGAGACCATCAAATACACCAGCCGCAAGAAACTTGTCGAGGACTATGGCGACGCCATTTTCAAGTTGATCAATGTGGCCTATGACGACATCTTCGGCTACTCGCCGCTGAGCGACAAGCAGATCAAGCATTACATCAAGATGTACCTGCCGTTCCTGCCGCTGAAAGACCTGGCGATGGCCGTGAAGAAGGATACACGCGAGCTCATCGCCGTGGGTATCTCCATCCCCTCGATGGCCAAGGCGCTCATCAAGAACCGTGGCCGCCTGTTCCCGATGGGCTGGAAGCACCTGTTGCACGCCTTCAAGCATAACGACGTGGTGGACCTGATGCTCATCGCCGTCAAACCCGAGTACCAGAACAAGGGTGTGAACTCACTGCTGTTCACCGACTTGATTCCCTGCTTCAATGAGTATGGCTATAAGGTGGCCGAGAGTAACCGCGAGCTGGAACTCAACAGCAAGGTGCTCAAGCAATGGGAATACTTTGAGACCGAACAGCACAAGCGCCGCAGGGCGTTTACTAAGGAAATTTAATTTGCCTTCAGCAAATCAAATTGATTAGAGATTAGGGATTAGAGATTAGAGATTAGGGAATTAACTAAACATCATAACATTATGAACGAGAAAATTCAAGTTATCAGTAAATATGCCCTTCAGGGGCATGAGACACAGGCGTTGAACGATGCCGCGCTGGCCGCCAAGCAGACGCTGGAGTGCGGCAGCGGTGCAGGCAATGACTTCCTGGGCTGGCTGCATCTGCCCAGCAGCATCACCAGTCAAGACCTGGAGGCCATGGAGAAGAGTGCCGCCATCCTGCGCCAGAATTGCGAGTACGTCATCTGCATCGGCATCGGCGGCAGCTACCTGGGCGCCAAGGCCGTTATCGAGGCATTGAGCGACCACTTTGCCGCCTACAAGACGGGCAATGGCCCCAAGGTCCTGTTTGCCGGCAGCAACATCGGCGAGGACTACCTGTATGACCTGATGGACCTGGTGCGTGGCCACAAGTTCGGCATCATCGTCATCTCCAAGTCAGGCACCACGACCGAGCCCGCCATCGCCTTCCGCCTGTTCAAGGAGATGCTTGAGAAGCAGGAAGGCAAAGAGTTTGCCAAGCAGAATATCATCGCCATCACCGACGCGCGCCGTGGTGCCCTGCGCGGTTTGGCCACCCAAGAGGGCTATGCCACCTATGTCATCCCCGACAACGTTGGCGGTCGCTTCTCGGTGCTCACCCCCGTTGGCCTGCTGCCCATCGCCGTGGCAGGCTTTGACATCCGCGCCCTGATAGCCGGTGCTGTCGAGATGGAGAAGGACGGCGACGAGCAGGTGCTGGCCTATGCCATCGCCCGCAATGCCCTTTATCAGCAGGGCAAAAAGATCGAGATTCTTGCCAACTTCACCCCGAGGCTGCACTTTGTCGCCGAGTGGTGGAAACAGCTCTATGGCGAGAGTGAGGGTAAGGGCCACAAGGGCATCTTCCCCGACAGCGTCGATTTCACCACCGACCTGCACAGCATGGGCCAGATGATTCAGGACGGCGAGCGCACCATCTTTGAGACGGTGCTCAGCGTGGGCGACCAGCAGCACGAGGTCATCATCCCCAGCGATGACGAGGATCTGGACGGCTTGAACTACATCGCCGGCAAGAACGTGGACTACGTCAACAAGATGGCCGAACTGGGAACCCGCCTGGCACACGTTGACGGCGGCGTGCCCAACCTGTTGATTACCCTTCCCGCCGTGAACGAGCGCTACCTGGGTCAGCTGATTTACTTCTTTGAGAAGGCGTGCGGTGTGAGCGGCTATATGCTGGGCGTGAACCCGTTTGACCAGCCCGGTGTTGAGGCTTACAAGAAGAACATGTTCGCCCTGCTGGAGAAACCCGGCCATGAGGAAGCCACCAAGGCCATCCGCGAGAAACTCAAAAACTAAAAACAACGATAATAAAAAAGGAAAACAATAAGTACAATCATCACAATGGCATCCACATTCTATCATTGAGTTACAAGCCAGATAGTTTTGTATTGATTGTGTTTGCAGTTTTCCCTTCTGAACTTAAAACTAATAAAATGATTTATCCGATTATTTCGGCTGAGGAAGCCGCCGAATTTGTACAAAATGGCTTCACCGTGGGCGTTTCGGGCTTTACTTCTCCCGGTTGTCCTCAAGCAGTGCCTGTTGCCATCGCCGAGCGCGCCAAGCGCGAGCATGAGGCAGGCCGCGAGTTCAAGATTAACCTGTTCAGTGGCGCATCGACGAGCGACCACATCGACGGCGAGTTGACGCGCGCCGACGCGTTGAACTTCCGCACCCCTTACCAGTCGCACCCCGACATGCGTAAGGCCATCAATGCTAATGCCATCCACTATAACGACCGCCACCTGAGCGAGCTGGCCCAGGAGTTCCGTTATGGTTTCTACGGCAAGATGGATATCGCCATTGTCGAGGCTCAGAGCATCACCGACGACGGCGAGCTCGTGCTGGGCACCTCGATGGGTAACACCGCCACGTGGCTCAAGATGGCCGACAAGGTCATCGTCGAGGTCAACGACCAAATTCCCGAGACCATCCGCGGCATGCATGACGTCTATACACCCAACGACCCGCCTTACCGTCGCGAAATCCCCATCTTCACGCCTCACGACCGCGTGGGCACTCCCACCGCCCATGTTGACCCCAAGAAGGTGCTGGGCGTTGTCAAGACGTCGCTGCCCATCAGCAAAGAGGGCGCTTTCACCCCCGTTGACGAGGTGACCGCCGCCATCGGCCGCAACGTGTGTGCCTTCCTCGTCAATGAGTTGAAGGCCGGCCGCATCCCCAAGGAGTTCCTGCCGCTGCAGAGCGGTGTGGGCAACATCGCCAACGCCGTGCTCGACGCCCTTGACAAGAGCGACGAGATTCCCCCGTTTGAGATGTACACTGAGGTCATCCAGGACAGCGTGCTCGAGCTGCTCGAGAGCGGCAAGTGTAAGTTTGCCAGCACCTGCTCGATGACCTTCTCGAGCCAGGCGATGACCGAGTTCTTTGAGAAGGGCGAGGCCCTTCACAACAAGGTGCTCATGCGTCCCAGCGAAATCAGCAACAACCCCGAGGTCGTTCGCCGTCTTGGCGTCATCACGATGAACACCGCTATCGAGGCCGACATCTACGGACACATCAACTCGACTCACGTGAGCGGCACGCGCCTGATGAACGGCGTGGGCGGCTCGGGCGACTTCACCCGCAATGCCTACATCAGCATCTTCCTGTGCCCGTCGATCAAGAAGGACGACTGCATCAGCACCATCGTGCCCATG
>CADAFP010000030.1 GCA_902787185.1 uncultured Bacteroidales bacterium | reverse complement strand
CACGGGCGTGAACAGGTGAATGCTTGCGTTGCCGTGAACGAAGACGGTGACATCCTGCGCCCCCTCACTGCTGATGACGATGCTGGCCTCGCTCTCCCCAGCATACTGCGGGCTGTAGGTGACCACAATCATCACATCGCCCAAGGAATCTTGCAAGACTTCTATCGCGAAAGCGTCATTATCGCTGTCGAGTATCTCTGTGATTTCCCCCGTCAAATTGGTTCCCGAGACGGTGATGGTATCGGTAACGGTTTCTCCCACATAGCCAGTCAAAATCAATTTCTCGGTGCTTACCGACAATTCGGGAGCGGGCGGCACGGGTAGCGTGACACTCTCGACGTTTGACCACTCGCTGAGGGTGCTGTCGTTGTAGAGTGTCCTGACGCGGTAATAGTAGGTGTTGCCAGGCGTGAGGGTATCGACATCGCAGCAGGTGGTGTCGATATTTGTAAAATTGCGGTACTCGGCGCTGTCGGGCAGGAACTCTGGCGTGGTTGCCACCTCAAGGATGTAACTGGCGACGACATCAGGCCGCGTCTCATCGGTCCAATCGGCGCGGAAAGAGGTGGTCGTGATGGCGGCGCTGTCGGCAGGCATCATCACGGGCGCACGGGCGTGAACAGGTGAATGCTTGCGTTGCCGTGAACGAAGACGGTGACATCCTGCGCCCCCTCACTGCTGATGACGATGCTGGCCTCGCTCTCCCCTGCATACTGCGGGCTGTAGGTGACCACAATCATCACATCGCCCAAGGAATCCTGCAAGACTTCTATCGAGAAAGCGTCATTATCGCTATCGAGTATCTCTGTGATATCCCCCGTCAAATTGGTTCCCGAGACGGTGATGGTATCGGTAACGGTTTCTCCCACGTAGCCAGTCAAAATCAATTTCTCAGTGCTTACCGACAATTCGGGAGCGGGCGGCACGGGCAGCGTGACGCTCTCGACGTTTGACCACTCGCTGAGGGTGCTGTCGTTGTATAGCGTCCTGACGCGGTAATAGTAGGTGTTACCAGGCGTGAGGGTATCGACGTTGCAGCAGGTGGTGTCGATATCTGTGAAGATGCGGTACTCGGCGCTGTCGGGCAGGAATTCTGGCGTCGTTGCCACCTCGAGGATGTAACTGGCAATGACGTCAGGCTGCGTTTCATCGGTCCAATCGGCGCGGAAGGACGTGGTCGTGATGGCGGCGCTGTCGGCAGGCATCATCACGGGTGTGAACAGGTGAATGCTTGCGTTGCCGTAAATGAAGACGGTGACATCCTGTGCCCCCTCACTGCTGATGACGATGCTGGCCTCGCTCTCTCCAACTTTCTGCGGGCTGTAGATGACGGTGATGACTGCAGCACCTCCCAAAGAATCCTGTAAAACCTCTATCGAGTAGCAATCATCGTCACTGTCGAGCACTGCCGTGATTTCACTTGTCAGATAGTAGCCCGAGACGTAGATGGTATCTGTAGTGATTTCTCCCACATAGCCGTTCATGTCCAACTCGTCGTCACTGACTGAAATATCAGGCACGGGAGGCTCAACGCCCAAAAACATGATTTGCCCGATGTTGAAGACGTAGTTGTTGAGTGTAAAGGCGTTTAGGGCATAGTAGCCGTTGCCTGTTCCTCTCCAGCCAAAGTTCACATGAAAGGTCCCATCCTCGGCATTATAGCCATCAACGTTGAAGGCATGGCCCGTCATGGTGGTGTCGCTGGTCGCCGAGTAACCGCAGTAAATGACTGGCCTGTGGCTTTTCAACTCGTTGTGTAGCATCACTTCCCAAATGGGATCACTGTAATAGGTCGTGCCATCAAGCGAGGTTTTCTCGGCAAAAAAGGCGTGCTTGTCAAAGCCGAAAAATCGGATGGCATCCAAGATATCAGATTCGGTGGCATCGCTACTGCCATGCCTATAGTCCATGTGTTCAGCTTGGGCCACATACCTCATCAACGTAGTCACTGCTCCTAACTGTTCGGAGGTGTGGTTACCACCAATCCTATACTTGTCCAACATCAACTCCCATGAAAAAGAGGTGGGAGGCAGTGCATCCACGTATAGTCCCGTTGTGCGGGTGATGTAAGAAGGTAAGGAGTCGCATGAGGCAGGGTATTGCCAGTAGCGCATCACCTGGGCGAGCGAAACGGCTGAGCATCCCACCACGGCGCGGGTGCTGTCAACCATCGGGCACTTGAGGTTATAGGGGGAAGTCTGTCCCCATTCCGAAGCGAGCAATGGCGGTATGCTCTCTAAAGCACGGTTGCCACTCTTGATGGGTGGTGGTGAGGGCATCAAGTCGGGTTGTGCCTGCAGCACCTCGATTTGCCGCTTGTACAGTTCAAGGAAGAACCGCATGTTGTCGGGGATGTCATCCATGTTGTCCAATGGATAGTCGCTGTAGGCGAGCACTTGCCTGGCGCGGTCGTCACCCGCAACGATGACAAATCCCTTGTCGGTACTGACAATATAGAAGGCTGGCTGACTGCTGGCATCAAGCCCTTGTTCCTCATGTATCCACAATTCGCGGGGAGGGGATGCCATCAGCCTCCCTGAAGGCGCCTTGGACTTCAGGAAGTCCATCGCTGTTGCCCGTGCAGTCTTCAAGTCAATACTGCGCGCAAAGCCTTGCCCATGTATCAGGATGAGCAGCAGAGCAATGGTGATGGTCAGTACTTTTTTCATTAAACTTTGGCTTGGGGCAGCAACGCCATACTATAACATACAAAAGAAATGAGCAATTTCATCAGATGAAACTGCAAAATTATAAACAAAACCATAGAATAACCTAATAATTTAGAAATTTTTAATGATAATAATGTGAAATGGTGGTTATGTGAAGGCTTTTTAGGGGCAAAGAATAAGGGGAATGACGCGTTTTGCACATGTCATTCCCCATCGTCGCGGCGGTCATTACCGCAACGTTTTTAGGATTGCTTATTTGCTCAGGATCATGTCGATGATGCTGGTGACATCGGCAATGCCAATGATGCCGTCGTTGGTGACATCGGCGCAGATGGTGCAAATCTCGGTGCTGTTATCCAGGATATAGTCGATGACGGTAGTTGCATCGGCGATACCGATAATGCCATCATGGTTTACGTCACCCAGCTCATAATTGTGGCTGCTGCTGCCGCCCAGGGTTACGGTCTCGGCGTTGCTCCAAGCGCTCTCGGTACCATCCTCATAGATGGCCTTTACCTTGAAGGTGTAGGTGCCGGCTGCCAGACCCTCGACATTGAAGGACTTGTTCAGGATGTTGGTGGTCAGCGTACCGTTCACGTCGAGGGTGTAGCTCTTGACGAGCTCAACGTCGGTCATGTGGTGCCAGTCAGCGCGGAACGAGTTGGCGGTGATGTAGTCCTCCTTGGCGGGGAGCATCACGGGAGCCATCTTCTCAGATACACCGTTAGCGGTGCTGTAGAAGTAGATGTACAGAGGCTCAGCACCCGGGCTGGTCAGGGTGATGTAAGCATAGTGCATGCCGGCATCGTCGGTGGGAGCATAGGTTGCATTGATTACCTTGTGGTTGGCGGCGTCAAGGTCGCTCAGGGCGATGGTGTTCACGTCGGTGGTCAGGAAACCGTTCTCGTCGGTCACGGTCACGGTGATGTCACCGGTCAGGTCGGCACCAATCACGTCGATCTTGGTGTTCACGCTCGAGCCGAGGTCGGCCTCGGGCTGGTTAACGATGGTGTGGGCAACAATGCGGGCTGACGGGGAAACACCCTCGGGGAGGGGCTTCACGTCAAGGAACATCAGCTGGAAGTACTTGTAGATGGTGATGCCATAGCCAAAGGCGTTGAAGGCATACCAACCGTTCCTCTCCTCGCTCTGACCGAAGTTCACATGGTAGGTGTCGTTGGTGGAGTTATAGCCATCGACGTTGAAGGCGTGGCCATAGTAACTGTCACCAGCCGAGGTTGCCGAGTAGGCGCAATACATCAAGGGACGGCCGGCAATCAGCTCGCTCTGCATCATGGTGGTCCAGTCATCGTCGTTGTAGAGCTCGGTCATCGCGCGGTCATAGTCGTTCTTGAGCACATAGTGGGCGCTGGGATCATAACCAAAGAGCCTCATGGCCATCAGCATCTGGTCCTCATCGGCACCACTCATCTGGGGGTCGTAATCCATGAACTCGGCCTGGCCGATGTAGCGCATCAGGTTGGAAATGGCGTCGCGCTCCTCCTCGGTCCAGTTCTCGTTCTTGTAGGTGTTACGCATGTGAGCCCAGTCAAAGGTGTAAGCGGGCAGGGCGGGAACATAGACACCCCTCTCACCAGTGTAAGCGGGCAGGGCGGGTGAACCAGCGGGATATTTCCAGTAGTTCATCACCTGAGCCAGCGAAACGGCTGCGCAACCCACGAGGCTGGTCAGACCACCCGTCTTGGGGCACAACCTGTTGTAGGGCGAACGGCCGTTGTTGCTGCCCTGCTGCCACAGGGTGGTCAGCATCGGCTCTACCGACTGGCCAAGATTGGCATTGCGGATCTTAACCGTCTGTCCGGGATGAGCCTGGAGGTACTCCATCTCGGCCTTGTACATGTCCAGGAAGAACTGCATGTTCTCGGGGATGTTGTTCATGTCCTTGAGGGGCATATCGCCATAGGCGAGCACCTCGCGTGCACGATCGTCACCGGGGACGATAACATAGCCGCGGTCAGTGTTCACAATGTAGTAAGCCGTCTGGGCGGCGTTGTTAGAGTTCTTCACCTCTTGTGTCCACTGGATGTTGGGCTTTGTGGCCATGATCTTGCCTTTAGCGGCATTGTTCATCAGGAAGCGTTGTGCGGACTGTTGTGCGGTGACGAGGTCCACATTGGTTGCCGTGGCTTGCATAGCAGCAAGCACGAGCGCAGCAAGGAATAAAATTTTCTTCATAATACAGTTGATAATATTAATAAATAATTGATTAGTTGTTCTTGTTGAGAATCATGTCAATCAAGGCTGTGACATCGGCAATGCCAATGATGCCGTCGTTGGTGACATCGGCACAGATGGCGCAAATCTCGACGTTGTTATTCAGGATATAGTCAATGATGCAGGTCGCGTCGGCGATACCGATAATGCCGTCGTGATTCACATCACCGATGGTGAACTCGTGGTCGCCAGGATAGCCACCCTCGACAAGGGTTACGGTCTCCTCGTTGCTCCACTCGCTCTCGGTGCCGTCGGTGTAGAAGGCTTTGACCCTGTACAGGAATGTGCCGCCAGCTGTCAGTTGGGTGACGTTATACTGCTTCTCGGTGATGCCCTCAATCAAGCGGTAGTCGGGGTCATCGGTCTGTTGATCGGCATCCATCACACCAGCATAGATGGCCATGTTCAGGAATCCAGGATTGTCGCTGTTGTTGGTGATGGTCACCATGTCGGCCTCTGCACAGTCGAGCACTGCCACATATTGTGCAAACGACCTGTCGGTCAGCGTGAACACCTCGGAATCGACACTGGTCGAAATGGTGAATTTCGACGAGGGATAGCTGGCCTTGGCGGTAAACACCACGGTAATCTTGTTGGTACCGTTGATGTCATAGGTGGGCGTCGAGAAACTGCCGTTTCCGTTGATGGAGATATAGCCGTCTTCGGCCCACAGGTCATTACCGGCAAAGGTCCATCCTGCGGGGAAATAGTTGGCGGCGCTGCTGGTCATAGGTGAGAACTGCATGGACACGTTGCTCCAGTCAACCTCTTCCAGGAGGTAGAACTCGGGCTTGGTCTTCACCTCGAGGGTATAGCTGTTGACGTTCTCGGGCGCGGTCTGGTCGGTCCAGTCGGCGCGGAACGATGTCAAGGTTACCATGGGGCCATAAGCGGGTTGCATGACGGGGTCAAAGACTGCGGGACCGGCGGTACCGCTCAAGGTAATGGTCTTGGGCTCGGCGCCGGGGCTGCTCAAGGTCACTGTGGCGGTGTGGCTGCCCACGCTGTTGGGGTTATAGGTCACCGTGATGGATTTGCCCGCTTGGGCTTCGGCGACGCTCACGGAGGTCTCATCGAGGGCGAAGCTGCCGGTGGCGTCATTCAGTGTCAGCGTGATGTTTCCAGTCAGGCGGCGGCCCTTGACGGTGAACGTGGAGGTGACGGGTTGGCCGACGCGCGTCTGCATGTTCAACTCCTCGACACCCACCTTGATGGTCGGGGTCGTTGACGTCGAGGGTTGGATGTTCATCACCACGCGCTGGCCCAGATGGTAGTTGGAGCCCTGGTTGGCGAAGTTGTTCATAGTGAAGTTTCCGTTACCGGTACCGCTCCAGCCCCAGTTGATGTGGAACGTGCCGTCGCTGGCATCATAGCCATCGACATTGAAGGCATGGCCACCGTAGTTGTGATACACGTTGCTGTAGTCAAAGGCGCAGAACACCAGCGGACGTCCGGCAAGCATCTCGTTCACCAGGAGGTCATACCAGTCCTCGTCGTTGATGTAGGTGGTTTCGACACCCGTGTCGAAGTTCATCGTGGCCTTATAGACCACTGTGGCATCCTCATAGCCGAACAGTTCACACGCCCTGGCGATATCGTCTTCCCAAGCGTCACTGCCGGTTTTGTCATAGTTCATCTCCTCGGCCTGGCCGATGTAGCGCATCAGTTTGGCAACGGCGTTCTTGTTGGTCTCATTATAGCTTCCCAAGCGGTAGGTGGGAAGCATGTTGGCCCAGTCAAAGGTCGTCGAGGGCAGTGCGTCGAGGGTGAATTTGCCGTTGCGGGTGGTGTAGCCGGGAACCACGGGCGTGGGGCCTGTGGGGTATTTCCACTTGTAGAACACCTGTGCCAGCGACGTGGTGGCGCATCCCGTCATTGCGCGGATGTCACCGTCGAGCGGGCATTGGCTGTAATAGGGTGAACCCTGGTCCCACATGGCCTCAATCATGGGCTCCACGCTCACGCCAGCCTTGATGGTGGGCTTGTTGACCTGCAAACCGGGGTGGGCATGCAGGTATTCCATCTGGCTCTTGTAGTAGCCGAGCCAGAATTTCATGTTCTCGGGCATGGTATTCATGTCGAGTGCACCATCGCCATAGGCAAGAATCTCAGGGGCGCGGTCATCACCGGCAACGATGACAAAGGCGCCGGTGGTGTTGAAAATGTAATAAACAGGTTGAGCGATGTTGGCCGAGTTCATTTCGGCGTGCAGTAACTTGAGATTGCTGGCCGATGCGCCATTGAGGCGTTTTGCGGCATTAGCCTGCAGGAAATGCTGCGCAGTGGCTTGAGCATGAGCTAAATCCACTGGTTCAGCATAAAGCTGGAATGCCGCCAACACGAGTGCGGCAAGAAATAGAATTTTTTTCATAACATGTTAGTTTATAGTTTGTTAATGATAATTCTGCGTCAATGGTATTGAGCTGAGAGGCTCCAAAAGCAACAAAATGCTCTATAAACGCTGCAAAATTAAGAAAAAAATCGAGAAAAACGAATATTTTTAGTAAAATGTATAAGTAATTTTCATAAAATATAGCCGTTTGCCAGCAAGCCCAACCCCACGCAAAGTCGCTAAATTACAAACAAAAAGAATTGGCATCTGAGTCCGGATGCCAATTCTTTTTGTTGTATGTAATGTTTCCTTTTCTGGCGGTGTGGGAGAATTACAGCCTGAAGGCGATGGGCAGCACTACCCTGACGGGGACGGCGTGGTCGCCCACCTTGCCGACGCTCCAGCGCGGCATCTTGCTGATGACGCGTATGGCCTCGCGGTTCAGACTCTCGTCGGCGGCGCCGCGAATGACGCGCACGTCGCTCACCTTGCCGTTGGTGCCCACGATGAAACTGCACAGGACGCGTCCCTCGATATGATTCTTATAGGCGTGGTAAGGGTATTCGCGGGTCTTGTTGACAAAGTTGATCAGCCCTCTCTCACCGCCGGGGAACTGGGGCTGTATGTCCACATAGTCATATTCATAAACCTCCATGTAGGATTGCTTGGACATGGGATTGACGGTGGTGACATGGCGAACTTGGGCTACCGAGGGTAGCACCGCTGTCAAGGTCAACAAAAGTAGAAATCCTAAGCGTAATTCTCTGAGCATAGGCAGGTTAAGTATAAGCGTCAATGATAAAAACGGGAACTTGCCCGTTTTCTGTACCGCAAATATAGAGTCACAACCTCAAACGTCAAAATCTTTTCATTTTATTTTGCAAACTATTAGCACAGTTTCATTTTTTTTGACGAATTGGGCTGTAATTCAAAAAAAATGTAAATGTTTAACACTTTGTGATAGACAGTTAGCTAAAAGGGGCACTGAAATGTCATTTGCCGGCCAGTGGCGGGATGCGTCAAGGTGATGGATTGGGCGTGCAGCATCAGGCGTGCCGCGGTGGTGCCGTAGAGGCGGTCACCGACGATGGGGCAGTTGAGCCCCAGGGGGGAAGAGGCGTGGACACGCAGCTGGTGGGTGCGGCCGGTGAGGGGATAGAAGGCAACGCGCGTGACGCCGTCGCGGCGCTGCAGCACGCGGTAACGCGTCACGGCGGGTTTGCCGTGCTCCTGATCCACCCGCTGGCGGGGACGGTCATCGACATCGGGGCGCAGGGGCAGGTCGATAACGCCCTCGTCTTGAGGCACGATGCCGTCGAGCAGGGCGATATAGCACTTGGCGATGCTATGGCTCTCAAATTGCTGTTGCAGTGCCTTGTGGGTGGCCTTGTCCTTGGCAAAAATCACGAGGCCCGAGGTTTCTTGGTCGAGACGGTGCACCACGATGGGGCCAGTGGCTTCGGGGTGGGCGTCTTGGTAACGTGTGAGCAGGCTGTCCTCGAGCAGTTTTCCGGGTACGGTAAGCATCCCCGCAGGCTTGTTGAGCACCGTGAGCCATTGGTCGTCATAAATGATGTCGAGGGCACGTTCCTCCATGGGCTTGCCCAGCGGGTTTTCTTCTACATCCATGCCTTGCAGCATGAAGTCGAGGATGGGCTTGCACTTGCTGCGGCAGGCGGGGTAGAAGTGGCTGTGATGACGCACTTCGCCCACTGGCGACGCGCCCCACCAGAACTCGGCCATGCACACAGGCTGCAGCCCGTTGTTGTAGGCATAGTTTATCAGGCGTGGCGCACAGCACTCGCCCGCACCGGCAGGTGGCAGCGTGCCCAGCGGCTTGAAGACCTCGACCAGGTCCCGCCGCTCGCCCCGTGCGTTGGTGACGACGAACAGGCGGAAGATGCGTTCCTGCAGGGCCTCGCTCATGGCCTTGCGTCGCGCCTTCAGGTCATCGATGTGTTGACGATAGGCATCCATCTGGGCGGTGATTTCCTGCAGTTCGGCTTCGTGCCGGTGGCGGATGCGCTTGAGTTCGGCTTTCTCAAATCGGCTCTGGTTCAACAGCTCCTCCTGCTGCTCGGGAGTGAGGTGGCCCTCGCTGCGCCGTTCGTCGCGCTCCCGCTTGTGGCGGGCCATCAATGCTTTGAAATCCTCGATTTCGGCAGTCATCTGTTGCTTGGCGTCGGCTTCGCGCCACATGATGGCCCTCAGTTCGGGAGCCTGTTGCAGGCGTTCCACCTCATGGTTGATGGCGGTAATGGCCGCCTCGCCCTGCTTGAACTCGCCCTGCGGGTCCAGCAGGTCATAGACGGGAGGCACAAAGTAGTCGTGTCTGACGCTGCCCGCCAAGTTGCCCGAGAACGCCGCCAGAAATCCCAATCGTCCCTCGGCATCGCGTGCCACCAGCACGCCCAGCATCTTGCCTGCCGACATTTCTTCGGCCCAATCGTCGCGAGATGCCACATACTGCTGCACCCGTTCGACCGCCATCCTCGCCAGTGGGTGCGGCTCGTAGCAGAACGGGCAGGTGAATCGCTGGGGCGGCAGCACGGCCCCGGCATCTTCTCCCAACAGATGGAATTTGTCAATCATCACCGCAAAATTACCGCTTTTATTTTCAAGATTACACTTTTAGTACTAAATTTGCACTTCAATCATCATCACTTGAATTAAAATAACAAACATTGATTCTATTCAGGATATGAAATTCATCTCGTGGAACGTGAATGGCTTGAGGGCCGTGGTGGGAAAAGGCTTTGGTGACGTGTTCAAGGAACTGGACGCCGACTTCTTTTGCCTGCAGGAGACCAAGATGCAAGCGGGGCAGCTCGACCTGGAGTTTGAGGGTTACCGCTCCTACTGGAACTATGCCGAGAAAAAAGGCTACTCGGGCACTGCCATCTATAGCCGCCACGAGCCGCTGGGCGTGACCTACGGCATCGGCATCGAGGAGCATGACCAAGAGGGGCGTGTCATCACCCTGGAGATGCCCGAATTCTACCTCGTGACCTGCTACACGCCCAACAGTCAGGACGGCCTGCGCCGTCTGGACTACCGCATGACGTGGGAGGACGCCTTCCGCGCCTATCTGCTGGAGTTAGATAAAAAGAAGCCCGTGATCGTGTGTGGCGACCTCAACGTGGCTCATCAGGAGATTGACCTGAAGAACCCCAAGTCTAACCGCAAGAATGCGGGCTTCACCGACGAGGAGCGCGAGAAGATGACCGTGCTGCTCGATGCGGGCTTTACCGACACGTGGCGATTCTTTAATCCTGACGTGGCCGACGTGTATTCGTGGTGGAGCTACCGCTTCAAGGCCCGTGAGAAGAACGCTGGCTGGCGCATCGACTACTTCCTGGTGAGCAACCGCCTGCAGGAGCGCCTGGCTGGTGCCAAAATCCATACTGAAATCTTCGGCAGCGACCACTGCCCTGTGGAATTAGAAATCAAATAACCGAAATGTCACAGACCGTACAGAAGAAATATGACTTTGACCGCGTGGTGAGGTTGGTGCTGACGCTCATCAGTGTGGGTGTGGGCATCTGGCTCGTCAACTACCTGAGTCCGGTGTTGATGCCTTTTGTCGTGGGATTCATCCTTGCCTACCTCATCGAGCCGTTGGTCGAGTGGCTGCAGCGCAAGGTGCGCATCAGGGCACGCGGCATTGCCGTCGTGCTGGCTCTGGTCATCGTCATCGCGGTGATAGTGGGCCTGTGCTGGCTCATCATCCCTTACCTGATTGATGAGTTCGGCGTCATGTCCAAGCAGTTGGCAGCCTATGCCAAGTCCTCACTCAAAGTGCCGTATGTCCCTGCCGAGATCAACGAGTTCATCCAACGCTACATTGACTTGGAAAAGATTAACGAGATCTTCAGTAAGCAGCAGTGGATGGATATTATCAACAAGACGCTCTCGGGCGCTTGGTCGGTGGTGGGCGGTACCATGAGCGTGATTTTCAGCATCGTGTCGTGGTTCATCGTGCTGCTGTACATGTTCTTTATCCTGCTGGATTTCAACAAACTGTCTCGCGGATTCAAGGGGGCGATACCTCCCAAGTACCGGCGCATGGCGCTGCGCATCTTCGGTGACGTGGCCGACACGATGAGCCGCTACTTCCGCGGACAGGCAGCCGTATCCTTTTTTGTGGGAGTGATATTCGCCATCGAGTTCTATATCATCGGGCTGCCCATGGCTATAGCCTTCGGTATGTTTGTGGGCTTGCTCAATATGGTGCCCTACCTGCAGCTCATCTCGATACCCATCGCGGCCTTCCTGTGCCTGGTGGCTACGGCTGCCACGGGCGGCAGTTTTTGGGTGATGTTTGGTTGGGTCATTCTTGCCTATATCATCTGTCAGGTGATTCAGGACATGGTACTCATCCCCACGATCATGAAGAATCAGATGGGCTTGAATCCCGCTATCATTTTCCTCTCGTTGTCGTTGTGGGTGTATGTGTTGGGCTTTATTGGACTGATTATCGGTTTACCGCTGACCACGCTGATTATTTCCTACTACTGCGAGTTCGTGCTGCACCAGCCTAACCCCTTGCACAATTCCGGGAAAAAGAAAGTCCCAGACAAGAAATCTCATATTGCCATATCGTCGTCATTGATGAGCAAGTACAGCAATAAGAATTAGGAATGAGGAATTAGGAATTAGGAATGAGGAATTAGGAATTAAGGACTTTAAAGACCTTAAGGACCTTAAGGTCCCTAAGGACCCTAAGGACCCTAATGCCTAAAGCCTAAAGCCTAAAGCCTAAAATGGGAAATGGACAAGACGTTGATTGTCATCACGGGGCCCACGGGAGTGGGCAAGACGGCGGCAGCTATCGAGTTGGCGCAACGTCTGCATTGTGACATCATCAACGCCGATTCACGCCAGATTTATCGCGGTATCCCCATCTGCACCGCGGCCCCCACGGCCGAGGAACTCGCTGCCGTGCGGCATCACTTTGTCGCCTGCAAGGACCTGGAGGAGAGTTACAGCGCGGCACAGTTCGAGAGTGATGTGCTGGCCTTGCTGCCGTCACTGTGGCAGCAGGGCGAATGCGTGGTGATGTGCGGCGGCTCGATGCTGTATGTCGATGCCGTGTGCCGAGGAATCGACCAGTTGCCCGATATATCCCCCGAGGTGCGCGCCGCTGTCAAGGAGAAATTGCACCGCGAGGGATTGGAAAGCCTTGTGGCAGAGCTGGAGCAGCTGGACCCACAGTATGCCGCCACGGTGGACCGCCGCAACACCAGTCGTGTGTGTCACGCCGTTGAAATCTGCCGTCAGGCGGGAACGCCTTACTCGATGTTGCGCACCGGCGCGGCCAAGGCGCGTGACTTTCGCATCATCAAGCTGGCGCTCAATGTCGAGCGTGACGAGCTGTTCCGCCGCATCAACACCCGTGTGGACCGCATGATAGCCGCTGGGCTGGAACAGGAGGCCCGCTCGGTATATCACCTGCGGCACCTCAACTCCCTCAACACCGTGGGCATGAAGGAGATGTTCGCCATCTTTGACGGTACGATGGACCGCACCACCGCCATCGAGCGCATGAAGAAGAACACCCGCGTCTATGCCAAAAAGCAACTCACCTGGTACCGTCGCGACGCCGACGTCATCTGGGTTACCCCCGACGCCGCCGTCACCACCGCCCTGCAACTGATAGGGGGTTAGTGGTTGTTTCCTTTGAGGAGCATATCGATGAGGTTGGAAACATCAGCGATGGTCACACGGCCGTCGCCATCCACATCGGCGGTAGGACAGTCGTCAAGACTGACATTTCCGCCCAGCAGCAGGTCAATCAGGTTAGCAACGTCGCCGATGCCGATTTGGCCATCGCCATCCACATCACCCGACGTTTGCACAATGGGCTGGATATTCTGGAACTGACCCCAATACTCATGGGTGCGATAGGCTTCAACCGATTGAGCCGGCACCTCAAGCGTAATGTAGTCGAAGCTGTAATATGAGAATGGATAACGACCAACCGAAGGCGGGTTTACAGCAAAAATCTTGACCAAAGTCAGTGCATTACAACCATAAAACGCCTCGTCACTAATGTACTCGACCTTGCTTGGAATAATCACGCTCGTCAGTCCCTGGCAGTCAAATCCCTTCCAACCACCACCAATGGTAGTAACGGAGTTGGGGATGACGCATTGACCTGACCTTCCACCAGGGCAATAGAGGAACGTCTTCATGTCTTTGGTCAGCAACATGCCGTTATAGGAAGCATAGGTAGCGTTCGCGAGATCCACATTCACTTCCATCAGCTGATAACAATAATCAAATACACCGCCATAGAGGTCATTTTCATACTCTTCCTCATTACCCAAGTAGGCGACATTCTTGGGGATAGTGATTGATGTAAGAGGCGTTTCCTCGAATGCCTGTTCTCCAATCCTGACAAGGGACTCGGGCAAATGGATTTCGGTGATTCCACACTCACTGAAAGCCTCTTCATCGATGAATATCAGACCTTCGGACAAGGTCACATCCGTAAGGTTTTCACACCTCATAAAGGCTTTTTCCCCTATCGTTTTAACATTTCCAGGTATCACCACCGACGTCAGACCCGTCTCTCGAAACGATCCTTCACCTAAAAATGTGACAGAATTCGGAATTACTACACTGGTCAAGCCATTACAGCCATAGAACGCACATTCGCCGATAGTAGTGACGGTGTTGGGGATGTTTGTGTTTTTGCAGCCAAGTACCAAAGTGTTGGTAGCCGTCTCGATGATGGCATTGCAGTTCTCACGGGAGTCATATTTAGTGTTGCCACTATCTACTATAATGTTCGTCAGAGCGCTGCAGCCATAAAATGCACTGTAGTCGACGGTGGTGACTGAGTTCGGGATAACCACGCTCGTCAAACCTGTGCAGCCAGCGAACGCACGTCCTCCAATGGTGGTGACGGTGAAGTTCATGCCATCACAAGTGACAGTCTCAGGAATGACCACTTCGCCAGAATAATTGTTTCCATAGGTGACAGCGACTTCGTTGGCACCGATTATCTTGTAACAGATGCCGTCCACCTCAAAGAAATCCATTTCTGCGATATTGTCGAAATATTGACTCCAGTTGCTGTCTTGTTGATAGCGTGATGAATATCCTAGCAGCACGTGAAGCGTGCGGTAGATATCTGTGTTTTCGCGATAAAAAACATAGTTTCCCATTGTTACTTGTGAAGGGTCAACAATTCTGCAATATACATCACTAAGGCTTTCGCAGAAACAGAACGCCTCATCACCAATGGAAATGACGGTATTGGGAACTGTTATATTTGTCAAACCCGTGCAGCTTTCAAATGCCCCTTCACCAATATATGTGACGGAGCTGGGGATGTTGAGGCTTGTCAGTCTCGAGCAGCCATAAAACGCATAGCTTTCAATAGCAGTGATTGTGTTCGGTAAAACGGTGTTATTGCAGCCAACAATGAGCGTATTGCTGGCTTTATGGATAATGGCATTGCAGTTGTCTCGTGAATCATAGTTGGGATTGTTTGGGTCAACAGTTATACTCGATAGACCATAGCATCCCCAAAATGCATCGTAACCTATAGATATGACAGAGCTGGGGATGTTGAGGCTTGTCAGTCCCGAGCAGCCATAAAACGCACCACTCCCAATAGCGGTGATAATATTTGGCATAATGGTGTTATTGCAGCCAACAATGAGCGTATTGCTAGTTGTCTCGATAATGGCATTGCAGTTGTCTCGTGAATCATAGTTGGGATTGTCTGGGTCAACAGTTATGCTCGTTAGACCATTGCACCCGTGAAATGCATTGTAGCCAATAGATGTGACGGAGCTGGGTATATCCAATCTGGTTAGGCGATCACAGCCGTAAAACGCATGTCGGCCAATGGATGTGACAGAGATAGGGATATTGACGCTGGTAAGATCATAACTCCACATAAACGCAGCGTTGCCTATGGCGGTGACAGAATATATCACTCCATCGTAAGTGATAGTTTCAGGAATCACCACATCACCAGAATAGTCGCTGCCTGATCCATAATTAGCATAAGTGACTGTGGTCTCATTGCCGTTGATCTTGTAGAAAATGCCATCGACTTCGAAGTCATAGGCCATGGCGTTGGTTGGCAGCAGTGCCAGTACCACAAGGGTGAGTTGAAAAAGTTTTTTCATCATGTTATCGTTTTAAAGTTCGGTATCAACGAATGGTTTCTAAAAAACAAGAGGGTGTTGCAAAACGATCGCCTTGAATTTTGTTTAATCTGGTTTTGGCGAGCTAACGGTTCTCGTCCTTAAGGCCGATTAAAAACAAAAGGCTTTTTTGCAACACCCTCTTGAATGATTTACTTGAGGATGATGCCGATGATGACGTTGATGTCGGCAATGTTCACCACGCCGTCGCCATTGACGTCGGCTGCAGGCAGTTCGTTGCCCGCGAGGATGAGATTGATCAAGACATTGACGTCGGCAATGTTGATGACACCGTCGTTGTTGACGTCGCCGGTGTTCACATTGTCGTCATGATAGTACAGGATAAAGTCATCGACATAGGTCGCAGCCGAGCCGCCGCCTCTCATAGCGATGCGGAAGGTGGCAGGCTGTGAAGCCTTCAGGTCAAGTTCCCAACGGACGATTTGCTTGCTATCCTCAGGCACTTCGGCCATTTCGAGGCTATCGATGGTGAGGGCCTTTTGCCACGTCGTCCCGTTGTCAAACGAATATTCCAGCGTGTGCTTGGATGCCGTGTTCGATGGGTTGAAGAAGGTCGCCTGAGCCAGCAGGTAGTTGTGGCCAATGGCTTGGGTGGTGTAGAAGGTGCTGGGCTTCTTCATCATAACCGAATTGGTGCCATTGCACTTGCCTTCGCCCGGTGCGCGCACTCCACTCTTGTAGAAAGTCCATGTGGCGAAATTGCCCTGCACGTCCTTGTCGCTTGTGCTGTTGTTGGCCTTCATCGACTCAAAATCCTCGACAATGCTTTCACAAACGGGAAGGACGTAGATGGGCTCAAAGGCGGAGTCATAGAACCATGACCATCCTTGAGGCGACCGGTACAATGTGGAGCCTGCCTCATCCTTCAGTACCAGGTTATACAGGCCGGTATTGGATGGAGCCACAATCTGCATGTGATAGGTCGTGGGAGTGTTGCTTGGCATTTGCACCTCATACATCTCGCTGGTGGCCACTTCCTCGTCATTCTTGTCGAGCAATGCCAGATAAACGTTGCCAAAGGGGCCGTTTCTGGAGGGTCCCCATGCGCGGAAGGACATCCTCGTGTCCACGGTTATCGGCTGGTCGATAGTGGCGCCTGAAGTGATGTCAAAAGCGTCGATGGTGTAGGTGTTAGCCAGGTAGCAGTCATAGAAATAGGCAGTGCCTTCACGTACGACCATCTTGATATACGCTTCATTGCCGTTGTAGTCCAGCGCTGGCTTGTCATAGTTCGCCTCTTCGTCGAGTGAATAGGACAACTTGATTTGATACTCACCATCCTCGAGGTCGTTGGGCAATTCCATATCGATACTATGGCCTGATGAACTCATGTAATCATCCAAATAATACTTATCGCTAAAACGTACATTGAGGCGCTCAACACCATTACTGTCAAACAAGCCTAATGACATCGGCAGATCGATATAATAATTCTTCTCGCCATTCCACTCGTCAAAACCACTATATTTGTTGCCTTGAACCATAAAGTCCTCGGTTTTCACCGATGCCCTGCTGCCCAGTGGGGCTGACAGGGTGATGGGTTCCAGATAGCCACGTACATACAGGACTTGCTCTACCTCATCGGACTGTGTGTTGGGCACAAGCCCGAAAATGCCGTCTTGCATAAACTCGAAATTCATGCTTGCCGAGGGCGCCAGCACCGTAAAGAGGAAATAGCCGTCAGCGGTGCCACCCCAGCCCCAATTGACATGGAAATAGCCGTCGGTATCGTAGCCGTCGAGCACAAAGGCATGGCCGCCCATGCTCACGCCTACCGTATAACCGCAATAGATGACGGGCCTGCGTGCTGTGATTTCATCGACAAGTATCTTGTCCCACTCGGCAGCGCTGAAGTTGTCGCGGTTGAGCAGGTAGCTATGCTCGTTGTACTTGAAAAACTGTCTCGAGGCCAGCATGGCCGTCATTTCGGATGCACCACTGCTGGCTCCATAACCCATCTCCATCGAGATACCCACGTCCGACATCAGCTTGGCCACGGCTTGACACGACTCGGGGTCGCTGTTCTCGTCATAGGTGTCAAGCATCAAGTCCCATCGATAGACCGACTGGCTGAAGTCGGCACTGAGTTCGACGGTGGTCATGTCATTCACATTGCACACATAGGAATGGCTACCCACGCCGACGTCGGGCCACTGGTAATAGTTCATCACCTGGGCAAAAGCTGTCGCAACGCATCCTGTCACGCTGCGGAACGTGTTGCCGGCATTGTCGGTGTAGGTGGGGCACAGATCGTTAAAGGGGGTGCCCTGGTCCCACAGGGTAGTCATTAGGGCGTCAACAGCCGTCTCGTGCTGGAAGGGAACCTGGGCAACCACGTTGTCATGTTCCTGCAGGTAGGCGATTTGACGGTTCATCTCCTGCATCCAGTACTTCATGGCGGGGGGCACCTGCGTGGCCGAGAAATGGCCCGTCTCACTGTACCCCAGCACTTGAGGCAATCGGTCGTCGCCAGCAACCACAACAAACCCGCTGTGGCCGCGGTCATAGATATAGAAATGCTCACGGTCGGCCGTGTAGGCAAGTTGCAGCGTGGGCTGCCCGCCATGTGACGGTGCCCTCAAGGATTTTGCCGAAAAGAAACTGCCGGCAATCTGTCGGGCTTGAGCCTCGCTGACATGAGCCGCTTGGACACTGAACACGGTTGCCATGGTAATGGCTAAGATGAAAAGAAATCGTTTCATAATAAATGAATGTGGGAATGAAGTGATTATCAAGTCACAAAAGTAGTGATAATTTGCTGAAAAGAACAAGATTTTCATAGAAAATGCGGAATAAATGCACCAAAACCGCATGAAATTGAGGGTGTGCCCCTCGGTGAAGGCTGGCGGTGGCCTGAATCGCATATTGCTGATGCGCCCGAAAAAAATGCCTTTTTTAAAGGCCAGATCGTTGTCTCATGCCTGTCATGAATGGGTGCCCTGGATTGTACGATGCTCCGATAATGGGCGAAAGTGTGGTAAAAAATGCCCATTTTCGCCCATTATCGGCCATTTTCGATTTGATTCGTTGCCTAACAGAGTGATGATAGGGGGCCGCCGGCAATCTCTGCGTCATGCCTGTTGACAAGCGGCTGCAATGTGACTTTTGAGTTGAGAATTGTTTTTTTCTGGAAAAGTTTTTGGAAAAAAATTTGGTCAGTTCGGGAATTGGTTGTACCTTTGCAGTCGCTTTTAGAAGAATGGCGGGATAGCTCAGTCGGTTAGAGCGTCGGATTCATAACCCGGAGGTCCTGAGTTCAATTCTCAGTCCCGCTACTACAAAGGCAAAAAGAAGCGCCTCACTTTAGAGTGGGGCGTTTCTGTTTTTTTACTGACGGTGTATCATTAATTGAATTGTTACACACCGCAGTCCGGCACCTTACACATTCTCGTGTACTATTTTTTTAGAATAGTTGTAAGGCTGCGGCGGTGATGATGCCGACGACTGTGATGACGATGGACGACAGCAGTACAATGGCGTCGGCGTGTGTGTAATGGCCTTGAGAGAGTCGCCAGCGGCGTTGAATCGAACGCATCAGCAGCCACACGAGCCAGCCGGAGAGCACGCCCACGACGATGCCGCCCATGATGTCGCCTGGATAATGAACTCCCAGATAGATGCGGCTGTAGCATTGCATCAGTGCCCATAGCGTCATGCCGATGGTCACGACCCTGTTGCGCAGGAGCAGGGAGATAAAGGTGACTGCGGCAAAGGAATTGGCGGCATGGCTTGACACGAAGCCGTACATCCCGCCGCGATAGCCGTTGATGATGTGGACCGCACTGCCCAACGCAGGGTCATGGGTGGGACGCAGACGCTCCACCAGATGCTTAATCAGTCCTGACGACACCTGGTCGGCGATGACAAAGGCGAGCACCAGCATCGCGATCACCAACAGGGCGTGGCGGCGGTTTTGGTGCATCAGTATCCAAATCAGAGCGAGTAAGATGAGCAGCGATGACCATTTGGCCGACACCATCCACCACAACGCATCCTGAAACACGTCGTGCAAACCGTTGATGGCCAACAGGGCCTCTGTATCTATGTCGTTCAAATAGTCGAGCATTTTGTTTATAGTTTTTAGTCCTTAGTCCTTAGTCCTTTTTAGTTTCTAGTCCTTAGTCCCTAGTCCCTAGTTGGCATCCGCCCACTTCTAATTCTTAACTATTAACTATTCACTGTTCACTATTAACTATTAACTGTTCACTGTTCACTGTTAAATGATTTCCAGGTCGCTGGCTTTGATCCAGGCCTTGTGGCCGCCGGCGGTAGAGACTTGCAGCCATTTGCCGCTGGTCTTGTCGGCGATGGAATCGACGATTTGGACGCGTGTGCCCTGCATCAGTTCGAAGGCTTCCTCTTCCTTGTCGCGGGGCTCGCGGGGTGCTGTGCTCAGCGTCACCTTCTCGGGCATGATGATGGCGCCGCTGGCGCCCGTTGCCTTGTTGTGGACGTGGAAGGCGGCTAAGTTGGCCAGGATGCTCACCACAATGAGAATGGCGCCGCCAAAGAAGCCGATTTTCCTCATCATCACGTTATCCATAAACAGATAGACAGCCACGCCTGCCAGGAACAGCAGGAAGGTGATAATGGCGATGATGGCCCACGCGTTGCTCGACAGGCGGCTCACCGTCTGATCGACCCAGTTGCTGAACCACGAGTCGCCCGCATCGTCGGGCAGCTGCATCTTGCCGCGCACAAACTCCAGGTTGAACCGTGCGTCGCTGTTCGACGGGTCGAGCAACAGGGCGCGCTCATAGTAGAGCACAGCGTGCACGTTGTCCTTGAGGCGGTAATAGGTGTCGCCGATGTTGCAATACAAGTCGGACGACACACCCGTTTTCTCGGCTTCCTGCAAATAGAGTTTCAGGGCCTCGTTATAAAGCTCCTGCTTGTAAGCCTGATTCGCCTTGTCAATGTTGGCGTTGGCCGCCATGAGAGGCAAGGCCAAGGCGGCTAACAGTATGATGATAATGACTTGTTTCATTGTCTTTAGTTTCTAGTCCCTAGTTGGCATCCGCCAACTCCTAACTCCTAACTTCTAACTCCTTTTTTAACACTCTCCAATCGGTCGATGATGCCTGCGGCCTCGTCGAGTACGGCATTCATGTCGTCTGAAGCCAACTCGGGAGCATACTGGGCAAACTCGCACTTGTCGATGAGGTCCATCGATGCCTTGCGCAGCTGCTCGTCGATGCCGTACTGCTCCAGCTCGGCATTGATGTTGTCCTTGCTCAACTCGCTCACGGGGATGGACAGTTTGTCGCTCATGTAGCCCCAAAGGGCGTTAAGCATCTCGGCATAGAAGCCGCTGCGGTCGCCACGGGCGGCAAAACCGCGTGCAGCCTTGAGGCGTCGCTGGGCCACCTTGCTGGCGCGCTTGGAGCGCATGCGGCGCACGTCGGCGCGTTCCTTCAACTGCTTGCGATAATACAGCAGCAGAGCCACCAGCGCGAGCAGCGGTAGCAGGAACCACAACCAGTAGGCCCAACTGTCCACGATGTAACCATGCGACTTCTTGAGCCCCAGGTCACCGCTCTTGATGGGACGGATGTCCATATTCTTCATGCGGTAGTGGTTGCTGGGCTGGCCTTCGCCCTTGGCGACGGTGAGGTGACGTGCGGGAACGGTGAGGGTGACATACTTGCCCGTCTCGGGGTCGAAGTAGGAGAACTCACTCTCAGGGATGTCAAACTCGCCCGCATATTGGGGAATGAACGTGTAGTCCATCACCACTCTGCCGCTCATGTCGCCGGCGCCGTCGTTGACCTGAACGTCGGTCTTGGGATCATAAACGTCAAACTGGTCGGGGAATTTGATTTCGGGCGCCTTGATGTACTTGATGTTGCCCGTGCCGCTGATGATGTAGCGGTAGGTGGCGGCGCTATAGGTCTTGAGGCCCGTGGCGGGCTTGACGTCGGTGGTGACGTTGAATTTGCCCACGGCCCCGGTGAATGATGCGGGTTTGGGCTCAGGCAGGGGCAGGATGTGGATGGTCGCCTTGTTGCTGGTGACCTTGAGGTCTTTCTCGACGGGCTTGCTGATGGTGCCGAAGATGCTGCGGAAGGTGTCGAACTGCACCACGCTCACGTCATAGTTGCCCGAACTGATGGTGAGGTTGCCACTCTGCTGCGGGTAGAGGATGCACTTCTTGAGGATGGCCACCATGTACTGCTGCCCATTGTACGTCTCCACCTTGTTGAGGCTGGGCTGCATGGGGATTTCCTCGATGAGGAATCCGTCAAACGAGGGCTGGATGGTGGGGAGGAACTGCGACACCTGATACTTGGTGTAGAGCTTGATGGTGCATACCACAGCCTGCTGCTCATACACGCGCGGCTTCGACATCTCGATGCGCACAAACAGGTCCTTGCCGCTCACCTCCTTGTCGGCACTCTGCGTCATGGGGTCGCTATAAGGCGTGGGGGCACCTGGCGTGCGTTGCGTCTGCTGGCTGGGTTGGCTGCTGCCCGACGGCAGCACCTCGATGGTGAAGGCTCGGGTGGAGTAGTGTTTTCCGCCCGAGACGATGGAAGCGGCGCCGATGTGGCACTTGCCGGTTCCCGTGGCCTTATAAATCATCGTGTATTCTTCGCTCGAACTGCTGCTCGACTTGCCGTTGACCCACGACGAGCTGTAGCTGTGCGACACGCTGGGGCCGTAGATGAGTTTGGCTCCGCTCACCTCGGGGGGCGTGAAGTTGCTGCCCTCGCCATTGCTGAGCACAAAGGTGACATTGAACTTGTTGCCCTCGATGACCTGGCGCGGCGCCTCGACGGTAAACGATGCCGCCTGGGCCGCCAAGACGGTCAAGAGCAGGATTGCTATGTTGATGATGCGTCTCATTAGTTCTTTAGACTTTAGACGATAACGGATGCTAACTAGAAACTAGAAACTAGGGACTAGAAACTAAACTACCACTTCTTGTTGGTGCGCTGGCGCTCGTGGCGCTGCTGCTGGGCCTGCTGGGCATTGATGCGCTGCTGGGTGGCGCGTTCGCGGTCTTGCATGGCCTTGAGCACCTGCTCGGCGTTCTGCTGGCTCATGCCGCCCTGCTGCTGTTGCTGTTGTTGCTGGTCCTGTTTGTCCTGTTTGTCCTGCTTGTCCTGATTCTGTTTGTCTTGATTCTGCTTGTCCTTGTTTTGGTCTTGGTTATCCTTGTTCTGGTCCTTATTTTGGTCTTTATTCTTGTCCTTGTTTTGGTCTTTGTCTTGATTCTGATCTTTGTTTTGATCCTTGTTGTCCTGGTTTTTATCCTTGTTCTGGTCCTGTTGCTGCTTCTTGAGTTGGGCGAGGCGCAGGTTGTGGCGTGCCTGCTCATCGTCGGGGTTGCAGCGCAGGGCGTGCTTGTAGAACTCTACCGCCTTGCCGTAATCCTGGCGGCCGTAGGCGATGTTGCCCAGGTCATAGCAGGCTTTGCCGCGCAAGAGTTTGTCCTGTGCGCCCTTGGCAAGGTTGGTAAGCATTCCCTCGGCCTGCTTCATCGGGTTCTTGTCGTCATTCTCCTGTGAGGTGACGCTGCCTTGACGCATGAGGGCGGTGGCGAGGTTGAATTGTGCCTTTTCGCTGGCGGGGTTGGCCTGGAGCGCCTTGCGGTACTCGACCTCGGCCTCGGCATAGCGTTTCTTTTCGTACAGCTTATTGCCGTTGCGCAGGCACACGCGTTCCTGCTTGGTCATCTTGGGCCCCTTGTCGGCGGCCGCCGAGGGTAGGGTTGTGCCCAATGCCAGCACGGCTATCAGCACAGCGGTGAACAGGCTATTTCTGGTCATTGTTATCTTGATTTTTGGCAGTTTCATTGTTTGCGGTGTTCTGAGTTTTCTCCTTAGTGAAGAAATTATACTTCTTGAGCCACGGATTTTTGCGCTCGAGCAACAGCAGCAGTCCCAGCAGCAACAGCAGGGCGATGGTGGCGAACACGGGGAATTGCTCGTCGTGCTGTGTGTAGCTCACTGCGGCAAGGTCGCTCTTGGCAAGTTTGTCGAGTGTCTCCTGCAGGGTCGAGACGGCGTCCGATGCCGTGCCCGAGATATAGACGCCCTTACCGGCGTTGGCAATCTTCTGGGCCATATCCTCGTTGAGGTAGGTGGTCACGGGATTGCCCTCATCGTCGGTCAGGTAGCCGCCGTCCATGGGGATGGGGGCACCAGTGGTGGAGCCCACGCCGATGACATCAACCTGAACGCCCAGTTTGGCGGCTTCCTTGGCCGCGCCCTCGGCGTCATCCTCAAAGTTCTCACCGTCGGTGATGATAATGATGGCCTTTTGCGATTTCTTGCTCTGCGAGAAGCCGTTCATCGCCAGGTTGATGGCGGCACCGATGGCGGTGCCCTGGGTGGGTGCCATATTGGTGCTGATGCCGTTCAGGAACAGTTTGGCCGACGCGGCGTCGCTGGTCATGGGCATCTGCATATAGGCGTTACCTGCGAACACGATAAGTCCCACCTTGTTGTTCTCAAGGCGGTCGATGAGTTTCTGCAGTATCATCTTGGAGCGCTGCAGGCGGCTCACATCCTGCGGGTTGTCGGTACTCGAGGCGTTCATCGAGTTGGACACGTCAACGGCGACCATCACCTCGATGCCGTGCACCTTGGTGGTCGTCTTGCTGGAGCCGGCGCGCGGGCGGGCAAGCACCACGATGACCATCGTGAGCAGCAGCAGTTCCAGCACCAGGCGTATCCACGGCTTGTAACGTGACACCTCGGGCATCAACGGCTCGATGGATGCCCGCTTGCCGTATCGCTCCAGACGCTTGCGGCGGTCGCGGCGGTTCCACAGGAACAGCAGCACCAGCGCTGGCAGCAGCAACAGCAGGTAGAAATATTGCGGATGAGCAAAATTGATCATATTGTTTCTCTAATCTCTAATCACTAATCACTAATCAGTGCGAAGCACATCAAGGGATATGCCTTAACAAGGTGTAGTCGAGCAGCAGACTCAACAGCAGCAGGCCCAACAGCAGCAGTGCCCACGGCTCGTAGTGGTCCTCGGTGTGGGTGAAGCGCTGCACGTCCATGTGCGTCTTCTCGAGTTGGTCGATTTCCTTGAAGATGCTGCGCAGCACGCTGCCCGAAGTGGCGCGGAAGTACTTGCCTCCGGTTCTCGACGCGATGTTCTTCAAGGTGGCCTCGTCGATGACCACGGGCATGCGCTGGTACTGGATGTTGCCGGCATAGTCGATGGCGACGGGGTACTCGGCGGTGCCGTTGCTGCCCACACCGATGGTGTAAATCTTGATGCCATACTTGCGGGCGATGTCGGCAGCGGTGTTGGGAGCCACGACGCCCGTGTTGTTGGAGCCGTCGGTGAGCAGGATGATGCTCTTGCTCTTGGCCTTGCCGTCGCGGATGCGGTTGATGGCGGTGGCAATGCCGTCACCGATGGCGGTGCCGTCCTCGAGGGCGCCTATCTCGGTCATGCCGATGGCGTTGACCAGCGTGGCGTTGTCCATGGTCATGGGCACCTGGGTGAAACTCTCACCGGCAAAAAGCACCAGACCGATGTTGTCGTGGTCACGGCCGCTGACGAATTGGGTAGCCACCTTCTTGGCACTCTCAAAGCGGTTGGGCGAGAAGTCCTTGGCGAGCATACTGGTGGACACGTCCATGGCGATGACGATGTCGGTGCCCTCCACATCGCTGGTGGACCAGCTGTCTTTGGTCTGTGGGCGGCATAGGATGACAATCAGGCACGCCAGTGCGGCCAGCTTGAGGGCAAACGACAGGTGCTTGAGCCACACCTTCCAACTCGTGCCCATGCCGTCGAACGCACGTGTCGAGGACACGTTCATCTCGGGCTCGTTTTTATCCTGGCTATAGATGTACCATGCGATGAGCGGAATCATCAGCACGGGCAGCAGCCACAGCCATCCGGGGTGAGCAAGGTTCATCATTTCTTTACCTCCTCTTTCTTTTCGGGTTGTTCAATGGGGCGCGTCGCCTCGACAAAGTTCACGGCACGCTGGTAGGCGACCTCGTTGTCATCGGCCAGCGGGCGGGCGTTGGCAAACTTCACGATGTCGGCCACCTCGAGAATCATCTCCAGTTGCTCGTTGACGGCCTTGGTCTCATCGTTCTTCTTCAGCGTGTCGATAATCTGTGACGAGGTCATCTCCACGGCATTGATGTGGAAACGACGGTCGATATAGACGCGCAGAATGTCGGTCAACCCTGTGAAATACTCCTTCTCCTGGCCGCGTTGCCACAGCTGGGCAGCCTTGAGGTTGCGCAGGTTGATCATCGCCTCATCATAGGGCGGCAAGCGCTTCTTGACGGCCTTCAACGGATTGATGCCCTTCTTGTAATACTTGCGGTAAGCCCAGATGCCGGCCCCAATCAAGAGCAACGCCAGCAGCCATGCCCACCAGTAGTCGGGCAGCCAGTCCAGCAGGTTAAAAGGCACGTCCTCAACGGGCTTGATGTCGTGGATGTCCTTCATCTGGCTCACGTCAACGGGCAGCACCTTGAGGGTGAGCTGGTTGCAGTAGGCGGTGTCGCCGTTCACCACGTAGGGGATGGGCTTGATGACCCACAATCCCGAGTCGAAGCTCTGGATGATGAGGTCGCGGTTGATCTGGATGCGGTTGTTGCCCAGGTCGGTGGTGTCGGCGGCGGGCCGCTCGGCAATCTCGACCATGGCATTCAACGTGTCGGCCTGCTCGCCAGGGAAAAAGCCGTGCGCGTCCTTGTCCTGGGTGATTTCCAGGTGCAAGGTCGTGGTCTTGCCCATGAGCAGCGTGGCGCTGTCGAGTTTGGCCTTGAAGGTGACGTTACCGCCCCATGCCGCTGATATGGTCGCCAGCATCACGGCAGCGGTCATCACGATATGTCTCACATGTTGTGACATGATATTTAGTTTTTAGTCCCTAGTCCCTAGTTTCTAGTTGGCATCCGCCAACTCCTAACTTCTAACTTCTAACTTCTAATTTCTAATTCCTAACTAACTCCTCACTCCTCGGTTCTTGAACAGGCCCATCAGGGCGGTGACGTAGTCTTCGTCGGTGGCTACCGATGCCAGATCGACGTTGCAGCGTTGCAGCGTGCCGTTCACCGCCTGCTGCTGGCTGTACCACCAGCGGCTGTAGGCGTCACGCACGCGCTTGCTGCTGGTGTTGACCCACTTGAGGGTGCCACGTTCGGCGTCGCGCACGCGCATCAGTCCCACGTCGGGCAGCTTTGCCTCACGCTTGTCATAGACCTGCACGGCGATGACGTCATGCTTGTGGTTGGCGATCGACAGCGCCTTGCTGTAGTCGTGCTCGTCGATGAAATCGCTCACCAGGAAGGTGGTGCAGCGTTTCTTCAGGGCGCCGGTCATGTATTCCAGCACCATGTTGATGTCGGTGCCGGTGTTCGTCGGCTGGAAGTCGAGCAGTTCGCGTATGACGAGCAGGATGTGCTTGCGGCCCTTCTTGGGCGGGATGAATTTCTCCACCTTGTCGCTGAAGAAGATGACGCCCACCTTGTCGTTGTTCTGGATGGCCGAGAAGGCGATAGTGGCTCCAATTTCGGCCATCATCTCGCGCTTGGCGACACCCACGGCACCAAAGTCCGGTTGTAGCGGGCCGTGACGTTCCAGTCGATGTCGCGCACGTCGTCACCATACTGGTACTCGCGCACCTCGCTGAAGGTCATACCCCTGCCCTTGAAGGCTGAGTGGTACTCGCCGGCAAATATGTTCTGCGACAGGCCCTTGGTCTTGATTTCAATCTTGCGGACCTTGCGCAGCAGTTCATTAGTATCCATTTTAGTCCTTAGTTTCTAGTCCTTAGTCCTTAGTTTCTAGTCCTTAGTTTCTAGTTTCTAGTTGGCATCCGCCAACTCCTAACTCCTAACTTCTAATTCCTAACTCCTAACTATCAGGGTACTGCGATTTTGTCCAGGATGTTGCTGATGATCTCGTCGGCGGTGATGTTGTTGGCCTCGGCCTCGTAGCTCAGTCCCAGACGGTGGCGCATCACGTCGTGGCACACGGCGCGCACGTCCTCGGGGATGACGTAGCCGCGGTTGCGCAGGAAGGCGTAGGCCCTCGATGCCAGCGCCATGTTGATGGATGCGCGGGGCGAAGCGCCGAACGAAATCATGCTCTTCAGGTCGTTCATGCCGTAGTCGCCGGGGAAGCGGGTAGCGAACACGATATCGACGATGTATTTCTGGATTTTCTCATCGATGTAAATCTGCTGCACCACCTTGCGCGTGTCGACGATGTCGGCGGGAGTGACCATGGGACGCACCTCGACGGGGTCAGGGGCGATGTTCATCTTGATGATGTCGCTCTCCTCGCTCTTGCTGGGATAGCCGATGAGCACCTTCATCAGGAAACGGTCCACCTGGGCCTCGGGCAGCGGATAGGTGCCCTCCTGCTCGATGGGGTTCTGGGTGGCAAGCACCAGGAAGGGGTCATCAAGTTTGAAGGTCTGTTCGCCGATGGTCACCTGTCGCTCCTGCATGGCCTCGAGCAGCGCGCTCTGCACCTTGGCGGGGGCACGGTTGATCTCGTCGGCGAGGACGAAGTTGGCGAACACGGGACCCTTCTTGACCTCAAACTGTTCCTTCTTGATGCTGTAAATCATCGTACCCACCACGTCGGCGGGGAGCAGGTCGGGGGTGAACTGGATGCGCGAGAAGCGGGCATCGATGAGCGATGCCAGGGTGCTGATGGCCTTGGTCTTGGCCAAGCCCGGGACGCCCTCGAGCAGCACGTGCCCGTTGGCGAGCAGCGCGATGAGCAGTGAGTCCACGAGATGTTTCTGACCCACGATGGTCTGGTCCATACCCTGACGGATGAGGTTCACAAAGTTGCTTTTACTTGCAATCAGGTCATTCAACTCCCTGATATTGACTGTTTCTGCCATAACAATATTGTTTTTTGTGTTTTGTGTCTATTGTAAGCTATTTTACAAGGTGCAAAAATACATCTTTGCAAAACACCACCACGTAAAAAACGCGTTAATTTAACACATATATTGTTAAAAGATTAACACAGCCAAAGAATCACCCTCTAAGGCCGCAATTCAGATTTTCAAGGGGTGATTGTTACTTGATAAATAGTTGCTTGATGCCGTCAGGTCACATCTCGCACAGGCTCTTGGCCATATCATTGAGCATTAAGCAGTCCTGGCGCGTGAGCCGCTGGGTGGCCGCTCTGTTTTCCCACGGGGCAAGGATGAGCAGGTCAGCACGTGAACAAGACTCAATAAACTCACCTCCTGGTTTGGTGAATGCAGTAAAACTTACTGGAGACAGAAAAATCAAAGGCAAATGGGCGTCAAGGGCGGCACGCATCACTCTCTTCTCCCCTTCGCTGATTGAAGGCGAGACAAGGACTGCACCTAATCGGGCCTCGTTCAAGTATCGCTCGACTTCCCTGTCAATTTCGTCTTCGCTCAGGCGGCGTGAGCATTGCACTTGCCGTTTCACGGGCCTGTTAAGCAGGAACCTGTTGCCAATGGCAGTATATTTTTGACCTGCTACATTCAGGCCGAACTGCACCCTAAACAAATCAGGATGCTCCCTTTTAGCCAGCAGGCGGCGAGGATTGTCTTTCAAATAATTGAGCCAGCGTTCAAGTTGCCCGGCCCGCAACAGCAGCCTGTCATTATAGCCGCTGGCAAACAGCAGCCCGTGGTGGCGGTTGTAAGCCGAGCGAGGTGGCCTCTCCCGAGTCCCTGTCGGTTGTTGCCGTTGTTGAGGGGTGTGATGTGGCGTCGCCACATCATACGAGACCGCTTTTCCCTGGACGATGCGGCGGTAAGCCTTATTGCAACCCGCCTTGAAACCGGAAATCACCTGTCCCAAGTGATGCTCCATCTCCTCTTTTACGAACAAGATGCCATGCAAGTGGTCTGGCATCATCTGTATAGCTATCGGTTGGACCTCGGAGTGCCATTGTGGGATGTCATGGAAAAGGTTTTGTATCTCTTTTCCCAGCGGAGTGAGGGCCACTCGCGGCTCGTCACCACTGCCCACGATGGCGTCACTCCTGCCAGTCAACTCCCCGAACAAGGCTCGCCGCCCTTCGGTGACTAGAGTAATCAGGTACATGCATCGTCCCTGGTAGTCATGGTCAAGGCAACGACGCAGCATCGAGGGTTTGCGCTCCCCCGCGAATGCCTGATGTTGTTCAAAAGTCTTCCTGTCCATGATGTGACATGATATCCTCCTGCAAATATAGCAACAAAAGGCCAAACAGCAATGAGATAATCCACATCAATCTTGTCAGCGGTAGTTGTTGACGAAGTCGTCGAGGTTGTTGACGCCCAGTTTTTTGGCAATCTGGATTTTTTTGTTGGAGACGGTGCCCAGGCTGGAGTACTTCATGCAGATCATGATGACCGTGCGTGAGAATCCGCAACAGTACAGCGCCAGGAAGTTCACCTCGCTTTCGTTGAGCGTCCCACCTGCAATGCGCTGCGCTTCGACGAGCACGTTGCCGTGCAGCTCGTTGGCCAGGGTGTACAGGTTGGTCCAGTAGGAGTCGGTGGGGACTGCGCCCTCGTCGGGAATGGTCATCAGTTCGGTGAACTTGCGGGTAAAATTAGCCCCTGTGGTCTCGTAGGACAGTTGCACCAGCTTGTGAATCACCTGTATTTGGTTATCGACAATCGTGCGCATCTCGTCGCTTTGACGTTGCTTGTCCTCCAGGGCCGCAAGTTCCTCGGTCATGCGCGCCTCGTTGACGCGCATCTGCTCGTGGGCAGCCTTCAGGTCTTGCTCTTGTGTGCCAATGGTAGCCCTCATTTGCTCCAGACTCGACAGCGATGCGTCCAAGTCAGCCCGTTGCAATTCATACTCGGTCTCCTTTTGCTTCAGGCGGCTGCGGTAACGCCATGCCAGCATCGTCAGTGCCAATGCCAGCAACGCCAGCAGTGCCGCCAGCATGATGGCGCCCCGCGTGCGTGACTCGCTTCTCACCTTTTTCAGTTCCTCCAGTTGGATGTCATATTTCTTCTCGACCTCCAGGTAGTTCTTATTGACATTGGTGATTAGTATCGAGTCGGCCATCTCATTGGCCCGCTCATAATAAGTGGTGAACTTATTCCAGTCTTTGTTGGCTTTGGCGATTTCACTCATGAGCCTGCAATACATGACCGTGTCACTGGTGTGGTTGCTCATCATGCCGCTGGCGGGCACATGATTCAGATAGTAGAGGGCCGAATCGGGCCGCCCCAGGTTCAGA
>CADAFP010000029.1 GCA_902787185.1 uncultured Bacteroidales bacterium | reverse complement strand
GTTTGCGAGACAACAACAGTTTTTGAAACTCTAAATCTACTTGTTCTACCATTTTTAAACGTTGTTTTTTATTCAACGTTTTTCAGGGTAAGACAGTTAACAGTGAAAAGTGAACAGGGAACAGTGAAGAGTTAACAGTGAAAAGTTGGTATGCGGATGCCAATTTGTATTTATTGTGCTTATTGTCTTCTTTTTATCCTTACTGTCTTTTTATCCCTTTTGTTTTATTATTCTTAGCGCCTTCGCGCCTTTGCGTGGGGATTGCGTGGGGAATTTGCGTTAAATTTTGCGAAATAATTGGTGTTTTGGGGTGTAGGGTTGTCCATGTCAGGAAAAATGTCTAATTTTGCAGGCTAATTGCGAAAATACGGTTCAATGATAAAGAGATTGACGATAATATTGGCTCTTGCCTGCGTGCTCATGGGTTGTGGCGAGTACAACAAGGTGATGAAAAGCACTGACCTTGAGTACAAGTATGCCTATGCCAAGAAGGCTTTTGAAAACAAGCGTTACGCCCAGGCCTACACGATTCTGTCGGAACTGGTGCCCATCTTCCGCGGCACCCCCAACGCCGAGGAGTCGCTGTACCTGTTGGGTATGAGCTACTATGAGAACAAAGATTACATCAACTCTGGAGCCCAATTCAAGATTTACTACCAGCGTTATCCGCGCGGCCAGTATGCCGAGTTGGCCCGCTTCTATTCGGGTTATGGCTTCTATCTGGACTCTCCCGAGTCGCAGCTGGACCAGACCGAGACCCTGCGTGCGATGGAGGAATTGCAGGCATTCCTGGATTACTTCCCCACGAGCGACAAGGCCTCGATTGCCCAGAGCGCGCTGTTTGAGCTGCAGGACAAGCTGGTGCTGAAAGAGCTGCAAAACGCGACGCTGTACTACAACCTGGGCAATTACATGGGCAACAACTACGAGAGCGCAGTGATCACCGCCCAGAACGCCATCAAGGAGTATCCTTACAGCAAGTACAAGGAGGAGCTGGAGATGCTGGTGCTCAGGTCCCGCTTCAAGGAGGCCAGCGAGAGCGTCCCCGAGAAGAAAGTTGAGCGATTCCGCACTGTCATTGACGAGTATTACTCCTTCATCAACGACTTTCCTGACAGCAAGATGCGCAAGGAGGCCGACAACATCTTCAAGATTGCCAGCAAGCACGTCAATGCGGATTAATCAAGCAATTAACAACACAACATATAATTAATCAATCAAAACATGGATTACAAGAAGACTAACGCGCCACTCACCACGACCGTTCATGACATCATCGAGATGGCTGAGCCCACGGGCAACATCTATGAGACCGTTTGCATCATCAGCAAGCGCGCCAACCAGATTGCCGCCGAGATGAAGTCTGACCTGGAGAAGAAGCTTCAGGAGTTTGCAACGCTGAACGACAATCTTGAGGAAATCAGCGAGAACCGTGAGCAGATTGAGATCTCGAAGTACTACGAGAAACTGCCCAAACCCACATTGATAGCGACCCAGGAATTTCTGGAAGACAAACTTGCCTACCGTAACCTGGCCAAAGAGAAAGAAGAATTCTAATAAAGTCGGCTCAAAACCTGAAAAGTTTTGAGCCGATTTTCATTTATAGGGAAACGTCGGTATGTCATAAAACTGACTAAATAGCATAACCGTGCGCCAGCACGGTTAACTTACCGAGGCGGAGTTAGAGAAACCGTTGGACGGCACCGATGGTTATCCCGCGATAATCATGTTGATCAAGACGTTGATGTCGGTGATGTTGACCGAGCCGTCGCCGTTCACGTCGCCAGCAGCGTTGAAGGTGCCCCCCAAAATCATGTCGATAATGGCATTGACGTCGCTGATGTTGATCGCGCCGTCACCGTTGACGTCACCAACCTGCTGCTCGCCGTTGGCACAATAAACGAAGCTGATGATCGGACCATAGGCCGTGGTGTGGCTTTTCCCGTCAAAATCGAGGTAGCTGGTCTTGCAGCGGGCGTAGTAGGTCTCGCCGTCCACCATGAGATTGCCGTCCACCTTGATTTGCTCGGCGGGTAACGTCGTCTCATACTTACCGTTTTTCAACGTCTCGATGAAACGTGAGCGTCCCCAGGTCTCTTGCTTACTCGATACCTCGATGACATAGGAAGAAGCCCACGTCTGCGGTTTGAGGGTGATGTGCTGGCCCTTGTAAAGCGTGCCGCCATCGCCAGGCACGTCAAAGCGCGCGGCGGCATGTGCCACCGAGAAACGCACCACGTTGCTGGTCATCGTCACGCCATCGACGGTGAGGATGACACGCATGAAATAGGTATTGCCGGGTTCCAGCAGTTCCTCGGGAACCTCCAATTCTCCCGTTGCAGAGTTGCCCGTGAACACCATCGCCGTGAAAGCGTCATCGCTGGCCACCTCGAGCGTGGCGTCCTCATTGGAGCCGCAGGTGTACCACTGAGCGACGACGGGCAGTTCTAGGTCCTCGCTGCCGTCGGCCGGGGAAGTGATGGTGAGCAGCATGGGCGTGAAGGCACGCACCTGGCTCACGCCGCTGTAGCAGTTGTCGGCGCGTGACTGCACACGCCAGTAATAGTTCTCGCCATGCGTCAGTTTGTGGAACAGGAGCACGCTGGCTGTCGTGTCGGTGACGGTGACACGCTCCATCACCGAGGCAAAGTCGGCACTGGTGGCCACCTCAACGTCATAGCTCGAAGCGCCCTCCACCTTGTGCCAAGTGAAATTGAAGGGGGCATCGATGGTTGCACCGTCGTCGGGGGTGATGAGCACGGGATTGTCAAGCAACTCGAGTTCCACGCTCAGGAAAGCAGGTTCCCACTCGTTGCCCACACGGTCGAGCACACAGACTGCAAACTGGTAGCCCTGCTGGAACTGCGACGGAATCTCATAAGAGGGTTCGTAGGTCATTCCCAGCAGGTAGTCAATCTGGCCGGTGAACGTGGTTGTGTTCATCGTGTTGGGGAATGCATAGACCGAGTAGCGCACATTGTCGTAGCCCTCCCAAGAGATGCTGTTGCCCGTGCGCTCCAGGTTCTGAACCACTCCGGGGTTGTAGCCCTCCTTCCACGGCATGACGGGAGGCAGGGCCGGGCGGGTGAATACGGTATTCTTGAGGTAATGGCCCAACGAGTTGCGGTTGATGGCATACAGATACTTGCATGAGTAGAAGATGGCACCGGGGTTACCGTCTAACGAGCTGGTGCGGTTAAACTCCACCTCGTCGGCATACTCCTTGTACTGCACCTCGGTCGAGGAGCCCGTCAAGCCCGAAATTGACGAGGAGATATACACCTGACGGCCAAAGTGGTGAGCAATCTGACCCCACCACCCGGAAATCTTGCCATAGTCGTTGGTATTGTGGCCGAAGGGCCAATAGACCTGCGGCGAGATATAGTCGATGCTCTGTGACGAAATCCAAGCCAGCGGGTCGCTGAAGATGCTGCTGTACTGCCAGTCACTGCCCGTGGGGCACGGCTCCACGCCATACTTGTCGGCCACCGTGCGACTGCTGGCGGCGACACCCGCTGGTGAGATGCCGTAGCGCACCTCGGGACGCGTCTGCTGAATCATGTCATAGACGGCACGCACCATGCGGTTGACATTGTCGCGGCGCCAGTCGCCAAAAGACATCGTCGTCCCCGATGCCTGCCACTCGCCATAGTCCTGGGCAGTGGCATCGGCGGGAATGCCGCTGGGATAGAAGTAGTCGTCATACAGGATGCCGTCCACGTCATAGTTGGTGATGATTTCGTGGCACACCGCCACAATGCGGTCGATGGTGCGTTGCTGGCCCGGGTCAAGAATGATGGTTGAGCCATAAGACAGCAGCCAGCCGTTCTCCTTGAGCTCGCGGTCCATTTCAGTATTCCAGTCGGTGCCCGTGCTCCAGCGGTAAGGGTTCACCCAGGCGTGGCACTCCATGCCGCGCCTGTGGCAGCCCTCCACGACATACTGCAGCGGGTCAAAGCCTGGGTCCTGTCCACGCGTACCCGTCAGGTAGCTCGACCAGGGTTCGAGGCTGGAGCGGTACATCGCATCGCACATCGAGCGCACCTGGAAGTTGACAGCATTGAAATTGTTCAACTGCAGCGAGTCGAGCAGGCGGTCCATGGCCTCCATCTGCTTTGTGGCTCCTGCCCTTTCAGGCGGCCAGTCCAGATTCCACACCGTGGCGACCCACGCCGAGCGGAATTCGCGCTTGGGAGTGCCCCAAGCCCAAGCCTGCGACACCATAGCCGATAATACCAACAAGATGACAAGAGTAGAGAGAAATCGCTTCATATCCTAAACTTTTGTGGTTAATTCTTAAAAAATGTATTCACACGGCAAAGTTAAATAAAAAAGTGAAAACCACAAGCAATAGGCCTCCACCTTATATATATTTAACGAAAAACCACAAACGTAGACTACACGAGCCCCACGCTAAGGCGCGAAGCCGCGAAGAGTTATTTAACTGTTAACTGTTAACTGTCAACTGATTTAGATTCTGTCGAAGGGGATGCGGGCAAGGATTTCGCCGAAACGCTCGGCTCCCTCTTTGAGTTGGCCCTCGACCATCTTGCGCAGGAAGAAGGGAAGTTCCAGTTGCAGCTCGGCAGTGCTCATCGTCTTCTCATCGTCCTGCTTCTCCAGGTTGATGACCATATTGATGGGCACAGGTGAGGATGAAGCGGTATAGACCACACGCTGACCCTCGATGCTGTTCTGCTTGTCGAGCGAGAGCGTCACCTCGCCCATAGGTGACTGGATGGCGATTGCATCCTCGCTGAAGTGTACCGTGTCGAGATGCTGACGGGCCTCATCGTCGATCTTATCTGCATTGGCCTCAATCTGGTTCTTGATAAGCGAGGGATTGGTTAACTTGCTGTATATGGTTGCGGCATCACACTCGATAAGGTGGGGATTGCTCTTGAATGATTCCATCTTTTTTAGTGAACAGTTAATAGTGAACAGTTTTTAATCTATGGCGTCGAAGCCGGCGGGAGTCCAGTTCTCGGGGTCGCTGTGCCATTGCTGGAGCGTGTCGGCATCGGCTTGGGTAATCTTACCGTTGTCCATCGCCACATCAATCATCGTCTCGAAGTTGGTGAGTGTGATGATGGGCAGCTTGGCACGCTTCAGGGCCTTGGCAGCGCTTGAGAACTGATAGTCAAAAATGACCATGACACCCAGCACGATGCCCCCTGCGTCACGCACGGTGTTCAGGCACTTCATGCAGTTGTTGCCAGTGGAAAGCTGATCCTCGATGAGCACGACCTTTTGGCCGGGCTTGATGTCGCCCTCGATGAGGTTCTCGAGGCCATGATCCTTGGGCGTTGAGCGCACATACACCATCGGTAACGCCAATGAGTCGGCCACGAGTGCACCATGGGCGATAGCGCCTGTTGCAATAGCGGCAACGACCTCGGCTTCACCGAAGTTCTCCATGATGAGCCTTGCCATCTCCACCTTGATGAGGTTGCGCACCTCGGGGGAAGACAATGCCATTCTCAGGTCGGTATATATGGGAGAGTTCCAGCCTGTTGCCCACGAGAAGGGGCTGTCGGGTTGTAACTTAATCGCGCTGATTTGCATCAGTTTCTCGGCAAGAAGGGTGTCTAATTTCTTCATTATTGATATTAAAGGTTGAAAAGTCGGGCGAAATTAGCAAAATTCTTGCGGTTAGACCTCACATATCAGCAATAAAAAACCAAAAAACTTGTTAAAGCAGCAAGAGTACCGCTTAGATGCTACTGTTTTTAACAAGTTTTGACTCAATAGTTCATCACCACACGCAAGCCTATCATGCTGCTTGTGGTATGTGGATCAGCCTTGTCGCGGGTAGCATTGCGGCACATCTCCGGGGCATTGTTCCACGAGCCGCCGCGATAAACGTTCTCATAGCCTGATTCAGGGCCGACAGGGTTGGTACAAGGCCCCTCGTCATAGCTGGCATACCAGTCCTGACACCATTCCAACACATTGCCGCTCATGTCATAGATGCCCAACTCGTTGGGGGCCTTGGTAGCGACGGGGTGTGTCGTGTTGTCGGCGTTTCCGTTGTACCATGCGACATCTTCTGCCATGTTGCTGCCCGAGTACTTGAACGACTGGCTTCTGTTGCCGCCTCGTGCGGCATATTCCCACTCGGCCTCGGTGGGCATGCGAAATACCCTGCCCGTGATTTCCGTCAGTTTGTCCACAAAGCGTGCGCAGTCAAACAAACTCACCATCTCAACGGGGCGTTGCGGGTCGCCGGCAAATTGGCTGGGATTGAAACCCATCACAGCCTCCCACAGCTCCTGAGTGACCTCGGTCTGCGAGATATAGTAGCTGCTCAGCGTGACCTCGTGCAGCGGCACCTCGTTGCGGCGATGGTCGGGCCACTGATCGGGGGTTGCCCCCATGGTGAAAGTGCCTCCCTCGACCAGCACCATCGTGATGTTCACACCGTTAACGTCAAGCGTCACGTCTTGGCTTTGAGGTGACGGCGGTGCCATAATCATGTCGATGAGCCATGTCACGTCCGAGATGGTCACAGCGCCGTCACCGTCCACGTCACAAACCATTGACGAAGCCGTTTCGGAGTGGCTCAACAAGACATCAGTAATCATGGTGACATCGGCAATGCCGACTTGACCGTCACCATCCACGTCCCCGACAAGGCGACTTGCCGAGGCATTTAAGGGCCATGACAGTGCCATGGCACATAATGTCATTAAGATAAGATTTTTCATGCTTCAATAGTATATTAGTTACAAGTATGTGAATAAATCCCCACAAATATAAGGTATTTCTTTGAATTATTTGTAATTTTGCGACACATTTAATCATATTATCATTAGATATGGCAATTTGCAAGACCGGACTCGTGCTGGAGGGAGGCGGGATGCGCGGCATGTACACCAGCGGCATCCTTGACGTGCTCATCGAGAAGAAGATCTATCTCGACGGTATGGTCGGCGTGTCGGCTGGAATCGCCTTTGGCTGCAACTACAAGTCGCGTCAGGCGGGAAGAGCCTTGCGCTACAACGTGCGCTTTGCCCGCGACAAGCGCTACAGCGGCATCATGTCGCTACTGAAGACCGGCAACTATTATAACGCGTGGTTTGCCTATCATCTGGTCCCCACCCACTATGACGTGTTTGACTACAATGTGTTTGACAGCTCGCCGATGGAGTGCTATGCGGTATGCTTTGACGTGAACACAGGCGAGGGCGTCTATCAGCGACTCGACAAGGTGAACTATGACTGTTTTGAGTGGATCAGGGCGTCGGCATCGATGCCCGTCGTGGCACAGCCTGTCGAAGTGGGCGGGCGCCAGTTGCTCGATGGCGGACTGGCCGACAGCATTCCACTGGAGTTCATGATCAACAAGGGATATGAGCGCAACGTGGTAATCCTCACCCGCGAGGATGGTTTCCGCAAGACCGCCGAGCATGGCATGTGGCTGATGAAGCCGTTGTTGCACAAGTGGCCAAAGGTGATTGAGGCGCTGAAGCACCGTCCTGCGCATTACAACCGCCAGCTGCAGTTTGTGCGTGAGCAGGAACGCGAGGGGCGCGCCTTCGTCTTCAGGCCGTCCAAGCCACTTGACGTAAGCCGCACGACACACGACCCCCGTGAGATGAACCGTGTCTATCAGCAGGGCCGCGAAGAGGCACTCCAGCGCCTAGATGAACTCAAGGAATTTCTGGAAGGCAGCAACCAAACACCATCGGAACTCTCCCATGAATAACAGCAAGCAACCGTTAACTATAGCGCAGGCATTGAACCGCGCCGCTGCCCTGTGTGCCCGCAGCGAGCAGTCACAGAGCGACATCCGTGAGAAACTGCTAAAGTGGGATCTTAACGGCGGTGACACCGAGCAGATTCTTCAACAACTTGTAGAACAAGGATTTATCGACGATAGGCGCTATGCCGTGGCATTCGTCAAGGACCGCTTTGCCTTCAACGGCTGGGGCAGAATCAAGATAGCCCACCAGTTGCGGCTCAAGGGAATCCCCGCCGAAGTCATCGATGAGGCGATGGGCGCCATTGACGAGGAGCGCTACAGTGAGCGCCTGATAGAACTGCTGCGTGCCAAGTGGCGCACGGTCAGCCAACGTGAACCGCGTGCGGCATGGGCGGCGATGATGCGTTTTGCCGCCTCACGCGGCTTTGAGACAACACTCGCGGCAGCGTGTGTGAAAGAAGTGACAAGCATCGATGCTCAAGACGATTAAACAATGGTTGGGCGCTGCCGCCGACGTGGTGATGCCTCGCGTTTGCCCCGTGTGCGGGCGAGCGCTCGACGGTGATGAGACATGGCTGTGCAGGCAGTGTCTGGCAACCTTGCCGCGCACCCGCTTTGAGGAAGTGCAATTCAACACGATGGACCAGCACTTTGCCGGCAAGGTGCCCATCGAACGCTCCACAGCCTATTTCTACTATGAGAAAGGCTCTCCCTACGCCTCAATCCTGCACGACATCAAGTACCACTCCACACCACGCATGGGCTATTGGCTCGCGGCACGCGCTGTCCGGGAGATGGCGGCAACCCATTTCTTTGACGGTATCGAGGTGGTCACAGCTGTGCCTCTGCACCGTCGCAAACTCGCCCACCGCGGATACAACCAGAGCGAATACCTGTCTCGTGGCATCGCCGACACCTTGGGCATCCCATACGTAGAAGCGCTGAAAGCCGTCCTTCCCCACTCCACCCAAACCCATAAAGGCGCCATTGACCGCTGGCAGAACATCCAGGGCAACTATGCCTTAAACAAAGATGCCGACCAACTGGCCGGCAAACATATCCTTCTCGTGGATGACGTCATCACGACAGGCGCCACACTCACCGCTTGCGCCACGTTGCTGAAATCCATTCCCCAAGTGACCGTATCCATATTCACCCTGGCGGCTGCGCGCCTGGATTGAATCACGGGGATTGCTCTTTCTTTTTCTTGATGTACTCCTCGCGTGCGTGACGCAGGCGTCGCTGACGCTCGGCCTCACGGCGGCGACGGCGCTTGTCGGCGTCCTCTTGGCGGTATTGAAAATCGTTGTCGGCCATGTTGACGGGTTGAACGGGTTGAACGGATTTAACGGAAATGACGGAGATGACGGATTTAACGGAAATTACGGCGGACGGTGATTATTCCTTGTGGAAGGTGTCACTGAAGAGGGTGCGGTTCATGATGGAACGGCCCAAGGTCAACTCGTCGGTGTACTCAATCTCATTGCCGACGCTAACGCCACGTGCCAGGATGGTAATCTTGACATCGGGGTAAGGTGCCAGTCGGCGGAAGATGTAGAAATTGGTGGTATCACCCTCCATGGTCGCGCTCAGGGCGAGGATGACCTCCTTGACACCGCCAGCCTTGACGCGTTCCTCGAGGCTGTCCACCTCGATATCGGCAGGACCGATGCCGTCCATGGGCGAGATGAGTCCTCCCAGCACATGGTAGAGGCCGTTGTGCTGGTGGGTGTTCTCGATGCTCATCACATCCTTAACGTTCTCGACGACGCAGATGGTGCTCTCGTCACGCGACGGGTTGGCGCAGATGGGGCACACCTCGGTCTCGCTAATGTTATGGCACACATGGCAATAGCGTATCTCGCGGCGCAGCTTGATAATCGCCTCGCCAAAAGAGACCGCCTCTTGCTCGTCCTGTTTGAGCAGGTGCAGCACGAGGCGTAGCGCCGTCTTGCGCCCGATGCCGGGCAACTTGGCAAACTCACTGACCGCAGTTTCGAGCAGCCGAGAAGCAAATTCTTGTTCCATCACCTTATTTTATACTGTTTTCATGGGCAAAATTAGTCATTTTGTCACGAGTCAAGGCCTATTTCACAATATTTAATCTTTAATATCTGTCATTTCGCTTGGTATTGATGATAAAAAATGACTACCTTTGCAGTGGTAAAATTTCAAAGTAAAACTAATAAGATATAAAAAACATAACATCATGGCATTAACAAATGAAAAATTGGTCATCGTCGGCGCTGCTGGCATGATCGGCTCAAACATGGTACAAACGGCTCTGATGATGGGCTTGACAACTAACATCTGCCTCTATGACGTATTCTCGCCCGAGGGCGTGGCCGAGGAAATGCGCCAGAGCGGTTTCGGTGACGTGAGACCCGCGAGGACCTGCTGGCAGGCAACTGCAAGATTGCCGAGGAACTTGGCATGGACATCAAGAGGTACTGCCCCGACGTGAAGCACGTGGTCATCATCTTCAACCCCGCCGACCTGACAGGTCTGGTAACCTTGTTGTACAGCGGCTTGAAGCCGAGCCAGGTAACTACTCTTGCCGCTCTCGACACCACGCGCCTGCAAAGCGCTCTGGCCAAGAGGTTCAACGTGATGCGTAGCCAGATCACCGGCTGTGCCACCTACGGCGGCCACGGCGAGCAGATGGCAGTGTTCGGCAGCCATGTCGAGATTGCAGGGCGCAAGTTGATCGACATCATGGGTACCGACGAATTCCCCCGCGAGGAGTGGGAGCACATGAAGCGTGAAGTCACCCTGGGCGGCGCCCAAATCATCAAGCTGCGCGGCCGCAGCTCGTTCCAGAGCCCCGCTTACCTGTCGGTAGAGATGATCCGCGCTGCCATGGGCGGTGAGAAGTTCAACTACCCCGTTGGCACCTACGTGAACAACGACAAGTACAACCACATCATGATGGCGATGGACACCACGCTCGACGAGAACGGTGCATCCTACAAGGTGCCTCAGGGTATTCCCAGCGAGAATGCAAGACTCGACGCCAGCTACAAGCACCTGTGCAAAATGCGCGACGAGTTGGTTGACCTGGGCATCGTGCCCCCCATCAGCGAGTGGAATAAGATCAACCCCAACCTGTAATCACCAGGTTTGACCAAAGGAATCCCTACGGGTCCTGAGCAAACCACCTCAGGACCCGTAGTTTTCTTCACAATAAAGGATTCAATTATCTGCGTAAAATTATTGCCTTAAAATTTTGGGGAAAGGAAAGTTTGGAGTAATTTTGCGCTGCTTTTTGGAAGGGTCCGTCATTGGGCAGTTAGCGCAGTTGGTTCAGAGCATCTGCCTTACAAGCAGAGGGTCGGGGGTTCGAATCCCTCACTGCCCACCACATTAATTTATAGGAGCTGTCATAGAAATTTGATCAGTTCTTGTTTAATTACTGATTTTTAACCATTTTGAGACGATGGCCGCGAGGCCACGAAAATTAATTATTTTACTACTATTTTTATTTAACTCTTATTTAAAATTAGATTGCAATGGACGAGAACTTGAAGAAGCCGAAAAGGCCTAGAATCGGCGAAAGTAATGCCAATCTTGATGAAAATCTCGAGAATGGTCGCTATGAAAAAGTAGAGTATAGCGCCCACGAGCCCAACCAGGGCGAAGAATCCACACCCAGTGAAGGTTACAAGCAGTCAGAAGGTTATCAGCCCCGTCAACAGGGTGGTTACCACCGTCAGGGCGGTTACCAGCCCCGTCAAGGCGGCTACCAGCCTCGCCAGGGTGGCTACCAGCAGCGTCCCGGCGGTTACCATCGTCAGGGTGGCTACCAGCAGCGCCCCGGTGGCTATCAGCAGCGTTATCAACAGCCCCAAAATGCACTTGATCCCGAAGCCAATGGCGAAGGCGAGAACATGAATCCCGAGCAGCAGCAAGGCGGCTATCAGCCTCGCCAGGGTTATCAGCCCCGTCAGCAGGGAGGATACCAGCAGCGTCCCGGCGGATATCAGCGCCAGGGTGGTTACCAGCCCCGTCAGCAGGGTGGTTATCAGCAGCGCCCCGGTTATCAGCAGCGTCAGGGTGGTTACCAGCAGCGCCAGCAGGGTGGTTACCAGCAGCGCCAGGGTGGTTACCAGCAGCGTCCCGGTGGGTACCAGCAGCGTCAAGGCGGTTACCAGCAGCGTCCCGGTGGCTATCAGCAGCGTCCCGGTGGGTACCAGCAGCGCCCCAAGCGCCAGGGTCCCAAACCCCAGATGCGCTTCACGCCCAAGCCCCAGCGTATCATCTATGAGGAGCCCGCTATTGATCCCAACATGGAGGTTCGCTTGAACAAGTTCATGGCCAACGCCGGTATCTGCTCTCGCCGTGTAGCTGACGAATATATCCAGAAGGGTCTCGTCATGGTAAATGACGTCGTAGTTACTGAACTCGGCATGAAGATTACCCCCAAAGACGTTGTGAAGTACAACGGCGAGGTGGTGACCACCGAGAAGAAGTGCTACATCCTGCTCAACAAACCCAAAGACACCGTTACCACCAGCGACGATCCCAACGGCCGCAAGACCGTCATGGACCTGGTGAAGGGTGCCTGTGAGGAACGCATCTATCCCGTGGGACGACTCGACCGCAACACCACCGGTGTGCTCCTGCTCACCAACGATGGTGACCTTGCCGCCAAGCTCGCCCACCCGCAATATGTCAAGAAGAAAATCTACCAAGTGTGGACCGACAAGCCCATCAGCGAGGAGGACATGCAGCACATCGCCGACGGCGTTGAGCTCGACGACGGTCCCATCCATGCCGATGCCGTGAGCTACGTGTCGCCCACCGACCGCAAGCAGGCCGGTATCGAGATTCACTCGGGCCGCAACCGCGTCGTGCGCCGCATCTTTGAAGCCCTGGGCTATCATGTGGTGAAACTTGACCGCGTCTATTTCGCCGGTCTCACCAAGAAGAACCTGCCCCGTGGCCGCTGGCGCTACCTGACTCAGGAAGAGGTTAACTTCTTGAAACAGAATTCGTTTGAATAAACATAACAACATTCCCGACTCAAAGCCCCCACGCTAAGACGTTAAGACGCTAAGTAGGATATGTTTTATTGAAAACATCATTGTTCTTTGCCGCTTAGCGACTTAGCGAGAGGTTTGTGTCGGAGTTTAAAAATGATCAAAACATACAACAATGGCTTTGAAACGAATTAAAATCGTTGATATCTTTGATCCCGCATTAGTGGGTCAACAGGTGTGTGTCAAGGGCTGGGTACGCAGCCGCCGTGGTAACAAGTTTGTCCAGTTCATCGCATTGAACGACGGCTCAACCATCAACAACCTGCAGATTGTCGTTGACCTCGAGAAGTTCAGCGAGGAGGAGTTGCGCCCCATCACCACAGGCGCCAGCCTGCATGTCGAGGGACTGCTCGTCCAGTCTCAGGGCAAGGGCCAGACCGTTGAGATTCAGGCCCAAAGCATCGAGATCTACGGCACCTGTGCCGACGACTATCCCATGCAGAAGAAGGGCCACACGCTGGAATTCCTGCGCACCAAGGCTCACCTGCGCATGCGCACCAACACCTTTGGTGCCGTGTTCCGCATCCGTCACCACCTGGCGTTTGCCATCCACAAATTCTTCAACGACAAGGGTTTTGTCTATCTGCACACCCCGCTGATTACCGCCAGCGACTGTGAAGGTGCAGGCGACATGTTCCAAGTAACGACCCTCGACTTGGGCGACCTGCCCAAGACCGAGGACGGCAAGACCGACTACACGAAGGACTTCTTCGGCAAATCGACAAGCCTGACCGTGTCGGGACAGCTCGAAGGCGAGCTTGGTGCCACCGCACTGGGCGAAATCTACACCTTCGGTCCCACCTTCCGTGCCGAGAACAGCAACACGCCCCGACACCTGGCCGAGTTCTGGATGATTGAGCCCGAGATGGCCTTCTATGACATCACCGACAACATGGACCTGGCCGAGGAGTTCATCAAGTTCTGCGTGAACTACGCACTGGAGCACTGCCAGGACGACCTGGAGTTCCTGAACAAGATGTATGACAACACGCTCATCGACCGCCTTCACAGCGTCTTGAAGGAGCCGTTCGTTCGCCTGACCTATACTGAGGGCATCGACATCCTGAAGGCCGCCAAGAAGAAGTTTGAATTCCCCGTGGACTGGGGTGTGGACCTGCAGAGCGAGCACGAGCGCTACCTCGTCGAGGAGCACTTCAAGCGCCCTGTTATCCTGACCGACTATCCGCGTGAGATCAAGGCCTTCTACATGAAGCAGAACGAGGATGGCAAGACCGTTCGCGCCATGGACGTGCTCTTCCCCATGATTGGCGAAATCATCGGCGGCAGCGAGCGTGAGGCCGACTACGACAAACTGATGAGCGAGATCGAGCGCCGCGGCATTCCCATGAAGGATATGTGGTGGTATCTCGACACCCGTCGCTTCGGCACCGTGCCCCACAGCGGCTTCGGCCTGGGCTTTGAGCGCCTCATCCTGTTCGTGACAGGTATGGCCAACATTCGTGACGTCATCCCGTTCCCGCGCACTCCCAACAACGCTGAGTTCTAAGGGCCAAGCGGGCTCGCCCACTTGGGATTAGTGATTAGGGATTAGTGATGAGTGAGGCTTTTGCCTTAATCATACGAGACATACTTCAACTATCATCCAGCCACGACAGCTCACCCGCTGCCGCGGCTTTTTTATATTAACCATTTTGTTGCCTCCCCCTTTCATTTTTATAGAATTTTCGCTATATTTGCACCGAGTTAAATCACATACAACTATTCATCCATTAAATCTTAACGACTATGAACAAGAAACTACTTTTCAGGGCTTTTGCCCTTGTGGCGGCCTTGTCGAGCGTTGTGAGCGCGCAAGCCTATGACTTCGGCGCATCAGGCCTGTATCTCAACATCACCGGCACAAACACGGTGGAGGTGACCTACAACGAGAACAATGCCAGCTATACCAGCTATACTGGCAACGTGACAATTCCGCCTACCGTCACCTATGGCGGCACGCAATATAACGTGACCAAAATTGGCAATAATGCGTTCCGCAACTGTGGCGATTTGACAGGAGTTACAATCCCGAACTCAATTACCGAAATTGGTTATTTCGCATTTTATCAGTGTACCAAATTGACCAGCGTCGATATTCCCAACTCTGTCACCCGCATTTGGCACGATGCATTTGGTAAAACAGGATTGGAATATGTCTATGTTCCTAACTCGGTCACTTATATGGGCAGTGAAGCATTCTATAATTGTACCAATCTGAGAAGAGCTGACCTGTCTGGGACGATAACCACGATTGACATGCGAACCTTTCAGGGATGTACCAGCCTTACCTTCATCGACATCCCTAATGGCATAAAAACCATCGGGGCAAGCGCCTTCAAGGACTGCACCAAACTATACGATGTGACGTTACCATTTTCAATGAGAACCATTAATCAGCAGGCTTTCAGCGGATGTACGACGCTGAATAAATTGACCTGCTATGCCCAGACCCCGCCGAGCTTGTATGATGACAATGTGTTCTCGACCGCGAACTATAACTCTACCATTCTCGAAGTGCCAAATTCGGTCTTGAGCGCATATCAGTCCGCTGATGGATGGAAGCGCTTCAACAACACCAGCGTATTACCCTATGACTTCATAGTGGATTATCTCGAATATGTAATTACAAGCAGCACTACGGCAAAATGCGTCGGTTGTGTGTTACCTTCACCTGAAGGGTATTGGGGGATTCCAGACGCGGCCCTGGGCTATGATGTTACCGCAATCGAGGAGGATGCTTTTTATGGCTGTAATGAAATTACAGGCTTTCGCATCGGTTCCAAGGTAGAATCAATCGGAGGAGCGGCATTCGCCTTGTGCACTGGCTTGACCGAAATGAACATTCCTGATGCTGTCACCTACGTCGGAGGATTGTCTTTTTACGGCTGTTCCTCATTGAGTAAGGTCGTTATCGGGAAGAACTGCAAGTTCTTTAATTCCAGCTCTTGGTCATCTAACGTTTTCACGGGTTGTACAAGCCTTACCAAAATCTATTGCTTGAGCGAACAGCCGATGCCATTCCATGAGCCTATGTTTGATGAGACCACCTACAACAATGCAGTATTATGGGTTCCTGGCGGCTGCGAAGAAGCCTATCGGAATTGCGACTACTGGTATAAATTCAGCAACATCCAGGGCATCTACGGCCTTGATGAAACACTCAACGTACCGGGCGGCAACCTCCACTTCGCCAGTACCGGACAGTATCCATGGTATGTAGAAATGAATGATCAGGGTGAACTGTATGCCCGATCGGGCAATGCCGGTGCCCACAGCAGTTCGTCTGTATTGTCCACCTACGTCTATGTTGAAGAGGATACCCGGGTGAGATTCATGTTCAAGGCCAGAGGCGAGGAGGGTTCAAGAATCTATGACGAATGCCGTTTTGAGATTGACGGTAATGAAGTCTTCACCTTCGGAACTCTCGATGACGATTGGTACACCAACACCTCGTTACTGACCGCTGGCCCCCATACCCTCACCTGGAGCTACATCAAGGACAGCAGTGTCCATCCTGCAGGCGACTACTTCGCTGTTAGAAATGTGGAACTGTTACCTCCCGCAGCCATCCTTGGCGATGTGGACTGCAACGGCAGCGTGGGCATTTCGGATGTGACGTCTATCATCGACTACATCCTGACAGGTAACTCGAGTGGCTTGAATCTGACAGTGGGCGACGTGGACCACGACGGCATCGTGGGTATCGCTGATGCAACCACAATCATCGACTACATCCTCACCGGCAGTTGGTAAGATTTAAGTTTTTGGATTCAGAAAGGGGGTGCACCGCATCTCCTTTCTTTTTTATAAATGTCCGCCAAATCACTCAAGACAATTTGACTTGACATGATTTAACTTTCTTTCGGTTGAGGGTGCCAAGAAGTTGCACTCGGTCATAGTTCCTTTGCATCGTGAAAAGAATTTTGTGGGCAGTTCATCACTGACGCAAAATGCAAAACTCACGGTTACAAAAGTCTGAATTGACGGCCACGCCAAGGCGAGGCCCCACAAGAAACAACTAACAACTTAAAACTTATACAACTATGACTGAGCAGATTTTAAAACAGGAATTGATGATTGACGGGCAGCAGGTGCTGAGCATAGCCACGCCCGACATTGTGAGCAACCATGTTGCCGAAACCGCTCCCCACTCGCCGCGCAACGTCGAGGTGGACCCCATGAAGCTGCAGGTGATGCAGAACGCCGTCGCCAAAATCGAGAAAGCCTTTGGCTCCTGTGCCATCATGCGCATGAATGACGAGAGCATCGAGGATGTGGATGTCATCCCCACCGGCTCCATCGGTCTGGACAAAGCACTGGGCGTGGGCGGGTATCCGCGCGGACGCATCATCGAGATTTACGGCCCCGAGGCTTCGGGCAAGACCACGCTGGCGCTGCACGCCATCGCCCAGGCGCAGCAGATGGGCGGTATCGCCGCCTATATCGACGCGGAGCATGCCTTCGACCGCTCCTATGCCGAGGCCGTCGGAGTAAACACGCGCAACCTGTGGATCAGCCAACCCGATAACGGCGAGCAGGCGTTGGAGATTGCCGACCAGCTGATACGCAGTGCCGCCATCGACGTCATCGTCATCGACAGCGTCGCTGCCCTCACCCCCAAGGCCGAAATCGAGGGTGAGATGGGTGAGAGCAAGATGGGCCTGCAGGCGCGACTGATGAGCCAGGCCTTGAGGAAACTCACCTCGACCATCGCCAAGACGCGCACATGCTGCATCTTCATCAACCAGTTGCGCGAGAAACTGGGCGTGATGTTCGGCAACCCCGAGACGACCACTGGCGGCAATGCGCTGAAGTTCTACAGCAGCGTCAGGTTGGACATCCGTCGCCTGGCTCATATCAAGGACGGCGAGCAGGTGTTGGGAGCCCAGACGCGCGTCAAGGTGGTGAAAAACAAGGTCGCCCCACCCTTCCGCAAGGCCGAGTTTGACGTGATTTATGGGCGCGGCATCAGCCGTGACGGTGAAATCCTTGACCTGGGTGTCGAGGCTGGCATCATCAAGAAGAGCGGTGCGTGGTTCAGTTGGCAAGACATGCGTCTGGGCCAAGGGCGCGAAGCCGCCAAACAGTACCTCGCCGAGCATCCCGACACCGCCGACGCCCTGCAGGAAGCCCTCCACAACGCATAAGCCTTGAGTCCCATACCATGAAAACCATTCCGACAGGACAGGAGAGAAAAGCCCTCCCGTCCTGCTTTTAATAGTTTTAACGCAAACGATTGCACACAAAAATCACCTATTAGTCCCAACAGGTGCTACACATTATTAAAAAAAAGTATCGTATATTTGCCGCAATGTGTTGATTTTCACTGAGGATAGTTTTTTTCTTGCGTTGATTAAACTTTTCTACTTCTCAAGCGTCTATTATCCCGGCCATAACCAACCGACAAACATTTTTATTTATCATATAACCAAATTTTTAAGATGAGACAATTCCGACTATTCATCAATGAGAGGATCAAGCTACTGGCCTTGATTTTCTGCCTCGCTGCGTCCGTACCGCAGCTGATGGCCCAGACCTACACCGTTGCGGGCACTCCTGTCTCGGTGTTAGGAACAGAGTGGGATCCGAGCAACACCAGCAATGACATGGTGCGCATGGGTAGCACGACCTACTACTATCTGGCCAAAACAGCCAACGTCAATTCTGGAGACTATCAGTTCAAGGTGTGCCTGAATCATGGATGGGGCACTTCTTGGCCTGGCAGTAACTACAATTACAATGTGAGTTCATCGGGCACGCAAAACATCGTGTATATCTTCAACACGAATGGCAATGCCGTCTCGGTGTTCGGCCCGTTCAAGACGCTGACCGTTGCAGGCAGCCAAACCGAATTGTTAGGCTCCAGTTGGGGACAAACCGATGCCAACAACGACATGACCACCACCGACGGCGTGAACTACACGCTGTCGTTCACCGATGTGAACGTCACGCAAGGTCCCTACCAGTTTAAAGTCGTTCAGGACCATGCCTGGACCTACGCTTGGCCAGGCTCAAACTACAATTATTCAATCGGCTTCACCGGCACTGCCGATGTGGTATTCTCGTTCAATGTGGTTACCAAGGAGGTCAACGTCACTGTAACCGAGAAGTCTGTCACCCCCGTCACCCCCACCTATTACATCACGGGTGACAACGGCTTGGGCCTGGGCGGGTTCAAATACAACCCCACCACTACCATGACTGATGAGGGCAATGGCATCTACACCTATAGCTATAACGTTACCACTGCGGGCAATTACTACTTCGCCTTTGGTGACGGTCAGGGTAGCGACTGGAATGACTTCAACGGCAACCACCGTATTGGTCCCACCAGTGGCAATGTGGAAGTGAGCCTGGATGGCTCTTGGGTCGACACCCAGAAGGGTAGCGGCGCCTATTTCGTTAACGTGGATGCGGGTCCCGTGACCATCACCCTGGATGTAACCAACATGAGATTCAATGTTGTAGGCACTGCTCCTTCTGCTCCTGTCGACTACTATGTTGTGGGTGCTGACACCAACATCTTCCCCAATGGATGGAATAACGGCAGCGAGACGCTGATGACCGAGAACAATGGCACCTACACTTGGACGGCAAGCAACGTTCATCTGGAGAAGGGCACCACCTACCAGTTCAAGGTTCATGGCAGTGATGACTCGTGGCACCCCTCAAGCAACAATGCCACGTTCACTGTCGATGATAGCGGTTCCTATAATGTGGTGTTCACCTTTGACGGCACTAACGTCAATGCCGTGCCCTCGCTGATTCAAGCCGACCCGGTTTACACCTATGACATCTATGTGCGCTACACGGGCAGCGAGCCTGCCAGCAACGTGTTCCTGTATGCCTGGGATGCCGCCAGTACTTTGTCGGCAGCGTGGAGCGGCACCGCCCTGTCGAGCCTGACCTCGCAGGTGATTAACGGCCACACTTACTATCATGTGACCTACACCTCCTATTTCTCGACCATCAACGTCATCTTCAACGAGAACGGTACGTCCCAGACCGCTGACCTGACCGCCGAGCCCGGTGACAACTACTTCACCTATGGCGGCGGCAACACTGTTGACGGTCCCAATGACCAAGCCGACGCTCCGACCGTTTACTACGTCGTGGGCGCTGATGAAGACATCTTCCCCAACGGATGGGATAGCGGCAGCGAGACGCTGATGGCTAATGACAACGGCACCTACACCTGGACCGCAAGCGACGTCCATCTGGATGCCGGTACCAGCTATACATACAGGGTGCTCGACTCTGACGGTTCCTGGCATCCCGCCAACGAGGACGCCACGTTTAGCGTAGATGCCAACGGCACCTACAATGTGGTGTTCACCTTCGACGGCACCAATGTGACTGCCGTGCCCTCGCTGATTCAGGCCGACCCGGTTTACACCTATGACATCTATGTGCGCTACACGGGCAGCGAGCCTGTCAGCAACGTGTTCATCTACGCCTGGGATGCCGTCGGCGACTTGTCGGCAGCCTGGAGCGGCACTGCCCTGTCGAGCCTGACCACGCAGGAAATCAACGATTTCACCTACTACAAGGTGACCTACACTTCCTATTACTCGAATATCACCGTCATCTTCAACGAGAACGGTACTTCCCAGACCGCTAACCTGACCACTCTGCCCGGTGACAATTACTTCACATATGGTGGCGGTAGCGACGTCGTCGGTCCGTCATCTCACGCCGATGAGCCCGACTTCTTTGTCGTGGGCGAGGAAACCGCCATCTTCCCCAACGGATGGGACATCAGCAGCGAGACGCTCATGACTGAGGACAACGGCACCTATACCTGGACGGCAAGCAACGTTCATCTGGAAGCCAATACCGACTATCAGTACAAGGTGCACGGCAGCAACGGTTCTTGGTATCCCGAAGGTAGCGACAACGCCTCGTTCAGAGTGGACGCCAGGGGCACCTACAACGTGGTGTTCACCTTCGACGGCACCAATGTGACCGCCGTTCCCACGCTGGTACAGGCCGACCAAGTTTATACCTATGACATCTATGTGCGCTACAAGGGCAACGAGCCTATTAGCAACGTGTACCTGTATGCTTGGGACAGCGAGGGCGAATTGTCAGCTCCCTGGAGCGGCAACGCACTGTCGAGCCTGACCTCGCAGGTGATCAACGGCCACACCTATTATCATGTGACTTACACCTCCTATTCCTCGACCATCAACGTCATCTTTAACGAGAATGGCACGTCCCAGACCGCTAACCTGACCGCCCAGCCTGGTGACAACTACTTCACCTATGGTGGCGGCAACACTGTTGACGGTCCCAATGACGAGGCCGACGCAGCCATCGCCTATTATGTCGTCGGTGATGACACCAGCATCTTCCCCAACGGATGGGAGATGGGCAACGGCACCATGTTGACCGACAACGGTGACGGCACCTACAGCTGGACCGCCAGCAACGTTCACCTCGACCAGAGCGTTGACTATGAATATAAGGTTCGCGACAACGAAGGCAACTGGTATCCCGATGGCGATAACCAGAAGTTCAATGTCAACGTGCCCGGCACCTACGATGTGACCGTGACCATCGACAGCAACACCGGCGCCGTGACCGTTACCGTCACGCTCATTGCCGCCGACCCGATCAGCCATGTATATGTTGTCGGTAATGCAGGCTCACAGCAGTGGGCTGCCAACGCAGGTATCCCGATGACACTTGATAACGAAACGGGTTACTACGTGCTGGAGAATGTCGTGCTCACCGCAATGAGCCACTTCGGCTTTGCCACTGTCTTGGGAAGCAACAGCGAGGATTGGGCTACGCTCAACGCCAACCGCTTGAGCCCTGACAACAACGACCATGTGGCCATCACCGAAGCCCTGCTGGGCGAGTGGATGAACACACGCGACTATGTGAACAACACCTACAACTGGTATGTTGAGCAGTCGGGTGCCTATGACATCTTCTTCAACCCGGTTAACCGTCAGGTGATGGTGAAGAAGAGCCATCAGACCCTGTACATGTCCTATGGTGTCGAATGGTCTTACGAGAACAACAGTGTGGAGATGACATCGGTTGACGGCAACATCTACCAGACCACCGTCACGCTCACCAACGGGGACTACTTCCTGTTCTCGACCGCACTGAGCGACGCTACCGCACTGGGTGCTGTGGATCCTGGCTATGAGATTTCCGACCTGATGATAGGCTTTGCACAAAAGTTGGAATCGAACACCAACAACTTCCACTTCACCGGCACCACCGGCAAGTACATCGTCGTGGTGAACCTGGAGAAGGGTACCGTCACGCTGCGCAAGACTGCCGACGCTACGGTAACCAAGATTTTCCTGCAGAAGACCAGCAACGTCACGCTTAACCCCGCCGGCGGCACCTATAACGGGCAGACGCTTGAAGGCAAGCGCGGCGGTATCTACGCATGGAACAAGCTGAACCTCAAGAATGCTGGTGACACCTACCTGATGGCTCAGGACGGTCCCACCAACTACACCTATGAGGGCGAGCTCATGAATGGCAATGAGCCTTATGGCGGTAACGGTTATCTGAAGGACCTGCCCGACACTACTACCGTCGATGGCAAGGAGTGGTATGCCTGGACCGTGAGCAACTCGATTTGCGAGTTCTACTTCATCCGCACGGTCAATGAAGACCTCAAGTCGCAGATGGTGATGCGCCGTTCCGGCGAGGTTTGGCTTATCTGGAAGGACGAGGATGCAACCGAAGACTACCAAGTGGATCACCAGCACAACGACAAACTGCAAGACGTGACGGCATTGTACTATGACGTGACGGCCAGCGGCGTGAGCGATTGCTCAACGATGCTCGAGGACCACTATTATGTGTACTACACCAACACGACCGGTTGGGACTCGGTTTACTGCTATGCCTGGTATGAGGGTGAGCCCGTCATCGAGTTCACTGGGGCATATCCTGGCAAGAAGTGTACCTTTGTCGGCTATGACGAGGATGGCTATGAGGTTTGGTGCTATGACTTCGGTCTGATGGAAGACTTCCACCGCATCTGGGGCAAGGACGAGAACGATGAGTATGTCGTCCCCTCCAACGTCATCTTTGACAACGGCTTGAACGAGGACCACACCCGCCAGCAGACTGGTGACCTTGTGTTTGACAACGGCGCCTGCTATGACTACCTGGGTATGGTTTACCTGGGCAACTCGCTCAATGGCATCATCAACAGCGGTATCGTCAACGGTCCCAAGTACACCGTTGAGGACAATCTGATTGGTGTCTATTATGACGAAAGCGCCATCACCAAGATTTTGGAGACCGACATGGCCGGCAATCCCATTCTTGATGCCGAGGGTAATAGGCAATACATCACTGTTCGCGGTGCCCTCTATGCCAAGGACTTCGAGAAATATTCAGCCAAGTCGGTTCGCCCCGATGGCACCACCGACTATGTTTATGAGACCTGCGCTCATCCCAAGACCGCCAATTATCCTGGTGGTTCGCAGATTCAGATCAAGCGCGACTACTATGACCAGAGTAACTGGGTGAAGATTGTGCTGTCGCCCAACTTTGACAACGGCCATCTCCAGAACACCGACGTGACCTACAACAAGGAGTTGTTTGACGACGAGAACTTTGAGTCGGCCACTCAAGGTGAGCGTGCTTATCTGAAACAGTATGAAGGTAAGATTATCCCTGGCGGCTCGATGTCGGGTAATCTGGTGAGCAAGATCAATCCTCAGATGCACATCACCAACATCGCTATGCCTCTGCCTGTAACCAAATACGAGCCCAACGTATATGTTACCAGCCACTTCAACGACTCGGTAGTGTTCAGCTACGTTCATCAGGACTGGAGTCCTGGCATCTATGACGGCGTTTACCGGACCATTCCCGTATGGAAGACCAACGAAGAGACACAAGAAACCTTTGTTGACCACATGAGAATCGACTCTGAGCCCACCAAGATGTTCTACGTGGCACCCAAGCCTCAAGAGGTTGCCTACATCACTTGGGCAGTGTTTGTGCACGACGATCCCGAGCACATCATTGGAACCGCAGCTTGCAGAGAAGAGCCTGATTCACCTGGTGAGTTCCATGCTCCCATGAACTGGGACCGTACCGGACAATTGTGGGATGGCACCAATCCTCAAGACACCACCGAGGGTGGCGTGCCCTATGGTACCACTTATGGTCCCTACAGCAACGGATACATGCAGTATGCCGCATTCCAGGTGAACTGGTCGCTGTTCGAAGGCATGGAGTTTACGGATCCTTACGCAAGGCCTCAGAAGCCGTGGTACCAGATTTTCAAGCCTGGACAGGCCTATAAGATTCTTGCCGTTATCCGTTACGCCCATGGTGACAAGCCTGATGAAATCGAATATGTACCAGGTGTGTATAAAGACAACGATTATGACGACGAAATTGAGCAACACATTGCCAATGCTCCGCGCCGTGCCGATGGCGAGGACAACCATTGGCCCGACATGCAGGGCACGCCCTACGGCACGGAAGAATGGAGTCTCAAAGACAGCAAGTTCATCGTCTTCCCGTTGAAGGGCAGCAGTGGCGACTCTGATGGCGACGGTGTCGGCAACGTGACCGCCGTCAAGGAAATCAAGTATGTTCACACCGACAAGGACATCGTCAGCGTGCGCTACTATGACATCACTGGCAGGGCCAGCGAGACTCCGTTTGACGGCATCAACATCGTCGTGACGACCTACAACGACGGTAGCCGCACGAGCAAGAAGATCATGCGTTAAACGCAAGACCAACTCTGAACACTAAGTAAAAAGGGGGGGCCACAGGCTCCCCTTTTTCTGTGCCTTCACTTCATCTTGTTGAAAAAATCGAGGTGTAGGCCTTATGGCATCAGAAAAATCATTATCTTTGCAAGTTAATATGTCAACTCAAGTGAAGACTATGCACAATACCAGCAAACAATATGATGAGGCGATAGCCCAGTGCCGTGAACTGTTCATCAACAAGATGAAGGACTACGGCCCCTCGTGGCGCATCCTCAGGCCCCGTTCGGTAACCGACCAGATTTTCATCAAAGCCAAGCGCATCCGCACACTCGAGCTCAACGGTGAGACCAAGGTGGGCGAAGGCATCTGGCCCGAGTTCATCGGTATCATCAACTATGGCATCATCGGACTGATACAGCTGCACCTGGGCTACAGCGACACGGTGGACATCAGCCGTGAGCGCGCCCTGGAGCTCTATGACGAGTTCATCCAGAACACGAAGGACCTGATGATAGCCAAGAACACCGACTATGGCGAGGCTTGGCGCGACATGCGCATCTCGAGCTACACCGACCTGATCCTGACCAAAATCCAGCGCACCAAGGAGATTGAGAACCACAATGGTGAGACTCTGGTGAGCGAGGGCATCGACGCCAACTATCAGGACATGATCAACTATAGCGTGTTTGCGTTGATCAAGCACAACGAGGAAGAGTTAGGAGTTAGAAATTAGGAATTAGGAGTTGTTCTCTCTAGATTTTCTAGATTCTCTAGATTCTCTAGAAACTAGGGACTATAAACTAAAACAAAAATGACTATCAAGGCGTTCATCAACGGGGTTAAAGGTGAAAAGTGGTGTCAGATACTGACGCTGCTGATGCGGCTCACTGTGGGCGGCGTGTTCGTCTTCTCGGGGTTCACCAAGGCCGTTGACCCCTGGGGGACGTGCTACAAAATCACCGACTACCTCAACGCGATGGGCGCTGCCCAGTGGGCCGACACGTCACTTTTCATCGCCGGGCTGTTAGCGGCGCTGGAGTTCATCCTGGGCATACTCATCGTTGTGGGTGCCTACCGCCGTAGCGCTCCCCTGCTCGCATTATTGATGATGCTGATTATGACGCCACTCACGCTGTGGCTCGCCGTGACGGATGCCGTGCCCGACTGCGGCTGCTTTGGCGACGCGCTGCACTTGAGCAATTGGGCGACTTTCGGCAAGAATGTGCTGCTGTTGCTGGGCATCATCTATCTGTTGTGCTTCAACAAGTCGCTGCGCGGCATCTATGGCCCCGCAGTGCAATGGGTGATTATCGCGTTGTCGCTGGCGTTTGTGCTTGCGGTTTCCTACTATGGCTACTTCAAGCAGCCGCTCATCGATTACCGTCCCTACCCCATCGGCACACAACTGATAAGCCAGACGGCCGACAGCGGCAATGACGAGGAAGAGTTCATTTTCGTCTATAGCAAGGACGGTAGGGAGCAGGAGTTTACCATCGACGAGCTACCCGACGAGGAAGAAGGTTGGGAATATGTGACGCGTTACCATGCCAACCGCCCGCGCGGCAAGGTCATCGTGCAAGACGGAAGCCAGCACAACAGCATCGCCATCTTTGACGAGGAAGGCAACGACGTGACGCTTGAGGTGCTGGGCGACAGCCGCCGCACCGTGCTGCTGCTGTTCCCCGACCTGCCCCAAGTGGGCGTGGTCAACTCTTACGCCCTCAACGAGTTGACCGATGCGGCCCTCGTGGGTGAAGCCAATGTCGTTGGCCTCACTCCAGCCACGCCCCAAGAGGTGGAACAGTGGAAAGACGTGTCGATGGCAAGCTATCCCATCTACTATATGGATGACAGCGAACTCAAGATGGTGGCCCGCGGCAACCCCGCGGTGGTCTATCTTGAGGATGGTGTCATCAAGTGGAAACGCACGCTCTCGTCGCTCGACGATGTGGAGCAGCCCGTGGAATTGAGCGAGTTGGGCAAGGACCTGGATGGTGACAAGGTCATGGGTAACCTGATGTTCGTCTATCTTGCCGCCCTGCTGGCCCTGCTCATCATCAACCGCAGTCACCTGATGGTGAGATACCTGCTCATCAAGCGTTCCAACAAGCAGAAAAAACAAACGGCTACTGATATAGAAGAAAAACAATAAATACAACGAGCACAATGCATTAACGAGAGGCTACTGTTCAGAAATCATTGGTTTTATTGTATTTATTGATCTATAAAAGGACTAAAAACAAAAAATATGATACTCAAGGAAGGACAAACGATTGGCAACAAGTGGCATGTGGTGTATCTCATCAAGGAGAACCCCTACGCCGAGAGCTACCGCGTTGAGGACGAGGGCGGCAACCCCTACTTCATGAAGATTTACCGCCTCAAGAACACGCCCGACAAGCTCATCAAGGACGGCGAGGTGACCGAAATCGCCATCTGCCGGCAACTGAGCCACAAGAACATCGTCAGCTACATCGACGATGGCGTTTATAACGATGAGGCGGGAGAATGCCACTACATGATATGCACCTACTTCAGCGGTGAACTGCTGAGCGAGATGCTCCAGCGCAAGAAGAAAAAGAAACTCGACAAGAAGACCGCCGTCAAGATCTTCATCGAGATGCTCCAAGGCCTGCAGTACCTGCATGAGCGTCCCGGCGTGTTGCTGCACAACGACATCAACCCGACTAACGTCATGCTCAGCAGCAAGACGGGTGGCGTGGCCGAACTCATCGACATGGGCCATGTGTCGCCGTGCTTCATGGGCACTCCGCCGTTTGACACATCTGACCTGGACCCGCGCTACGCCAGCGGACAGTCTTTCCTGGGCAAGTATGACGAGTTGAACGACATCTTCGCCGCCACTGGCGTGTTCTACACGATGCTCACGGGCAAAGCCCCCTGGGGCGTGGAGTTCACCCCCGGGCTGAGCCGCAAAGAGAAACTGCGCCTCGTGAAAGACGCGCGTAAGGAACAGGGCGAGATCGATGTGGACGACATCAACGACGTGAAATTGCAGGCCATCGTCGCCTGCGGCCTGTCATTGAGCTATACCGAGCGCTATGAGAGCGTTGACGAAATCCTCAACGACCTCATCGACGGCGACGAGAGCAAGATGGCGAAGGAATTTCGCGACAGGCTCGCTGCCCGCCAGCAGGAAGCCGCAGCCGACGACTACCCCCAGGAACGGAGCAGCAGCGACCGCTCACAGGCGGCAGCTGAGACCAGCGCCGACGTGGAAATCAAGAAAGGCAGCGGCAACGGCTTTGCCGACATCGCGGGCATGGATGAATTGAAGGAGATGCTGCGCAAGCGCGTCATCCTCATCCTGCAGAACAAAGAACTGGCTGAGCAATACAAACTCACGCCTCCCAACGGCATGTTGCTGTACGGTCCCCCGGGCTGCGGCAAGAGCTTCTTTGCCGAGAAATTTGCCGAGGAGACAGGCTTCAACTTCATTCTCGTCAAGGCGAGCGACCTGGGTTCCATCTATATCCACGGCTCACAGGGCAAAATCGCCGACCTGTTCAAGAAGGCCGAGGAAAACGCGCCGACGGTGCTGTGCTTCGACGAGTTTGACGCCTTTGTCCCCAGCCGCTCGGGCGACAACGTGGGCAGCAACCAGGCGGGTGAGGTCAACGAGTTCCTGACGCAGCTCAACAACTGCTCCAAGCGCGGCATCTTTGTCATCGCCACGAGCAACCGCCCCGACAAGGTGGATCCCGCTGTGCTGCGCACAGGCCGCATCGACAAGCAGGTGTATGTGCCCATGCCCGACCTGACGGCCCGCAAGTTGATGTTTGAGCTCTACCTCAAGGACCGCCCCTGCGGCGAAATCGACAGCGACGCCCTGGCACAAAAGGCTGACGGCTATGTGGCCAGTGATATCGCCTACGTCGTCAACGAGGCCGCCACCATCGCCGCCTTCAACCGCGAGCCCATCACCCAAGAGTTGCTCATTAAGACCATCGAAGGCATCAAGCCCTCGGTCAACAAAGAACTGCTCAAGGAATATGAGGAGATGAAGAATAAGATGGAAGGCGTTGAGCGCACCAACTCCCTGCCCCACATCGGCTACCGTTGATTAGTTAGGAGTTAGGAGTTAGAAGTTAGGGGTTTGGAGTTAGGGGTTATGCGACAGTAAAACCGTACTTAAAACTAAAAAAATATATGGACTTAAACAAACTGATGATTGACTATCTGGCCGAGGAAGGGTTCCGTCCGCACGAGACCCCCTTTGGCATCGCCTTCAAGATAGAAGGCATCAACTACCTGTATTTCAACGATCTTGAAGACGAACAGTACTTCAGATTGATGATGCCGGCCATCTTTGAGGTCACCGAGGACAACGAAGAGACCATCATGCGCGTGATGAACGAGGTGAACGGCAGCATCAAGGTCGTGAAGCTCTACACCATGGACATGCAGGACGAGGAGGGCAAGGAAAAGGAAACGAGCGTGTGGGTCGCCTTTGAAATCCTCGCCGACAGCACTCCCGAACTCGCCGACATCGTGCCGCGCGCCATCAGCCTGCTCAAGGGTGCCCGTCTCGCATTCCTGTCCAGGCTTGAGGAAGTCGCCGACCATTAACCAACAGAAACAATAATTATTAACTATAAAAATTTATCGACAATGAAGAAGTATTTACTCATGGTTGCCCTGATAGCTACGGCTACCCTATTATTTGCCTCATGCGGCAAGGATGAGCCAAAGGACAAAACCAAGGCGACAGCAACTTACACAATGTCTTTTTCACAAGACTTACTGGATGCGGCTTCAATTATTATCTATTACAAAGCTGAAAACGGAAGAACTTCGTTTGATGCCGTTAATTCAACGTGGTGGACCAAGACTATTACCAGCGACAAGTTTCCTGCCGAATTCGGTGTGATGTGTAATTTCGGAACAAAATCTGAAACCGAATTAAATAAAGATAAATACAATCTATACTGTGACTTCAGTTTCAGCGGTTCAACCAATAGAGGTGCAAACTACAGCAACAATAAGATCATCATCATAGATGAGAAAGATGTGGCAAAGAAAAGGGTTGTAGGCACGCTTGACAAATACAACGGCAAGAAAAAAGGCTTCAAGGTTAGCGAGAATGGTATTTTCACCGAAGCCGACAACCTGAAGTTCGAGTAAAACACCACCGCCTTTAATAACAAAAAGGCGGTGTGTCATAAATCAACTAAATTAAACATAACCGCCCGTTGGGCGGGAAATTAAGCAAATTAAATTTAAAATTGAGCATATTATTTAAGGAATATGTAATTTTAGTTTAAAAATTTGTTTAATTTCCCGTGCGTTAGCACGGTTATGCTACCGAATCAGATTTATGACACACCGTCTTTGTTGTGAGGAGCCATCACTTGACGGGTTCCATGTGGATGGTGACGTGGGTTTGGGGGCCGAAACGCTCTCGTAGGCGCTCCTCGATGGCTGTGGCACGGTCGTGGGCCGCGGTGAGCGAAGCATTGCCGTCCATGCGGACATGGGCCTCGATGGCGAAACGATTACCGATGCGGCGCGTGCGCAGGTTATGCGGCTCGCTCACGTCGGGGAAAGAGCAGATGATTTCCTCGATTTCCTTCTCAATATCAGCCGAGAGTGACGACTCGGTGAGTTCGCCGACGCTGTTGCGCAACAGGTCAAACGACACCTTGACAAGCATCAAACCCACCACAACCGATGCCAGCGGGTCGAGCACCGTCCAGCGGTTTCCCAGCAGGATGGCTCCACCGATGCCCACCGTCGTTCCTATAGATGACAACGCATCGCTGCGGTGATGCCAGGCATTGGCAACCAGCGCCTGGGAATCGAGGTGCTTGCCACGATTGACTGTGTATCGGAAAAGAACTTCCTTGACCAAAATCGAGATGATGGCAGCAGCCAGGGCCAGCCAACCCGGTGCCGCTAACTGCTTACCGCCAGCCCAATCGATGAGTTTGGCAACGCCCGACACAATAATGCCCGTAGCAGCGGCTATCAGCGCCAACCCGATGATGAACGTGGCAAAGGTCTCATACTTGCCGTGACCGTAGTCGTGGTCCACGTCCTGGGGCTTGGCGCTCACGTGAACGAAGGCGAGCACAACGATGTCGGTAATAAAATCCGATAGCGAGTGCACGGCATCGGCTATCATCGCCGAACTGTGCCCCATCACTCCCGCAATGAACTTGAAGGTCAGCAGCGCCACATTGCCGGCACTGCCCACCAGCGTCACCTTATATATCTCCTTCTCACGATTCATAACAATGCAGCAAAGATATACTTTTTCCCACAACACACCAACAACAACCTCACAAAAAATTAATCGCCCTAACGGGCGAGAAATTAAACAAAAATTATACTTTATTTTTTTCAAAAACCTTGTCTCAATCAAAAAACAATAGGTATCTTTGCAGTGGATTGGTAACAATCCGACGACATTTTGGAAATAAGAAGCGACATGCTTATTCTTGTAGATTGAAAACGTAGGAAACTTTCAATTGAATTAGTACAAGAGGAAAGCAGGGCGGCTTCCACGTATATAGCGTGGGCTGCACTAATATCCCCTTTTTGTACTACTGGTTTTTCCTACGACCATCAATCTACAAAGCGTGGCATAGCAGTCCTCGCTTTTTGTGTTGTATCGTGTCATCCTCTGAGCTGCCGAATGACACTATGATGAAGAAAAACCAGAAACCGCCGAATCGCTTGAAAGGACGTAGGCATAAACTTTTATACATTTTATTATCATGAAGTATCAAAAAGCAAAAATGATTGCAAAGAACCTTCCTACAGGTTCCTATGCTGCAGGCTGCCCCGCAAAAGATGGTGGAGAATGCTGGACTAATGAAACACTTTGCAAGAGATGTGAGAGATCAGCGTAATTGAACTTAAAAGAATTTTAATGAGGGATATTATTCTTTAATTGAAAATGTGTCTGAATAATATCCCTTTTTGGTATAATTAAGAATGTAAAGTTTTATGTTAGTTAAATCATTAAAGCTAGTCTCTGATGGCGTGATGGAGATAGGCCAACAAGCCCTTTCCATAGATACAGGCTCATACTATTATATTGATGACGCATACATCTGGTTTGGAACGTGTACGAATTGGAAAAATGAGCCATGTAAGATAGAGCTAATTGATGACCAAGGGAAATCAATAGGCGTTTTCTATAAACACCAAATACCAGCAATGACATCTTTTGAAACATCTATACCTGTTGATTGTGCAGTGATTTGGACCAAATAAGGAAATGTATATTCGCCAGTCTAAAAATTCATTTATCCGTACAACAAAGCGATACGGGTACATTACCAATCAGTTGACTCGTCATGACCGTAGTTATGACGAATATGGTGCAGTTTTGTTGCGTGAGATTACTCGTGAGCCAAGTGATATTGATGAAATAGTCAATCATTTGTTGACCGTCTTTGAGGACGTTGATTTTGATACACTCAAAGCGGATTTCATAGAATTTGCAGAGAGTCTTGCGCATGACAAGTTTGTCGTCATCGGTGAAACGCCCGAGGAACTTGATGCCAAGGATGATGATTTCACCTATGACATTGACAATCCAAAGACACTGGTTGACAATTACTATCAAGCAACGGATGAGAAAGTGAGTGAAAACACCCAGGATTTCTTTCTTGAAGAAGTTCAAGGCAGGCCTTTGATTTCCAGTCTCCAGTTTGAATTGAGCAGTCGTTGCAACGAGCGTTGTATCCATTGCTATATCCCCAACGAGAAAAAGAATATGGGGTTTGATATGCCGACCGCCAAGGTAAAAAGCATCCTTGACGAGTTCGCTGCTATGGGCGGTATCCATGTAACTCTCTCGGGCGGTGAAGCATTTCTGCACAAAGATCTTATTGAGATTGCCCGCTATTGCCGTGAAAAAGACTTGAAAATTTCCATTCTCTCTAACCTGATTTCGCTGAAAGACGAGCAGATTCCTGCTTTGAAAGAGGTTAATTTGTCATTGATTCAAGTGTCACTCTACTCGATGGATCCCGAAGTGCATGATTTTATAACGACGGTAAAAGGCTCGTTCGAGAAGACAAAAGCGGCAATCGAGAAACTGGTGGCTGCTGACATTCCCGTGCAAATCTCTTGTCCAATTATGAAAGCTAACCTTCATGGCTATGACAAGGTGCTGGATTACGCCAAATCACTTAAAATCAAGGCCCAGACCGACTATATCATGATGGCTCGCTCAGACCTTGATACAGACAATTTGGCCAACAGGCTGTCTCTTGATGAAACCGAGGAATTATTGCGTGACATCATCTTGCATGATAAGCAATATCGTGACGAGACACTTGAACAATTGCCAATCACAGATGAGATTAAATTTGACCCTGAGCGTTTCAAGAAACAGCCCGTTTGCGGCGTTGGTTATGACAACTGCTGCATAACCGCCAACGGTGACGTGTATCCCTGCGCAGGTTGGCAAGACTATGTGCTGGGTAACGTCTATAAACAGCCGCTTCAGGAGATTTGGGAGAACAGTGAGCGAGTGAAGGAATTGCGCAAAATCACGCAAGAGTCATTTCTTCAATGTCTGGAATGTGATGCCCGCGACTACTGCGCACGTTGTCTGGTACGCAACTACAATGAGAGTGGTGGCGATATGTTTGCCATCAATCACCACTTTTGTGACGTGGCGCGTTTGAACAAACGCCTTGTTAAAGAATATCGAGAGAAAGGATTATTATAATACTAATGATAATTGACAATCATGTTCACGTCGGATGGTTTACAGATGGATACCACACACCCAGAGAAGTGTGGGATTCCGCAGTGGCAGCAGGAATCGACGGAATGGCTGTTTCCTCCACATCAACTTGCACCGAACTCTACAAAGTCGTTGTTCGGGAAATGCGAGAGCTCATCAAGCTCGGAGGAGAACGAGTCCACCCCATCCTGTGGCTCACGCCCAGAATGATGAAGTGCCGGTATGCCTTACCTTATATGTTGCACAGCAAAATACCGTGGCAAGGCATCAAGATGCACTGGGAAGCCCACAAAGAGTGGGCAAACAATAAAAAGCTTGTTGTTCAAGGACTTGAATTAGCGAGACAGCTTGGTGTTCCTGTCTTGTTACATACAGGCAACTTTGTATCTTGTCATGCAGGATTATTTGCAGACATCATTGCAGAGAATCAAGATTTGACCTTTGTCTTGGCACATGGGCGTCCTTTAGATGAAACTCTTGAGGTAGTGAGAAATAATGAGAATTCGTTTATTGACACATCATTTATGCCAGCACAAGATTTACAACAGCTTGTTGATAAAGGTCTTGTTGACAGAATCTTATTTGGAACAGATCTTCCCATCAATGATGTCTACTACAAGGACATGAATTCTGTGACTTATATTCAGAATAATATCGAGATGATTAAGTCGGTATGTGGAACTAGCGCAGATGATGTTCTATCAAGATGTGTGTTTTGTCGTGGTTAATGAAAACGGACAAGTAAAGAAGAACTATGTTTTGGTTTTTGTTGGGTGTTGTGATTGCGGTGGCTGGCGGGCTCATTCTTTATGGAGTCGTCCGATTGGCGTTATCGCTTATTTGGGGACTCATTAGTTTTATTTTGGAACTCTTCTTTGGCCGCAATAATTGACATAGTCAGTCAATCCTAATGCACTATAACCAAATCAGCCCCTGCAGTTCAACACTCGACAGGGGCTGAGTATTGTTATAATATTCTGTTCGGGAGACGCAAGATTTTGCGTCTCTACATTTTAGTTTCTCATGTAGGCGGCTTGGTCGGCTGGGTTGAAGGCGCCGATAAAGCGTGCGTGGCGTGCCACCTCGGCCTCGCCCATGTTGACATAGACCTTAGCGCTGTCCATGAACAGGTCGGGTTCGTTGCTGGCGTCACCGATGAGCAGATAGCCCATGATGATGTGTCCCAGCATCTCGACCAGACGACGGGCATGGAAGGTGATGTACTCGGGATCCTCGACGGCCTGCACCTTGGCAAAGGTCTCCTCGTAGAGGGCAGTCATGGCCTCGAGTTTGGCCCGCATGGGAGCAACAGCCTCGCTATACTCACGGGCGGCATACTCCTTGATCTGGTTCAGATAGGTGCCCGTGGTGACGTGGCGGATGGCTGCCACCACCTGCAACTGGGTCGTGCCCTCGTAGATGCTGGTGATGCGGGCATCGCGGTAGATGCGCTCACAAGCGTAGTCACGCATAAAGCCGCTACCACCGTGAATCTGCACGCAGTCGTACGCGTTCTGGTTGCAGAACTCGCTCGTCATGCCCTTGGCCAGCGGCGTGAAGGCATCAGCCAGGCGGTTGTAGGCCTTCATGGTCTTGCGCTCCTCGGGGGCGAGGGTGCGCTCACGGCTGATGGCCTCGAGCGACTTGTACATATCGACGAAGCGGGTGCACTCATACAGCAGGGTGCGTGAAGCGTCGAGCTTGGCCTTGATGTTGGCAATCATCTCACTCACAGCGGGGAAATTGATGATGGCCTTGCCAAACTGCTCACGGCTGCGGGTATAGGCGATGGCCTCCTGATAGGCGGCCTCGCTCACGCCGACGCTCTGGGCGGCGATGCCCAGGCGTGCGCCGTTCATCAGCGACATCACATACTTGATGAGACCTAACTTGCGGTCACCGCACAGCTCGGCCTTGGCGTTCTTGAACACGAGTTCGCACGTGGGGCTGCCGTGGATACCCATCTTGTCCTCGATGCGGCGCACGGTCATGCCACCGTCGCGCTTGTCGTAGATGAACATCGACAGGCCGCGTCCATCGCGGGTACCTTCCTCGCTGCGGGCGAGCACGAGCGAAATGTCGCCGTCGCCGTTGGTGATGAAGCGTTTCACGCCGTTCAGGCGCCAGGTGCCGTCCTCGTCCTGAGTGGCCTTGAGCATAACGGACTGCAGGTCGCTACCTGCATCGGGCTCGGTGAGGTCCATCGCCAGGGTCTCGCCCTTGCAGGTGCGGGGCAGGAAACGCTCTTTCTGGTCCTCGCTGGCAAACTCGTTGATGGTCTCGGCACAGTCCTGCAGACCCCACACGTTGACGAATCCCGCATCGGCACGGCTCACCATGTCGGCAGCCATGATATAGGGAATCGACGACATGTTCAGGCCTCCATACTGGCGGGGCAAGGTGATGCCCATCAAGCCAGCCTGGTTCAGAGCCTTGAGGTTCACCTCAGTGCCCTTGGCGTAGCGCACGCGGCCGTTCTCGTGGTGGGGACCCTCGAGGTCCACATCCTTGGCATTGGGGGCGATGATGTCACCGCACACCTCGCCGATGATGTCCAGCACGCGCTCGTAAGAATCCATCGCGTCCTCGAAATCGAGGGGAGCATAGTCAAATTTCTCGCTCTGGGTATAATCGCGCTCGCGCAGTGCGACAATCTGCTTCATCAACGGGTGACGCAGGTGGTACTGGAGCGCTTTATTGTCGGTATAAAAGTTAGCCATATTTTTTAGGTTTTAGGCTTTAGGTTTTAGGCTTTAGGTATTAGTTGAAAGAAGCAAGTACTAACACCTAATGCCTAACACCAAAACCTAATTACTGATTATTTTGAATTCTTCTTGTAGTGCTTGATGAGACGGGGAATCACGTCCTCGACACTGCCCGTGATCACGTAGTCGGCAATCGCATTGATGGGTGCGTCGGGGTCGGTGTTGATGCTGATGATGATGGAGCTCTCGTTCATACCGGCGATATGCTGGATCTGACCCGAGATACCACAGGCGATGTACAGCTTGGGACGCACGGTGACACCGGTCTGGCCGATTTGGCGGTCATGGTCGGTGAAGCCGGCATCGACGGCTGCACGCGAGGCACCCACCTCGCCGCCGAGCACATCGGCAAGTTCGAACAGCATGTCGAAGTTCTCCTTGCTGCCCACGCCGTAGCCACCAGCCACGATGATGTGGGCACCCTTGATGTTCACCTTGCTCTGCTCAATCTCGCGGTCGATGATTTTCACCACCAGGCTTGCAGGGTCGATGTAATTGTCGGGGTCGAGGTTGATGACCTCACCCTTGTAGTTAGCGTCAAAGATCTCCTTTTTCATCACGCCCTCACGCACGGTTGCCATCTGGGGACGGCACTCAGGGTTGACGATGGTGGCGACGATATTGCCACCGAAGGCGGGACGAATCTGGTACAGCAGGTCCTTGTATTCCTTGCCCTTGGCGGCATCGGTATGGTCGCCGATTTCCAGCGAGGTGCAGTCGGCAGTCAGGCCGCTGTGCAGGCATGACGACACGCGGGGACCCAGGTCACGGCCGATGGTGGTAGCGCCCATGAGGCACACCTGCGGCTCAATCTCCTTAAACAAGGTGGTGACTACACTGCTGTGAGGCAGTGAAGTGTAGGGGAACAGGCGATTGTCCTGCACCTTATAGACCACGTCAACACCATAGGGGAACAGCTCGTTCTCGATGCCGTCGAGTTTGTCGCCCAGCACCAATGCCTCGAGGCGGCAACCCAGACGGGTGGCCAGCTGGCGGCCCTTGGTCAACAGTTCGAGGCTGACGTCGGCAATACGGCCCTCGTCATACTCGCAATAGACTATCAGATTATTCTTGTCTTCCATTTTTTTCTTAAAGGTTTTAGGTTTTAGGCTTTAGGTTTTAGGGGTCGGCTGTCAGATATAAATCCTAACGCCTAATGCCTAACACCTAATGCCTAATAAATTTATCCGATGATGTGGTCGGCGATAAGTTCCTTAACGAGGCCCTCGAGCTCGGCGTCGGCAGCAGCGTCGATGCGTCGGGCTTCCTTGGCCTGGAAGGCGACATTGACGATGGTCTTCACCTTGGTGGGCGAACCGGCCATACCGATCTGCTCGGGATCGGCCTCAATCTCCTTCACGCCCCACTCCTTGATGGCAAGGTAGGGACGGGCATCGACGAGCGCCTGGCGGTCGGCGGGCAGAGCGGCCTTCTCGCTGGGCGTCACGGCATATTTGTACTTCTGGATGAGGCGGGCGTTGCGGGGACGGCAGGCGTCGGCACTGCCGTTGACGGTTACGACCAGAGGCAGCGGGGTCAGCAACCTGGATGCTCTCGGCATAGGTCACCTGGGGCAGGCCCAACTTCTCGGCAATCTGCGGTCCCACCTGAGCGGTGTCGCCGTCGATGGCCTGACGGCCACCCACGATGATGTCAAATTCGCCCATGTGGCGGATGGCCTGAGCCAGCGAGTAACTCGTGGCAAGGGTGTCGGCGCCACCCAGGGGGCGGTCGGTCAATACCACGCCGTCGTCACCACCACGGTAGAGGCTCTCGCGCACCATCTCGGCGCTACGGGGCAGTCCCATCGTCAGCAGCGTGATGGTCGAGCCGGGATGGGCATCCTTGAGCTGCAACGCCTGTTCAAGGGCGTTCAGGTCCTCGGGGTTGAAAATTGCGGGCAAGGCGGCACGGTTGATGGTGCCGTCTTCCTTCATCGCGTCTTTACCCACATTGCGGGTGTCTGGCACTTGCTTGGCCAGAACAATGATTCTTAAACCCATGTTTCTTTAAATTTATGGTTGTTATGTCGATATTTCTTTTATTTACAGCCACTTGTGCAACATGTGCACAAAAACGCCGCAAAGTTACAAAAAAATCACCAATTACCCCCGTTCCAACCCATTAAAGTATATTAATAATGTGCATATTCAATATAGGACACCATTATTTTCGTACCTTTGCACACAATTTCAACATTCACTACCAATAACCATGTACACTCTGAATTACAAGGTAACTACCAGCACCTGTGACAGCGAGGGGCGCTTGAAGCTCTACTCGGCCTTGCAGATGATGCAAGACTGCTCCGAAATGTGGATTGACAGCGAGCCGACGGCCCGCAAATTCTTCAACGACAACAACATGACGCAACTGCTGGGCACGCGGCAGGTCGAAGTGGTGAGAGTGCCACGCTACAAGGAGGACTTGACGGTGACGACGTCCATCTATGAGGTGATGCCGATGTACGGCTTCCGCAACACGTTTATCCGTGACGCGCAGGGGCAACCCTGCTACCGCACATGGAGCATGGGCGCCTTTGTCGATCTCGCCACAGGACGGCTGGCGCGACTCTCAGACGACGCGATAGCCTCACTGACCCTGGAACCCAAGCAGGAGATGAACTACCGCGGTCGCCGCATCATTCTGCCCAAGCAGGACGGCACCGTGCTGCCGCCCGTCCAGGTCATGCGCGCCGACATCGACTATAACCGCCACATGAACAACGCCAACTACGTGCGCATCGCCATGGAACTGCTGCCCGAAGGCTTCGAGGTGAGCGACATGCGCGTCGAGTACCGCATCGCCGCCAAGCAGGGCGACCTGCTCACTCCCACCCTCTACCCCATCGACGGCGGCCACATCGTCGCCCTCGCCATCGACAACCAACCCAGCGCCATCATCGAATTCCTCTCCCACCCCCAGTAATCACTCAAAAAGTAATTTGTATTGTTCACAAGTTGTCCAATGTTGTTTGACATATTCAGGAAAAGTAGTATCTTTGCAAAATTATAGACTAAACTGATTTCCCGAAATATGGATAACGACGTTTTCATCAGTTACTCAAGGAAGGACTCGCAGATTGTCAAACAATTTGTGAACGAAATCACCAGTGCCGGTTACAAAGTATGGATTGACAAAAAAGGCATATCCGGAGGAGATGCATACCAGTCTAAAATTGTTGACGCCATTGACAATTCTGCCATTGTCCTGTTCTTCTCAACTGCCGACTCCAACGCTTCACAGCGGGTTATCGATGAAATCTGTTATGCCCAGTCCATCAACAAAACTATCATCCCGATTAAACTGGATGACACCAGATATAATCGAGAAGTCATCCTTCGTTTGAATCGAATCAACTCGATTCAATATGATGCTAACCAACCGTTGTTATCCTACCATGAACTGATATCTTCCATTGAGGACAAAATTGGAAAACCCGCAACCCCTGCCCCTACCAAGTCCCCCGAGGAGTTATTCCAACTTGGGGAATCACTTTATTACAAACAAGACTACGAAAATGCTTTAAAATACATTAAACCAGCCGCTGAACAAGGACATGCCAAAGCGCAATTCAGATTGGGATACTGCTACGATGAAGGCCTTGGTGTCACGCAAGATTACCAGGAAGCGGTAAAATGGTATCGAAAAGCGGTGAAGCAAGGACATTCTGCTGCGCAATGCAATTTGGGATACTGCTACCGTAAAGGCCTTGGTGTCACGCAAGATTACCAGGAAGCGGTAAAATGGTACCGAAAAGCGGTAGAGCAAGGAAATGCCCAAGCTCAATGCAATTTAGGATACTGCTACGAGAAGGGACTGGGTGTCACTCAAGATTACAAGGAAGCAGAAAAATGGTACCGAAAAGCGGCGGAGCAAGGAAATGCCACTGCGCAATACAATTTGGGTAACTTCTACAACAATGGCTGGGGCGTCAAGAAAGACAAGCAGGAGGCCATTAAGTGGTACAAGAAAGCTGCGGAGCAAGGCTATGAAAATGCCATCAAGCGATTAAAGGAACTGGAAGGTTGACGCATCGATTTTTTAACAACTGAGGCATCTGAAATGTTCTGAATTAGCTATATGATTCAGAGACTTCAGATGCTTCAGTTGTTTAAAAAATTATTGTTGTTTGTGTTGTTCACAAGTTGTCCAATGTTGTTTGAGAAAAATGAAAAGGCTGTTGTTTGATAGTTTAGGGAAAAGGTTGTACCTTTGCGGCAGCAAACTCAATCGTATTGTTTTTTAAAAAACTGACAAAGAAAAAATGAGAAAGAACATTGTTGCGGGCAACTGGAAGATGAATACCACCTTGCCCGAGGGCGTACAGCTCGCCAAGGACGTGTGTGCCGCCGTTGCGGCAGAGGCCAACCTGAAATGTGACGTCATCCTGGGCGTTCCCTTTACCCACCTGACCTGCGTGCGTGAGGTCATCGGTGACGGTAAGGTGGGACTGGCCGCACAAAACTGCGCCGACCACACCAGCGGCGCTTACACCGGCGAGGTGTCGGCAGCTATGGTGGCATCGACGGGTGCAGGCTACGTGATCCTGGGTCACAGCGAGCGTCGCGGATACTATAACGAGACCGCCGAAATCCTTAAAGAAAAGGTTGACCTTGCGCTGACTAACGGTCTGAAAATCATCTTCTGCTGCGGTGAGAGCCTTGAGGAGCGCGAGAATGGCACTTTCAAGGATGTCATCAGCGCTGAGTTGCGTGATTCGCTGTTCCACCTGACCGCTGAGCAGATGAAGGATATCGTCATCGCTTACGAGCCCATCTGGGCCATCGGCACGGGCAAGACCGCCACGAGCGACCAGGCACAGGAAATCCACGCGCTGATCCGCGGCCTGTTGGCCGAGCAGTACGGCGCACAGGTGGCCGACGACATGACCATCCTGTACGGTGGCAGCTGCAAGCCCAGCAACGCAGCCGAGCTGTTTGCTAAGCCCGACATCGACGGTGGCCTCATCGGTGGCGCCTCGTTGAAGGCTGGCGACTTCATGGGCATCGTGACCGCTTTCTAAGCGACATCCACGCTGCACTCACCGTCAAGGAGTTGACGGCAAAAAAGACAAAAATAAAGAGGTTGTGTCTCGTCGGCACAGCCTCTTGTTTTATTGCGTCCCAAACAGATTATTGGTTCTGGTGGTCGTTGCGCGCCTGGGTGGGAGTCTTGCCGTAGTACTGGCGGAAGACGCGTGAGAAATAGGCGACATCGGCAAAGCCGCACTCTACAGCCACGTCGCCAATGAGCATATCGGGGTCCTGACACAAGAGGCGCAGAGCCTTTTCCATGCGCAGCTGGGTGATGTAAGCCGTCAGTGTTTTGCCGGTCATGTCGTGGATTTTGCGCTTGAGCTGGCTCTCGCCCATCTTGAACGTGAGCGCAAGCTTGTCCAGGTCGAGCTTGTCGCCACTTGACATCTGCCTATCCACAGCCAGAGCAAAACGCTCAAGGAAGCGGTCGTCCTCGTCCTGAGTGACAAGCACGGGTTTCTCAATTATTCTATTCTTCTGACTATCAGACTGCTTGGCCAAATCGCGCAACTGCAACAGGTTTTTAACCCATGCGAGCAGTTCTTCCTTGACAAATGGCTTGACCAGATAGGCATTGGCCCCCGCCTTGATGCCGCGCACGCGCGCATCTTCGCTGGTGCGTGCGCTGAGGATGATGACGGGGATGTGGCACAAGCCCTGTGTCGCCCTGAGCCTCTCGGTGAACTCATAGCCATCCATCAACGGCATTTTCACGTCGGTAATCACCAGGTCGGGGACATATTCACAGGCCATCGCCAGTCCTCGTTCGCCATCTTGCGCGTAATAGACGGTATATTCCTTGCTCAAGACTGTCCCGACGAGACGCGCCACGTCGGCGTTATCCTCGACGACAAGAACCACCTGCAGTCCCTCATGTTTGGGCGTGGAATCGACTTCGGCCAGTTTCTCACGCGACTGGGGTTTGTCGGTCATCGTGGGCGACGGTGGCATCAACTTGCCCAGCTTGCTCTTGATACCTTTCCTGCTGATGCGGCAAGGCAGTTTCACGGTGACTACCGTACCCTTACCCTCGGTGCTCTCGATATCGACGGAGCCCTCCAGGGCCATAACCATGTCGTGCACAACGGTCAAGCCAATGCCCACACCATCAATCAGTTGCTCGGCAGCAGCTCCTCTATAGAACGGGTCAAAAACATGCGGCAGGTCGTTGGGGGCAATGCCCATGCCGTTGTCGGCGACGCGAATGACAAAGAAATTGTCCTCGACCTGCGATATAACAGAAATCTGGCTGTAGTTGCGGCTATAGTTGATCGCGTTATCAATCAGGCTGTGCACGATGGTGTTCAGGTAGCGCGGCACGGTGTCGATGATGACATTGGTCTCATGCGGATGGTAAGTGAGCTCGATGTGCCGGTCGGCGCATTGCTCAAGATAGCTGTCGAGCAGCATGCGCAGGTAGGTCACGCCGTCGCCCGTGCTCCATTTCAACTGGGTCACCGCACTGCGCACACTACCCACCTCGAGGATGCGGTCCATCAGCGTCAACAGGTTTTTACCCTGGCGCTCGATGAGTTTTGCGTTTTCCTTATGGCGGCCGTCGGCGTCAGGCAGGGTGGCCTCGGCGGTGATGTCATCGACGGCACCCATGATGGCCGTCAGCGGGGTGCGCAACAGGTGCACCACATTAGTAAAGAACAGCGACCGTGTTTCCTCGATCTGACGCATGATGCTCTGGGTGCGCATACGTTCCCTGATGACATAGGCGAGCGCCGCAATCACTGCTAACGCCATCACCAGGAGCAGCAGGGTGAGCAAGAGCTGCATATTGCGCATGAGTTTCAAGTGCGAGATGTCACGGTTGAGCATTTCCTTCTCATTGTTCTTCACCCAATTCCGATACTCAATGCGTTGTGCGCGCATCTCCTCGCCCTTTTCCAAACCATAGATGCTGTCGAACAGCTCTGTACTGCGGATGTAGTGTTGCAGGGCATCATTGACGTTCCCCTTGAGCAGCGACAGCTCATAATGTATTTTGTTTGCCTCGGCTTCGTGTGCCTTGCAGCCCGTCCTCAACGCCTCGGCCTCCACCTCGCTCAGGTAATGATATGACTGCTCACGCTCATCCAGCAAGAGCGACACACGTGCCAAGTCCAAACACGTCTGCTGCAAGTGCCAGCTGTCGTCGAGGGCCTTGAATCTGTCATACGCCAGCTTGTACTCTTCCAGAGCGTGCGAGAAGCGTTGTTCCTGCTCATGAAGTTCACCCATGCGCATGTGGCACAAGGCCTCCCCCTTCTTGTACAGGCCATGGCGACTGTGCTCCATCGCCTTGTTGACGTAGTACCACGCCGAGTCGGTCTGCCCCATGGCCTGCTTGACCATTCCCAAGTCACAGGCGTTGATGGCGATACCCACGTTTTGGTTGACTTTAAAATCGCTGTTCATGGCCTCACGCAACACGCTGTCGGCCATCGAGTAGTGGCACAATATGCTCTCAATGTTGCCGATACCGTTCAGGGTGAGCGCCTTGACCAGCGTGGCATCATCCCTGCGGCTGAAAACGTCCAGCAGTTTCAGCGACTGGTAGTAATAGCCGTTGGCCGCACTCACATTGCCCTGGCGGCCGGAGCAGATGCCCAGATTGTTCAATGCCTCGCACATGGCGATCGTATCGGCAAACTGAGTCGCGAGATTGAGCCACCTCGTGTTGACATCAATTGCCTGCTCAAAACGTGCCTGCTGGCGCAGTAAGCGCCCTTGTTGCTTGAAGGCAAGCATCTCGCCCAAGTCATCATGAGCCTGGCGAAAGTGGCGCAGCATCACCTCGAGGGAGTCAACATCGTCGATATTTGACAGCAGGCTGTCGAGGCTGGCAACCCTCGGGTCTTCGACAGGTGCTGTCATCTTCTCGTGACGGCATGTAGCCAACAAAATTACCACCACTGCCATCACAACGACGGCAATAGCGCGCATGCCATTTTTGGTTATTGTTGGCAGTTTAGCTCTCATCACGCAAACAACGCACATGTCGAATAATCGTGCAAATATACATATTATTTCACCAAGCAATTCATTTCGATGTGATTTTTTCTGTTTTCCGGCCAGTATGCAGCCACTTTAACTGAATCTAATAGAACAAGCTGCCATTTTTTTGCCCTCGATGGGATGCAGTATTGATAAAATTCGTAATTTTGCAGTTTGTATGAAAGAACAACGCATCAGCATCTACCAGAGGGCTTCCGTGTGGGGGATACCATTCGGACTGTATCTGTCGTGCATCGGCATCTCAGGAGTATTTGTCGATTGGTTCATGCCGTTGAGCTACATCTTCATGATTCTGGTGGCCTGCACGCCGCTGGTGGTGTACTATTACCAGCGCCGCATGTTCATCGAGGAAGACGGCTTCAGCGAGTATGCCGCGCTGTGGATGCTGGGCATCATGCTGTTTTTGTTTGGCACGGTGCTGGCAAGTTTCATCATGTTCCTGGTCATTCAGTTTGGCCGTCCCGACTTCCTCTATGACCAGGCCCTCGCGATGATCAAGTCGTCGAGCGAGATACCCGAGATGCGCGACAGCGAGTTTGTGCGCGTGTTGCAGCGCATGGTGGACAACCGGTTGCTGCCGGTCCCCATCGAGATGGTGTTCAACACCTTCTGGCTGGTCACCTCGGCAGGCTGCATCACGAGCGCCATCACGGCGATATTTGCCCGGCGCCGCATCAACCGTCGCCAATGACACCACACGACACATGAGATAAAGTCACACAATAATAATAAAAATATACACTATATAATATATGGACATTTCAGTAGTAGTACCCTTGTTCAACGAGGCAGAGTCACTGCCCGAACTGGCACAATGGATTGAACGCGTGATGGACGAGAACAGCTTCTCCTATGAGGTGCTGTTCATCAACGACGGCAGCACCGACGATTCCTGGCAGGTCATCAAGGGACTGCACGAGCGTAATCCGCGGCTGAAGGGTGTCTCCTTCCGTCGCAACTACGGCAAGTCGCCGGCGCTGAACACGGGCTTTGACCGCGCCCAGGGTAACGTCATCATCACTATGGACGCCGACCTGCAGGACAGCCCCGACGAGATTCCCGAGCTCTACCGCATGATTACCCAGGACGGGTACGACCTGGTGAGCGGCTGGAAGAAGAAACGCTACGACCCGCTGAGCAAGACCTTGCCCACCAAGCTGTTCAACGCCACAGCCCGCCACGTGAGCGGCATCCGCAACCTGCATGACTTCAACTGCGGCCTCAAGGCCTACCGCCGCGAGGTGGTGAAGCACATCGAGGTGTATGGCGACATGCACCGCTATGTCCCCTACCTTGCCAAAATCGCGGGATTCACCCAAATCGGCGAGAAGCCCGTCAAGCACCAGGCACGCAAATACGGCACGACCAAGTTCGGTCTGGACCGTTTTGTCAACGGTTATCTGGACCTGCTCACGCTGTGGTTCCAAGCCAAGTTCGGCGTCAAGCCGATGCACTTCTTCGGCCTGTTGGGCAGCCTGATGTTCCTGCTCGGTTTCATCGCCGTGGTTGTAGTGGGCGCCCTCAAGTTGTATAATATGTATAGCGGCAACAGCTACCGTCTGGTGACCGACTCGCCCTACTTCTACCTGGCGCTGACCTCCATGCTGCTGGGTACGCAGTTGTTCCTCACGGGCTTTCTGGGAGAGCTCATCATCCGCCACAGCAACGACCGCAACCACTACGAGATTGGTGAAGAGATCATCGACGACCCGAAATCATGAGAATCCTGCTCCACATAGCGGTGCTCATCGCCCTCACGTTGGCCGTAGCGTCATGCAGCGATGAGAGTTGCAGCGACAATGGCAGCAGCCTGCCGCTGGCTACCTTCTATGTGGGCGACAACCAAGTGACAATCAGCGCATTGAGCATTATGGGCATTGGAGTGCCTGGCGACAGTGTGCTTGCCGATGGCGCGTCGATCAAGGAAGCCTATCTGCCCCTGCGTGCCAGCACCACCTCCACCAGCTATAGGCTGTGGCGCACGGCAAGCGATGGCACGACCATCGTGAGCGACACCGTCACCTTGACCTATCATGCCATCGAGTACTTCCACTCCATCGAGTGTGGCGCGATGTACAATTTTGATATTCAAGATGTTATTTACACCTGCCACGGCATTGATTCGGTGGTGGTGCTCACTCCGTTAATCACCAACTCGCGCACACCAGCCCTGCGCATCCACTTCAGCGCCCAGACACTATGAGAAGTCCCCGACAACATAGTCACAACGCAGTCATCAAGGGGCATCTGCCTCTGTTGATGACCTTGGCGATGCTGATGCTCGGGATACTACAGGCTGGAGCGCAGGAGCCCGACAAGCGTCACGTCACGCCCGTCATCCCGCAGACCAACCAGGTGAAACCGCCCCCCAAGGGCACCGCCGAGGAGGTCATTCAGCATTACATCAACGGTGACAGCGCCGAGGCTGCCGCCCAGTTGCGCAAGGACTCGCTGCGGCGCATCTACAAGCACTATCCCCGCCTGACCGACCTGTCGGTGGGACTGAATATCGCCGAGCCGCTTTTCATGGCTTTTGGACAAAGTTACGCCAGCACTGACGTCAGCGTGACCCTCAACATGTGGAACCGTCTGCAGCCCACTGTCGAGATGGGCCTCGGATGGGCGAAAAACACGCCCGACGGCATGAATTTCACCTACAAGGGCAAACCGTCGCCCTACTTCAAGGTGGGCGCGAACTACAATTTCATGTTCAAGAACAGTCCTGATTATCAGGTGCTTGTCGGCATCAGGCTGGGCTATAGCACCTTTGGCTATGACGTGACCGACGCGCACTATATCAACAGCTATTGGCGCGAGGATATCGGTTACAACATTACCGGCGAGCGTTCCCACGCCCTGTGGGGCGAGGCTGGCGTGGGCCTCAAGGTCAAGTTGTGGGACCGCGTGTCGATGGGTTGGATGATCCGTTACCACGGCATCTTCAACTATGGCAAGAACAGCCACTCAAAGCCCTGGTTCATACCCGGTTATGGACCACGCAGCAGTTCGTTAGGGCTCTCATTGGGAATTTATTACACCCTGCCGATGACCAAAAACAAGAAAAAGGAGTGAAGATGATTAAGAAGACCATCCATATCAAGCGAAATCGCTCACGCGCGCCCAAAATCCGACCCGGCGTGCAGCCCGACTGGTACAAGCGTTTCCGCCAGTTGGCATCCCTTGCCGACAAGCCCTTTAAGGTCAAACTGTGACTCTTTGGAAAAACGCATAGATTACTACTTAGGAATGCATATCATTCCGGATGCGATTTTTGATAGTCTTGCAGTGTTAATAGGCACTTCGGGAAAAGAAAAACAGTTTTTTCGAGCGTTTTTTCAAAAAAATTTTGTCAGTTCAAAAAAAGTTCGTAATATTGTACTCTGAAAAGCGGAGAAATCTGCGCAATTGTTGCGTATATTTCTGGTTTTCAACGTAATAGACAGCAATTCATCTCACTACCCTCTTTGGTAGAGCGATGCTATTGAACCAAATGTAAAAGAACATACAAAACAAAAAATATTAATTAACATTATTACTAACATTTTAACTCATTTGATTATGAAGATTAAAAATTTACTTCTTTTTGCTGCTGCATCGCTGAGCATGACCGCTTTTGCTCAGACGACCGGTGAGCTCGGTTTCCAGGGCGACGGCGTGACCCCTCAGAACGTAGGTCAGGCAACCCAGGATCACCTCTTCATCCGTGGCACCTACAATGACATGGGCGAGGATCAGGTGTATGACAATGTCATCAGCTTCAAGGGTGGCAACGTCCAGAAGGTATGGTTCTACCTCAACGACGACGAGATTTACACCAACGAGAAGGTTCAGGCTCTGACTCCCATTGCTTACAATGCAAACGGTGACCTCTACAACGAGATTACTTATAACTCATTCCAGTGCGACCTTTATGTTCCCCAGGGCTTTGAGTTGGCCATTGGTGAGAACGAGGACGGTGACGAGGTAACCTTTGAGGGTGGTGATCGTATGCCCAAGACCACTGCTCTGACTTGGGGTAAGAAGGAGAATACCGTAACCGTTGACGAGGTAACCTATGATGTTTATACCATCGTATGCTACAACGCTAACGCTTATGGCAGCCACCTGTCGGCTCAGAACGCCAGCAAGTATAAAACCAACGGTGCTCTTAAGAAAGACGCTACCCTGTTTGCCCTCTTCCTGAAGAACAACGGCACCGAGGGTCACGCAGGCGACCTGATCATTGCCAACCAGTTCTTTAACTTCCGCGAGGCCAACATCGCTAATTGGGATGCTAACGATTGCACCTTCTTCTATGGCACCGGTGGCAACAACGAGAGCCAGCTGTTCCTGCAGTACAACCGTGCAGCCGTTTACGGTTCCAGCAGCGTAGTTGAGAACATGGCCGAGAAGACCATCAACAACGTGAAGTACTACAACGTTGCCGGTATGGAGAGCAACGTTCCCTTCGAGGGCGTAAACATCAAGGTCGTTACCTTCAACGATGGTACCACCAGCACCAGCAAGGTGATCAAGTAAGAAACAGTAAAAATCTTATTTTGATAAAAAAAACCGCGGGCTTATCGCTCGCGGTTTTTTTTTGCGCCCAAACTCGCCCAGCGGTTAGAGGAAATCAGCAGGGCTGAATAGTTGACCTGGTAGCGGACGTGTGCGTGGCGGGCGTGGTGGCACTGCTGGGCGCGACGGGCGCGGGAGGCCGTCGTGGCACTGCTGCGCCATCCACGTGTCTTGAACGAGCGACCGGCTGTCGGCCTGGCTGTTGTCGCCAAAGAGTTTCTTGTCTTCGAACAGCAGCAGACCGATGGCACGCGTCATCAGGATGTCGTCGTGCTTGCCCTTGCGGGCTGCATAGCGGCCATTGTGTTCCTCATAGTTGCGCATCTCGTTGATGGCCTCAATGTCCCGCTCGACGTATTGGCCCAGGTGCACGGCGGCAACCAGTGCGGTGACAGCCATGTTCTTGGTCTTGACATTGGTGTGGAAACCGTACTTCCACCGCCCCCGCTGATAAACATTGCCATACACCTGAGACAGGTTGCTCAGGATGTACTCGCTCTGCCCTTCCCTCGCCGCCTCGTTGGTGAGGGTGTTGCTCTCGACGACAAGCAGCGCCCTGTTGTAGAACACGGCAATCTGCATCGCCTTCATCGCCAACTGGTCGTGGTAGATGTGCCCACGCCACTGCGCCACAATCGACGGCTTGTTGAACTCACTGCCCTCACGCCAGACGGCAATGACCGAGTAGTCGCTACCCTCCGACTTGCCTCCAACATCGACGACGACCATGTACCTGATGCGACGGGGCGACTGTGTCACAGGCATTTCCCACACCTTGAGCAAGCCATTGGCAGCCGCGATAAAGCGCACGTTCTCCTTCAGGCGATTGCCGCTCAAGCCCTCGCCGTACACCTCGCCCACCGCCAACGGCGCGAGCGGGCACCCCTTGGCGAGCTCATCGAGTTCCTTGCGGTCAAACACATGATGGCCGCTGGTGGCAAAGGCCTCGCTGGCGGTCGTGGGATATTCGGCCATCATCAGTTCATGTTTGCGGTACTCGCGACGCTTGCAATGGTACCAGTTGATCTGCTCGAGGGTGAGCCCGTCGTTCCACAGCGTGCGCTCATAGGCATCCATGTCTTGCCACAGTGCCTGGGCGTCATCGACAGGACTGCTGTAATTATCGATCTCGTACCAGGGCACAAACAGGGGCGCTTTGTCACTGACACCCTTGTTGGCGCGCAGCCACTCGTCATGGAAGTAATCTCCCACGCCGTTGGCTGTGGACTCGAGGACAATGACCGACTCGGGCTTGAGGGCAATGCTGCCACACACGCTGCGCGCCACATCGTCGGGATTGTGCATCGCGCTCTCCTTCCAGAAGGCCACCTCGCTCAAGTGGGCCATCGAGATGTCATAGCCACGCACGGCATCCTCGCTGCGGGAACTGCCGGTGATGACCAGGCACTCTCGGGCCTCGATCTGCTGCACGTTGGTCTGTCCCTCCAACTTACTGAACTTCAGCGGCATGGCGTCATCATCAAGCAACTCCTTGGGATAGTGGCGCAGCATCAGGTTATACATGCGTTTGATGTTCTTGCTGGAGGCATGCACGTGACCGCAGATGAGGCTGTTCCACCCCTTGTGGCGCACAATCTGCATCCATGCCAGATACATCTGCACCAGTGTGGAGCCGCCCCACTGGCGAGCCTTGAGCAGAATCACGCGCACGGGGCGGCCCGCTGCACGCTGCCCTTCCATCACTGCCAGCAGCCGACGCTGTGGGCGGTTGAGGACAAAGGGCACGCCTCGCCCGGTCTTCTTGTCACAGATGGTCACGCAGCGGGCACACCAGAACTCAAAGTCCTCGACGATGCGCAGGCGCGCCTGGGCTATCGGCGACTGTTGTGCATAGTCGGGGCTGGCATCGAGCACTGCCCTCGGCACCCGACATCCGCCTATTTCCACCCTGTCTCCCCAACAGCCCACACCCGCAAGCGGGTCATAGCGGTCTCCGTCGAGTGCCGCGTTGCGCCGCTGGTTCTCATCAAGAATGTCTTCTATATTACTTAATAATGTGTCGTTATTCATGGTATTCAATTCATGGTATTCTTCGGGATATTAAGGTCGTGGCTTAAGGTAGAGGATGGTGGGCAGCAGCAAGGTGCCCGTGGCGGCAGTGCCCGTCAGCACCAGGCGCAGCGTGCGCATTCTCACGGCCATGGGAGCCGTCGCCAAGGGTTGGTCGATGGCTCCGGCAACGGTGATGACGCTCACATCCTGCTCCTGTGACATGATGCCGCGCTGGCCACTGACCTTGAGCGTCAAGGCCGCGGCACCGCTCGTCACGTGCCACAGCACGCGTGCCACCGTCCCGCCCAGCAAGGGATGGACAGCGACGGGATGAGTCTGCCACTTGACGGGCATGGTGGCCGCTGCCTCATGCTCCAAGTCGAGTAAGGTGCCGTCGTCAGTCACGGCGACAGCATGGCGCGGGTCGCTGTATAGCTGCGCTGCAGCAACGGTGCGCTCACTCATCGTGCCACTGGGCAGCAGCACGAGCGGATTGCCCTCGCCGCGCAACACCCACAACTCGCCGAGGGCGTCGCACCAGGCCAGAGCGGCACACGGCACGTCGCGCAGGCACACCTCGAGCTGCGCCCCGCTCAAGCGGCACAGATGCCCGTGGCGCGATAGCAGATAGACGGCGTTGCGGGCCTCGACAGGCCTCACGGCGGCATCGATGACGGTGCGGTCCACCAGGCGGGCTTCGCCCAGCGTTCCCCCAGTGGTCTGGGGGATGGCATAGATGCCGTCATCGGTGAACACATAGACCGGATAGCGTCCAAAACCACCTGAATACAGCGGCCTGGTGACTACCGCCAGCGCCAATGGCTCAGCGCCCTGCACGCGGCGGCAGTGGGCCTCGACCAGGGCGTTGCCCGGTTCGCTGACCACCACATCGCCGGCATGGGTGCAGCAGTAGAGCCTGCCCCCAGCGCTGGCCGATGCCACCACACCGTCGAGACGCCTCATCCCGCCGATGGCGACACATTGGGCATTGGTCAACGTCTTTGGCTCGAGGGGCGCGACAAAGTCATTGCCCGACATCGGTTGCCCCGTGACGGGAGCTGTGGCGGCAAGATGCCATGGCGACGAAGCCAGTTGGGAAGTGATGGCGGCGGCACTGCGCCGTGAGAGTCCCATCTCCAGGATATATTCCTGGTGGGCTGTCGTCCGCGTGAGGCAGCGGTAGTCAAGCGAGCGCGATGCGGTGAGCAACTGTGCCTCATCGGTGACGAACACGTCGATGGCCGACACTAACGGCAACCACTGCGATGCAACACCTTGATTCACAGCGATGTTTAGGCTGTAACGCAACTGCGGCAAGACGGTCGCAGTGGTTCCCACGAAACCATGGCCACTGTCCTCCACCATAGCTGAGATACGGTCGGCGTTGGCCAGCGTGGCGTCGCCCACCCGCACCGAGTCGCTCATCCACAGGTAGGTGCCGTCATGCAGGCGCACGGCCCAGCGCACCAGCATCGGGGCGGTGTGCAAGCCCTCGGCGGCAGCGTCGGCACTGAGCGCATTCCATGCCGCCCTCAGTGCCGCCGCGAGAGCGCTGGTGTCGGCATCGGCCAGCGGCGCGCGCCACTCGTTGTAGGGCTCAGCAAAGGTATAGGCCTCGATGTCGGCGCGGGCTGTCGTGACTTCGGTGCCAAACGACAGCTGTGGCACGGCATCATCGGCGTCAAGGACCGTCCACGTGCCGTCACGATGTGTCAAGAAGGTCAAGCCGTCCTCGGTAACGATGACAATCAAGCCCCCTAACTCATGGGCTCCCACGATGTTTCCTGTCACCGTCGCCACGGTCACACCGTCAATCTTCACCGCATGGCCCCTGCAGGTCACGCGGCAGTCACGTGCCATCAGCAGCAACCTGTCGCCAGCAGTGATGGTGCCGATGGCAACGGGTTGCCCTGTCACCTCGAGCGACTGCTCACGCTCGCGCACATTAACCGCCAGCACGGCGTTGCCCTGGGGCGCCGCCTCGCCATTGGCCAACGGCATCATCGCCCGGGGAACAATCTGAATTTCTCTCAATGATGATTTGTGTTTCTTCATGGTTGTTTCATTATTAATGATTACTATTGCTTCAGATGCGAAGCCAAATAAAAACAGTTGGGGCAAAGGTAGTTATTATCGCATGAGCCACACAAGCACAAAAAGCATCCATAGCACATATAGTCGCTATAGACCCAAAAAAAGACAGGACCCGAAGGGGGTCCTGCCTTGTAGAGTTATTGAGAATCGTTCAGATTCCCAGTGTTGGGATTAGTCCCAAGACTTGCTCAGGATGTAGTCAACCAACTTGGTAACGTCGGCGATACCGATGCCACCATCGAGGTCGGTGTCAGCAGCCTCAATGCTCATGGGAGGAGTCGTAGCATCCTTGGTCAGGATGTAGTCAACCAGACGGGTTACGTCGGAGATACCGATGCTGCCATCCATGTCAACATCACCACGGGTGTAGGCAGGAGCAAGAGCTGGAACAGTAACCTCAAGAACAACGATCTCACTCTCGTGCTTGCCGGGAACCTGAGCCATAGCAGCAACGGTTACGGTGTAGTCCTCAGCGGTGCGCTCCAGGCTGTAGGGAGCCTCAACGAACTCATCACCTACGAGCAGCAGATATTCAGCGTTCTCCTCGAGCTCGAGGTCAACGATAACGGCTTCGTCGGTGGTCTGGGTTACGATGATAGGATCAGCGGTCTTGCCGAACAGGAATACCTCACCGTCGGTGTAGGTAACCACGTTGTTCAGCATGGGATAGTAGCTCAGAGCATACATGTCCTGACCATAGAGGCAGTAACGCAACCAAGTGGTAGCGTCCCAATTCAAGCTGTTGGTGGTGTAGGTGCCGATTACATCAGCCTCATCATCACCCTCACCGTCAGCATTGATGAACCAGTGGCCATAGGTCTGCCAGTCATACTGTGCATAGGCTTCCTCGAGGTCATCAACATCACCGCAACCTACAATCTGTCCCGAGGGGAAGGTCAAACCACCATTACCGTCCAGGTTGAACTCAACACCGCGGCCGCCGAACCCCCAAAGGTTCCAAACGTAAACGAGGCTGTCGTTCTCATTATCCTGGAACATGTAAGCCAGGTTGTCAAAGTGGGTAGTGGTGTCATTGCCCTCATAGTCATAGTCGTGCTTTGCGTTGGGAAGCATCAGGTAGGTGTACTTGTACATATCAGTGTACATACCAGACACAGTGTTAGAGTCTACGCTTTGAACGACGCCATTGCGAACCTGGGTTCTTTTGGTCTTCTGATAAAGATAAACGCACCAGCCACCGGGGATGTAGATGGTACCATCCGCGTAGAGCGTACCTTGCAGGTTAGTCGGCTCAGCAGTCTCAGATTCGTCGAGCAGGTAGTCCTCGTTCCAGAGGAAGAGGTACTCGGTGGTATCGTTGTAGTAGGTGTAGCGGCCACTGGTGGTGGTGTCTGACCACTGCCAGCCACCCAGGGTCTCCATAACCATCTCGGCGGTACCATTCTCGTAGTCCACGATGAACTGGAAGGGAATGCCGGTGAAATAGAGATATGCATTGAAGACGTTCTCCTCAGCTTTCTCCATCTCAACAGTCCAACCACCGACGTAGCGGTTAGGTGCCAACACATCGAATGCATTAGAAGTTGAGTCATAATCGTAACCTACCATGAAAGCGAGCTTGGTGTCGAGAACCTCATCATCACCTACGCGACGAGGAGCTTTCTTCATCAGCCTGTTGTCGGCGGGGGTCACATTCTTCTCAGCAAAGAACTGCTGCAGTGACTTGAAGTTGCCAGAGTTCATAGCGGGAGCTGAGAACTGGTTGGCCAGAGAAGAGGTCTTCATCACCATAGCCTTGTTAGGCTGGCCAGCAACGACCTTGGCATTCGTGTTCACATGAGGATTAACTGCCATAGCAGTCAGACCTGCACATACAAACAAAAGTGCTAAAATTTTTTTCATAAATCTACAGATTTTTTGAAGTTAATAATTAAATGGTTAATAATAAAATAATGTTTTTAAATCATTAAATTTCCGGTTTCAAAGCAGTTTTTATGGTTATAAAACAAGCACCACAAAATACCTTTCATAAGGTGGCACAAATTTAGACCTAAAATTTGGAATCTACAACTTTTTAACACAAAAAGTTCACACATGTTCACAACTTTTAGTCCCACGAGTGCCAAAATCCGTTAAAGAGGCCTTAAAAACGATAAGTTATCACTGCCTGTAGAGCATTCCAGCGGCCACTTCGGCGGCCTTGTCGGCACCCACGGTCTGCTCGACCAGCATGAGGGCAAATGCCGTTGCCGCTGCGGGGCCGTTGCCTGTCACCACATGGCCATCGACAGCCACCTGGCCGTCACACCAGTTCACGCCCTCGACCGAGTCCTCGAGTCCGGGATAGCACACCGCCTTGCGGCCCTGCAAAATGCCCAACTGCCCGAGAACCACTGCCGGCGAGGCACAGATGGCAGCCACCTTGCCGCCACGCTCGTCCTGCTCCAGCAGGGCGTCACACAGGGGTTGGCAGGCCAACAGATTGGGAGCGCCAGGGATGCCACCCGGCAGCACGAGCCACTCGGCAGCGCTGTAGTCGTTGTCGGCAAACAGGCTGTCGGCAAGGACTTTCACGCCATGGGCACCGATGACCTCAAGGGTGGGGTTGATCGACACCGTCGTCACGGGCATGCCCGCACGACGCAACACATCAATACTCGTCAGGGCCTCGACTTCCTCAAAGCCATCGGCCAGGAAAATGTAAGTTGTTTCCATCATTCTACACTATATAAATACTTTTTAATTAAACATTCCTCCTTATTAATTCAACAATACATTTTAAATAACAATATATCCCTCGTGTTCACCTCAGCTCGTGTTCACCTCATGCTGGGCGCGATGCCGCTGAGGGGCAAATACCGCTTGGCGCGTTGGCGACTTGGTGAGGGATGATTTCGTGGGTAAAATTAGGGCTTTTTTGCCGAAAAAATGGGCTTTTTTGAAAAAAATCATCATTTTTTGAAAAAAAAGTGCGATTTTTTTTGGTAGTTTAAAATCGCTTTTGACAGCAACGGGCAGTTAGCGCAGTTGGTTCAGAGCATCTGCCTTACAAGCAGAGGGTCGGGGGTTCGAATCCCTCACTGCCCACCAACAGAGCGGTTCAGCACTTAGGTGCTGGACCGTTTCTCTTATTCCCCCCACCCCATCTCCTGTCCCGTCCCCAAGATTTTGTCGGCTCAAAATTGTTGGCGTTTCAGAAAAATGGTGTAGCTTTGGGGGCAAATAGAAATCAAGTACCAAAATATGAGAATTAGCAAGAAAATCCTCATCGCTTTCACCCTGGCGCTACTGGCACTGCCCGCATGGAGCCAGGTGCGTGTGGGCCTGCGTGCAGGTCTCACGGTGAACCGCCTCAGCCTGGACCGTGACTTCATCGACAGCGGCAACCGTGCTGGCTACACCGGCGGCCTGGTGCTCGACCTGAACATCCCCGTCGTGGGGCTGGGCATCGAGGCGTCGGCGATGTACACCTTCCGCAAGACGCCTCTCACGAGCGAAGTGCGCACCTACAAGCGGCACTACATCGATATCCCCGTGTATGCCCGTTACCGCCTGTCGCTGCCCGCCGTGCAACGCTATTTCGCCCCCTATGTGTTCACGGGGCCCAATTTCTCGATCCTGTTTGACGAGGACGCGTCGCCCAGTATCAACAACAGCAAGACCTTCACGTCGTGGGACTTGGGATTTGGCGCCGACCTGTTCACCCACCTGCGCTTGTCGGCGACCTATGGCATGGGGCTGAGCCGTGCACTGGAAATTATCGACCGCGAATACTCGGGCACCAAGGTGGAAGGCAAGGACCGCCACTGGACGATTAATGTCGCCTGGCTGTTTTGACACATGGATTGGATGAGGCCACCAATGGCTCACAGTTCACATTTTTTTAAATAGAATGATTGGTTGAAATCGACAGATTAGTAGTTTGAATCAACAGATTTTTTTGTAATTTTGCAGCCATTATTAATTAAAGGAAAAGACTGACCACATGAAACTGAACAAGATAACCCTGCTGCTGGTGGCAATGACGGTGTATTGCGCTGCCATGAGCGCCCAGACGACCTCGCGCTGGGGCGTCACCGCCGGCTTGAACATCAACAACATACACTTCAAGCAGAATGACATCATGCCCTCGTCGACCATGTGCGGCCCCCAGGTGGGTCTCACCAGCGAGATGAACTTTGGCGGCGTTGGATTTGGCGTGGACGGCGGTTTGCTCTACACCCTCAAGCAGGGCAAGCTGGACTACGGCAGCCGCACGGCATGGTCATCGATAGGCGCAGGCCGCGAGACGGTGTCGATGCACTATCTCGACGTGCCGCTGCACCTCAAGTTCAAGGCGTCCCGCCTCAACGGCGTCGAGGACACGTTCATGCCGCTGGTGTACGTCGGCCCGCAGTTCTCATTTGCGCTCCACGGCAACCACGGCGACTTGAACGACTATTCCCCAGTGAGCGTGTACATGGACATGGGTCTGGGGTGCGAGCTGATGAAGCGCCTGCAGATACGCGGCGGCTACAACTTCTCGATTGGACAGTCGTTCCACACCAAGTTGCTTGACGACAACGTGGCCAAGAACCGCACGTGGTATGTCAACGTCACCTGGTTCATGAAATAAAACACAGAGTCCTTAAAGACCTTAAGGGCCTTAGAGACCTTAACGACGTGGTAAGGGATATGAGACGGTATGCGGCCATATTGGTTGCTCTGGCGGTGGCCGTGACTGCGATGTTCTGCTCACGCGACCGCAAGCGGTTCTTCTCTCATGAGGGTGTGGTGTGGACCACCGAGTATCATATCACCTATGAGGCATCACGTGACCTGAACGACAGCATCCAGTACATCTTATCCACGCTGGACATGAGTGTGTCGCCCTATAACAAGGCGTCACTGCTGAGTGCCCTGAACGGCAACGCCACCTCGCGCACCGACGCCTACATCAGGCGCCTGCTCGAGACATCACGCACGGTGCACCGCGAGAGCGGCGGCGCCTATGACCCGACGGTGATGCCGCTGGTCAACGCCTGGGGCTTCGGTTACAAGAGCGGCACCCTACCCTCACGCGCGCAGCTTGACAGCATCTTGTGCTTTGTGGGACTGGACAAGGTGCAGCTGCATGGCGACACCTTAATCAAACAGGACCCGAGGCTCATGCTGGACTTCTCGTCGATAGCCAAGGGAATGGCGTGTGACGAAATCGGGCGGATGCTCACCCGCAACGGCGCCAGCAACTGGCTTGTCGAGATTGGCGGCGAGGTGATGACGAGCGGTGTGAACAAGCGCGGCACCGCATGGCAGGTGTCGGTCGATATGCCCGACGACGGCGGTAACGCCGAGCATGAGAGCGCATTGACGTTGAGCCTCGACAGCGGGGCGGTCGCCACCAGCGGCAACTACCGCAAGTGGCGCGAGGAAAACGGTAACAAATTATCCCATATCATTGATCCACAGACCGGTAACAGCCAGGTGGGAACCCTGCTGAGCGTGACAGTCACCGCCAACGACTGCATGACGGCCGACGCGTGGGCAACAGCATGCATGGTGATGGGTCAAGAAAAAGTGAAAAACATGATGCAAGGCCGCCGTGACCTCGGCGTGATGACCATCGCCGCCGACACCCTCACCGGCAACCTCATCGTCTGGAGCAACGCCGCCCTGGCCTCGCATATCCAATAGCCCCATCGGGGCCACAACGGTTTAGACGTGGGTGCCAACCCACGGAATAGAGCCAAAACAAAAATTTTGAGCCCCATCGGGGCGGCAACGGTTTAAACGTGGGTGAAAACCCACGGTATATAATCAAAACAAAGCACCATAACAAAATGGCAAACACCTACGTTAAAAACATTGTTCATATTGTGTTTCACATCAAGAGCATGGGAACCCCAATTCTCACTGCCGACCTTGACCACGTCCACAAATACATTGGAGGCATCGCCAAAAACACCGGAGGCGCCCTGATCGAAATCGGCGGCATGCCTGACCACGTTCATCTGCTCACATCATTACCCAAGACAATGTCATTATCTGACTTTGTCAAAACGATTAAGGCCAACAGTAGCCGATGGATTAAAGAGTTGAACCCCTATTACAGCAGTTTCTCATGGCAAGATGGTTATGGAGCGTTCTCGGTCAGTGCATCGGTTGTGCCCAAGGTGGTCAAATACATTCGCAACCAAGCGGTGCACCACAAACAACAAACAGCCATGGACGAGTACAAAGCATTTCTCAATGCTTACGGAATTGAGTATGATGAAAAATACTTGTGAAAGTGTCGCCCCGATGGGGCTATAAATGGATTATATACCACATACGGGGGTTGCGCTTCGCTCCACCCCCGCCTAAACCATGTCGCCCTAACGGGCTTTTACCCCCCCGCAATCAAGAGCCCCAGCGGGGCGAAAACGGTTTAGACGTGGGTGTCAACCCACGGAGCGGGGCGAAAACGGTTTAGACGTGGGTGTCAACCCACGGAGCGGGGCGAAAACGGTTTAGACGTGGGTGTCAACCCACGGAGCGGGGCGAAAACGGAGATTTTTACTGGGCGATGATGAGTTCTATGCCCAGGTCCTCGATGCGCTTGACGAGCTTGGGGGAGATGCCGGCATCGGTGATGATGATGTCCACGGCGTCGATGTCGGCGATCTTGGCGAAGCCGCGCCGCCCGAACTTGCTGCTGTCGGCAAGGACGATGGTCTTCTGGGCCGCCGCCATCATCTTCTGGTTGAGCGTGGCCTCGCGCATCTCGGTCGTGGTGATGCCATAGTCCACGTCGATGCCGTCAACACCCAAATACAATTTACTGAAAGAACACTGCGCGAGAATGCGCGAAGCATACTCTCCCACCACCGAGAGACTGCTGTGCCGCAACATGCCGCCCAATTGGATGATGTCGATGTTCTCGTGCTGGGAAAGGATGTTGCTCACCGCCAGTGACGCAGACACGACCGTGAGCTTGTGAATCGGCTGGATGTTGCGCGCCAGGGCGTGAACCGTCGTCCCCGAGGCGATGGCGATGCTGTCGTCACGCTTGATGAGGCGTGCCGCCTCGCGCCCGATGGCGTGCTTCTGGTCGGTGGCCAGGCGCTCCTTCTCGTTGACCGAGCGGTTGTTGATGTAAGGGTTGACAAGCACCGCCTTGCCGTGGCTGCGGTACAGCTTGTCGCTCTTTTCGAGGTCGGTGAGGTCCTTGCGCACCGTCACGGCACTGACGTTGAGCATCGACACCAGGTCCGACACCTGGACCGAGCCGTGCTTGATCAGCGCCTCCATAATCATTTCGTGACGTTCCTCCTTGGTCATAGCAAAAAAATGGTGTTAAGTAGATGATTTCGTTTTGATGCGGCAAAAGTAAGTAAAAGAAAAATACGGGCAAAGAAAAATGATGGAAATCTTTCGATTTTTTTCAAAACGAAACGCAAAATAGGATTAAAAGCACTTGATTTGGTTTTGATTTTGGAACAAAACGAAACATAATTAAAAACTAATCGAAACTACTATTTTTAATGAAAATCAAATGGAATGAATCAATTAACATCAAATTTATCAGCCATTTACAAACCGAAAAATAATCTGAGTATAAAAATAAATACGAAATACCTTTGTTATTCAAAAAAGTCATTGTAACTTTGCAGCGAAACTAATTCACTCCGGTGATTGGTTTTGCTACCTTAATTGAGAGTTTATGGTAACAAGCGAGATTTACAAAAAAGAATATGACGTGATCATCGTGGGCGGCGGCGCTACGGGTGCCGGCACCGCGAGGGATTGCGCCCTGCGCGGCTTGAAGGTGCTGCTGGTGGAACGCAACGACTACAGCACGGGCGCCACGGGCCGCAACCACGGCCTGATGCACAGCGGCGCGCGCTATGCCGTCACCGACGGCGAGAGTGCCAGCGAGTGCATCAGCGAGAACATGATATTGAGGCGCATCGCCCGCCACTGCGTTGAGGAGACCGACGGCCTGTTCATCACCCTGCCCGAGGACGACCTGCAGTATCAGCAGACCTTTGTCGAGGCGTGCCAGCGCGCTGGCATCCGTGCCGACATCATCGACCCCGAGGAGGCGCGCCGCATCGAGCCCGCCGTCAATCCCGCCCTCATCGGCGCCGTGCGTGTGCCCGACGCCGCCATCGACCCGTTCCGCCTCACCGTTGCCAACCTGCTCGACGCCCGCATGCATGGCGCCGACACGCTCAACTACCACGAGGTGGAGGGCCTGATCATCAACCAGGGCCGTGTTGAGGGCGTGAAGCTGTTCAACAAGCTCAGCGGCGAGCATGCCGAGGTGCGTGGCCGCGTCGTGGTCAACGCCGCCGGCATCTGGGGCCAGCGCATTGCCCAACTGGCTGGGGTAAACATCTCGATGTTCCCTGCCCGTGGGGCATTGCTCATTTTTGGGCACCGCGTGAACAACATGGTCATCAACCGTTGCCGCAAGCCCGCCAACGCCGACATCCTCGTCCCCGACGACACGGTGTGCGTGATTGGCACCACCAGCGACCGCATCCCCATCGAGTCCGTTGATGACATGCGCGTGACACGCGAGGAGGTGGACGTCCTGCTCAAGGAGGGTGTGAAAATCGCCCCGTCGCTTGCCACGACAAGGATAATCCGCGCCTATGCCGGCGTGCGTCCCCTGGTGGCCAGCGACGACGACCCCAGCGGCCGCAGCATCAGCCGCGGCATTGTGTGCCTGGACCACGCCAAGCGCGATGGCCTGGAGGGCATGATCACCATCACCGGCGGCAAGATGATGACCTACCGTCTGATGGGCGAGATTGCCACCAACGCCGTATGTGCCAAGTTGGGCAACATCGCCCCCTGCGTCACCGCCACCCAGCCGCTGCCTGGCTCGGAAGAGGACGCGCCCGACCAGCATGACGCCACCAAGCGTTACAGCTTCGGCCAGCGTGCCGCCATCGGCCGTCATGGCTCGCTTGCCGCACGCATCGAGAAAGACAACGATATCGACAATGCCCTGGTGTGCGAGTGTGAAGGCGTCACCGTGGGCGAAATCAAATATGCCGTACATCAGCTGCACGTGCACAACCTGGTGAACCTGCGCCGCCGCACCCGCGTGGGCATGGGTACTTGCCAGGGCAAACTATGCTCGTGCCGCGCCGCGTCGCTCATAGGCGAGTTCAGGCACGACGTGAAGGGCGCCCAGGAAGATCTGGCTGCCTTCCTCGACGAGCGCTGGAAGGGAATGCGGCCCGTGGCATGGGGCGACACCCTGCGTGAGGCACAGCTGACCGCAGCCATCTACGAAGGCCTGTGCGGACTTGACATGGCAGTAAACATCGAAGGAAAGGAGGACGTGCAATGAGAATGGACACCGTCATCATGGGCGGAGGCCTGAGCGGCCTCTCTTGCGGCATCGCGCTGGCCAAGCGCGGCAAACGTGTCGCCATCGTCGCCAGCGGACAAAGCACCATGCTGTTCAACGGCGGCTCGATGGAACTGCTGGGCCATATCGACGGCAAGGCCGTCAGCAACCCGCTGGAAGCCATCGCTACCCTGCCCCAGGACCACCCGTACAGCAAAATCGGCGCCGACCGCATCGCCTCGCTTGCCGAGCGTGCCAAGCTGCTGCTCACCGACTCCGGCATCAACATGGAAGGCAATGCCGCCGCCAACCACTGGCGCATCACCCCGATGGGCGTCGCCAAGCCCGCGTGGCTCACGCTGAACGACCACCTGCGCATCGACGACCTGCACCACCTGCCCGCCAAGCGATTGGCGCTGATGTGCATCCGCGGCTTCTTTGACGAGCCCAACTCGATGTTGGCACAGGGCCTGCGCGACCTGGGCTTTGAGGTCGATGCCATCGAGTTCACCACCGACGACATCACCGCCCTGCGCCGCAGCCCCAGTGAGATGCGCTCCACCAGCCTGAGCAAGCGCATGATGAGCAATGCCGCCATGCAACGTATGGCCGACCAAATCAACCAGCTGGCCACCGACGCCGACCTCGTGCTGCTGCCCAGCGTGCTGGGACAGAACGACGACAGCGACTTCCAGACGCTGCAAGCGATGACGCACAAGCCCTTGCGCCTCGTCGCCACGCTGCCGCCCGCCGTGGCAGGCATGAGGATGATGAAGCAGCTGCGCCATTACTTCAAGATGCTGGGCGGCACCTATCTGATGGGTGACAGCGCCGTGAGCGGCACCTTTGACGGAAACCGCCTGACCAGCGTCAGCACCGCCAAACTCGCCGACATGCCGCTGAAAGCCGACCACTTTGTGCTCGCTACCGGTTCGTTTATCAGCCGCGGCCTGGTTGCCGACTATGAGCGCGTCTATGAACCCGTGCTGGGCGTGGACGTGGATGCCGACAGCGATCCTGACCGCTGGACCCGCTTCGGGATACTGGAGCCGCAGGCCTACTCGCGCTTTGGCGTCGCCACCGACGGCGAGCTGCGCTGCCTCAAGCAGGGCCAAGTCATCGAGAACCTCCATGCCATCGGCTCGGTCCTGAGCGGACACGACGCCGTGAAAATGGGCGACGGCACCGGCGTGTCGATGTTGACAGCACTTGCGGTAAACGACCACATCATCAAGGGCTGACCGCCCCGACAACAAGCGGTCAAATGAAGTTGGAAAACTTCAATAAAAGATATAGACTTCGATAGATAACGATTTGATTGATAAATTTTTAATGGGATATTATGGCTGAACGAATGCAAATCTGCAACCTCAGCGAGAACAACTTTGAGCAGTGCACCAAGTGCAGCATCTGTACCACCGTGTGCCCCGTAGCCGCCGTAACGACCGACTACCCTGGCCCCAAACAGGCCGGCCCCGACGGCGAACGTTACCGCTTGAAGGATCCCGCCTACTATGACAAGGCGCTGAAGCTGTGCCTGAACTGCAAGCGTTGCGAAATCGCTTGCCCCAGCGGCGTCCACATTGCCGACATCATCCAACACGCCCGCATGAGCGCCAGCGAAGGCCGCCGCGCCACCCTGCGCGACACGCTGCTCGCCAACACCGACCTGCTGGGCACCATGGCCAACCTTGTGGCTCCCGTCGCCAACACCACCTTGGGCCTCAAGCCCACCAAGTGGGTGATGCACAGCATGATGGCCATCGACAAGCACCGCACCTTCCCCGCCTACAGCCGTCAGAAGTTCACCACATGGTTCAAGCGCCACGCAGCTAAGGACCAAGACGCCTTCCCCAACCATGTGAGCTACTTCCACGGCTGCTATGTCAATTACAATTTTCCCAAATTAGGTCAGGACCTGGTCAAGCTGATGAATGCTGTGGGCTACGGCGTGCACCTGCTTGACAAGGAGCAGTGCTGCGGCGTGGCGCTCATCGCCAACGGACTGTACAAGCAGGCCAAGCGCCAGGGCCGCGTCAATATCGACAGCATACGTGCGTCGGTGAGCCGCGACAAGCGCGAGGTGATCACCACCAGCTCGAGTTGCACGTTCAACATGCGCGACGAGTATCCTTCGATGCTCGGCATCGACAACGCGGACGTGCGCGACAGCATCAGCCTCGCCACAAGATTTATCTACCGACTTGTGGATGAAGAGAAAATCAAACTCATCTTCAAGCAAAACTATAAGCGCCGTCTGGCCTATCACACCGCTTGTCACATGCAGCGCATGGGCTGGCAACTGTACAGCATTGAACTGTTGCGCATGATTCCAGGTCTCGACCTGGTGGAACTGGAACAGGAGTGCTGCGGCATCTCGGGCACCTATGGCTTTAAAAAGGAGAACTACGAGCGCTCACAGGCCATCGGTTCCATCCTGTTCAAGAGCATCGAGGAGGCTCAGGTCGAAGCCGTCACCACCGACTGCGAGACCTGCAAGTGGCAGATTGAGATGTCCACCGGACTGCCCGTCGAGAATCCCATCAGCGTCCTGGCCGATGCCCTCGACGTGGAGGCCACACGTAAGGCTAATTTGATTAGTGATTAGTGATAACTTGACTATTACAATATTTAACTATCAATCAATAATTTAAAAATTAAAACTTAAAGTAATTATGGCAAGTTTTTTAGCACCTCCGGCCTATAAGCCGGAACAGACCGGCCCCGAAGCCGATGCCCGCTACAAGAGACTGCGTTGGCAGGTCTTTGTCGGCATCTTCATCGGCTATGCCGGCTTCTACCTGGTGAGAAAGAACCTCTCAATGGCGGTTGCGCCTCTGGGCGAGCTCGGATTTAACGAGGCCGAACTCGGTGGCGCCATGGCAATGAATGCCTTGGCCTACGGTATCTCCAAGTTTGTCATGGCCAGCGTGAGCGACCGCAGCAATGCGCGCCGCTTCTTGCCTTTGGGCTTGATCCTGTCGGCCATCGCCATGTTGTTCATGATTGTGCCCGTTGTGGCCATCGGCCCCGAGAACAAGGGATTGGCTATCACCCTGATGGGTGTGTTCAACTTCCTTGTGGGCTGGTTCCAAGGTATGGGCTGGCCTCCGTGCGGACGCGTGATGACGCGCTGGTTCTCTATCAAGGAACGCGGCACATGGATGAGCGTGTGGAACTGCGCCCACAACGTGGGTGGCGCCCTCGTCGGCCCCATGGCCGGTTATGGCGCGCTGTGGTTCGGTCACTGGTTCTTCGGCGAGAACAAGGATCTCTACTTCCTGATCGGCACCTATGCCTTCCCCGCCGCTGTGGCCATCCTGATTGCCATCATCGCCTACGTGCTGATTCGTGACACGCCTCAGTCCTGCGGCCTGCCCTCGATTGAGAAGTGGAGCGGCTCTGCCTCCAAGAACTATGACGAGAAGAAGAGCGAGCAGTCGCTCTCGGTTAAGGAAATCTTCCGCACCGTGTTGTCCAACAAGTTCCTGTGGTACATTGCCCTGGCCAACTCCTTTATCTATATGGTGCGCTACGGTTGCCTGGACTGGGCTCCCAAGATTCTCGACACCCAGGGTGCCGACCTCAAGAGCGCCGGATGGGCCTACTTCGCGTTTGAGTTTGCCGCCATCCCCGGCACCATCTTCTGCGGCTGGCTGAGCGACAAGGTCTTCAAGGGCCGCCGCGCGATGCCCACGATGCTATTCATGGCCATCATCATTGCCGTGATTGTTGTCTATTGGCAGTTCATCAACGACTTCTGGGTGGTTGTCGGCTGTCTGATTGCCATCGGTTTCCTGATTTACGGCCCCGTCATGCTCATTGGCGTACAGGCTCTTGACCTGGCACCGAAGAATGCAGCGGGCACCGCTGCCGGACTGACTGGCTTCATGGGCTATGTGCTGGGTACCAGCATCCTGGCCAACACCGTTCTGGGCTACGTGCTCAAGATGGCCAAGAGTGCCGCCGGCTATAACTTCACCAATTATTTCCTCTTGCTCATCGGAGCCTGTGTGCTGGCCATCTTCTTCATGGCCCTGACCTACAAGGAGGAGCAGTATCTGGTTGCCGACCGCAAGGGCGAGCACATCGAGGATAAGAAATAATCAATTATCACAATAATTATTCATTAAATCATTTACACTTATGTTTAAAAATCTCGTTAGAGTAGGTTTGTTGAGCGCAGTTGTGCTCGCAACCTTCACCTCATGTGAGGAAGAACAGCAGTTCACCAATGAGAAGCTTGACGCCAAGCGCGTCGAGGTTCAGGTGCTGAACGACGACCTGGCTAAGGTTCGTGATTATGTGCCCCTGTATGCCGTTATCGCACACCGCGGCTCCACCTTCTGGGCTCCCGAGGAGACCGAGGCATCGTGGCGTTGGGCCCGTGAGATGGGTGCCGACTACCTCGAGAGCGACGTGCAGTGCACCAAGGACGGTATCGTCCTGGCCAACCACGACGAGAACCTGAAGCGCACCACCAACATCGAGAACGTCTTCAGTGAGAACGTTCCCGCCAGCCGTGTTGACTTCTACATGAGCCTGGGCTTCTCGCGCGCAGACGCCGAGGCACAGTATGGCCGTGACATGGCCGCCTTCCGCCCGTTCTACACGCTGAGCTACTACTACGCTGAGCTGCTCATGCTCGATGCCGGTAGCTGGTTCAACGAGAGCTCGCTGGAGCAGGCCCGTCCCACCTTCAAGGCTACCGAGAACGGTCGCTTTGAGAACGGCCACATCGTTTACAGCAATGGCCTGTACATCAGCGCCATCCAGGACCAGATTGCCTATGCACAGGGTAAGCGCCTCATCCGCGACGCCAATGGCCGCCGCATTCTCACCTACAAGGTGAAGGACGAGTACAAGGGTATGACCCTGGAACAGATTTACAATGCCATCAAGGCCAAGGGCCAGTACAACGCCAAGTATATGGACTTCATCGAGTACGACTTCGCCAACGCCTATGAGGCTGACCCCGAGGACACCGGCAACCGCCCCGGCATCTATGTCGAGTTCAAGGAGAGCTGGCTCAACCCCGGCAACATGGAGCAGCGCGTGTATGACGTGCTGGCCGAGCAGGGTTGGAACATCATCACCAACGATCCCGGCGACCAGCCCTTCTACAGGAACGGCAAGGTGAACGTGGGTAACACCCGCGGCCGCGTCATCCTGCAGACCTTCTCGTTCGACGCCCTGCGTCGTGCCAACGACGTCTTCAAGGGTCGCATCCCCATGTGCTACCTGTTGTGGATCA
>CADAFP010000028.1 GCA_902787185.1 uncultured Bacteroidales bacterium | reverse complement strand
GATGAACCAGCTGTCCAGCGGGTAGTAGAGCACGGGCTTGTCGGTGCGCCAGCAGTGGGGATAGTTGTGGGTGTGCTTCTCCATCTTGAAGGCGGTGCCTTCCTGCTTCATGCGGATGCAGATGTAGATGTTCAGGTCCTCGGCCTTGGTGGCGGCAGCCTCGTCAAACTTGCCTCCAACGGTATATTGCGGGTCATAGGCATTCTTCACCCAGCGGCCAGCATATTCGCTGTACAGCTCCACATTGACGAAATCCCTGACGAAGTCCTCGTCAAGGTCGTCGATGAGGTAGTATTTGCCGGTGGGGATGCCGGCAGCCTTGGCCACGCGGGCATCGTCGGCACCAAAGGTGGGAGCGATGTGCACGATACCGGTACCGTCCTCGGTGGTCACATAGTCACCGGGGATGACGCGGAAACCGTTGTCGTTACCCACAACCTTGCCGTCAATCTTGTCCACGGGTTTTACCCACGGGAACAGCTGTGCATAACGCATCTCCAGCAGGTCCTGGCCTTTGAACTGGGCGATGACCTTCCAGGGCACAATCTTGTCGCCAGCGTTATACTCCAGCGGCTGGTCCTTGCCGTCGGCCTTGAAGTAGGCGTCAACGCGTGCCTCGGCAAGCAGGTAGACGGCCGGCTTGCCGTTATAGGGGTTGAAACTCTCTACAGCGACATAGTCAATCTTGTTGCCCACACACAGGGCGGTGTTGCTCGGCAGGGTCCACGGGGTGGTCGTCCATGCCAGCACGTAAACGTCGTTGAAGCCCTCGTCGGCGGCCTCGCAGACAGCCTTTATCACGGGGTGCTCTTCACCGCTCAACACGGTGAACTGGGCGGTTACTGTCTGGTCCTTCACGTCGCGGTAGCAGCCGGGCATGTTCAACTCATGTGAGCTGAGGCCCGTGCCAGCGGCAGGCGAGTAGGGCTGGATGGTGTAGCCCTTGTAGAGCAGCCCCTTGTTGTAGAGTTGCTTCAAGAGCCACCACAGGCTCTCGATGTAGCTGTTCTTGTAGGTGATGTAGGGGTTCTGCATATCCACCCAGTAGCCCATGCGGTGGGTCAGGTCTTCCCACTCGCGGGTATATTTCATCACCTCCTTGCGGCAGGTGGCGTTGTATTCATCTACCGAGATTTTCTTGCCGATATCTTCCTTGGTGATACCCAATGCTTTTTCCACACCCAGTTCCACAGGCAGGCCGTGGGTGTCCCAACCGGCCTTGCGCAGCACCTGGAATCCCTGCATGGTCTTGTAGCGGCAGAAGATGTCCTTAATGGTCCTTGCCATCACGTGGTGGATGCCCGGCATGCCGTTGGCGCTGGGGGGACCCTCATAGAACACATAAGCGGGAGCGCCCTCGCGCTCGCTGATGCTGCGTCCAAACACATCTTCCTTGTCCCACATCTGCAGGACTTCCTTGTTGATATCCGACAGGTTAAACCCGTTATGCTCGTTGAATTTTTTCATTTTTATTAATGTACTATCTCAAATTTGGGTGCAAAGGTAGTGAAATATATTGGAACAAAAAATAATCTTAGAAAATTGGTGAAAACGACGCTTGTTTTTTTGTCATAAAAGCAGCGGTTGGAGAAAGCGGTGTCATCAGGTAACACTTTCTCCAACCGCTGGAAAACGCAGGAATGGCGTGGGTTAATGCTTAATCACTTTTTGGCCGTTTTGGATGATGATGCCGCGGGTGTCGGGGGTGGCCTTGACGCCGTCAAGACAATAGGCCTGGCTCGGATAATTGGATTCAGGGGCAGTCATCTCGCCGATGCTTGAGGTCTGGCCTGTCTTCTCGAGGTACTCGTTCTGGGCCTTTGCCATCTGCTCACGGAATTCGGGGCTGTTGTGTAGGGCGCAGTAGCCGATGCTGGCTGCCACGCGGCTTGCGTCCACGTCGCTCTGCCAGTGGGCGCCCACAATCACGCGGCTCTCGCCGTACATCCATCCGCGGGCAAATATGGTGTCGGCAGCGGCAGGGTTGATTTCGGCGAGCAGCAAGGCGGCGGTCCATCCGCGCATGGTGTGGCCCGAGGGGTAGGAGCCTTCGCCAGTCAGTTCGGCCTCTTCGTCGGTGAGCATCTTGTCCTGAAAACGCTCAAAGGGGCGCTGGCGGTGGTAGAAGGCCTTGGGGGCGACGCGCATGGCATCGGTGGTGGTCATGCTGGTAACCATCAGTTTCCAGATTTCGGGCGTGTTCTCAGGGCTGATGTGCAGGCCAAAGGGCACGTCAAACTCGGCAAGCAGGGCCTCGTAGGACCACACGGCGTCGCGCTTGGCAATCTCGGCGCGCTCGGGGTTCAGACGCTGCTGTTTTCCCCAAGAAAAGCGCATCATGTCGTTGGCAAACTCAGGGCTGTCAAATGCGGGGGGAGCGGGCAGGCACTTGATGAGGTCAGGCAGTTGGTCAACAGTGAAATAGGGTTGCACTTCTTCTTGTGCATTCAACGTCAAAGCGGCCACGATGGCGGCCATAGCAATCAAAAGATTCTTTTTCATAATAACGTGTATTTGTTCTACTAAAATATTCAGATTCAATCGATTGGAGCCCAATCTATCCAGATGATGGGCACCGTTCGGCCTGCAAAAGTACAAAAAATGAGCTCACAACAACCATTATCATTATAAAATGACGATTTTTAAACGATACCCTTGCATTGGCCTTGCCTGGAGAGGTTTGTTATGGACAAGCGGGCTATTGGCTCGCATGTCAAGGTCGCTTTTCAGGGCGTGTTCACGTTATTTAGCGGGGATTTAATCTTTTTTTTGAAGGGCTTTCACTATCTTTGCCGCCGTTAGATAAAATAGATTGATGATGATAGACAAGATATTATTGCAGATTCCGGTGGCGTCACCCGACACGGTGGCGGCCAACAAGATACAGGAGGCGACCAATGCGGTGACGTCCCAAGTGGACTCGCTGGCCACCAAGTTGCATCCCGACTCGATTGCGGCAATGACTCCTGGCAAACTTGTTGACCAGTTCAAGTATTTGGACCTGGGCAGCCTGGTGACGTCGCTGTCGAGCCAGCTGGTTTCGCTCGGGTTACGCATCCTTGCCGCTATCCTGATTTTCTACATCGGCAAGTTCATTATCAACAAGATTTACAGCGTGGTGCGTGCCATCATGGTGCGCAAGGACTTTGACCGTTCGCTGGCGTCGTTCTTGCTGTCGTTCATCAAGATCACACTGCTGTTCCTGCTCATCATCACGGTTATCGGTGTGCTGGGCATCGAGACCAGTTCGTTCATCGCCATCTTTGCCAGTGCCGGCGTCGCTATCGGCATGGCGTTGAGCGGCACGCTGCAGAACTTTGCCGGTGGTGTGCTCATCCTGCTGTTAAAGCCCTATAAAGTAGGTGATTATATAGAGTTTGGTGAACTGAAGGGTACGGTGCGTGAAATCCAGATTTTTAACACGGTCATCAACACCTATAATAATGACCGCATTGTCATCCCTAACGGTGGCCTGGCCACCAGTTCGCTGAAGAACTTCAGTGCCGAGCCTTACCACCGCGTGGAGTGGCGCGTGGGCATCAGCTATGGCGATGACGTGGATGCCGCCCGCAAGGTCGCTCTCGACATCCTTGCCGCCGACCCGCGCATCGTCCACACCGATGCCGACGTCAAGGAGACCGAAGAGCCCGTCGAGGAGACCCACGAGGAACGCGAAACGCTGCCCATGCCCTGGTGGAAACGCCTGTTCCACTGGCACCGTCGCCGCGCCGAGGAGTTGCGTGAGGAGCATGAGGCGAAACTTGCCGCCATGCTTCCCAAGCCCGACTATAAGCCTTCGGTCAACGTCGAGAGCCTTGACGAGAGCCAGGTGACGCTCGTCGTGAGGGCGTGGACCGAGATTCCCAACTATTGGGGCGTCCTCTATGATGTGAACGAGAAGATTTACAAGCAGTTCCCGCAGCATGGCATCCGCTTCCCGTTCCCGCAGATGGATGTACACGTTAATAGTTAACAGTTAATAGTTAACAGATAACAGATAATAGATAATAGATAATAGTGAGGAGTTTGGAGTTTTGAGAAAGATTTTAAAATATTGGTTTGTTGGGCGGTTGGTGGCTGTCTTTGTCACTTTGTTTGTGGCGGGACATGCTGCTGGTCAGGTGATTGATGCTGTGGGCAAAGAGAACCTGAAGGTGCCGCAGGGCTTGAAACCCAAAGAGCAGAAAGCCCAGACCCCGTTACTTAACGACATTGACACCGACACACCTTATTTCCAATATATCGACTCGGCGCAGACCTACATTTACAGCCACGACTGGGCCGTCGCCGAACAATGGCTGCTCAAGGCCTTCAAGGAAGAGCCCGAAAATCCCAGCAACTCGATGATATTGAGCAATATCGCCACCCTGCAGCGTTATCAGGGAAAACTGGCCGAAGCGGTCAAGAACTACTCTCTTGCCCTCGACATGACGCCTCATGCGGTGACGCTGCTGTTGAACCGCGCCGCCCTCTACGTCCAGATGGATAGCGTGCCGCTCGCGATTGCCGACTATGAGCGCGTGTGCGAACTCGACATGTATGATACCGAAGCACGTTACTCGCTCGGCGTCCTGGCGATGGAACGTGGCGACACCAAACTTGCTGAGGATTATTTCACCGAGATCAAGCGCATCAACCCCAATTCGGGCCTCTATCACGAGGGCATGGGCCTGTTGCACAAACGCAGCGGCAACCACGCCCGCGCCGCCGAACTCTTCACTCAGGTCATCAAGGTCCAGCCCAGCGCCCAACTGCTCGCTCATCGCGCTGACTGCTACCTCGCCATGAAGAAACTCAATGACGCCGCCGCCGACATCCGCGCCGCTCTGGAAATGACTCCCGACGACCCATATTTATATGTATTGCGCGCCAAATTAAACAAACTCCGCTTCCAGCGCGACGACATGAACCGCGACATCGACACTGCCGTCTCCCTCGGCCTCCCCCGCAACTACGTCACCGCCACCATCGGCGAGTAAGATGGATTATTTTGTATTTCTTGTCTTTTTTGTCTTCAACTTGTTGTACCTTTGTGGGCGATTATGAGAAAGAAGAAGAAAGATATTCCGGTTATTGAGGGGTTTGAGATTACGGGCGTGGCGGCCGAGGGTAAGAGTCTTGGGCGGTGGAACGACCTGGTGGTGTTTGTGCCGTTTGGCGCTCCTGGCGATGTCATTGACTTGAAGATTGACCGCAAGAAGCATAGCTTTGCCGAGGGACATATCGAGCGTTTGTTCAAGCCCAGCCCGTTGCGCGTGGAGCCGATGTGCGAGCACTTTGGCCTGTGCGGCGGCTGCAAGTGGCAGCATCTGCCCTATGAGTATCAGTTGCAGTGCAAGCAGCAGCAGGTGGTTGACGCGATGGAGCGCATCGCCAAGGTGCCCATTCCCGCCATCAACCCCATCTTGGGCTCGGCAGTGACGACGCATTACCGCAACAAGTTGGAATTCACTTTCTCTAACAAGTGCTGGCTCACCCGTGAGCAGCTTGAGAGCGGTGCCGAGTTTCCCGACCGTAACGCTGCGGGCTTCCACATTCCCGGAGCCTTTGACAAGGTGCTGGACATCAAGCGCTGCTGGCTGCAGGACGACATCAGCAACGAGATGCGCCTGTTTATCCGCAACCTGTGTGTCGAGAAGGGTTACTCATTCTATGACATCCGCGGGCAGCAGGGCTTTATCCGCATGACCATGACGCGTACCGCCAGCACGGGCGAGGTGATGGAGGTCATTGTGTTCGGCCAGGATGACCGTGCTGCTATCGAGGACGTGATGAGCGCTGTGCGTGACCGTTTCCCGCAGATCACGTCGCTGCTCTATGTCGTCAACCTCAAGGTCAACGACTCGCTTGCTGACCAGGAGTTCATCACCTACAGCGGCCGCGACTATATCGAGGAGGAAATGGAGGGGCTGAAGTTCCGTGTCGGTCCCAAGTCTTTCTACCAGACCAACTCACGCCAAGCCTATGAACTCTACAAAGTGGCGCGCCGCATGGCCGCCCTCACGGGCGAGGAGCTCGTCTATGACCTCTATACCGGTACGGGCACCATCGCCAACTTTGTGGCTCGCCAGGCCCGTCAGGTCATCGGCATCGAGTATGTCCCCGAGGCCATCGAGGACGCCAAACTCAATTCCCGCGTCAACGGCATCGAGAACACCCTGTTCTATGCCGGCGACATGAAGGATGTGCTCACCGACGGCTTCATTGCCGAGCATGGCCGCCCCGAGGTGATGATTATCGACCCGCCGCGAGCCGGCATGCACGAGGACGTGGTCAAGGTCATCCTCAACGCCGAGCCCCAGCGCCTCGTCTATGTGAGCTGCAATCCTGCCACCCAGGCGCGCGACGTGGCCATGCTCGACGAGAAATACCGCGTCGTGGAGATTCAGCCTGTGGACATGTTCCCCCACACCCACCACGTCGAGAACGTCGCCCTGCTGGAGAAGAAACAATAAAGGTGTAGCACCTTTTGTCGTGCCACACCCTCATATGTTGATAGGGGTTAAGATCAGATTCCTTAGAACAGGCTAACGATTGCCGTGACAACCAGCGTAGCGAAAGCGATAATAGCGTACATAGTCGTAAGTTTTAAAGTGTTAATTAATGATGCCGTAACCGGCGTTGTTTTGTTAACATATCCTGCAAATATCATGCCGAACACAGGCTTTTTATCGATAAAATGACCAAAACTGTTGTTTTTTGATAAAAATTGTCTAATTTTTTTACACTTTTTAGCCAGTGGCCTGGTTACAGGTTGGTTTTCTCTACCAGGAAGCCGTCCATCATGTTGATGATGCGATGGGCATAGTTGGCGTCGCGCTGTGAGTGGGTCACCATGATGATGGTGGTTCCATCGTCGTTGAGTTGCGAGAGCAGTTCCATCACCTCCTTGCCGTTCTTGGAGTCGAGGTTACCGGTCGGCTCATCGGCGAGGATGAGTTTGGGCTCGCATACCACGGCGCGCGCGATGGCCACGCGTTGCTGCTGTCCTCCAGAGAGCTGGTTGGGGAAGTGCTTGGCGCGGTGTGAGATGTTCATACGACGCAGCATCTTGGACACTTTCTCCTTGCGCTGGTTCTGGGGCACGCCCATGTACTTGAGCGGCAATTCCACATTCTGCTCCACGGTGAGTTCGTCGATGAGGTTGAAGCTCTGGAACACAAAGCCGATTTTCCCCTTGCGCAGGTCGGTGCGCTGGCTCTCCTTGAGTCGCGCCACCTCCACGCCGTCGAGCAGGTAGTTCCCCTCGCTGGGGTTGTCGAGCAGTCCCAGAATGTTGAGCAACGTCGTCTTGCCGCAGCCCGACGGTCCCATAATGGCAACGAATTCGCCATCATCGACTTCCATGTCGATGCCGCCTAACGCTACGGTATAGACATCACCGTAATGAAACACTTTCTTTAAATTACTGACCTGTATCATATTCTTGTTATTTTGTTTTGGTTTCTGATTAATCATGTGAAGTAACGCCTCACTGTCATCACTCGGTCTTGATGCTGTTCACGGGATTCTCGTGGGCGGCCCGCCAGCTTTGCAGCAGGATGGTTGACATCACGATGCCACCCACAATCAAAAGCGCCAACGGGTAAATCCACCAATGGATGGGCGTATGTTCGGCAAAGTAGGCAAGCGTCTGCTCGCCACAGATGTAGGCGATGGGAGCCGCAACCGCAAAGCTGATAAGAATCGACGGGATGTATTGGCGGCACAGCATCAAGATGATTTCGCCCGATTTGGCTCCCGCCACCTTGCGGATGCCGATTTCCTTGCGGCGGTACTCCGTCTCAAACATAGTCAGACAGAACACCCCAATCAAAGTGATTAATGTGCAGGCAAGACTGATGATGAAAATCCACTTGAAATAGCGGAACTCCGTCTCATAGGTCTCTTGAAGCTTAGAGTCAAACGACATCAGCGGTTTGGCTTCTTTGCCTAAATGTTTTTGCAAGATGGCATTGGCCTTGTCGAGTGTCTTAGACTCAGTATTGCTGTCGATGTTAACATTCAGTGTGCTTAGATACCATTCGCTTCCAGCTTCAACGATAAAGGCGAACGGCTGATTGTTATTGAAGCGTGTGGTGTTATAGCGGATGTTATCGCAGAAACCGACAATCGTCAAGCTGTCTTCTCCCATTATGGGCGGAATTTTCATGCCGAGCGTTATCCAATCCAATTGCTCGTGTGCTGCCTTGTTGAAAATGATTGCAGCCGTGTCTTCAGGAATGAAATGTCGGCCTTCAATGATGTCAATCCCCATGTCGATCATATAGTGGCAGTCAACCAAAGAATAGTCTAAGTTCAAGCTGTGACCGTGTAATTCTAAGGGTTCTCCACCATGGCTGTCAGATAACCCCAAGGTGCCATCAGAGAATGATACGCCCTTGACTCCAGGCAAAGAGGCCAGCTCCTTAAAGATTTCCTGCTTTTTAATGTCGCTGGTAGTAAGAGGCAGTGAGGAAATATGAACATTACTCTTATTGTAACCGTAATTGGAATTCAAGATATATAGCCATTCATGAATCAGGGTGGCCATGTAGATTGCCATCAGGAAAGAGACGAAGAGCTGGAAGCCTAAGATGACCTTGCGAAGTCTGTGTCCCTGAGGTGTAAGACCGAAAATCCCCTTGAGTGCCATAGCCGGTGTAAAAGAAGTGGCAAAAGAGGCTGGATACATTCCAGCAACGACGCCGACGGCACCCGCTACGGCGATTGTGCCTAAAACAAGCATCCCATGTCTGTGCAATTCGAGAGTGCCATCAATCAGTTGGTCAACAGAGGACCATGAGGATAAAGCGCCACAGATTATGAGAGCAATGACACATGCAATAACAGATGTGATGGCACATTCCAAAATGATGCCCCGCTGCAGGGAATGCCGTGAGGCGCCCAACACCAGCCTGGTGTTGATGCCGCGGATGCGCATGGGACTTTCAACAAGCGCAAAATTCAGGAAATGGATGGCCGCGAATATGATGAGTAACAGGCAGGCAAGTTCCAAAATATCAAACATCGGCTTAATACCATGCTCTCCTGAACTAAGGGTTTTCGTTACAAAGAAGCTCTCCTTCAGCGGTGTGAGGCTGATATGCATATCGTTGATGAATTGTTTCAGGCTTTGTACTGAAATGCCGGATGCTTCAGCATAATTGTCCCAGCCCTCTTTGTCTATCAAGTCTAAGAGGCTTAGTTTTAGGCTGTTGTTCATAGCCTCCACGTCGTGGGGGGCTTGTTTAAACTTAATGATGCATCTAAAGGAAGGTGTGAGATCATATTTGAAAGCCTCTTTATCAGCATCTGTTATCATTCTATATACGCAGTTTTTTAATTCGCTGTTTTCGGGAAAATTTTGGTAAACTCCTCGAATAGTCCACGGGATAGTCTGATCTTGAGAAATCACCATCATCGAGTCGCCAACTACATCAATAGACCCAAAATAATCCATGGCAATGCTTGCAGGGATGATGATACCTCGCCGTTTGGGGTATGGATTATGAATAGTATCTCTCCAATCAATGCTTCCTTTTAATACTTGGCTTCTGCTGGCAAGAGTGCTGACTGCGGTCTCGTTGCAGTAGAATTCGTGAGTAAATTTGATGGTATCACCATCTTTTCTCAAAAAGGACTGCTTGTAGTAGTCTGCAACAACAGGATCGTCGTCATAGATGCGATACATCAGTGAATATGATTCCACTTCGGGCATACTGTCCAAAACACGGGCAATAGGGTAGAAGCCCCCGTCACTGTACAAGCCATGGTTATTTCTGTAATCGGTATCAATTCTGTATAGTTGCTCGCAATCTTCTACATCATGGTTATAGGTGGCTTGGTATATGACCTGTGTCATCATCAGGTAGAATGCAGCAAATGCCACAATCAATCCCAATAGGTTAAAAGCGGTTGCCAGCTTAAAGCGGCGAGCCATATAGATGATATTCTTGAAAATCTCAGTCATCGGTGATGAGTTTTTTTTAGAGACGGATGGACTGTATTGTTGACGCAAATGTACAAAGCCTCTATTGAAGCATCAAGCGTTTTGACCGAAAAAAGTACGGCTGTTGGTCATTTATGCGAATTATTGTCAAATTTTTTGACACATTTCCCCTGTCGTGGCCTTGAGAATGCCCGTGAGAGTAAGTTGTCAATTCAATTATCTTATTCAATTGTTGCGCTTGGCGCGAGAAATCAAAAAACAGATAAAAGTCAATTGATGAATATTTGCGGATGACATTAATTAATATTCAGTTTAATTACTATGAAAAGTGTCTGAATCTCCCATCGGACACGTTCTGTGGATAATTAAAATAATTTGCAATTTAATGGAGAAATGGTTAGCCATTTTGATCATGCAAAATTAGTAAAAGAGTCTCAATTCTGCAAGCTCTGCTGCATACAAAAATGGCGACTGTCAAAATTTTTTACAGTTTAGTGTCTAATTTTTTTACAATTAAGCCATAAAAGCCTCTAAGAATCGGTACATTTCCAGGTGATTGGTTGTCATGTATTGACCGGGAAGGGTAAAATCACCTTTGAAGAATGCACAACTGATATAAAGTTAATTAATCTATAATATTATTAAAAATGTATTAAATTGTGGTGATTAATTTGGATATATCTTTTAGTGGTGCTAAATTTGTAGCATCAAAAATTAATGTATAGCATTATTGGTTGTGAGATACATAATATTTTAATGAGTATAATTAACAGATGTATAAAATCTAAACAGATAGAATTATGAAAAAATTGATGATTGCTTTTCTGTGTTGTTTTGGTGTGGGTTTAGCCATGATGGCCAGTCCCGCACAGGTGAGTGATGATGACATCACTGTGGATGCAAAGAACAAGACTGCTGTTCAGACTAGTGTTTCTGAGCGTAATGGCGTGTCTACTCATCAGACTCCACTTCGAATAAAACACGAGTTTAAGAAGGTAATTGATTTTTCAAACCTGAAAAGTAGTCCTGTAATTCCGCAACGCCCTGATTTTGATCCAGATAAAATGCTTTCTGAAAAGAGCGCGACTAAACATCCAGTTCCTGGAGGTAGAATAATTATTCCTCATGGCGATCCAGGGTCAGGATCTCGTGTGGATGTTACGCTATCAGAATGGTCTACTGGCGGGAATGGTAATGAGACGGAGACCTTTACTGTACCAACTCGTGATAGGTAAATCATCATAGTATCAGAATAAGATTACCTAAAACTTATAGGTGGCATCCGGTTTCACGATGGTGGAATCGGATGTCGCTTTTTTTAGTGGGTGCGGTTGGGATTTAACTGAAGGTGCTATAGATTAAAAAAAGGCGCGCGCCTCGCGGCGAGTGCCTTTTTCCAATTGAGTCATGTATTGATGAGAATACTGACTCGTTGCATCTGTGTGTGAGATTCTTGATAGATAAACGGTTGATGTTTAGATTTCAATTCATTAGGCTTTTTTCCCAAAATCCAAGATGAAACATCTTCCTTCTTTATTCATTATATATTATCTGTAAATGTATGAAGAAAATTATTACTCTATTTAACCACGCGACATCGGGAGGTGTTTCCCTGTTCGCTGATGCAAAATTACAGTTGGCTTATGGTAGCGTCAATGCTTTTTATGAGGAAAAATGCTGATTGTCAAAAAATTTTACATAATTGTGTCCAATATTTTGACATTTTTGTGTATCTTCGCTGCCACTATGCAGAACTACGGAACAATTTTAGTCGTTGACGACAACGAGGCGATACTCACGGCGCTGAAGTATTGCCTGGCAGGAACGTTTGAAAAAGTATTGACCCTCACCACCCCTGACAGGGTCATCAAAGTGCTCGAACAGGAGGAAGTGAGCATCGTCCTTCTCGACATGAACTTCACCCTGGGCGTGAACAGCGGGCAGGACGGGCTGATGTGGCTGCAGGCCATCCGCAAGCACCATCCCGAGGTGCCCGTGGTGCTGATTACCGCCTATGCCGACGTGTCGCTCGCCGTGCGCGGCCTCAAGCGCGGTGCTGCCGACTTCATCACCAAGCCCTGGGATAACGATGAGCTGGTGCGCAAGCTCAAGGATGTGCTGGACGCTGCCGACGAGGTGGTGACCCTCGACGAGGTCGAGGCCGACCACATCCGCCGCGCTGTGGACCGCTGCCACGGCAACCTCACCAAGGCTGCCGACATGCTGGGCATCACCCGCCAGACCTTATATAACAAGATGAAAAGACTGCAATGAGCGATACCGCTTGGATCATCTTATGCTTGACGGTGGTGACGCTGACCGTCTTATGGTTCTGGCGGCATCAGCGCATGCTTGCCCGTCGTGCCCACATGATGGAGGAGGCGATACGTAACCGTGACCTGACCTTCCGCCTGCCCACGCGGCACATGTTCAGCGGCGAGCGCGCCTTGCAGGAATCGCTTAACCGGCTGGGCGAGCACGTGCGCGAGCAGGTCAACCTGGGCGAGGTGGAGTCGTGGGAAAAACTCACGCGTGTGCTCACGCATGAGATTATGAACGCCACCGCTCCCATCGCCAGCATCAGCCAGTCACTGCTGCACAATCCCAGCGTCATGGGCAGCGACATGGAGGAGGGCATCCTGGCCATCCACAACACGGTGCAGCACCTCAACTCCTTTGTGGACAGCTACCGCAAGTATTCTGAGTTGCAGAAACCCGTCATGCGCCCCGTCGATCTCGCTGCCGTCGCCAGCGACGTGCAGCAGCTGTATCCCGACGTGGAGTGGCGCAACACCCTCACTGCCGAAACCATTGTCAAGACCGACCCCAACCTGCTGCGGCAAATCCTCATCAACCTCATCAAGAATGCTGTCGAGTCGGGCTCCAAGACCATCGGCGTGGAGTGCAGGCGCAATGCCGAGGGTAGGGTAGCGCTCTACGTCAGCAACGATGGCGAGCCGATACCTGCCGAGGTGCGTTCCTCGATTTTCATCCCCTTCTTTACCACCAAGCGCTCGGGTAGCGGCATCGGTTTGTCGTTGAGTCGCCGCCTGCTCACCCTGCAGGGCGGCATGATGTCACTGCTCGATGAGCCTTTGCCAGGTTTCCACACCACCTTCCTGCTTGAATTTCCCGTGTGAGTAATCGCACGGGAAACTATAATGACGTCACAAGACTGATTGACTGGATTTTGGCAAGGTAAAGTTATCTCACCCCCCTGATTGAGGGGGCTGAAGATACCGATAAACGCGAAGGCGGGGTGTCATAATTCAATTCTATTCAATATAACCGCCCGTTGGGCGGGAAATTAAGCAAATTAAATTTAAAATTAAGTATAATAATTAATATATTTATAGTTTTAATTTACATATTTGCTTAATTTCCCGTGCGTTAGCACTGTTGAGTTCAGAGTCAGAATTATGACACACCGCCTTCAGCTTGTTTATCGAGGTGATTGTTGATAATTATTGGGGTGAAAATGGGTGCTTTGTCAAATAATTGGTGTAATTTTGCTTGTTAAAACTAAAGATTTCAGCAAATGAGACACAACAGGATATTTATCACGCTGGCAGTGAGTGCATTGGCGCTTATGGCGAGTGCCGTTAACCCTGACTGGCAGCGTCAGGTGGACGAATTGATAGCACAGGGTGAGTTTGCCCGTGCCGAGAAGGTGATGAAGTCGCTGCCCAAGCAGGTGCGTCAGGCCGATGCCGTGCGCATCGACTCGTTGCGCACCATCATGCAGCGCATCCGCACCGACTTCCGCATCACCCCCGAGGAGGGCGTGAAACGCATCCGCGAGAAGATGCCCGAGGCCACCGATGCGCAAATCCAGCACTGGAAGGACACCCGTGCCCTTGAGGTGATGAATATCGATGGCAAGGAGATGTGGTTCCGCAAGAGCGTCGGCAACCTGTGGCTGCTGGGCAAGGAGTTTGCCGCCCAAAACGCCGCCGACAACCACGAGAGTTTCCTCACCCGCCGCAAGTATTACCTTGAGGCGATGCGTACGCCCGCCGACAAGAACAACGTGCGTGACTGGCGCCACGTCAACATCACTTTCACCCTCGATGTTAATGCCGATGCGGTGCCCGCAGGCGAGACGTTGCGCGTGTGGATGCCGTTCCCCTATGAGAACCTGCGCCAAAAGAACATACGCCTCGAGAGCAGCAACCGCCCTGTGACTTTCAGCCAGGGCAGCCTGCACCACACCGTCTATATGGAGGCCGTGGCCGAGAAGGGCAAGCCCACGCACTTTGAGTACACCTTCTCCTACGACGTGGGCGAGCGCCACTACAGCCAGCAGGACCTCATCGCCATGCTGGAGCCGTATAACAAAAACAGTGAGGTGTACATGCGCTACACGGGCGATGAGCCACGCCACGTCATCATCACCGACGAGATGCGCGCCCTGGCCCGCAAAATCGTGGGCAACGAGACTAACCCCGTGCTGCAGGCCGCCAAGGTCTATGAGTGGATTGGCCACAACCTGCCGTGGGCGGGAGCCCGTGAATACAGCACCCTGGCCAACATTCCCCAGTATGTCATCGAGAACGGTCATGGCGACTGCGGGCAGGTGGGACTGCTCTATATCACGCTGGTGCGCTCGCTGGGCATCCCTGCCCGTTGGGAGAGCGGCTGGATGCTGCACCCCGACGAGATCAACTGGCACGACTGGTGTGAGACCTACTTTGAGGGTATTGGCTGGATTCCCACCGACCCGTCCTTCGGTCGCAGTGCCGTGGGCACCTCGTTGAACGATTATTATGCCACGGGCATCGACGTGTACCGCATGGCCACCAACGAGGGTGTGGGCGACAAACTCAGCCCCGCCAAGACCTATATCCGCAGTGAGACCGTCGATTTCCAGCCGGGTGAGGTTGAGTGGCGCAAGGGTAACCTGTTCTATGACAAGTGGGACAGCCATCTGAGAGTGAATTCTATTGTTAGGCTTTAGGTATTAGGCTTTAGGCTTTAGGCTTTAGGTATTAGTCTTTAGGTATTAGTTTTTTTGTGAAGATCTAAAGGGATTATGAAGATAAAATCGTTAATTATCACACTGGCATTGGCGTTGGCAAGTCTGACGGCCATGGCTATCACCCCTGTCGAGGCATTAGCAGAGCTGAAGCAGCGCATCGCCCCCGACAAGCGTACGGCCGTGTGGGATGTCACCGCCAAGCAACAGGGCGGCAAGTGGGTGTTGTCGGGTACTGTGGGCACCGAGGCCCAGAAAAAGGCCATCCTGGCTACCATGATCAAGAACGGCTACAGTGGCTACACCGACAAGATTACCGTTCTCGAGAATGGCATACCCGCTGCCCGCAAGTGGGCGCTCGTCAAACTGAGTATCGCCACCCTGCGCACCGAGCCCAAACACAGTGCCGAGATTGCCACGCAGGGCGTCATGGGTGCCCCTGTCAAGGTGCTCGAGAAGAGTGGGGAATGGTACCGCGTGCAGATGGCTGACGACTACATCGCCTATGTGCCCGAGAGTTCGCTGGCATTCAAGACCGAGGCCCAGATGAAAACCTGGCGCAAGGCTAAACGCTATATTGTCACCGCCTATGATTCGCGACTGGTGACCGAGCCTCATGGTGATGAGACCGTGAGCGACCTGGTGATGGGTAACATCGTGGAGTACAAGACCGCTCAGGGCAAGTGGCTCAAGGTGGCGACTCCCGATGGCCGCATGGGCTGGGTGGATGCTGCCGATGTCGCCGAACTGTCGCAGTGGAGCCAGCAGGGTTTCAGCGCCGCACAGATCGAGAAGACGGCGCGCCGCATGATGGGCTCCAGCTACCTGTGGGGCGGCACCTCGACCAAGGTGACCGACTGCTCGGGCCTGAGCAAAGTCGCTTACCTGAGCAACGGCATCATCCTGCAACGCGATGCTTCGCAGCAGGCCCTCACAGGCAAAATCATGAAGAAGGGTACCGACTGGCGCCAGTATGAGACGGGCGACCTGCTGTTCTTCGGTAACGAGAAGACGGGCCGCGTGACGCACGTGGGCATCTACCTGCGCGACGGCAAGTACATCCACTGCTCGGGACAGGTCAAGATCAACAGCCTGATACCCACGGCAAGCGACTACCCCTATCTCTATTCCCCCTTGAGCGCCAGCCGCATCAAGGGCATGGTGGGTACCAAGGGCATCACCGCGTTGAAGAGCCATCCGTGGTACTTTTAGGGAGATAATAGATATTAGATAAGAGATAAAAGATAATAGATATTAGATAATAGATTATAGATATTAGATAGTTTTGGTAATAACTTAAAAATCAAGAATATATGGATAGGAGAAAATTTATTGCAGGAATGGGACTGACGGCCATCGCCGCCGCATCGCCCGTGTCGATTGACGCTGTAGAACGTGCTACCAGAAGGCCTCGCCGAGTGCCTCGTGTCAACAAGATTGCCAAAACCGGCAAGCTGAAACTGTCGTTCTTCCCTTATGAGCTGAAGCTGCGCCATGCGTTCAATCTGGCTCGTTACAGCCGCACCACCACGCCCGACGTTCAGGTGACGCTGGAGTATGAGGGCATTAAGGGCTACGGCGAAGCGTCGATGCCTCCCTATCTGGGCGAGAGCGTCGAGAGCGTGACCGCGTTCCTCAACAAGCTCGACCTGGAGCAGTTCAAGGACCCGTTCTGCATCGAGGATATTCTGGACTATGTCGATAAGGTTGATGAGAACAACCGTGCCGCCAAGGCCAGTATCGACATCGCCCTGCATGACCTGTTGGGCAAGATCATGGGCCAGCCCTGGTACAAGATTTGGGGCTATAATCCCGAGAAAACACCTGTGACCAGTTTCACCATTGGCATCGACACCCCCGAGGTCGTGCGCCAGAAGGTTGAAGAGGCTCGTCCCTACAAACTCATCAAGGCAAAGATGGGTTTGGATCAGGACCAGGCGACCATCAACATCATCAACGAGATGATGCCTGACGTGCCCATCTGCGTCGATTGCAACCAGGGCTGGAACAACAAGGAATACGCCCTGGAAATGTGCCACTGGCTCAAGGAGCATAACTGCATCTTCGTTGAGCAGCCGTTCGACAAGACGTGGATTGACGAGACGGCATGGCTGCGTGAACGTTCGCCGCTGCCCATCATCGCCGACGAGGCATTCCAGCGCCTGCCCGACATCGTCAGGTTCAAGGGAGTGTATGACGGCATCAACATCAAGCTGATGAAGAGCACCGGCCTGTATGAGGCCCACAAGATGGTGACGCTTGCCCGCGCCCTCGACATGAAGGTGATGATTGGCTGCATGACCGAGACCTCCTGTGCCGTGACGGCTGCCGCCAACCTGTCGCCCGTCGTGGACTATGCTGACCTGGACGGAAACCTGCTCATCGCCAATGACCGCTTCACCGGCATGACCGTTGAGGACGGCAAGATTACCTTGCATGACCGTCCCGGCTTAGGTATCAAGTTACTGAAATAACACTGTTTTTCACACACACGATAGAAACACTCAATGAATAAAGATTACTGGGGACTGTGGGCCCTATTGTGCGTCGCGCTGCTGTTCTTTGTCGTCTTGTCGTTCAAGACCGACGGCTTCCGTATTGGCGGTCTGGAAATCAAGACGGCGTCATTTGCACAGAGTGCGCAGGGAGACTGCGACGACACTGATACCACGGTCACTGCCAAAGCAGGCAAGCGCCAGGACAAGGCCGCCAGCAAGGACTCCACGTGGCGTGCTCCCGTGGACACCACAGCCAAGAACATCCTTTTCATCGGCGACTCGATGCTTGAGGGCCTGGCACCGCGACTGGCTTCCTATTGCCACAAGAACGGCCACACGCTGGTTGAGGTCATCTGGTACAGCAGTTCCACCAAGTGCTGGGCCGAGACCGCCCGACTGACCAAACTCATCAACAAGTATCACCCTAATTACATCTTTGTTTGCCTGGGTGCCAACGAGTTGTATGTCCCTGACATCAAGCGTGCACGTAAACCCTTCTTGAAACAGATGCTCGCCGAGATAGGCGACATTCCTTACCTGTGGATTGGTCCCCCCAACTGGGTGAAGGACACGGGCATCAACGACCTGCTTGCCGAGAACCTTGGGAAGGGCTGTTTCTACCTGAGTGCCAACGACCACTTTGACCGCAGCCGCGACGGTGCCCATCCCACGCGCGCGTCGGCCCACCTGTGGATGGACCGCGTGGTCAAGTGGATGAATACCAATGCCGCTCATCCCATTCAGCTCAAGACTCCTGTCGAGGAAACCCGTCGTGCTGACCATATAGTAATTTATCAACCACCTGTTTGATAGCATGTTAACTAATGCCATAGATATGTCCTATCTGTTGTCGCTGCTCACCTTTAACCGCGACGAACCGATATTGTTCACCAGTGGCCTGTTCTGGCTGTTGTTCCTGGTGTTCCTGCCGATATATGCTGCCATCAAGTCGCGTCGCATCAAGATGATGACGTTTGTCATCGCCTTCAGCCTCTACTTCTTCTACAAGTCCAGCGGTTGGTATTTCCTGCTGCTGGTGGCGACCTCTTTCATCGACTGGTGGGTGGCACAGTTCATCGACTCGAGCAAGAACCGCACCCAGCGGCGCATCGCTCTCACCGTGTCGTTGGTGCTGTCGCTCAGCGTGTTGCTGTTCTTCAAGTACAGCAACTTCCTGTTGTGGAACTTGGGTGAGTTGATACACGGCAATTTCCAGCCCCTGGACCTGATTATGCCCGTGGGCGTGTCGTTCTACACCTTCCGCACCATCAGTTATGTCGTCGATGTGTATAAGGGTAAGATGCAGCCCACCGACGATTATATCGACTACCTCTTCTTCCTGTCCTATTTCCCGTGCCTGGTAGCGGGACCTATCGTGAGGGCATGTGACTTCATGCCGCAGCTGCAGGAGAACAAGCCGGCGACGCGCGAGATGATTTACGGCGGCCTGTTCCTGGTGATGCTGGGTATCTTGAAGAAGGCCGTCTTTGCCGACTATATCGCCCAGTATAACAATATCGCCTTCGGTAATCCCGCGGGATATACCGGTGTGGAGCTGCTGATGGCGGTGTTGGGCTTCACGATGCAGATTTACTGTGATTTCTCGGGCTATAGCGATATGGCGATAGGCCTGGGCAGCATCATGGGCTTCAACCTGGGCATCAACTTCGACTATCCCTACCGCTCGTTGAATGTGACGGAGTTCTGGCGCCGATGGCACATCACATTGTCGATGTGGCTGCGAGACTATATCTATATTCCGCTGGGAGGTAACCGCAAGGGCACCGTGCGGCGTTACATCAACCTCATGGTCACCATGTTGTTAGGTGGCCTGTGGCATGGCGCGGCATGGACGTTTGTCGTGTGGGGCGGCGGTCACGGTATTGCCTTGTGTGTCCACAAGTTGTGCAAGCCGTGGCTCGATACCATCGCGAGCACCCGTTACACCCGCTTTGTGTCGTGGCTGATTACCTTCAGCCTGGTCGCTTTCCTGTGGATTTTCTTCCGTGCCGAGTCTTTCCATTCGGCGGGACGGATCATCAGCACTATTTTCACCGACTTTGAGACGGCCTACATCCCCGTCTTCTTCACCAAGCGTTTCACCTGGTGCCTGATGCTCGCCATCATCTTCGGCCTGCATTTTGTGCCCCGTCGCGTGTGGGACCAGCTGCGGGAACGTTTTGTCGAGGCCCACTGGGCGGTGAAGCTGTTGTCGTTTATCGTCCTGATACAGCTGGTGCTCCAGTTTGCCACGGCAACCGTGCAGCCCTTCCTCTACTCCCAATTCTAACGACTGAAAACAGAAAAAAATGACAAATGGATAACGAGAACTTGATAGAATTGAAGGTGTTGGGCATCACGCGCAGTGAGGTCCAGCCCGGGGCCTATGCGTTGCTGCTCGAGAATGCCGACAGCACACCCGACGTGGCGCGGCGCATCCCCATCGTCGTGGGTGCTGCCGAGGCTCAGTCGATTGCGGTGTTCCTCGAGCAGGTGACCCCGTCGAGGCCCCTCACTCATGACTTGTTCGTGAGCCTGTTCCATATCTACGGCATTGAGTTGCGCAAGGTCGTGATTTACAACTTCAAGGACGGCGTGTTTGCCGCGATGCTCTATGCGTCCAACGGCACGACTAACGTCGAGATCGACTCGCGTACCAGCGACGCCATCGCCATTGCCCTGAGGACGGGTGCCCCCATCTTCACCACCCCTGAGGTGATGGAGCACACCAGCTATGAGTGGCGTCGTGACGGCAACTACAAGCCTCATCGCCCCGTGCGCCTTGAGGACCTGCCCCTCGATAAGCTTGAGCGCCGCCTTCAGCACTATGTCGATAAGGAGGAGTATGAGCGAGCCGCCAAAATCCAAAAAATCATTGCCCAGAGAACTAATGGCGGGCAAAGTGGCGAGTAATCGTTAAAAAATCACTATCTTTGCAGGTTTGAAAAACATCATTAAAAACAATAATATTATAGAAGTATGAAAAATCTGAAGTTAAGACTCATCGTAATGAATTTCCTGGAGTTCGCCGTGTGGGGCGCTTACCTCACCTGCATGGGCAACTATCTTGGAAAAGCCGGTATGGGTGAAGAGATCGCGTGGTTCTATGCCATCCAGGGTATCGTGTCCATCTTCATGCCCACCCTCATGGGTATCGTGGCCGACAAGTACATCCAGCCTCAGCGTCTGTTGGGCATCTGCCATGCTATCGCAGGTATGGCGATGATCGGTCTGGCATACATGGGTATGGCCAATCCAATGCCTAACAAAGTCGCGTTCATTACCCTCTACACGCTGAGTGTGGCTTTCTATATGCCCACGCTGGCATTGTCCAATACGGTGGCTTTCACCATCCTCAAGGAGAACGGTATGGACACCGAGAAGGACTTCCCGCCCATCCGCGTGTTCGGCACCATTGGCTTCATCGCCACGATGTGGTTTGTCAACTGTGCGTTTCTTGACAACGGCAGTTTCGGCTTCACGATTGGTGAGAACGCCAACAAGTTCCAGTACACCTTCATGCAGTTCTTGGTATCGGGCCTGTTGAGCCTCGTGCTGTTTGCATATTGCCTGACTTTGCCTGCTTGCCGTCTGGTGAAGAAAGAGTCGAAGTCGCTCGTCGAGTCGCTGGGCCTGAACGCCTTCAAGCTGTTCAAGACCAAGAAGATGGCGATGTTCTTCATCTTCTCGGCAATGCTGGGTATGTCGCTGCAGGTGACCAACGGTTTTGCCACGCCTTATCTGACGCACTTCAAGAGTGATCCCAATATGGCCGAGACCTTCGGCGCCAACAATGCCACCATGCTCGTGTCGCTCTCGCAGATTGCCGAGGCGCTGTGCATCCTCTTGATCCCGTTCTTCCTGAAGCGTTACGGCATCAAGGTGGTGATGTTGATTGCCATGTTTGCCTGGGTATTGAGGTTCGGCTTCTTCGGTGCCGGTAACCCTGCCTTCCCCGGTGTCATCCTCATCGTGCTGTCCTGCCTGGTTTATGGCGTTGCGTTCGACTTCTTCAACGTCTCGGGCGGTATCTTTGTGGACAAGGAGTGTGCCCCCGACATCAAGGCTTCGGCCCAGGGTCTGTTCATGCTGATGACCAACGGTCTGGGTGCCACTATCGGCACGCTGGCTGCCGGTGCCATCGTCAACAGCCTGTGCCACTGGACCGAGGACGGCTTCCTCGTGGGCAATACTGCCTCCAGCTGGAGCACGGCATGGTACATCTTCGCTACGTTTGCCCTGGTGGTAGCCGTATCGTTCATGTTCCTGTTCAAGTACAAACACGTCCGCACCGACGAACCCATCAAACACTAAACGAGTAGTCCATGCACCGTTTCTATTGTCCTGACATAGCAACCACATTGACGTTGGGCGAGGAGGATTCCAAGCACTGCGTCAAGGTGTTGCGCATGGCCGAGGGCGACACCATCGAGGTGGTGGACGGGAACGGAAACCTATACGCTTGCCGCATCACGATGGCGCACCCCAAGCGGTGTGCCGTCGAGGTGCTGGAGAGCAGCCATCAGCCGCCCCACTGGGGATGCCGCATCGTGCTGGGTATCGCGCCCACCAAGAATCTGGACCGCATGGAGTGGCTCGTGGAGAAGTGCGTAGAGATGGGCGTGGACCGCATCATCCCCCTGCGCTGCCACAACAGCGAGCGCACGGTGGTCAAGACCGAGCGCCTCAAGAAGATTATGGTGTCGGCAATGAAGCAGTCGCTCAAGGCAACCTTGCCGCTACTGGACGAGATGACGCCTGTGGAAAAAGTCATCGCCGAGCCGTTTGACGGTGTGCGCTGCATCGCCTACTGTGACATGCTGCTGCCGCGAGAGCAGCGTCAGACCATTGCTACCGCCTATCAACCCGGCAGGGATGTGCTGCTGCTCATCGGGCCCGAGGGCGACTTCAGCCCCGAGGAGGTGCAGGCCTCCCGCGAGGCGGGCTTTGTGCCCGTGACGTTGGGCGAGAGCCGCCTGCGCACCGAGACTGCCGGCCTCATGGCCGTTGCCGCCATCCATACCTTGTCGTGCGTAGAGGCCTCACGCTAAGCCGCTAAGTTTTTCAATCGGCCTGACGGCCGAGAAATTAAGCATAATTATATATATAATTAAACACGCATCTTGCTGAATTTTAAATTCAAATTTGTTTAATTTCTCGCGCGAAGCGCGATTAAAAAGTCACACTAAAAATAAATAAAAATATGTTGTTGAACGAATTACTGTCATCGCCCCGACATAACTTTTTCCTGCTCGCCGGTCCCTGCGTGATCGAGGGCGAGGAGATGGCGATGGATATCGCCGAGAAGGCAATGAAAATCACGCAGTCGCTGGGTATCCCCTACGTATTCAAGGGCAGTTACCGCAAGGCCAACCGCTCCCGCATCGACTCGTTTACCGGCATCGGTGACGAGAAAGCGCTGCGCATCCTGCGCAAGGTGGGCGACACCTTCAAGATTCCCGTGGTGACCGACATCCACGAGCCCGTGGAGGCCGACATCGCAGCCGAATTTGTCGATGTGCTGCAGATTCCCGCCTTCTTGTGCCGACAGACCGAGTTGCTGGTCGCTGCTGCCCATACCGGGCGCTTGGTGAATATCAAGAAAGGCCAGTTCCTAGCACCCGAGTCCATGCGATTTGCAGTGCAGAAGGTGCGCGACGCGGGCAATGACCAGGTGACCATCACCGAGCGCGGCACCACCTTCGGCTATCAGGACCTGGTGGTGGACTTCCGTGGTGTGCCGGTGATGCAGGCCTTCGCCCCCGTCATCGTTGACATCACCCACTCCCTGCAGCAGCCCAACCAGGGTGGGGGAGTGACTGGCGGCCGTCCCGAGCTCATCGAGACCATGGCGCGTGCCGCTATCGCTACCGGTGCCGATGGCCTGTTCCTGGAAACCCATCAAGACCCCTCGGTTGCCAAGAGCGACGGTGCCAACATGCTGCGCCTTGACCTGCTTGAAGGCCTCCTGACGCGCTTGTCGCAACTCAAGGAGGCGATGAACCGCATCGACCACAAAATCGATTAGTTGACAATATACCGAAAGAAGAATAATCACATGATGACGACATCAGCCAAAACATTGCTCACGTTGGTCATTGCCTTGATGGCAATAACCGCAGGTGCGCAGAGCAGCGACGCTATCCTGAGGGACAAAATCACCGAGGCGGTGATGAATGTCTATGACGAACAGCTCGCCAAGGAGCCCGGGGACTACAACACCTTGTTTGCCCGTGCCCACCAGCACTATTATAATGGCGACTACACCGCTGCGCTTGCCGACCTGAACCAGGCGATGCTGCTCACGCCCGCGACCGACAAGGACTTGCGCTTTGACGAGCACATCCTGCGCGCACGCATCAGTGACGCCCGTCAGGATTATGCCAGCGCGCTCGCCGACCTGCGCCTGGCACAGGAAATCCAGCCCAAATCGCTGCCCTGTATCGACCTGATTGCCAAGACCAACCTCAAGATGGGCAATCTGGATGCCGCCGAGAAGGCTTTCAAGACCATCCTGCGCAACGAGTCGATGAACTATGACGCGATGTATGGCCTGGCACAGGTTTATTTGGCACGAGGCAAGGCCAAGGAAGCTGTCGAGCAGGTCTCCAATGCCGTGCAACTGTTCCGTACCGAGCCGCAGGTGTATGAGAACCGCGCCGACATCTTTACCCGACTGGGGGATACCTACAGCGCAGTCATCGACCTGCTGCAGGGCATGAACGTGGGCAACGGCGGTAATGCCGCTCAGCGCCTGTTCGACTTGAGCGACAGTGACTATGATGGCGTGATGGGTGCGCTGGACAGCCTCGCTGTGACCCTTCCCGACCATGGCATGATGTTCCGTTACCTGCGGGCCAACATCGCGATGGACCACACCCGTTATGCCCAAGCATTGCAGGATTTCAGCAGGGTGAAGCGCAGTGGCGAGTATAACACCCATGTGCTGTACTTCCACCAGGCCAAGTGCTGCCTGGAGTTGGCGAGATATGATGAGGCGTTGACCTATATCGGCCAGGCGCTGGAACAGGATCCGTCGCAACCCGAGTATTACCTGGTCAAGGCATTGGCTCAGTATCACGCTGGCCAGGGTGGCAACGCTCAAGAGGCGATGGGCACGCTGGACGATTGCGCGGCTGTGGCTCCGCAGTACGGTCCCATGTTGTTGACCAAGGCGGCCCTGCTGTCGAGTGAGGACAACGAGGATGAGGCGTTGAGCTATCTCAATGCCGCCGTCGCCAATGACCCCGACGACACCGAGGCGCGCCTCGCTCGTGCATTCGCCCTGCGCCGCCTGGGCAACGAGGAAGCCGCCCTCAACGACCTCAATGCCGTGGCGCGCTTCAGCGACGACCTTTACGACTTCAGGGGCTTTGCCTTGAGCGAACTGGGCCGTGACAACGAGATGTACGGTTGGCTCGACAAGGTGACCAAGCAGAAACAGCCTGGCGGAGAGAACTTTTACTATGCTGCAGCACTGATGGCGCTGCGCAGCAACAACATCACGGCGATGGACTACTTGCGCCAGGCCATTGAGCAGGGCTACGGCAGCCTGCGCCTGTTGCGTGACGATATCTTCTCGCCCATCGGCATCAAGTCGTTGCGCGAAGAGCCCGACTTCCAGCTGTTGCTGGAGAAGGCACAGCCCAACTTTCAGGAATGAGGAGTTAGGAGTTAGTAGTTAGGAGTTTTGTCGGGAATGGGACCTTTGGTTAAGAGATTGATGATGGGTTTGGCCATGGCATGTTTGCTCATGGCCGTGCTGTCGTCGTGTTCCTCGACCAAGCACGTGCCGCAGGGCAAATTGCTCCTCGACAAGGTGGACATCAAAATCGCCGACGGCCATAGCTCCATCGAAGCGTCGCAGCTCACCAACTACCTGCGCCAGAATGCCAACCACCGTGTGCTCGGTGGCCTCAAGCTGCAACTGGCCTTCTACAACATGTCGGGCAAGGACAGCACCAAGTGGATTAACCGTTGGATTCAGCGTGTGGGAACTCCACCGGTCATCTATGACAGCACGCTCACCGAGGCCAGTGTCGAACAGCTGCACATGGCGTTGAGCAACAAGGGCTTCATGAACAACACGGTGACCAGCCATGTGGTTGCCGACAGCGCCAAGCGCAAGGCCAAGGTGACCTATGACATCACCCTCGGCGAGCCCTATTTCATCCGCTCCATCTCCTATGACATTCCCGACGAGGTCTTGAGGACAATCATCCTCGACGACTCGGCGCATTTTAATGTTCACCAGAATGATTTGCTGAACTACAACCACCTGGACGAGTGGCGGCAGACCATCACCGAGAACCTGCGCAACCACGGCTATTACGCCTTCAACAAGGAGTACATCACCTTCATGGCCGATACTGCCCAGGATTCCCGCGCTGTGGACCTCACCCTGGCAACCCGTGACCCCTATCACAACGACCATATGCCATACTATACCGAGCACGCCCCGTTTTATGTGCGTGACGTCGTCTATGTGACCGACTTTGATCCGGTGGCGATGCATGAGGGCTATATGGGCGAGGACACCGTGATGATGAAGAGCGGTGTTAAGGTGTTTGAGGGTCCGGAGCGTTACTTGAGGCTGGACGTCATCGACGAGTGCAACCACATCGAGCCGGGTGCCCTGTATAACGCCGAGTCGATCAACCGCACCTACCGCGCCCTGGGTCGCCTGAATGTCCTCAAGCAGATCAATATTGACATCCGCCCACTTGGCGAGGTGGACGGCGTGCTCATGGTGGACGCTTACGTGCTGCTGCAACCCGAGAAGACGCAGAGCATCTCGGCCTCGCTCGAGGGTACCAACAGCGAGGGCGATTTGGGCTTCGGCGTGGGATTGGACTACCAGCACCGCAACATCTTCAAGGGTGCCGAGGTGCTCAATGCCAAAGCCAAGGTGGCCTACGAGAGTATCTCGGGCAACCTGAGCGGCCTCATTAACGACAACTACAGCGAGTACTCTACCGAATTGGGCATCACGTTCCCCAAGTTTATGGCTCCGTTCCTCAAGCGCTCGTTCAAGCGTAAAATCCAGGCCTCGACGGTGTTCTCGGTCAACTTCGACTATCAGGCGCGCCCCGAATACACGCGTGTGATTGCCGGTGGTGCGTGGCGCTACCAGTGGGCCGAACGTACGCGTCGCCTTGCCCACACGCTCACGCTGTTTGACATGAGCTTCATCAGTGTGCCCAAGTTCAATGATGAGTTTTTTAACCGCATCACCAACCCCTTGTTGCTGTACAGCTATCAGGATCACTTGATCATGCGCATGGGTTACAACTTCTACCGCACCAACAAGGCCGAGATGAGCGTGCAGCAGATGGGGCTGTTCCAACCCAATGTGTTCACCATCCGCGCCAATGCCGAGACGGCGGGCAACCTGCTCTATGCGCTGTCGCACATCTCGCGACAGAAACCTGACGAAAACGGCAGTTACAAGGCTTTGGGCATCCGATATTCCCAGTATGTCAAGGCCGATGCCGACTACTCTTTCACCCACTACTTCGACAGGCGTCAGAGCGTCGCGTTCCATGTGGGTGCTGGTGTGGCCATTCCCTATGGCAACAGCGATGTGCTGCCCTTCGAGAAACGCTTCTATAGCGGTGGCGCCAACAGTGTCCGCGGTTGGGGTGTGCGCACGCTAGGCCCCGGCAGCTACAATAGCAAGGACAAGCTCTCCAACTTCATCTACCAGTGTGGCGATATCCGTTTTGACATCAACCTGGAATACAGGGCCAAGCTGTTTTGGGTAGTGGAATTGGGCCTTTTCCTGGATGCGGGTAACATCTGGACCATCAAGGACTATGAGGACCAGCCGGGAGGCGTCTTCAAGTTCAACGAGTTCTACAAGCAGATTGCCGCAGCCTACGGCGCCGGCATCCGTCTTGACTTCAAGTATTTCCTGGTGCGCGTCGATATGGGTATGAAGGCGCACAATCCCGCCATGGGCCAGGAGAAATGGCCCTTGACACATCCCAACTTCAAGCGCGACAGCGAGTTCCACTTCTCCGTCGGCTATCCGTTCTAGTCCTTAGTCCTTAGTCCCTAGTCCTTAGTTGGCATCCGCGTTCCTCTTGCCCCACGCAAAGGCGCAAAGCCGCAAAGTTCATTTTCCATTTTTCCATTTTTCCATTTTTTCTGTGTGCACGCGCCGAAGACCGCAACTCAAATAAAAAAGGAAAACAATAAGGACTATAAATACAAATTTTTGATTTTCAATATCATAGTACTTATTGTATTTGTTGTTTTCCTTTTATTAAGTGTCGGCAAATGGATTTTCCAGCTGTTTTCCATTTTTCCATTTTTCCACTATAATATATATATTATGGAAATCTGGAAAAATGGAAAATAGCATGTCATCGCAAGATTTGACATGATTATTATTTTGTTTCGCAAGTAAAAGACTTGCTCACTGATTAGTGAGCAGTGATTAGCGATTAGGGAAATGGGAGGGTGTGTCTTACCCTGAAAAACGTTGAATAAAAAAACAACGTTTAATAATGGTAGAACAAGTAGATTTAGAGTTTCAAAAACTGTTGTTGTCTCGCAAACGGCATCTGACAGAGGAAAAGAAACGCCAAATTGTGACGGATTATCT
>CADAFP010000027.1 GCA_902787185.1 uncultured Bacteroidales bacterium | reverse complement strand
AATATTGATGACCTTGTCACCATTGATGTCGTGGGCATAGGTGTAAAGCGAGTGATATGGCATACCAGAGATGATGTCGTCAACCAATATGCTGATATCAGAAATGTTAACCACCCAGTCACAATTCACGTCACCCCGTGGCCGCAAACCACCCTGTGAGAATGCGGCCACCGATGTGCCACACGAGATCAACACGAATAGCAGGAGTTTCACAATCAGATGATTCATAGTACTACATTAAAGAATTGAAACCATGCAACCATCAACCCCAAAAATATGGCATGAAAAACAGGCTTGTCTTAAAGATTCTTCCTATCATGGCAAATCATGGTTGATGAAAAACTGGTGCATGATAACAACAGTTTTTGGTGAGTAATTGTCTATGCAAAGTTACTTCTATGGGTCATGATACACCAAAAAAAAGCGTTATGCATAACGCTTTTATCTATCTGATTTACAGAAGGTTAAAAATATGTTTTTTATGCAACTGACTTAGCCGTATCTACACCCTTAAAAACAAGCTGTCATGGAGGTTAATTGAGATTGCGTGGTGCGGTGTCGCTGGCCCTTACTGATGTGGATAGAATAAGTCGCTGATTGGTCAGTTGGCCTCTTGAGGGGATTTATACTGGTTGATATATTCCTGAAGGGAATGGTCCAGTCCCATTTTTTTAGCCAGCCGTTGCCTGTTGCCGCTGATGCTGGTCGCATTGGAGTATCCTGTAATGATGGCGATTTGCGCGCACGAGAAGTCCAGGCAAGTGAGTGCGAGCAGCAGGATATCACGGTCATTCAGTTGGTTGTATTTGTTGATGGTATCTGTGATGATTTGATTATACTCGTTGTCAATATAGGAATATAACTCTACCCAGCGGTCCTTGTTTTCTTCCTTTATTTGGAACAGGCGGCTGATTTCGTTTGACAGAACATTCTTTGGTGAGTGGTAACATGCTTCAGTCACGTCCCCCATGAGTTCAATGTAGGATGTGATGAAGTCTTTGAGCTGGCTGTCCCGAATTTTGAGTTGATCGATGTTGCGCCTTAGGGTGTTGATGTCACTGACGTGGTTTTGCGATTCCTCCATCAGGTCATTGATGAGTTGGCTGTAGCGATGCTTGTTGCGGTAAATGAGGGCGGCAGCAATGAGCGCCAGCACAGCCAGCATTGCTAAACAAAGCAACAGTATTTTCCAGACCAACGACTCATGTTTCTTTTTCATGGTGTGATGGGACTGCTCTACTGTAGAATCTTCCATCGATGTAATCTTGAATGGGGTATCAAGAGAGAGAAGAGAGTCCTCAAGACGGTCGCCTAGTTGATCGTAATATTGACTTGCTTCAATGTCGCCACGAGCCCGAGCGATGTCCCTCTTGTCATCTAGATAGGTCAGCCTCTGAATATCTGTACTGATTGTCTTTGACTCGGCCATTGCCAGCAGGATTTCAGCGGAATCGGGCATACCCAAGCAGGCATAAACATTTGCGGCAAATAAATAGAACGTGGCACCAAGGAATTGCGTGTTCATAGACATGACCTTTTGCACTAACGGATGGGCATCTTCATACGTCCTTTGGTGAATATCATTCTTGATCAGATTCTCCACTGCAAGAATGTACCTGCTTGTGTCCCCTATTGTTTCGGCGACAGACAACGATTTTTTAAGCAGCGAATCGGCCTTGTGTGGAGCAGTCAGGCAATACAGACTACCCAGATTAACCAGGCACATCAGTTGGTAGGTGATTTTTTCAGTTTTGTTGAAGTATTGGAGAGCTTTTTCATAACAAACAATATCTTTCCCGTCCAGCACATGATTCTCTTGGTACAATGCGCCAATGCGCATCACGGCATATCCCAAGTTGAAGTAGTCGGCGGTGTCGGCGACGGCCTCGGCCTGCTTGTAGTAGAGCATGGCGCTGTCGGGGAATCCCAGTTCGTCCATGACGGCACCCTTGAAGATGTTGGCGCGGGTGAGTTTCTCGCGTTCCTTGGGGTGGGCGCGGTAGTAGGCCAGGGCGCGGTTGATGTCGCTGTCGCTGGTGGTGGTGACGTAGCAGCGGTAGCGGGCCTGGGTGAGCAGCAGGTCGCGGTAGGCACGGTCGCCCTCAGTAGCCAGGCTGTCGATGGTGCTCAGGATGGCCAGGGCGCTGTCCGGCGTGTCCCACATCAGGCTGTCGGCCGACGTGAGGCGCGCGTTGTAGCGGGCACTGCGGTTGCACGCCGCGATCACCGCCACGATCACCCCAAAGACCAATATGACCAACGGCAACCGTTTCATACCTGCAAAGGTAATAGATTTTTCAAGAGAATAAAAAAATGAGGACGACAATGTGGAATACAGGTGAATGATGACACATGGCCTGCATGGACTTGCCAGGTGCTTTGGCGGCCACGCCAAGGCGAGGCCCTACAGACGCAACGGTTACTATATTGTTGGTTTTTTAGGGGACGGAAATGATGCAAAAAAAAGCAGGACCCGGAGTGGGTCCTGCCTTTTGCATTTAGTGAGAATCGTTCAGATTCTCGTGATAGGGATTAGTCCCAAGTCTTGCTCAGGATGTAGTCAACCAGCTTGGTTACATCGGCGATACCGATTTCACCATCCAGGTCGGTGTCAGCAGCCTCAGTGCTCATGCCGGTGGCATCCTTGCTCAGGATGTAGTCAACCAGACGGGTAACGTCAGAGATACCGATAATGCCATCCATGTCAACATCACCACGCAGGTAGGTCTCGCCAACGTGCTCGGTTACGCTGATGATGTACAGCTGGGGCTTCTCGTTGTAAACGGTAACGGTACCAACTACATCATAGGTCTTACCCTCCTCGAGAGTGAAGTCAATGTCGAACTGGTTGTACAGTACCAGGCTGTCAGCATTGTAGAAGTACTTCTGATAGTTGCTTACGGTCTCATCGGTCTCGGCGGTGATGGTCTGATTCTTCATGATAACGTACTCGTTAACGTTTTCAAGAGCCAGAGCAGCGCGCTCGAAGGGCTCAACGGTTACGACATTCTCGCTGGCCTCAACACCGGTGGGATACTGGAACTCGGGAACAAGACCGCCGCGGAAGTCGTACTTCTGAGCAATCCAACCTTCCTTCAGGACAGTACCCTGGGCGATCTCGGGAACCTGGCTGCCATAAATCAGACCGCTACCCGAAGCGTCGCGGATCCACAAGTTCTTGCCGTTCTGATAGGTGACAACAGCGTCACCGTTGAAGATGAAGTCAACCTTGTTGTCAAGAGCGTTGGCAGCAACAATGTTGTCAACCTCGACCAGCTTGATGTACTTAGCGCTTACGGTCGAGCTGGTGTTGCCGTTCAGTTCAGCATAAGCCTTAACGGTAGTGGTCTCGGTGATGGTGAAGGGAGCCTCGTAAACCTGATATACACTGTCGGTGGTGTAGTAAATGGTAGCACCCTCGGTTGCACAGGTGATAGTTACCTCCTGGCTGTCGACGAACTTGGTGTTGTGAATAGGATCAAGAACGGGAGCGGCAACCTCAACAACGGGAGGTACCTCGGTGGTAGCCTTGTAGATGTAAACAGGCTCCTGACCGCTAGCATAGCAAGAGAAGAGGATGCTGCCCTTGTTGTAGCGGAGGTTGTTGCGTGCGTTGCTGCCCTGGAAGATGATAGAGGCAGCGTCGTCGATGGTGATGGCTGCGATGGCATTGCTGTCAACCTCGGCCTTAGCCTTCAGCTGGTTGGCGCTGCTGCTGGCAGCGTACAGGTAACCTTCATTGGCCTTGAGAGCCCAGTTGTCGCCCTGAGCCTCAAGGGTGATGACGTTAGCATCTTCGGTAACGATGATGTTGTCGTTGATTTCTACGTCAACAGCACCAAAGTTGCTGGTGCGGGCAGCGCCCAGAGCCTTGGCGGCCTCGTTGTTCACAAGGATGATCTTGTCACCATCGTTGAGCTCGGTAGCGTCGGTTACCAGCTGATAAGTGGTACCCTCAACGGGAGGCACAACACTTGAGTTATAGTCGCTCTCGATGAAGTAGAGCTGCAGAGCGTCATTGTAGATGCTCACGATACCGGTGATGGAGCAATCCTGGTCGGTGAACTCGGGAATGGTAACACCGGTGAAGCGGTTGTACAGAGCAATGGTGGTGCCGTCGGTCAGAGTGGCGGTGGTACCGCTGATGCTCTTCACGTGGTTGATCTTCACATAAGCGTTGATCATGTCGGCCATCTGGCTTGCCTCGATCTCCTGTACAGCAGCAAGTGCGCTGTTGGAAACACCGCTTGCAGTTACATTAGCAGGATTCTGGTACTCAACCAGGCTCCTATAGGTGGTCTTGGTTGCGGTCCAATCCTGATTCAGAACAGCACCGTTAGCAAAGGTCTCGGCGGGAGCGGCATCGTAATAGATGAGGCCATAGCCTGAAGCGTCGCGCAGGAAGAGGTACTTGCCATTGTGATAGGTAACAACAGCGTCACCCTTGAACATGAAGTCGGTGCCATCCTCAAGGCCGTTAGCCTGTGCGAGGGTAGTGATCTCATTAGCGGGCTCTACCTTGGTGTAGGTAGCGCTGACAATCTGGCTGTCGATGCCGTCCTTGGTAGCCTTGGCGTAAACCGTGGTGGTCTCGGTCAAGGTGAGGGCCTCGGTGTAAACGTTCCATACCAAGCCGTCGGTGCTGTAATACAGGGTAGCACCATCCTCGTTGTTGGTGATGGCAACGGTCAGGCTCTCCTCGAAGGTCTGAGCCTCGGGCAGGGTGGGAGCGGCAACGGTAATGATGGGAGTAGAGCTGCCGTCAACATAGACGTGGATCTCGGAAGCGCGAGTCTGAGCGCTGGCGGTGAAGGCAACAGAGGCAGCCTCACCTACCCAAGTACCAGCGGCACCATTGATGGTCAGCGTGCCAGCCTGAGCTGTCAGGTTGCTGATGGGCCTGCTGCTGTCGGTGTTAACAAACTCAATCATGGTGATGTTGCCCACAGTCGAGCTGATGGTCAGGGTAGCACCGCTATAGATGCGGTAGTTGTCGGTGTAAACGGTACCGTCGCTGCAGTTAAGGGTGATGCCATCCTTTACAACGGTCCACTCGCCACGAGTAGTGCTGCCATTACCCTGGTCCTCGCTGCTCTTGAAGACGATAGCCTCGCCAGCGGGAGCCTCGCTCTTGGTGTAGGTAGCGGTAACGACGTTGCTCTCAACCTCGCCGAGGGTAGCCTTGGCATAAACCGTGGTGGTCTCGGTGATGGTGAAGGGCTCGGTGTACACGTTCCAAACCAGGCCGTCGGTGCTGTAATAGATGGTAGCGTCACCAGTGGAGCAGCTCAGGCTGATCTCCTGCTCATCGGTGAACATGGCACCATCAGCAGGGGTGAAGACGGGATCTGCAACAGTGATAACAACCTCGCCACCCATGACAACCTGGATAGAGGCGATGCGGGCATGACCAGTCGTGCCGCCGCGGGTGATGGTGAAGTTCTGGGCGTTACCAGTCCAAGTGCCGGTAGTGCCATCCTCTACATAGGTACCAGCGTCAACGCTGCAGGTAGCAGTGCTGTTCATTGTGTTGCTGGTGCCGGTGAAGGTGAAGATCACCTCGGTGATGTTGTCGCCACTAGAAGCGATGTTCAAGGTGTTGCCACCATACATGCGTGCAGAAGCGCCGTTCTCATACCACCTGGTCGGGTTGTTGTTGGTGCCCTTGTTAAAGGTCAACGTCACACCGTCCTGCTGGAGAGTGGTCAGCTCAGCTTGATTCACATAACCCGTGGTGAAGTCAAAGGTCACGGATGTTCCTGCCCAAGCCGACACAGTCAGAAGGGCAAGCGTGAGGAGAGAAAATAATTTCTTCATAAAAGCTTGAATGAATTAAGAAGTTAATTAATATGTTAATAAACAAAAGATATTCATTTTGAGCGCTTTAGTGATGCGAGGTTCGTTTCATGGCGCAAAGGTACAGATAATTATGGAACTGTGCAACTGTTTTCGTGCTTTTCAACAAGTCGGTCATTTATTCATACCAAACGGAGGGTGAGCCATATCCTAATGACTCACCCTCGCTAATGTGGTTGTTACCAGCAGTGGCCTGGTCAGTCTTTGTCCAAAATCATGTCGAGGATAGCGGTCACGTCGGCAATGCCAACGATTCCGTCACCATTGACGTCGGCGGCAGGGTTGTCTATAGGCTCGCCGTTCAAGATGGCGTCAATCAACGAAACCGCGTCGTTGATGCCGATGACGCCGTCACCGTCAAAGTCGCCCGTCTCGACAGGATCGTCGGGCACATCGATACCAATGATTACGCCGAATCGATTCCAGATGTCGGTACTCCTATAGGTCTGTGCCGATTGCCTGGGGACGTAAAGTGTGATTGGGGTATAATCGCTGGGTTCTCCAAAAGCATAGGTGCTGATTTCGGGAGGTACTGTGGCCAGACAAGTCACCTCGGTAAGGTCGGGACAATAGCGGAAGGCCTCAGCCTCGATCATAGTGAGGTTTTTGGGCAACGTGATCCCGGTCAACCCCGAGCAACGTCCGAAGGCGAAGTTACCGATGGCGGTCACCGTCTTGGGCACAGTGCTGACGTGACATCCAACCACCAGTTTGTTGCTTGCTGTCTCGATGATGGCGTTGCAGTTGTTGCGTGAGTCATACTTGGGATTGTCCTTGTCCACGACAAGTGAAGTCAATGACGGACACGATCTAAACGGGCCACGGCCCAAGCGGGTTACACCCTTGCCGATATAGACACTGCACAAATCATTGCAGTCCGCAAATGCATAACTGTCAATGTTCTGAACATTGTCAGGAATGACGATGCTCTCAATGCCGCTATTCTGGAAAGCATAAAGATCTATATCACGAATATTAGGGCCAATAGTGATAGTCTTGAGGTTCTGGCATCCAGCGAACACATTGGTGCCGATCCTGGTGAGTCCTGCAGGCAAGTCCAGATGAGATATGCCAGTTCCTCCGATAAAGCTTCGGCCTAAATTTTTAACTGAATTGGGTAATGTGAGGTTATAAAGACTTGAACATCCATGAAAAGCCCATCCGTAGATATATAACAGACCTTCGTGAAGCGTGACGTCGGTCAGGCTGGTACAGCCATAGAAAGCATCCTCGTCGATATACCTAACGGAACTGGGAATATCAACACTTGTCAAAGACGTACAATAGCTAAAGGTCATGTAGCCAATTGCACTGAGGGAGTCGGATAAAACCAAGCTGCTGAGGCTGGAACAACGGTAGAATGCTTCTGATTGAAGCCTTGTCAATGAGTTGGGAAGTACCACTGAGGCCAGTTTAGTGCAACATCTAAAAGCACTACTGCAGATGGATTGGAGCGAATCAGAGAATTCCACGTGAGTCAGCTCTTTACAGTTTTCAAAGGGCGCAATAACTCCCTCGGGACCATAATAAGTGAGATTGCTATAGTCGTAATCTCCAATCCACTTGACTGAGTTGGGGAGAATCACCTCGGTAATCTGTGAACCTGAGGCAAAGCCCATGGGAATCAGTTCCACCTCGTCACCGATATTGATCTGTGTCAGCCCCGTGGTGGGCATGCTGCCGTGGTTCCAGCAGTTGATGGCATTCCATGTGAGTGTCGTCAACCCTGTACAATTCCTAAAGGCGTCGCCAACGACGTTAGAGACACTCTTGCCGATAGTGAGGTCGGTGATACCTGTGCAACCCGCAAATGCCATGCTACCTATCGTTGTCACCGAGTCGGGGATGACGACTTGCGTCAGATTAGCGCACCTGTTGAAGGCGTTGTTGCCAATGCTCTTGACTGTGGCGGGGAAGTTGATTGTGGTGATGGGAGAATTCATGGCAAAGTTGAAGGGGATGACCTCGACGGTGTTGCCGATGGTGATGTGGGCGATGCCTGACGTGGGCATGTCACCGTTGGTCCAGCAGTTGACGGCATTCCAGGCGAGCGTGTTCAGGTTGTTGCAGCCGTGGAAAGCATTTTCGCCGATGTCGGTGACCGATGTGGGGATCGTCAGCGCGGTGATGCCTGTACAGCCCTCAAATGCCGTGCTCCCGATTGACTTGACCGACGTGGGAATGTCAACCGACGTAATGGCAGAGCCTGCCACAAAGCCCTTGGGAAGCACTTCCACGCCGTTACCGATAATGACGCGCGTGATGCCCGACGTGGGCAGGTCGCCATTGGCCCAGCAACACAAGGCATTCCAGGTGACCGACGAAAGTGAAGAGAGGCCCTTGAAGGCATCTTTGCCGATGATGGAAACGCTCTGGGGTACCGTCAGGCTGGTGAAGCCCGAGCAGTTCAGGAATGCGCTGTCGCCAATGGTAGTGAGCGTCTCGGGCAGGTATAGGCTCGTGAGCCCCGAGCAACCCTCAAACGCCTTGGCGCCGATGGCGGTCACCGTGTAGGGTATATTCAGTCCCGTCAACGCGGCGCAGCCGTGGAAGGCATCCCGGGCGATGCCCGTCACTCGATAAACCTTATTGTCATGGTACACCGATGTGGGAATGCCCAAATAGCCGCTGTAGCCGCTACGGTCCTCCCTGCTGGTGACGCTGACGGTGTTAGGGCCAGTGATGATATAGCACAGCCCGTCATCCTCAAAGTCGTAGGCGTTATCCAGCTCGGACTTGCCCGTCACGTTGTCGGTGGCGAACAGGTTCCACCAGTCGGCGGTCTTGTAGTTGTCGATGCCCGCTGCGGGGACAAAAAGTGCGGCATTGCTGTAGATGGCGCTTGAGAAACAGTCGCTGTTGGCCATTATGGGCGGGTTAATTGCCCTGACGGTGACCGACGTCAGGTTGACGCAGCCATAGAAGGCGTTCTCGCCGAGCGATGAAACGGTGCGGGGTATCTCAAGGGTAGTGAGCGGAGTGTTGGCGAAGGCCAAGTTGCCGATGTGCTTGACAGAATTGGGGATATACACCCCTGTGAGGCTCGTGCAGTCCATGAAGGTGTTCTCGCCGATGTAGGTCACTGAGGCGGGGATGTCCACCGCTGTCAGGGCGGTGCAGCCTTTAAAGGTGCCGTCGAGTGCGGTGACCGAGGCGGGAATGGTCACGCTCTGGAGTGACGTGCACCCCGCAAAGGTGCCGTTAAGTTCCCTGACTGATTTGGGGATGTTCACGTTTGTCAGGCTGGAGCAGCCATAGAAGACATTCCAGCCGAGGAACCTGAGGGCATTGGGCAGTTGCGCGCTACGCAATGCGGTGCAGCCCGAGAACGCCTCGGCATAGATGGTGTCCACCGAGTTGGGCAAGCTCACGCTTGTCAAGCTGGTACAGCCCTTGAAGGCGTTCTTGCCGATTCGGGTGACGGACTTGGGAATGCTGACGCCTGTGAGCTCGGTACTGTTCATAAAGGCGCCTTCGGCAATGGCGGTGACACGGTAGGACACGTTGAAGGTCTCATAGTTGTCAATGGTTGCTGTGACCACTTCGGGAATGTCGATTTGCCCGCTGTAGCCAGGCATGTCGTCGTAATAATAGTAATAGCTCTCGTTAGAGATGACCTCGACGGTGTTGTCGCTGGTGACGTTGTACACAATGCCCTGATAGTTGAATTGTGACCGATAAGCACTGGCTGCAAGCGACACGGACAGCAGCAATAGCAACAGGGCTGTCCTGAACAGTTGGTTAAGTTGGTGTATCATTTAAATAATCAGGTTGCCGTGTACTGGCCCCTCTCAGTCGGCACTTTTTTCCCACAAGGCGGTGGGGGTTAATTGTAGGCGTGAGGGCATTGTATTGTGTCCATGCTTCATTGGTGAAGTTGGAACATCAATCACACCGCGAAAAATAATACTACATACAATAATGGCACACTGTAATGACAGAGTGGTAAAGCGGTGCAAATATACTGGATTAATTGTTAATAAGCAAATTACATGCCGTTTTTTTATAATGACAAGCCTCATGTTTGCCTGAAATGGAGCAAACATGAGGCTTGATGTTTTGTGTTAAAGGTGACGGGGCAATGATCCCTCGTAGCTGAATTGGCGTTATTGGAGCAGGATGTCAACGAGTGACGTGATGTCGGCAATGGTGAGACTGCCGTCGCCGTCAATGTCGGAGCTGGTGGTGGGCTCAGCGCCAGTCATGATGAGATCGACAAGATTAGTGAGGTCGGCAATAGATATCTGTCCGTCGCCATCAACGTCGCCGGGGGTGACTTCGGTGCCGATGCCAAAGATGTTGACAAAGCGCTCCCACACCTCGGTGTTGGCATAGGTGGATACGGCTTCAACGGGAACAAAGAGCTTTGCCAAATCATAAACCGACTGCGAGAAACTGTTGTTGTCGGCGGTGTAGGGCGGGGTGTCGGCCTCACAGGTGATGACACTCAGGTTGTCGCAGCCGTAGAAGGTGTTATAGCCCAGGGTGGTGACCGAACTGGGGATGATGATCGAGGTCAAGCTGGTGCAGTTCTTGAAGGTGCCATCCAAGTGTAGAACCGATGAGGGAATCTCCACGTGCTTGAGCCCGGTGCAGCCAAAGAAGGTGCCGCCCAATTCACTGACCGAAGAGGAAATCTTAACGTTGGTCAGCCCCGTGCAGCAGTAGAAGGCATTCCAGCTAATGTGATCAACCGAGTTGGGAATCTCGATGCTGGTCAGTCCCGTGCAGTAGCCGAAGGCGCTCTCACCGATGCTGTACAACGAGCTGGGTAATTCGATTTCCTGCAGGTAGTAGCATTCATAGAATGCAGCGCCGTCAATGTACTCAATGGTGTTGGGCAGCGTGATGCTGCTGATGTAAGAGCCGTTGAAAGCGTTATAACCAATACCGGTTACGGTATAGGTCATGGGATAGCTCTCGTAATACTGGCTCACTTGGACAGTCACGGTGCTGGGGATGACGATGTCGCCGCTGTAGGTGGAATAGTAATCAGGAGCTGAGACTTCCACGGCATCCCAGTCGGTGATGGTATAGTAGATACCACCCTCGTAGAAATCATAGGCAGATGCTTTCATTGCAATTGTCGCAAACATCAGCAACAGTGTTGCTTTCAAGATAGGTTTGAAGTGTTTCATAATAGTAGTGAAATTTTGGTTTAAGAATAAGTATTGGTTAAACGTTGAATCGTCATTTGGGAAATATCATGTCATAGATGAGCTGGGTGCCGCCCAAGTGTGACTGGATGTAGTTGCCGGCTGTCTTGCCGCACTGCAGCCTTAAGGGCTCGTTCTCGAGCAGCGGGTCCATTGCCGCCGAGAATGAGTCGGCATCATGGATGCTCATGGCGCCGTCAAGCTCGATGAGGTCGTTGGCCTCCTGGAACTTGTGGTACTTGGGGCCAAAAATGACGGGTATGCCATAGACGGCGGCCTCGTTGATGTTGTGGATGCCGGCACCGAAACCGCCTCCCACGTATGCCGCCTGCCCATAGCGGTACAGCGATGACAACAACCCGAAGCTGTCGATAATCAGGCAGTCGGCCTTGGCGATGTTCTGTGGGGTCGCCTCGCTGTAGAAGCGGGCTGGACGGGAGAGTTTGGACATAAGCACATGCAGGCGGTGGCGGTCAAACTCGTGTGGTGCGATGATGAGCTTCATGTCGCGGTGGGCGTTGAAGTAGGGGATGACGATATCCTCGTCGGGGGGCCAGGAACTGCCCATGACGAGCGTGAACGGGGCATCCTCGACAAACTTGGCCACCAGCGGGAACTCTTTGGCGGCGGCGCGCACGTCGGCGACGCGGTCAAAGCGGGTGTCGCCTGCAATAACCACGTTGTCGATGCCGATGCCGGCAAGCAGCTCGCGGGATTGCTCGTTCTGGACAAACAGGGTGTCGAAGCACTTGAGCATCTTGCGGAACATCCCTCCCCAGGGACGGAAGAAAATCTGCCCGGGACGGAAAATCGCCGAGATGATGTAGGTGGGGACGCCACGGCGCTTGAGCGAGCTCAGGTAGTTGCCCCAGAACTCATACTTGACGAAAATCGCTATCGACGGCTTGACGATGTCCAGGAACTTGTTCACGTTGTTGGGAAGGTCAAACGGCAGATAGACCACGGTGTCAACCATGCTGAAATTCTTGCGCACCTCGTAGCCCGAGGGCGAGAAGAACGACAGCAGAATGCGGGCGTCGGGACGCTCGCGCTTGATTTTCTCGATGAGGGGGCGACCCTGCTCAAACTCTCCCAGCGACGAGGCATGGATCCAGATGTAGCCGCCGGCAGGATCGAGTTTGCGCTGCAGGGTGCGGAAACAACGGCGTTGCCCGCGCAGCATCAGTTTGGCTTTGGGATTGCGCACGGCAGCGAGTTTCACGGCGTTGCGGTAGGTGGCTATGCCCAGGTTGTAAATCGGATCCATATTCAGTTGTCAGTTTGTGGGGCCTCGCCTTGGCGTGGCCGTCGGTTGTAGGTTTTTAGTAGAGAGGGGATAGGTGTCCGCTCTTGAGGTAGTCACGGTTGTGGCGGCTTTTCCACAGATGGTTGTCGAGATAGAAACGGCAGGTCAGCTGTTGCCAGAATCCGGTCGTCTTGTCTGTGGCATGGAGCATGACAGAGATATTGAGGTCCACAAAGCGGTTGCTCACCACATGGGCCGTGAGGTCGGTGCGGCTATATACCTTGCTGTTAAAGTACGGGTCGCCCAGGTTGAGCAGGCTGCCGTACAGGGGATAAAGCGGGAAAAGCCGCTTGCCGGCATAGAACGTCTCGTCAAGCTCCAGCCAGTGCCATCTTGCAACGCCGGTGGCGATGAAGCCTGCCTGGTTGTGCCAGAGTTCCTCGCCACGGTTGCGTTCCATCGTGATGATGGCTCCAGCGTCCAGTCGTAGCGAGTCGAGGCAGGTGCGGTGTGAGAAATCCACAGCAACCATCGGGTTGATGAGCACGTCGTCGTTGACAAATTCTCCCTCGGCGTGGCTGAACGACTTGGCGAGATGGCTGTATTGCACATGTCCGCCCAGTCTCAAGGGGCCGGCAATCCTCCAGTCGGTATTGACCATAGTGGTGAAGGCTTCGCGTTGGTGCTCGGTCTGCATCTGTCGCCAGTCAATTGCCAGCTCGGCATATCCATCAGGCTTGACGAGTTGCGCCATGACTCCGCGCAGGTTAGGCTGCACATAGTTGAGCGAATCGCTCCACATGTATCGCGGGGCGCGCTCCACCATCAGCGAGCGTGGCATCAAGCCGGCGGTGACGTGCCATCCGTCGGGGCGGTTATAGCGGTAATAGAGCGTGGGCAGCACTTTGTAGCCGCTCAGGTCGTCAATCATGGGCTGGTACCACACCACACCGCCCTTGAGCTGGTGCTCACCGTTGAGCATCGAGATGCCCAACTCGGGTGCCAGACGGGTGAACATGAAGGTCTGGTCGGGGGTGTAATCGTCGTTGCCGCCCTCGCGGTTGTTGACCACCATGCTCGCATCAATACTCCATTCCACCTCTTGGGCTGCAAGAGGCGGAATAGAGAGTAATAAAGTCAATATGGCAAAAAGCCAATTACGCATCCTGGGCGGGAACTTGGATATTCTCGATGCCGGCGTTGAGGCGGGCAAGGGTCTCCTCGCGTCCCAGCAGACGCGTGATTTCAAACATGTGCGGGCCGCGGCACTCGCCCACGACGGTCAGGCGGAAGGCGTTCATCACGTTGCCCTTGTGGTAACCGTTCTTGTCAATCCAGTCCATGACCAGTTTCTCGCACTCCTCGACGTCTTCCATGTCGGCGTTGTCGAGCAGGCCTGCGAGTTGGCGCATGAGTTCAGGCGTCTCGGGCTTCCAGCGCTTGCGGATGTCCTTCTCGCTGTAGCTGGTGGGACGCTGGAAGAAGAAGTTGGCTTGGTCCCACAGGTCGCTCACAAAGTTGGCGCGACTCTTGACCAGTCCCACCACGCTGGCGATGTACTCGTCGCTGTAGTCGGCTGGGTTCACGCCATGCTGTTCCAGCACGGGCTTGAACAGTTGTGCCAACTCGTTGTCGTCCATATTCATGATGTACTCGTGGTTGAACCACTTGCCCTTCTCGAAGTCAAACTTGGCACCCTTGCGTGAGCAGTGGTCGATGGAGAATTCCTTGATGAGTTCATCCATCGAGAAGATCTCGCGGTCGTCGCCGGGGTTCCATCCCAACAGGGCCAGGAAGTTGACCACGGCCTGGGGCAGGTAGCCTGCCTCGCGGTAGCCGCTGGAGCGCTCACCGCTCTTGGGGTCGTGCCAGTCGAGGGGGAACACGGGGAATCCCAGGCGGTCACCGTCGCGCTTGCTCAGTTTGCCCTTGCCGTCGGGTTTGAGCAGCAGCGGCAGGTGGACAAATGCGGGCATGGACCTCCATCAGGTGGTCATCGACGATGTTGGCCAGGTGATAGGTGGGCAGGTCGTCGGCACTCTTGTAGAGCACCTTGTCGTCGAGAATCGACGAGTTGATGGTCACGTCGCCGCGCAGCAGGTCGTGAACCACGACATCCTGGTCGGGCTCGATGCGGAAGCGCACCACCCATTTCTCACCCTTGTCCATCAGGGCCTTGACCTCGTCGGCGGGCAACGACAGTGAGTTGCGCATCATGCCACGCGTGCGGGCATCATACTGGAAGTTCTTGATTTCCTGTCGCTTGGCTTCCAACTCTTCGGGGGTGTCAAAGGCGTAGTAGGCCTTGCCGGCGTCAATCAGCTGCTGGGTGTACTTGCGGTACAGGTCGCGGCGCTCACTCTGCTTGTAAGGACCGTAGTTGCCGCCCTCGCGCACGCCCTCGTCGATGCCGATGCCCAGCCACTGCAGGGCTTCGTTGATATATTCCTCGGCACCGGGCACAAAGCGCGTGCTGTCGGTGTCCTCGATGCGCAGAATCATGTCGCCCCCGTGCTGGCGGGCAAACAGGTAATTATACAGTGCTGTGCGCACGCCGCCAATGTGCAGCGGGCCAGTGGGTGATGGCGCAAAGCGCACTCTTACTCTTCGTTCCATGATGATTGTTGTCTTCTATATATATTATTAATGTAATGTCTTTTTTATAGCAGCAGGTCGGCAATCTGGGACATCGAGGCAAAGTCGGTCTGGTCCACATGGGTGGGGGTGACGGTGACGTAGCCGCGCTGCAGCCAGTAGTAGTCGGTGAGTCCCTCGCTCTTGTCGGCAATCTCAAACTCGCCGGTGAGCCAGTAATAATCGCGGCCCGTGGGGTCCACGCGATGCTCCCACTCATTGATCCATCGTCCCATGTCGCCGGTGGTCACTTTCATGCCGTTGAACGGGCCATCCATCTTGGGGATATTCACGTTGAGGCACACGTCCTTGGGCAGGCCGCGCTGCAGCACGTGCTCGGTGACGTGCTTGACGATGGGCTCGCACACGCTCGTGTCGGCGTCGGCGCCATAGTCGCCAAAGGAGAAGGCTACCGACGGCACGCCATGCAGGATGCCCTCAAAGACGCACGCCATGGTGCCGCTGTACAACGTGTTCAACCCGCTGTTGTAGCCGTGGTTGATGCCGGCAAGCACCACGTCGGGCATATGGTCGGCCATGAGTTGGCTCAAGGCGAGTTTCACGCAATCGGCAGGCGTCCCCGTTGCCAAATAGGCGGTGTAACCCTCCTCGCGTGCAATGCAGGTGGTGCGCACCGGGTTGACAAAGGTGATGGCACTCGACTTGCCGCTCTGATGCACAGCCGGCGCAACAACAAACACGTCGCCCAGGCTACGAGCCACCTTGATGAGCGACTGGATGCCGTTGTACTGGTACCCGTCATCGTTGCTGACGAGAATGAGGGGTCGTTTCTTGTCCATTTCAGTAGTCGGAATGAATTTGGGTGCAAAGTTACTATTTTTTTGTGTAGATTTCACAGAATTGAACTAACTTTGCCCCTATCTTAAAATGATTCTAATCTAAACAAGTTATTATGAGACTTATCATCGAACCAGATTACGAGAATGTATCAAAATGGGCTGCGCGTTATGTGGCAAAACGTATCAACGAGGCCAATCCAACGCCCGAGAAACCTTTTAAGTTGGGATGTCCCACGGGCAGTTCGCCACTGGGCATGTACCGTGAATTGATTGCCATGAACAAGGCTGGCGAGGTGTCGTTCCAGAATGTCATCACCTTTAACATGGATGAGTACTGCAACCTTCCCGAGGAGCACCCCGAGAGTTACCACTCCTTCATGTGGAACAACTTCTTCTCGCACATCGACATCAAGCCCGAGAATGTCAATATCCTTAACGGTAACGCTCCTGACTTGCTGAAGGAGTGCGCCGACTATGAGGCACGCATCAAGGCTGCCGGCGGCATCGACCTGTTCATGGGCGGCGTGGGCCCCGACGGCCATATCGCCTTCAACGAGCCGGGCTCGTCGCTCACGTCACGCACACGCCAGAAGACGCTCACCCAGGACACCATCATTGCCAACAGCCGCTTCTTTGACGGCGACTTGAATAAGGTGCCCAAGACGGCCCTCACCGTGGGCGTCGGTACCGTGATGGATGCCCGCGAGGTGATGATCATCGTCAACGGTCACGGCAAGGCCCGCGCCCTGCAGCAGGCCATCGAGGGTGGCGTGTCCCACATGTGCACGCTGAGTGCCCTGCAGATGCATCCCCATGCCATCATCATCGCCGACGAGGCCGCCGTCGATGAGCTCAAGGTGAGCACCTACCGCTACTTCAAGGACATCGAGAAGGACAACCTGTAAAGGCTCCCAGCCCTTTTCCAGGCAACAAATAACAATTCACCCTATAGCTCTATAGTCATTTCTATAGCTGCTATAGGGTGAATTGTTGATGTTGACTATTGGGCAAAATAAAAAGCTGCTCGAGCCTAACGGCGGGAACAGCTTCAAACGTTCTTGTTGTAAAGCTCTTTTGCTTACTCAGCGGGAGCAGCCTCCTCAGCGGGAGCAGCCTCGGTAGCAACAGCAGCGCTGTCAACAACAGCAGCAGCACTGTCAACAACAGCAGCAGCGCTATCTACAACCTCCTCGACAACGGCGGTGGTGTCCTCAGTAACCTCAGCCTGCTCGGCGTTGTTGTTGGTGCAGGAAATCATGCTAACGCTAGCGATAACGGCAAGAGCCAAAACTAACTTCTTCATTTCTTTGTGTAATTTTTTAAATAATAAAACAATTAATTATCTTTGTTAAAACGGCTGCAAAATTATAACAAATATTTCACCTGCAAACATTTTTCGGTTTTTTTTTATTTTGATTTTTGAAAATTTCTTGAAAATTTCTTGAAATTACGTTTGTTAATGTCTGATTATCAGTGAGATATAAAAACGGATGCGAGATTTGCCGCATCCGTTAAATCTTGTTAATAATGCATACACCCTTTCGGGAATCGGGCAATTTTGAGCTTAAAATCAGTTGCTGTAGAGGTAGCGTTTGATACTGCGCTTGGGTGTTTTGTCAAACTCGGTTGCCATCAATTGAATCTTGGCGATTCGTTCATAGGGGGCCACCAGCTTGTTCAACTCGGTGCGTATCTCCTCCATGAGGTCAGGCAGCTTGTCGCGGGTCACACCCAGCTGGTCCATCGCGTCATAGTCGGGATAGACGAGTGCCACAAGCTTGCCCTCGCGCATCACAACGAGGCTCTCGCTCACGTAGAGCATGTTGTTCAGCTTGGCCTCGATCTCCTCGGGGTAGATGTTCTGTCCGCTGGAGCTCAGCAGCATGGTCTTGAGCCTGCCCCTTATAAATAATGTGCCGTCGGCACTCAGGGTACCCATATCGCCCGTGTGGAGCCATCCGTCCTCGTGGAGGACCTTGTCGGTCGCCTCGCTGTTGTGGAAGTAGCCCTGCATCACGTTCTCGCCGCGCACGCAGATTTCGCCAGGCACGTTCTCGGGGTCATCACTCAGGATCTTGCACTCCATGATGCCGGGCAGGATGCGTCCGGCGCTGTGGGGCACAAATTCGCGCCACGGGGTGTGGCTCACGAGCGGGCCGCACTCGGTCATGCCGTAGCCCACGGTGAACGGGAACTTGATTTTGTACAGGAAGTCCTCGACCTCGGCGTTAAACGGTGCACCGCCCACGATGACCTCTTCAAACTCGCCACCGAAGGCTTCGATGAGTTTGTTGCGTATCTGGCTGTAGATGCGCTTGTCCAGATAGGGCACAGCCAGCGCCCAGCGCAGCGCGCCCTTGCTGATCATGGGCACAATCATCTTGCTGTAAATCTTTTCCAATACCAGGGGCACGGTGAACACCACGTTGGGCTTGACCTCGGCCATCGCCTTGACCAGGATCTTGGGCGACGGGATGCGGCCCAGCAGCGTGATGTGGCCACCCACGGCGAGCGGTGTGAGCATGTCGAAGGCGCACCCGAAGGCATGTGCCAGCGGCAGGAAGGCCAGGTCACGCGACCCCTTGAAGTGCAGCTGTGAATTGATGCCATAGACGATGTTGCCGGCCAGGTTGTTGGCGGTGAGCATCACACCCTTGCTGAAGCCCGTCGTGCCTGACGTGTAGTTGATTTCGACCAGCGCATCGTTGGGGATGTCGGGGTAGTGGATGTCGTTGCGGTAGAAGCCCTTGGCATATTTTTCGTTGAAAGCCGTGTCCAATTCGTTCATGGCTTTGCCAACGTTCTCGCCTTCTTTCTCGGCGAGCATTTTCATGTCCTCGAGTTGAATGACGGCGCGCACGCGCGGCATCTTGTCAAAGTCCATGTTCTCCCAAATGCTCTTGCTGATGAAGAGCATCGTCGCCTCGCTGTGGTTGATGATGTGCTGGGCATCGGCGGGGTTGAACTCCTGCAGCACGGGGACGATGACGGCACCATAGGTGATTGTGCCCATGAAGATGGTCACCCAGTTGGGGATGTTCTTGCCGATGAGGGCGATGCGGTCACCCTCTTTCACTCCGCAGTTCTTGAAAAGCAGGTGCAGTTTGGCAATGTTGCGGGCAAAGTCGCCATAGGTGAGGCGTTCGCCGGTATTGTAGTCGGTCAATGCTGGCAGTTCCCAGTTGTCGATGAAACTGCGCTCATAAATCTTGATCAGGTTTTCCTTCATCATGATACAATCGGGTTTATTGGTTACAAAGGTAGTGCAAGCCGAAAACAAGACAGAAAGAATGTATTCTCTTTTTTGTTAAGGCGCCGCCTGCCTTCGTCGTCGGCAAAGGTAACTAATTTCTTCCACTCCCCAATAATAAAAAATGCAAATTATGCCATATCTAATAATAATGGCCACCCAGGGGTGGTGGGGATGGTTAATGGAGGTTAAAAGTATGGAGGGTGATGGGTGGTGGGGTGGTTTTGTGTAACTTTGTGGTCTATTTCTATGAGGTCTCGTCGTGGCAGAGACGTTGTCTGGGCCTCGAAGTGGCTTCGAATGAACTTTTTTAAACCCACCTTTTAGTAAATGTAACTGAGTAGTATTTTATGAGAAAGTATTTTTTACCCATGATGTTTGTGTTGGCTTTGATGTCTTCGTTAAGCATGAAATCGTCGCCACGCAGTGGCGATGTTAACGAGGATGGTATGGTCAATATCACTGACGTGACGACATTGATTGACTATTTGTCGGGCGGCCAAATGGACGAGGATGTGAGCGTCTCCAATGGCGACGTGAATGACGATGGACTGGTGAATATCGCTGATGCGACAGTGCTGATAGATTATATCCTGTTTAAGCAATGGATAGGCGTGAGCAAGACTGTCACGGTCAATGGAGTGTCATTCAAGATGATCTTTGTCGATGGAGGCACATTCGTGATGGGCAGTAAAGACACGACACTGACATCCCTTCATTATCCTCCGCATGAGGTGACGCTCTCCAGCTTCTATATGGGCCAGACTGAGGTGACGCAGGCCCTGTGGACCGCTGTGATGGGCTCCAACCCAAGTAATACCAAGGGTGCTGATCTCCCTGTGGAGAATATGACATGGGCCGATCAAGTGCAGTTTGTAGCCCAGCTGAATGCAATGACGGGCTTGTCGTTCAGCATACCCACCGAGGCTCAATGGGAATTTGCCGCCCGTGGAGGCAATTTGGGCTGTGGATATGATTACTCTGGTGGAAATGATCTCGACGAGATTGCTTGGTACAGTGGCAATTCTGGTCGTAAAACTCACCCCGTTGCCACTAAAAAAGCCAATGAATTGGGTCTGTATGACATGACGGGCAACGTTTATGAGCGTGTGTCGGACTACTATGCTCCCTATACCACTAAACCGCAGACCAACCCGACTGGGCCCGCAACAGCGCCGGATCCTTCGTTGGGGTCTTCTCGTTTGAACCGTGGTGGCGGTGCACAAGCTGGTAACTGGGGCAACTATCACGTGTGGTTGCGTTGTCGACAATCTGAAGATTTCAAAGGTCCTTTTGACGGCTTGCGCATAGTGTTGTCGGCCACTGAAGCACTCTGATGAAGCCGATGCGGCTTGACATGATAGCGGTTCGTGCAATTTAGACGTTTTATCCTTGACAATAGCAGGAGGCCGGATCCATAACGGGTCCGGCCTCCTATGGTCATGTGGGTGGATGGACTAATGAGTCCTCCACTTGGAATTGTGTTTTACTTCTTGCGGATGCAGCGCACGCTGTGGCCGAAGGTGTAGGAGTGGCCTGACGTGGTGTAGCGTACCATGTTCTTGCTGGTCTGGTTGAAGCGGATCATCTGCAACGTGGGGGTGGTGCTCAGGGGATCCTCATAGGGGGTGGTGGTCCAGTACCATGCGTCGGCGCCGTCATCGGCATCACCGGTAGCGCTGGAGTACAAACCAGCGGCCCAAACGTTGAAGCCCGTCACGTTGTTACCCTCCTTGCCCAGGTTCCAAGAGTAGTCGGTGTCGCTCTTGAAGTTGTTGGCAACGGGGCCGCCATAGGTGCGCAGTGCGGTCCACTGGTCCATGCTGGGAACTTCCCAACCCTCGGGGGCGAGCATCTCGGCATTGGCGATGCAATAGCCGTTGTAGAGCAGACCGTAGATGGGGATGTACTCGTCATCGTCGGCATAAACGTGATAGGCGCCGGTGGTGTTGGCGTTCCATTCTGCAGACTGGGTTGACTTGTACTTGGGAATGCTGGTGCCGTCAATCCACTTGGTGGCGCGCAGGTTCTCGGCCAGCCAGTACTGGGTACCGATCTTCACAATCTGATAGCTAATCTCCTCATTGCCGCGGATGTCAACGAGCAGGTCGGCCTCGACCAGGGTAGGCTCAACCGACTCGGGAGCGCTGATAACGATTTCGCCGTTCACGAGATAAACCATCGACAGAGCGGTGCTGTTGCCGGCGGTATAGACCACGGTGTTGGTGGCCTCATCCCATACCACGGTGCCGCCGTCGTTGGCCGAAACACCCTTGGTGAGGATAGCGTAGCCTTCCTCGTCGCAGGGATAAACCACGACGCGCTGGTCGTCAAACTCCTTGATGTACTCCTTGCACACCTCGGCAACCTTGACGCCATTGTACATCACGCGCTGTACCCAGCAGTCGTTGAAGTCGGTGGGGATGGCGATGCTCAGGGCAGGCATTGAAGTGTCCTTCTCAGGAGCCACAAAGGTGGTGGTGACGATGTCACCGGCAATGCCGTACTTGTCATAGGCAACGGTGGCGATGACGTAGGTCTCGCCAGCAACCATGTTCTCGATGACCATGTTCACGTCGCCCTGGGTGTCGCTCATGGGGCAGGCAGCGAGGGCCTCGGCAGCGTTCTCGGCCTCACTGGCGGGCAGGATGACGATGCGGTAACCCTGGGCTGCGTCACTCATGGCGATGTTCATGTTCACGTTGCCGTTGTCGCCGTCCCACTCGATGGCATTGACGGTGGCATTGGCTACCACGTCGCCCTCGATGAGGTCAAACGACAAGCTGTCAACGTCGGCGATGTTATAAACGGTCACGTCGCCATTCTTCATGGTGACGATGAGGCGGTTGGGGGTTGTCTGCGCATAACTTGCGAGGGTGAAGGCAACCAGTGCTATGAGAGTAAAAAACTTTTTCATTATTTCTTGAATTTAATGGAAGTGTTGTTGATAGTGATGATGTAGATGCCGCGCTCCAGGTGGGCGATGTTGATGTCCTCGCCATTCCAGTTGCGGTTGGAGTAGAGCTGTTGACCGCTGGGATTCCAGATGGTCACAGTGCCGCTGGTGGCACCAAGCACTTTAATTGAGCCTTCGGTGGTGGCGATGCGCAGTTGTGAAGCGTCGTCGCGGATGGCGGTTATCGATGACGGGATGTCCTCAATGTCGGTGAACTTGATGGACATCACCTGATTGAAGCCGAAGGTGTCGATGCCCAATTTGCCCGTCACGGCAATGTTGCCCCCGTCAAATGTCACCTTAGTGACGTCGAGCAGGCTCCAAGTAGCCAATGCCCCTCCGCTCGGCTCAAAGAATGTCATGTGGGACTGGGCGTAAGCCCCTCCGCAACACAACACCGCCAGCACCAGGGCCAGGAATGATTGGTAAATTCTGTTCATAATAATGGTTAAACTATAATAAAACAATAAAACAATAAAACAATAAAATAATGGTTGTTCAGGGTGTGTATGCGGGCGCAGGCTCGTGGGAGCCGGGCCACATTTAAATGTCAGGGAATTTGAGTTCGGCGATCTGCATCATGCGGGAAATATCAAAGTAGAAACCCTCGGCGCTCTTGCCCGCCACGGGCTGCACCTTGATGTAATCGATGCCGCCGTCGAGCGTCTCATGGTCGGTAGCGACAAATCCCAAGAAGTTGATGATATTGTACTCATGCTCGGGTGCGATGACTACCCACGGTTCTTCCTTGGTGCCACGGCCGCTTGACATGATGGCTGCGATGAGGCGGTCAAGCCGGTACTGCCACACGGCGGCTCGGGCATGTTTCTTCTTCTCCTTGAGCACATAGATGTAAAAGTTCATCTGGTTCAGGTCAAACATGTTGTCGTTGAGAGACTTCTCGGCATACTTCTCGATGCTGTCACACTCGGCGCGCGAGTGCGGCTGCTTGTAGTAGAGTTGCTCGACAACGTTGCTGTAGATGCTCTCGCGGAAGGGGTCGTAGTCCTCCTGGAAGGTGTAGCCGTAGTAGAAGTTTCTCCACGCCTCGATAGTCAATGTCGTGTCATCACTGTTGTAGGCCTTCATCAGCTTGGGGTAGTAGTAGGCGTTGCTGGGACTCATGGTGACCTCGCGTATGTGGTCAAAGTCAACTTTCTTGACCGCAAACTTGTTGGCCTGGCTGCGCTCGGGGAAGCGCTGTTGTGCCCATCCTGTCGTCGTGAAGGTGGTCGCGACGGTGAGGAGGATGACGAGGGTGAAGATATGTTTGAGATGTGACATTTTTAATGATTGATGAGGTTAGATAACAATACCCGTGATGGCGATGCACACGATGGATATGGCCACTATGGCGGGCAGACACTTGGCGCCAAAGTAGCGCCAGAATTGTGTGGAGGGGAAGAGCATCCACTTGCCGTTGGGAGTGCGGCTGTAGGCCAGTTGGCCGACGAACGCTCCGATGATGGTTCCCAACACCATGAATGCCGGATGCTCGAGAATGATGCCGAGCAGGCCGCCAGCCAAGCCGGTCAATCCCACATACAGGTTGCTGGACCGGTGCCCGTCGGGCTCACCTTTGGGCGAGAGGTAGAACAGCCCCACGGTGATCATTGTGGCTATGCCCCAAAAGATGAAGGTCTTCATGGGGACGGCGATATAGTAGCTCCAATGCATGAGCCACAAGCCGACATAGGCCGGCACCGAAGCGACCCAGCGCGGCCAGAGCACGAGGCCCAAAGCCGTTAACAGGCATGCGATGCCTGCGATGAGCAATATGATATGAAACACCATGTATGGTCTATTTTACAAATCCTATTTACTATATAAACACGTTTTGACGCTGTTTTATTGCCCATGACAGCGTTTTATTGTTGTGCCTCATTGCCGCCGTTTTGGGACTGCGGCGTGGGGCTCTCGCCTTGCTCGGCTGCGGGCTCGGGAGCCTTGTTGGTGCTGCCCGGATAGGACACGCGCACGTGGTAGAATGTGCGCAACCGCTCCACAAACAGCTTTTTCACGGTCTCTACATCGCGGAAGCTGATGGGCGTCTCGCGCAACAGACCCTCGGCGATTTGTCCGTCGATGATTTTGTTCACCATCGTGGCGATGGACTCCTCGCTGTGGTCGCTCAAGCTCTTGGTGGCCGCCTCGCAGGCGTCGGCCATCATCAGGATGGCGGCCTCCTTGGTCTGCGGGTTGGGGCCAGGGTAGGAGAAGGGGGCCTTGTCCACCTCCTCGTCGGGCCGGGCCTCGCAAGCCTTGAAGTAGAAGTACTTGGTTACACCCTTGCCGTGGTGCTGGGCGATGAGGTCCTTGATGACCTTGGGTAGTTTAGCTTCCTCGGCGAGCTTGATGCCGTTGGCGACATGTTCGATGACAATTTTGGCACTATCCTCGGGACGCACCAGGTGGTCATGCGGATTCTCGCCAATCTGGTTCTCGGTGAAGAAGACGGGGTTCTTGATTTTGCCGATGTCATGGTACAACGCACCAGTCCTGGCAAGTTGCATGTTGGCTCCGATGCTCAGTGCCGCCTCACCCGCCAGATTGGCCACCTGCAGCGAGTGCTGGAAGGTGCCAGGACAGTTGGTGGAAAGTTTGCGCAGCAGCGGGCTGTTGATGTCGGCAAGCTCCAGCAGCGTCATCGACGAGGTGAAGCCAAAGGCCCTCTCGATGATGGGGATGATGAAGAATCCGAATGCCAGAATGACGCAGTTGACAAGGAAGAAGGCGAAGTAGTATTTGTCAATCTTGCCCACATCGCCCTCGTTGATGAGCGTCATGGCGACGTAGGTGATGCAATAGGCCAGGAAGATGAGAATAGCACACTGCACCAGCTGATTCCTCTTGGTGAGTTCCTTGACCGACACGATGGCGATGATGCCCGCCAGGAACTGCATGATGATGAACTCGGCCTGGTGGCTGCTTGCCACGAGCGAGCAGATGAGCACCGTGACGATATGGACAAAGAATGAGGTGTGGTCATCAAAGAACGAAGACACGATAACGGGCACCATCCCGAAGGGGATGACGTAGAGCAGGCTATACTTGAACTTGACGCACAGGAACACGGCGATGACGAATACGGTGATGAGCGATATGAGGAATACCATGCGGCGCAGTTTCAGGAACACCTTGTTGCGCAGCAGCTTCATGAAGAAGTAGAAGGCCATCATCAAGATAGCGACGATGAGAACCTGTCCCAACAGGTTAAGCGTCTCGTCCACGTTGCGCCGTTTGTTGCGCTGTTCCAGCTCGTTTTGGTAACTCTCGATGGCGCGGGCCTTTTGCGGGGTGACGATTTCGCCCCGGGTGATAATGACCTCGCCTTGCTGCACCGTTCCCGGCGACCGCAACGCGTCGCGCAGGTCTTCACCCATCCATTTCTCGTTTTCCTCCTCATCAACCATCATGTTGGGGATGAGATAGTTGCTGATGTCCACCGACCGCAACGCGTCTTGCACCACCGGGCTGGCGTTAAGGGAGTCGGTGAGCCAAGCGTAGGCCTGACGTACAGTCCTCATGTTGCGGGTATCCACGACTTGCAGCTGATTGTTGCCCACGAGGAAGCGCAGCTGTTTGCCCGACCTGATGTCGTTGGCAGCCTCATTGTCCACGATGCCGTCGTTATACAACTTGGCGACAGCGTTCACTACCGCTTGCCCGCCGGGGCGGCCCGCCAGTGCCCTGATGAGCAATGCCTGTTGCTGTTCCCCTTTTTTGCGGTCAAAGGTGTAGATCTTGGCGAAATTCTGGTTGACGCTGTCGGTGATATGGCGCCGTGTCTCCTCATTCAGCTCGATGTCGTATTGGAAATTGGCCTCCAGTCGTGAGTGCCTCCACGGCGTGCCGACCTCAAAGCTGAAGGTACGGGTTTCCTCACGGCTGTAGAAGAGAGCCGAGGCAATCAGGATGACTGATAGCACCAGTAGCAGGATAATCGTGATATTGTTCTTCTTTTTCATCTTGTCGTTCAGGTCTATGGTTGATGGAGGGCTACAGCGGTCAACTCATTCGCGTCGCGCTGTTCACGCCTTTCACTTTCTTGATTTCGCGGCACATGTTGGTCACCACCGTGGCATCGCTGATGAGCACGTCGAGGTCACACTTGAACACTCCTTGATCGGCGGTGACATTCATCCGTTTCATGTTGATGGACATGTTGGTCGAGATGATGTTCACGATGGATTGCAGGATGCCCTTCTGGTCGATGCCCTCGATGTGGATGGTCGCCTGGAAGCGGTCGCTGTGGTCTTCCCACTGTGTCTCGAGCAGACGCGAGCCGTAGCTTGCCTTGAGCCTTGCCAGGGTGGGGCAGTCCATCTTGTGCACCACCACCTGGTTGTCGTCGGTGAGGAAGCCCACGGTGACGTCACCAGGGATGGGATGGCAGCAGTCGGCGATTTGGTAGTTGCTCACACCGTCGCGCGTGGTGAGGCGGTAGATGGCCTTGGTGTCGATGGCGGTGTGGGCGTCTTGAGTAACCTGCTTGCGCGACTCTTTGCCCCTGAAGGGGTTGCGGCGCCACCAGGTCACGCGAGGACCTTGCTCATTCTTGCTCACGAGTTCCTCATTGAGCGCGATTTCGCCATTGCCTATCATAAAGAAGAGCTCCTCCTTGTTGGCGATGCGCTGTCGGGTGATGGCAAGCGAGAGCACCTCGTTGCTGAACTCGATGTTGTTCTCCTTGAGGAAGTCCATGAAGCGCTTCTCGCCCTCCTCGATGATGAGGCGGCGCTCATGGCGCAAAGCCATGCGCAAGCGCGTTTTGCCCTTGGCGGTGACGAGGAATTTTTCCCATTCGGCCTTGGGAGTGCTCGAGTTGCTGGTGAGGATTTCCACCTGGTCGCCGCTTGACAGCTTGTAGGACAGCGGCACGAGTTTGTGGTTCACCTTGCCCGCAATGCAGTGTTTGCCCAGGTCGGTGTGCAGGATAAAGGCCACGTCGAGCACCGAAGCGCCTTTGGGCAGCGTCATCGCCTCACCCTTGGGGGTGAACACGACAATCTCGCTGGCAAACAGGTTCAGCTTGATGGTGTCTAAGAAGTCGATGGCATCGGGCTCGGGGTCCTTGAGGATGTCGGTGATGGTGCTCAGCCATGCCGCCAGTTCGTCCTCCTCCTCGCTCTCGCCAATCTTGTATTTCCAGTGGGCGGCAAAGCCACGCTCGGCGATGTCGTCCATACGGCGGCTGCGAATCTGCACCTCGACCCAGTTGCCGTCAGGGCCCATGACGGTGACGTGCAGCGCGCGGTACTTGTTCACCTTGGGCGTCGTCAGCCAGTCCCTCACGCGGTCGGGGTGCTTGGCATAGACCTCGGTGATTTCGTTGTAGATGTTCCAGCAGATGCGTTTCTCGGCGCTCTCATCGTCGCACTCAAACACGATGCGCGCCGCATACAGGTCATACACCTCCTCAAACGGGATGTGCTTGGTCTGCATTTTGTTCCATATCGAGAAGCACGATTTCACGCGCGTGTTGAACTCATACTTCAGCCCCATGTTGTCCAGACGCTCGCGGATGGGTGCCGAGAAGCGGGCAAACAGCTCGTTGCGGCTCTCCTCGCTGTCGGCAATCTGTTCCTTGATGCGCTGGTATTCCTCGGGATGGTTGTACTTGAAGCTCAAGTCTTCAAGCTCGGTCTTGATGGCATACAGGCCCAAGCGGTGGGCCAGCGGAGCGTAGATGTAGAGCGTCTCGCCGGCAATCTTGTACTGCTTGTTGGCCGGCATCGACGACAGCGTGCGCATGTTGTGCAGGCGGTCGGCCATCTTGATGAGCACCACGCGGATGTCCTCGCTCATCGTCAGCAGCAGTTTGCGGAAGTTCTCGGCCTGCAGTGATGCCTTGTCGCCAAAGATGCCGCCCGAGATCTTGGTCAATCCGTCCACGATGCGGGCAATCTTGGTGCCGAACTGCGCCTCGATGTCCTCGACGGTGTAGTCCGTGTCCTCGACCACGTCGTGCAGCAGAGCCGCGCTGATGCTCGTCGAGCCCAGGCCGATTTCCTGACTCACGATAGTCGCCACGGCGATGGGGTGCAGGATGTAAGGCTCTCCAGAGCGGCGGCGGATGCCCTGATGGGCATCGCGCGCAAACTTAAACGCCTTGTCGATAATCTCCACCTTCTTGCGGTGATTACTTGACAGATAGCCGTTTAACAAGTTCTGGTAGGCCTGATTAATCATCTGGTCCTCCATCTCGGGCGATATAGTACTGTTCTGCATCATGAGTCTCCACTGTTTTAATCAAACTACAAAGGTAATAAAAAAGATATTAGTCGGTAGTTAATGGCATGCACTTTTTCTGCCCCACCTCGTTTTTACCCCCATCAATCTCCATAACTCCTAACTCCTAACTCCTAACTCCTAACTCCAAACTACCCTTGCCCTTGGCTGGGGGGACGGATGCCCAGGATGGGAGAGGCAACGTTGAGGCGGCGGCGCCAGTTGTAGGTGTCGGTGAGCAGCCAGATGTACCCTCCGCTGACGGTGATTTCGTTCACGGGGCCGATGTCGCGGGGCATGCGCAGGATGCCGCGCACGCGTCCGTTTTGGTCACAAATCTGGATGCCCAGGTTGGTAACGGCCCACAGGTTGCCATTGCCGTCGAAGGTGATAGTCTGGATGTCCAACGGGCGACTGTCGTCGTTATGAAGCCAGTAGAACGGCTCGCCACAGGTGGGCTGGTTGTCCTTCAGCAGGTATTGCCACACGGTGTTGCCAGGCGTGGTGGGAATCATCGCGATGTTGGTCAGGTCGGGGTAGATGATGCGTGTCACGGGCTTGCCTTTCATGCCCTCGCTGGCACGTTCCCAGCCCAGGTCCTCGGCATCGAAGAGCTCTTGAAGGAAATCGTTGCTCGTTTGTCCGAGAACGGGCGCTGCAGGCCAGTCACGCCACATCCATTCCATCACCTGAGGAAAGATTTCGGTCGAGCGTGTCACGTTGTGACCGCCGTCGCTCCAGTCCATCTGCACGTCATAGCCCGCAAACTGCAGCGCGCTGGCCAGCATCTGGTTGCCCTCGTACCAATGGCCGAACAGCGGGTTCCAGGCGTCATTGCTTCCGTCCTGGATGAAGATGCGCAGGGGGAGCGGCTCGGTTTTGCGCACCAGTGCCTGCAGGTCGTTGCCGCCGCGCATCGCCACAAAGGTGCCCACACCCGTGAATACCTTGCCGAACAGGTCGGGGCGATGCCAAGCCGTGTTAAATGCCGCGATGCCGCCGCTGCTCAGCCCCATAATCATGCGGTCCTGAGGCTTGCGGGACAGGCGGATGGTCTTGCCGCGTGACGTCTTCATCTTCTCCACGGCAGGCAGCACTTCGGTCTCGAGGAAGCGGGCAAACAGGTCATTGGTGCTGTCAAACTCGTAGCAACGGTTGTAGCGCAGCACCGTTCCCTCGTCATCCCTGATGACGCCAGGTTGCAGAAACACGCCGATGGTGCAGGGCATCTTGCCCACGGCGATGAGCGAGTCCATGACCTGGGGAGCATTGCACAACACGCCGTCCAGCCCGACGTACAGGGCTGCCTCCTTCTTGCCGTTGTACTGGTCGGGCACATAGACCTGGAAGGTGTGGACCGTACCGGGATAGATGGTGGACTGCTCGAGCACGCCGTCAATCAACACGTGGCCCGCTGCAGCCCTAATCATCACCGCAGCCAGAACCATCAATAGCGTAAATCCTCGTTTCATCATAATCAAGTCAGTTTAAGTGCCCGCAAACTTACTAATAATCCCGTTAAATCGCAACACTCAACCCTCAAAAACAATTAGATAAATGATGGGTGCAATATCAGAATTTTGATATAGGAATGACTTGGATGGTGTATTTGTCTTTCTGGATTATACGCGCCTCCTTAGCTGTGACGATGATGAGATGGTCACAATGCAGTTCTCCTGCGCACTCGATGAGGCTGCCCACCTCTCGCTTGACTGTTTTCTCATGGCTCAAGTCATAACATACTTGAATGAGCGTTTTGACGTGGTTCTCCTCGCGTAGGACGAAATCCACCTCCTTGTCGTTACGTGAGCGATAGTAAAAAACTGTCTTTTCGGTATTATAGCCTCGGCGAATGAGTTCAATAAACACTTGGTTCTCAAGTAGGAGCCCAAGGTTTTCACTCAGCGAGAAGGCTTTTGCCTGTACGAAACCGTTGTCCACGACATAAACCTTGCGCGGAGCCTTCTGCATCAACTTCAGTTTGTTGTTATAGCGTGACAGATAATAAAACAAGTATGGCTCATGCAGATAATCCATATATCGACGGGTTGTGTTGGCGCTTGAGAAGCCGAGGTTGATTGTCAGTTCATTGGCACTGATGGGATTACAGAAGTTGGATACAAGATACATCGCCATATTGTTCAGTTCTGTTGTGTTGCGGATGTTGTGGCGTTTGACCACATCTTTCCAGACCACAGAATCAAACAAGGTATCAAGATAGGTGCGTAGTAGTGGGCGAGTGTTAACCACTTCAGGATAGCCACCATTCCTCATATAATCATCAATCAAAGCCCATGCCTCAGTGCCGTCATCGGCGCTGATGTCTTGGATGTCTAATTTGTTCCACTCTAGGAATTCCCTGAGGCTGAACGGTAGCATTTCCACCTGCAGGTAGCGCCCTGTCAAGACTGTGGCCATTTCGCTTGAAAGCATCTTGGCGTTACTGCCTGTGATCACCATGTTCACTCCTCGCCGATATAGCTCGCTCACCCACAGGTCCCATGCGTCAAGGTTCTGCACTTCATCAAGCAAGAGGTAGTCATATCCAGGATAAACGTCATCAAGCATACGCATGACCACATCGGAGTTCCATTTGTCCAGCAGTGGCTGGCTGTCAAAGTTGAGATATGCAAAGTTCTTGCCCTTAAGCATCTGTAATGCTTGGGTCGATTTCCCGGCGCGTCTTGGTCCTGTGATCAACTTGATGAGTTGGCTGCTCAACAGCGCTTCAGTGTCAAAGGCCGTGTGACGTGTGAGATAGGAGTGGGATAACAGTTCATCCCGCTCCTTGCGTTGATTGAGGATGATATTTTTCATTGTTGTCTCTACTGTTTGGCGCAAAAATATGGTTTTTTGTTCATTTGGCCAAATGTATTGCACAAAATATGTACTATTTTATGCAATACGGTGATTATATTGCACAAATTCGCCACAAGATATGGGGTGATTGGTCAATGGTATTGCTGCTGATGCAAAACGGGCGGCCCGCATCGGGTCGCCCGTCTTGAAGTTTATCGTGATTCTAAAATCGAATCGTGATAGGGAGTGTTACTTCATCACCTTCGTAGCAACGGTGGTGCCGTCGGTGTAGGTGGTAACAACGATGGTCATGCCGTTGGGCTGAGCCATCTCCTGACCAGCAACGTTGAAGTAGCGTACGCTGGAAACAGCCTTGTCACCGTTCAGCTCATCGAGACCGGTGCGCGGGGTTACGGTGAACGAGCAGCTTACGTGCAGCGACTCAGTCTTGCCGTTAGCAATAGCATAAGCCTCTACCTGATAGTAGCCGTCCTCCTCGAAGGGAACAACATCGTCGTAAAGGATCCAATCGCTCCACTCGCCGTTGTCCTTGCAGTAGCGGTAGTAGATTTCGCTATCCTCACTCGGGGTGATGGTTACGAAGTAAGCGTGAACGCCCTGCTGGGTGTCGGCAGCGATGCTGGGAGCCTCGGTCTGCTCGGTGGGAGGTACTTCCTCATCGAGCGTGGTGAAGAATACGCTGGAAGTCCACTCGGTGGTAGCGCGACCCTCAAAGATGCCCTGTACCTGAACCTCATAATCGGTTGCAGGAGTGAGACCCTCAATGGTGTAGGGAGGAGTTACGTTGTTGATAACGATCCAGTCACCTGCGGGCACGTCTTCCTCTTCACCAGCCAGATAGAAGTCGGTGACATTCAGGACGTACATATCAGATACATTGAAGTGACGGATTGCGATGTAACCCATCTCGCCTGCAAATTGGCTAATGTCGAAGCTGTAAGTGGTCTTTTCACCGGTAGCAACGATTTCCTCGCTAACAGGAACGAAGTCGGCAATGTCGGTGCCATTGGTGCTTACATATACACGGAAGTGCTCAGCGGCATAGCTGGGATCCTGACCCCAAGCAACGAACCTAACCACTGAACCAAGCTTGGTCTGCGGAGTGTAGATCCAGTTGTCGGGAGTGAGGGCGCCGACGTAGTTGATATAGCTGTTAGAAGACAGGGTGGTCTGTACAGTTCCATCCTCGAGAGTCAGGTTCCATACATACCAGTTCTGACCGTCACCATCAGCGTCGACAACAGTCCAGCCAGTGGGCACGTCACCAGTTTGGTAATCCGAGAAGTCCTCGGTAATGCCATTGAGGATGGCAGCAGTGCGGTAGCGCAGGTTGTAAGCATCCTGGCTGCCTACCCAGTTAACATCAGCGGTGGTTGCAGTTACAGCGGTAACCTCCAGGTCGGTGGGCAGTGCGTCAGCGGCAACGGTGGTGAAGTTAACCAGATCGGTCCAACCCGAAACGCCATCAGCATATACACCCTGTACCTGAACCTCGTAGGTAGTGCCTGCTTCAAGAGGCTCCATGGTAACGGGGCTGTTTACGCCTTCCATGACAACCCACTCTGCACCTTCAACACCCTCACCAGCAACGGATACGGCATCAACAAAGATGTAGTAGCCTTGAGCATCGTGGTGACGGATAGCAATGTAACCTTGCTGACCTGCATAAGCGCTCAGATCGAACTGCTTCTGCTCCCACTCGTTGAGAACGCCAACAGTCTGCAGGTTCTCGCCCAGAGCAACGAAGTCGGCAGGATTGTTGCCGGTAGTCGAAACATATACACTGTAGTTCTCAACATAGTTGGGACCCAGGTCGCTTACGTAGAACTCAAGCATGCCGCCAAGGTTAACCTTCGGGCTGATCAGCCAGTCGTCGGAACCCAGTGAAGCACCAGTGTTCTCATCTACGCTTTTAGAAGCCATGCAAGAGCCACCATCTTGAGCAAACAGAGGAACGCCACCCATGTTGTATTCACTGATGGGCATCACTTCCCAGTTGCCGTTGACGGTCCAACCTGCAGGCAGATTCTCTTCCTCGAAGCTCTCGCCCAAGGTGGTCTTCATGCGGTAGCGCAGGTTGTAGCTCAAAGCTTCGCCGTTCCAAGTGGCTTCGGCGCTCTTAGCAGTGATCTTGTCAACTGCGAGGTTGGCGGGCAGAGCAAACTGCAACGGAGTGGTGAACGAGCAAGGCTTGCTCCACCTGCTCATATTCTCGCGACCGCAATCTGAACGAACATAGGCCGTGTAGGTTGTGTTCTCCTGGAGGCCAGTGAGTTGAACAGTGGGAGTGCCGTTAACGATAATGGGCTCAGCCTCGTCGGGGTTGAACTCGCCAGTGCCATAAACAACTTCCCAGAGGTCTTGCTCCTCATTACCCGGAGTCCAGGTCAAGGTAGCGCCATTGTAAACAATGTTGCTGGCCGTAACGTCATTGGGACGAGTGCAACCATCCCTAGTGATCGTGAAGGTGGTGAGTACACCAGCAGTGGGAACAGGACCGCTGCTGGAACCAGTGCCCTGGAACTCATAAATGATATCGCCGTAGGGATCCATGATCTGGAAGCCGCACTCATAACCATAGTTGGATGCTACCCAAATGAGGTCATAATCCTCGCCGTAGCACAAGTTGACTACACCCTCTTCAAGATTGCCTCCTGAAGGTATGGTTAATTCGGCAATCAGGGCACCAGTGTTGTGGTAAACGATTTGGAGCTTGTTGCCGTTCCAGCCGTCACCATAAGTATCGGTGAGGATGTACTGCATTTCGCCCATATCATCGGCATCGCAAACCAGCGTGGTGAACCTCGTGGTTGTCCAACCACTCAGGTTGCCCTCGCCATAGTCGGACTGTACGCGCACGTCGTAAACAGAACCATTCTGGAGGACGTCGAGTGTGATGGCGGGCTCTGTTACAGAACCAGCGGAGGTCCACTCTTCCTCGTTTTGCATCTTGTACTCTACGTTCCAAGAGGTCTCGTCATTACCGGGTGTCCAAGTGATGTTGGCGCCGTTGGCAGTGATGTCACTCACGAGCATGTTGGTGGGCCTGTAGTAAACCACACCATCTGAAACAAAGACGAAGGTGGTCTTGGGGAGGAAGTCACGCTGGTTGATGCTGCTTGCATCCAACTCTGAATAGCTGTAACCCTGCACCGAGGCGCCAGGAACAGTCATACCAGCGAAAGAGGCGCTCTTGTAAGTGCCCTTCTCAACGCCATAAACACCAATCAACAGATTGCCGCCCTGATAGGTGTAGGGTTCCGTGAAATCGATCACCAGCTCGGGGTTGGTGCCATCTAGCGGACCATCATACACAATCGTAGCGCCTTCCATGCCCATGTAGGCATCGAGAGTTGTGTTAGTTACTTCCTTGACAAAAATCTGGAAGCGTCCGCCCCAAACAACTTCGGCAGGAGAGGCCAGATACCATGTCATGCTGGAAATCGTACCACCTGTCATTTCTGACAGTTCATCGGCGTTCATGATGAACTCAACCTTTGTAAAAGCATCGGCATAGAAGCCGTAGACTGGTACATAAACGTTAGTGGCATCACCGTCATACACTGTCAGAGTTCTCTGAGCGTACGATGTGGTGAACCCTATGGCCATCAATACCAGGCTAAATAGTAATTTCTTGTACATAGGATAAATGAATTAAGTTAAACATTAAAGCAAAAATACACTAAATATTTGGGTCTCTATTTTTTGTCGATTTTAGGGAAAACGGCAGTAATAGTTATAAATCACCGCAAAGGTAATGTGTTTTGTTATAAAAAACAAGTTTTACATAGAATAAATTTAAAAAAATGTCAATATATCATAAGGAGTGTATAGGCCAACGGCCGCTAAATTCCTGATACTGTTGAAGATACTACTGCAAGGTTGAGTTGGGCAAATCAAATCATGCGGTCGCGACAAGGAATCAGTTTCGTGTCATGAGGACGAAATAAAACTAAGCGTGCGCTCCCCATCGGGGGAACGCACGCTGTGATTGTTGTATAGTCTAAAGTGTAAAGTTTACAGGACACGGCAGGCGCCAACATAGCGGCGGCTGTAATAGGACTCGGTGTTCTTGCTCTCGGTGACACCGCTGCTGCAAGCCGAGTGGATGAAGTGGAAAGTGTTGTCCTCGTTCACCTTGGTAACGATGCCCACGTGACCTACGCCGCCACGGCCCGAACGGCCCTGGAAGAACACGAGGTCGCCAGGCTGCAGATCCTTTTGCTTGACGCGTACGCCGTCAAAAATCTGACCCCTCGACGAGCGGTCGAGCTCGATACCGAAGCGCTTGAACACGTAGCTCGTGAATCCCGAGCAGTCAAAAGCGCGGGGCGACATGGCACCATAACGATAGGGCGTACCGCGGAAACGGTATGCGTAATTGATGACTTGGTCAACGATGTTGTTGCGGCTGTTTTGTTCAAGCTGTTCAAGAACGGTGCCCTGCTTGCGCGTTTCCAAACGCTGCGCCTGGGCCGATAAACCTGAGAAGGTGATTGCAATAATGCTAACTAATACCGATAAACTTATTTTACTTTTAATAAAACTCATAATTGTTAATTTTGTGGACTGGAAAATCCGCTCATCGGCGGCCTTTTCGTTAAGGGCATCGTATGTGCAAAACAATGCCGTACGCCCAGGTTGACGCTGCAAAGGTACTCCAAGACGAGAACCCGACCAAACTCTTTAAACATTTGTAAACATTTGGCAATTTTTGCGTTTTGCATAAATTGTTGCACGCAAACCGCCATAATAGCAGGTGGTCGCAATGGGTCTCAATGTTTAAATTTTGGAAACTAAAAATGAAAAAGTTTACACTTTTTAACATTAAATGGCATCCTATAAGATTTATTTTGGTAGATTTTTGCTACAAAAATTGGTGGTCAAGCATCAAAAATTGCCATCTCGGTTAGCATAATGCAACCAAGAAGGCGGTTTTTTTGAAAAAAGTGATTTTCCTCTCTTTTGCACCCTCACAGCCCCTGCTCGCACGCTCGCCACTTTCAAACAACTTGAACAACAATAAAGACAACTTAAACAACTGAATTATATAGCATCCGCATAGTAGGGCCTCGCCTGGCGTGGCCGCCCTCCAATCGACAGAACGATTCACGCTATGACGCGAGGTTATTAATAAGTAGGCAGCCACACTCTTATATTATTTGAGGTAGGCGGATACTATTCGATTAATTCGTTGATAAAAAAGTATCCGGTCGTCAAATAGTAATTCTTAGCGCCTTGGCGTGGGGGATGATTCAGTTGGTGATGACGTAGCCGCCGTTGCTGGGCAGCACGCGGTACTGGCGCATGCCCACCTTGTTGTTGATGGCGACGCCCTTGACAGGGCCGCCTGCGCCCATCAGGGGGTCATAGCGCGAGCCGCACTTGGGGCACACGGCCTCAAAGTTCTCGGGGTTGATCGACAGGGTGATGTTATATGCCGCCTCGACGGGGCACGACAGGTCGTAGGCCATAGGGGCCTCGAGTCCCATCATCAGTAGCACGCCGCCATAACCGGTGTAGGTGTTCACGTTGAAGGGGTAGTTGGCGGGCAGGTTCTTGCTGCGGTCAAAGATGCGGTAGTCGCCCATGCCGTTCACGCCGTAGGTGTTCCATAGCGCGTAGCTGCCCAGGTCGATGCGCACGTTGAAGCTCGGCACGGCCTTGTTGTCGATGTGCTCACACGAGGATGCGGCCACCAGCAATGCCAGTGCCGCCAGGAGTTTGGGTATTGATTGCATTTTCATTGTTGTCATGTGAATTTGATATTGATAAAACGTAAAAAAGCCGCACTTGATTGTATCATGCCGAAAAAATCTATAATTTTGAATAAAACGGGCCACATTGCAAGATAAATTATAAAAATCGGTGTTTTTATTTTGTTCTATCCATGACTTGCACTAATTTTGCCACGTTAAACCATCAATACAGGCATGAACCCGTTATTCTCGATTATCACCGTCACATGGAATGCGGCTGACGTTATCGGCCCGACAATCGACAGCGTCGAGCGGCAGTCAAGCAGCGATTATGAGCTGCTTGTCATTGATGGCGCATCGACCGACAACACGCTGGACATCGTCGGCAAGGCGTCTATCGCCACGCTACGTGTGTTCAGTGAGCCTGACAAGGGTCTGTATGACGCGATGAACAAGGGCATTGCCCGTGCCCGCGGGCGTTACATCATGTTCCTGAACGCGGGCGACGCCTTGGCCGACGACACCGTGCTGGCACGGCTGGCACAGCATGTGCGGGCCAATCCAGGAGTCATCTATGGCCAGACGCGGCTGGTGGACCAGCAGCGCAACGTGGTGGGACAGCGGCACCTGATCGCCCCCAAGCGGCTGACCGCCGCCAGTTTCCTCAACGGCATGGTGGTGTGCCACCAGGCATTTGTGGCACGCCGCGACCTGGTGCCGCAGTACGACCTGCGTTACCGCCTGAGCGCCGACTATGACTGGTGCATACGTGTGCTGCAAGCCTCTCCTGCCAATGCCTATGCCGGCGACCAACCCATCATCAGCTACCTTGCCGAGGGCATGACCACGCGCCACCACCGCACCTCGCTGTGGGAGCGTTACCGCATCATGTGCCACCATTATGGCACCATCAGGGCGACACTCGCCCACATGGGGTTCATTCCCCGTTACATCAAGCGTCGCCTGAGCGGTGGCGCCAACAAGCAGTGACGCTTGTATAGGAATCAAGTTTTAGGGATCAGTAATCAAGACTATTATGAGTGAAAAGAAATCTGGGAATATTGTCACCCGCAACTGGCACCGCTTCAAGGTGTGGTACAAGGGATTGTACCGTGGTCGCCCATGGTGGGTGAAGACGCTGGCAGCGCTCGGGACCTTTATCGTCCTGTTCCTGCTCTATCTCATCGCCGTCGATGTCAACCTGCTGTGGCTCTTCGGCAAGTCGCCCAGCACCTACAGTATCATGCATCCCCGCAACCCCGAGGCCAGCTACCTGTACAGTGCCGACGGGAAGACCATCGGCAAGTACTATGACGAGAACCGCACGCCGGTGCCCTATGACTCAATCAACCCGCAGTTCTTCAAGGTGCTCATCGACACCGAGGACGAACGCTTCTATATGCACCACGGCATTGACTTCGGAGGCCTGGGTGCGGCGCTCAAGGACATGGTGCTGCACGGGCGTCCCCGTGGCGCGAGCACCATCACGCAGCAGCTGGTGAAGAACATGTTCCGCACCCGCAGCGACTATTCCACAGGCCTGCTGGGCTATATCCCGGGCGTGAAGATGCTCATCATGAAGAGCAAGGAGTGGATTATCGCCACCAAGCTCGAGATGTTCTACAGCAAGCAGGAAATCCTCGAGATGTATGCCAACACGGTCGATTTCGGCAGCAACGCCTTCGGTATCAAGACGGCCGCCAACACCTATTTCAAGACCACGCCGCGCAACCTCAAACTCGAGGAGAGTGCGGTGCTCGTGGGCCTGTTGAAGGCCACCAGCACCTATAATCCGCGCATCAATCCCAAGAACAGCCTGCGCCGCCGCAACCAGGTGCTGAAGAACATGAAGGAACGCGGCGACCTCACCCAGCATCAGTATGACTCGGTGTCGTCGTTGCCCATCGACCTGAAATATACCATCGAGGCCAACTATGACGGCGTGGCCCCCTACTTCCGTGAGACTGTGGCGCGCGAGATCGAGGAGATTGCCAAGGTGCACGACCTCAAGCTGGACCTGGAGCGTGATGGCCTCAAGATTTACACCACGCTTGACTCCAAGATGCAGGAGTATGCCGAGCAGGCCGTCAGCGAGAAGATGCGCGTCGTGCAGCAGAATTTCAGGAGCCATTGGGGCGATAACGACTGTTGGCTCGACGACAATAACCAGCCCATCGCCAACTTTGTCGAGGACAAGGCGCGCAACACGCCGATCTACCATGAACTGCTGGCGCGTTACCCCAACGACCTGGACTCGGTGAATTACTACATGAACCAGCCCCACATGGTCCATCTGTTCGACTATGAGAACGACTCGCTCTATATGGAGATGAGTTCGATGGACTCGGTGCGCTATATGCTGCACTTCATGCACTGCGGCTTCATCGCCATGGAGCCGAGCAACGGCCATGTCAAGGCATGGGTGGGCGATGTGGACTTCGACACGTGGAAGTATGACAAGGTGCGTGCCAAGCATCAGCCAGGCTCCACGTTCAAGCTCTTTGTCTATGCCATGGCGATGGAGCGGGGACTCGTGCCCTGTGACAGGCGCCTCGACGAGTATATCGATACCTTAGTATATAACGAGGACAAACAGGAAATGGAACACTGGAGGCCCACCAACGCCAACGGCACCTTCTCGGGAGCCGACATGACGCTGCGCAGCGCCTTTGCCCAGAGCATCAACAGTGTCACAGTGAGGGTGGGGGCCGAGGTCGGCTTTGCCGAGATTGCCCAGCTGGCGCGTGACATGGGCATCAAGTCGCCGATGGATCCCAAGCCGGCACTCTCGTTGGGTGCCAGCGATGTCGATCTGATGGAGCTTGTCAACGCTTATTGCACGGTGGTCAACGACGGAATGAGATGCGACCCCGTCATCGTTACGCGCATCGTGGACCGTGACGGCAAGGAGATTTACAAGGCACCATCCCACCAGGAACGTGCCATGTCCTATCGCTCGGCATGGCTCATGCAGCAGATGCTCATGGCGTGCCGCACCGATGCCGGTGGCACGGCGATGGCCTTGAACGGCTATATCACCCGTCCGCTCTATGACGTGGACTTGGGCGGCAAGACGGGCACGAGCAACCGCCATGCCGACGCGTGGTTTGTCGCCGTCTCGCCAGGACTGGTGTGTGGCTCGTGGGTTGGTGGTGAGTATCGTCAGATCCACTTCCGCTGGGGCTCGTTGGGCCAGGGCAGCCGCACGGCATTGCCCATCTGCGGACGCTTCCTGCAACTCGTGTTGAGCGACCCGCAATTCCAGAAGTATCACATGCGTTTCCAGCCCGCCAAGGAGCCGATCAACGCCGACCTCTACTCGGGGTGCTCGTCAATCGTTCCTGTCGAGGAATTTGACTCGACGATGCTCGACTTTGACGAGGATAGCCTGGCTATCCCTCTCAACGACGACTTCAACCCCGATGAGAAACTCGAGGAACCCTCTGCCGTCCCCGACTCGGTATAGTCGCTGAGAGTCAGTTTTTGACAGTTTTTTCCGTTGTTCCGTTTTTCCCGTGCGTGCACACGCATGGCGCACCCTTGTTGCCACCAAGCCGCTAGCGCAACAGGGTATTCAATGATGAATATCAGTATCATCGTGCTTGCATTTTTGGTGAATTGTTGTATCTTTGCAGCTATGTACACTATCTCATGTGGCCTGATGTGGCACCGACACTATGCCAGCGCTGTCAACTAGGCTGGAGACCCGTCATCTTTGACCTCATTTATAGTAAAACCTCTTGCTCAAAGCAGCAATATAGATAACTTTTATATTTAACTATCAATCTTATAATTCAAGTAACGATGAAAAAACAATTACTGCTTCTCATTGCGCTGATGGCCATTCTGCTGCCTGCCGCTGCTGCTCGCACCTATGATTTTAAGGAAGGTGTGCTTTACTACAGCTTTACCAGTGATTCCACCGTCGAAGTGGCTCCTGGTGTCCCTCCAGGTTACACGTCACCCTATAGAGGCGATATCGTCATCCCCGAGACGGTGACCCATGAAGGCACCGAGTACACCATCACCCGAGTCGGTGATTATGCCTTTTACGGGAGTTATTCATTGACGAGTATCGTCATCCCCAACACGGTGACTTATATTGGCACGTCATCGTTCTTGAGGTGCGTTAGTCTGACGAGTATTGACATTCCCAACTCGGTCACCCACATCAACGTGAGCGCCTTTTCGGAATGCAGGGGATTAAAGCATCTTTATATTCCGAGTTCGGTGACTAACATTACTGTTACAGCCTTTGCGAAGTGCCCAGGTTTGGAAAGCATCACCGTTGATGAGGCTAATCCGGTTTATGACTCCCGCGAGAATTGTAATGCCGTGATTGAGACGGCTACCAACATTATGATTCAAGGTTGTCAAAATACCGTCATTCCCGAATCTGTCAAGACTTTTGGCCAGTATGTCTTTGCCGGCGTGACGGGTCTCACGAGCTTTGTGATTCCTGAAGGGACAACGAGAATTCCCAACTACATGTTTATGGATTGTAGCAATCTGACCTATGTTGAGATCCCCAACACGGTCAAGTCGATTGAAAGTGCCGCATTCGAGGGCTGTAGCAGCATACACCATCTGGATATCCCCAATTCGGTATGGTCCATCGGATGGGATACTTTCGTGAATATGACCTCATTAGAGAGCTTTTACGTTCCCAGCAGTGTGACTTATATAAATGAGGGCTGTTTCTCTGGCTGCAGTGCGTTGACGAGTCTGACGGTTGCCAGTGACAATCAGTATTACGATTCCCGTGACAACTGCAATGCTATCATCGAGACCGCTACCAATAAACTCATGGCATCTAGCCAGAACACCGTTATTCCCTCGACTGTAACCGCTATCGGCTATAGTGCGTTCTCGGGCAACGTGATGACAAGCATAGACGTCCCCAACAATGTTACCAGTATCGAAAGATATGCGTTTGGGCATTGTCCTAACTTGACCAAGGCAACGCTACCTGACTCAATTACGACCATTGAGGAAGCGACTTTTTATCAGTGCGAGATGTTGCAAAGTATTACCATCCCGGCGCTGGTAACCAGTATCGGTGACAATGGCTTCCGTTTGTGCTATGCCCTGAACCAAGTTGTGAGTTTGCCCATCGTGCCTCCTAGCCTGACGCAATACACCTTTGCTGAGTCCTATGGCGCCACGCTGTTTGTGCCCAATGAGTCGGTAGAGGCTTACCGTGCCCATCAGTATTGGGGCAAATTCTCGCACATCGTGCCGTTTATCGGCGCCGGCCCCGGCGACGTGGACGGTGACGGCAGCATCGGCATCAACGACGTGCACCATCCTCGACATGCTGTTGGCAGACAATTGATACCTTGACATAAGCGTCGTCTCACGCAACGCCTAAAATAGCCCCACGCTAAGACGCGAAGGCGCGAAGATTATAAGAATTGGCATCCGCATTCGATTTATTAAGAGTGCGCATGCCAATTGTTTTTATTGTGTTTATTGTTTTCTTTTTATGGATTGTTAGCGACTTCGCGTCTTGGCGTGGGGATGTTTAGGCCTGGCGGGCGTCAGTGGCCAGGAGGCGGTGTGTCATCATTCAACTTTATTCAACATAACCGCCTGTGCGTTAGCACGGTTAAGTTACCGAGTCAGAATTATGACACACCGACTTGGCATTTGGTGTCGCTGCCATGGCGTTTGATGGATGGCTCAGCGACTGTGTGAGTTAGCAATAGACTGCGCATTACGAGTTACTGCTCAGAATCATGTCAATGAGGACGGTGACATCGTTGATGCCGACGATGCCGTCGCCATCCACGTCATACCATGCAGGCGTGTCTTCACTGCCGATGATTTGGTCAATGATGTGTGTGACATCGTTGATGCCGATGCTGCCGTCACCATCCACGTCGCCAGGTCCTCCGCCCACAAACGGCACGATGTGCACAAACTTGCCCCACTCACTATGTGTACGATAGCTCTCTACCGACTCAGCAGGCACATATAATTTTACTTGTCCTGAAAGGCTGTTAGGTATAGTGGCGGTGCAATATGTGATATAGCTCAAATCTACTTCAGGTGGTGTGGCCGCTCTGCAAATAATCTTTTGCAAGCCGCTACATTCCTTGAAAGCATTGTTGCCGATAACGGTGACCGATGCGGGGATCTCCAGGCTGTATAGGTTGCTCTCGCTGAAGAAAGCACGGCTTGAGATGCTCACAGTGCCTTCATTGATGGTGATGCAGGTGTTCTCAGGCATCTGGCCGTTGTACTTATAAGCCACCAAATCTCCTATGTAGACCATTCCGTTAGGCTGGTTCTCTAACCACGGTGTGCCCTCAAAGGCATCTGATTCGACGAGGGTGACATTAAACGGAGGGACTATGACTTCGGTGAGATTTCTACAATAGTTGAATGCCCCTTCGCCAATGGTTGTTACCGAAGGGCCAATGACAACAGTTGTCAAGGCATTGCATGTATGGAACGCTCCATCGGCGATGGTGGTCACCCATTCAGGAATCTCGACGTAAGTCAAGCTTGTGCAGTCAGCAAGAGCCTCCTCGCCAATATAAGTGACACCAAAGGGAATCCAGATTTCCTTAAGACTGAAGCAGCACCAGAAAACGCGCTGGTTGAGCGAGGTTAACCCCTCGGGAAGGATAATAGACCTCAAGTTCCTGCAGCCCTGGAAGGCTCCTACCCCAATTTCGATCACCGAGTTGGGAATCTCCATATACTCTAATTGCTCTCGCCCGCAAAACGCGTAGTTTCCGATGGCGGTGACTGAAGTAGGTATAACGGTATTATGGTTCCCCAATACCAAGGTATTGGATGCAGTCTCGATGATGGCATTGCAGTCGTCACGGGAATCATAGTATGGATTGTCGCTAGCAACAGTGATACTGGACAGGTCATAACAGTTGGAGAATGCCTCTTCGCCGATTGAGGCGACAGAACCTGGGATTGATATGCCTGAAAGTAAGTAGCAACCATCAAACGCATGGCTGCCAATGGCCGTAATAGTGCCAGGCATATTTACTTCAAAAAAATAGCAATTGAAAAACGCCCAATCTCCGATAGCCGTCACAGTATAGTCCATGCCGTCATAAGTGATGGTTTGAGGAATCGTAACATAGTTGCCGCCGTAGGAGTTACCGTTCCATTCTGGATAATCATGCTCATTGGTGACTTCGACTTCGTTGGCGTTCAGGATGTTGTAATAGATGCCATCCACTTCAAAGTCGTAGGCCCAAACCGAAGCACTCACCGCGGCCATCATCAACAAAGTTAAAAATAATCGATTTCTCATATCTACATCGTGTCGCCACGTGCTGGCCCTCCTCAGTTGTGGCATTAGCTCTCTGTGTCGAGAGGCGTTTAACGATAAGCGTGAGGACATTGTTCTGACCTTTTTCCCTATTGGTTGACTGCGATTTCATGATTTCTCCAGACGAGGGAAATTGATTAGAAACGCTTGTTAATTCAGTTTACTTACTATACTGTACAAATATTTAATATAGCACCGCAAATTTAGATAAATTATTTAATAAAACAAAATCTTATCCCCAGAAACATGCCTCCACCACAAAAGTTTCAATAAACATCTGGAGGGTGACCGATGAGTGCCGTGGGCCTCATTTTCTGGCGGCAATCAAAGGGTCACCCTTTAGGGTGTCTGTTTATCATGAAACCTCAAGTTCATGTTTATCAGATAACAAGTACTTCTCACCGACAACAATAGCAACTAATTATTGTGAGAATGTACCTGGAATTTCCTCAGGAATAAATCTCCTCTACAGAGGATATTTTTATACCAGATTTACTTTCAAATAGGAATAGTGTAAAAATTTTTGACATTTTTTATTAAAGATAGCGCCTTAAAGCTGATTTTCTTGCAAAATAATTTGCAAGCAAATTACTTGTAGGAGTATCTTTGCAACAGCAAGAAGCCGTGATGCCAGTATTGACGGCACAGTGATGGATATAAGTCTTTATTAACCGATAATTATTATAATTATGAAAACGAAATTACTGTTAATGCTGTTGTTTGTGTTTGCAATAACAGCAGGATTGAATGCTCAGGATCAAGAGCAGACGGCCACCCCTAAGGTCGAAATTCACCTCGATGATACTACTTATTGGTGGAGCATTGCTACGGTTGTGACTATCTCACATGACGACCCCAATGCGGAGATTTATTTTCGTTATTGTTCCAAATCCTACGATTCTTGGACAGAATGGATGGACTATTTTGAAGATAGCCATTATCCTGGTGAGGGGATTCCTTTTTATGATACTGAGAGATATGTATTGGAAACTTATGCCATCAGTCCAGGGAAAACTTCCAGTGAAATAGTGAGCTACGATTTTGACGTTTATAGCTATTGTCGTGTCGCAGACTTTGGCGTCGATGGCATTTATTATAAGTTCATGAGTGATTCTACCGTAGAAGTGAGCATGAACTATTATAAAAGTCTCCCATATGTTACTACTTACGATTGGTTTCGTAACACATTTGGCCCATATTCTGGTGATGTGCTCATCCCCGAAACTGTGGAGTATCAAGGCAAAACCTACACTGTTGAAGGCATTGACACCTATGCTTTTATCAATTGTCAGTTGACGAGCATCACCCTGCCCAATACACTCAAGAGCATTTCTAGAGAAGCATTTATTAACACCACTATCGAAAGTGGCAGCATCTTAATCCCTGCTTCTGTAACAAACATCGAAGAATGCGCATTCTTTTATTGCTATGACCTTGAGAATGTGCAAGTTGATGAGGATAATCCCGTCTATGATTCACGCGATAATTGCAATGCGATTATTGAGACAGCAACCAATACGCTTGTTTGTGGTTTTAATAGTACCACCATTTTATCGACTATATCCGCCATCGGTCCGTGGGCATTTGGTGGTGACATGATATATGATGCTATGGGATGTTCTTTCTCCAACTTAGAATTGCCTAATAGCATTAAGACTATTGGAGACCATGCATTTGCATATTGCAGCAACTTGGCAAGTGTCACTATTCCTAACTCGGTCATTTCTATCGGAGAAAGTGCTTTTTTGGGTTGTGACAACTTGGCTAGCGTTAACATTCCTAACTCGGTCACCGCTGTTGGTGAATATGCATTCGCTAACTGCTGTAGTTTGGTTGATGTGACCATCTCGAACTCCATTACCGAAATTAGCAAAGGGCTTTTCTCTAACTGCACGGGTATAACTGAAATCACTATCCCCAACTCGGTCACAAGAATCGATGATAGAGCGTTTGATGGCTGCTCGAGTTTGAGTAGTATCAGTATCCCCAATTCAGTTACCGAAATCGGAGAGGACGCATTCTATAAAGACCTGGCTAGTGTACATATCACTGATTTGGCAGCTTGGTGCAAGATTTATTTCAAATCATCATATGCTAATCCTCTTCACTATGCTCATCGTTTATTCTTAGACGGAGAAGAGATTAAGGATCTTGTCATCCCTGAGTCAGTCATCACCATTCGTCAATATGCGTTTAGTGGCTGCACTGAGCTGACGAGCGCTGTTATTCCGAATTCAGTGACATCAATTGAAAACTGTGCTTTTCTTAGCTGTAGCGGTCTAACGAGTGTCAGCATCCCCAATTCAGTGACGGAAATTGGCATCTCAGCATTTGGTGGTTGCAGTGGTTTAACCAGCATTACCATCCCTAATTCAGTGACATATCTTAGCGGTTTCAATACATGCACAGCCCTCACGAACGTCATTATCGGTGAATCGGTTGACACAATCGGTGATTATGCGTTCGACAATAGCACAGGCTTAACCAAGATTGTTTGTCATGTGACGACGCCACCTGTTCAGGGCAAACATTGTTTTTATGATCGAGATAATATAATCTATAATAATGTGATGTTATATGTGCCCAACGAGTCACTTGAGGCTTACCGCGCCCATGAGGAATGGGGCAAATTCTCGCACATCGTGCCGTTTATCGGCGCCGGCCCTGGCGACACCATCCTCGACATGCTGTTGGCAGACAATTGATACCTTGACATAAGCGTCGTCTCACGCAACGCCTAAAATAGCCCCACGCTAAGACGCGAAGGCGCAAAGATTATAAGAATTGGCATCCGCATTCGATTTATTAAGAGTGCGCATGCCAATTGTTTTTATTTTAATGATTCTTAGCGTCTTCGCGTCTTGGCGTGGGGATGTTTAGGCCTGGCGGGCATCGGTGGCCAGCAGGCGGTGACCCAGGCGGCAGTAGATGCATTTGCGGGCCTCACAGTAGTTGCGGCGCAGTTGGATGAGCGCTTGGCTGGTGAGGGCGTCGTCGCACTTGATGCCGGCATTGCGGAACATGGTGACGATGCTGTTCTGCTCGGGGCGGATGTCCTCGAGCAGGGCAATGGCGCGGTCGGTCATCTGGTAGTCGTCGGTGAGTTCGCCACGGGCATAGTAGAGTGGGGCGACGGTGTTGATGAGCACGATGTCGATGCTGCTGTTGCTCAAGGCGCGTCCTGCGCTGGGCGATGGCTTGCCGAAGGAAAAATGTGTCGTCCAATAGCCGCTCAACTCGAGGTCGAACAGCTCTCGCAGGGCCTTGGTGTCGCTGGCATTGAGGATGTCGTTCATCAGATTGAAGCCACCGTGGACGAACTGCGCCAGCAGGGCGATGCGGCGGTAGGGGAAATTCTGCGGGCGGCTGCGGAACAAGCGCCACGCGGTGCCCTCGATGGGACGCAACGAGAATTTGTTGGCCAGGAAGGCGTATTCACGCATCAGCTGCTGGTAATATGGCTCGTTGTCGTGGGCACCGTTCAGCAGGCCTGCCTGGCCGAATAGCAGTGCCTCGACCTGCAGGATGGAATCGCTGTGCTTGTGCAGCAGGCGCAACGGCGTGACTCGTGCCAGCCGCTCAAACGCGTCGTTGTTGATGCCGAAACCCAGCGTCCTGGCCAGCAACACATAGCAGATGTCCTCCCAACTGCCGTTGAATCGGTCATACAGCTCGCGCACGCGGTCCACCTTGCCGTGCAGCCGCTCGAAGGCGAGCGCTTCGATCCATTCGGTGACGGTGAGGGCGGGCACCTCCTTGAGGCGTGCGGCACAGGGCAGCTCTACCTTGGCGTTGATCAGTTTGTCATAGCACTCGTTGAAGCGCGGCGACACCTTGAGTTCGACTTGAGGGATGATTTCGCCGTTGATGCGTGTGACCGGGGCGTCGTCCTTCTCGACGACGTGCAGGATGACGCTGTCATAGGCAGGGTCCTCGTCGTGGTGGTGCCGTTTCCAGTCGCTGGCGCGCACATGGATTTCGACGTTGCCCACCCACAGGCGTCCGTCAATCTCGACCTTGGCGTTGAAGAAGTCAGGACCGGCATCGGTATTCAGCAGGCCGGGGTCGATGACGCGCACACGGCGGCCGTCGTTGGTCACCATGTCCTCGCTGAGCCACAGCCTGTGCTGCCAGATGTATTGCAACAGTCCTTCCATGTTTAGTTTCTAGTCCTTAGTCCCTAGTCCCTAGTCCTTAGTCCCTAGTCCCTAGTTGGCATCCGCGCTCTAAAACCTAACACCTAACACCTAATGCCTAACACCTAATGCCTAAAGCCTAATGCCTAAAGCCTAATTCATCGAGCGAATTTACTGCTTTTTTCACAGTCGCGGGTAAGAATGGGGCAAAAATTTGGCATTTCGTTCAACTTGCACTACCTTTGCCACATCATGACAGGCCGGCTGCGACATATCAGGCAGTGGCTCGACAGCCACTACGGCGCCTCGGTGGGGTGGGCTATCGCCCTGCTCACGCTGTGGCAGCTGCTGATTGCGACCACAGGCGTTGACCTGTGCGACACGGGCTATTACCTCACTTTCTTTGAGAACATTTTCAAGGCCCCCGAGAGTGTGGAGTACAATTTCATGTATTACCTGAGCGGCCTGGCTGGCGGTGCGCTTAACGCCCTGCTGCCCGAGGGCGGCAAGTGGATGGCGATGCGTGTCGCGGGGGTGTTGTGCAACGTGGGCGTCATGGCAATACTGGCGTGGACGTTGAGGCGCATCATTCCCGCCACGGCGGTCATCCTGGGCTTCCTGATGGTGGTCGCCTCGCTGGTGCAGTTCCCCTACACCTTCAATAACGACCTGATGAGCGCCCTGCTGTGGGCCGCCGCCTTGGCGTTGACCTATCGCGGCCTCACTGGTGGCAAGCGGTGGCACCTGCTGCTGGCTGGCGTGGTGGTCGGAGCTAACACGTTTACCCGCATCCCCAATGTGCTGGCGGCGGGTTTGGTGGTGATGCCGTTTGTCGCTCATTATTATAATAAGCGGCCATGGCGCGTATGCTGGCGTGAATGCGGTGTCATGCTCTTGTGCATCGCCGTCGGAACCGCAGCCGTCATCGGCATGATGATGGCCCTGGGGCATTGGGACATCTTCAAGCAGAACATGACCGACCTGTTGGGCGTCGCTACCGGCAGCAGCGGCGAGGCGAGCCACAATGCGGGTGGCTTGATTATGGAGATGTTGGGTTTCTATGGACATTGCCTGATGGTGGGCGTCAAGGCCTTTGGCCTGTGGTGCGCTTTTTGGGCCGTCAGGCGCTATGTTCCCAACTCGGTGCTGCGCTGGCTGGCTTGGCTGGTGATTGCTGCCATGCTTGTCTTCTTCATGTGGCGTCAGTCTCACATCATGCACCCATTGTGGGTGATGTGTGTGGCGGGGCTCGTGTGGGCCATCTATAAGGGCGGCAGCCGTGCCGTGGCTGCATGGCTGGGCCTGTTCATGCTCCTGGTATTCCCGCTGGGCAGCGACGGCGCGACCAACAACGGCGGCATCATCGCCTGGATGGCGGCACCCGTGGCCGCGCTGCTGTGGCAACGGCGCGAAAACGTCATCTTCCCGCTGGCGTTCATCGCCGTGGGCTTGATGCAGACGGTGACCGTGGGCGCCTACTTTGACGGCGGTGCCCTGTGGCACAAGACAGCGCCAATCAACGACGGCCGTGCCACCCTTATCCATACAACGCCCGAGCGGGCTCACATCATCAACTTGACCTTGCCCGAACTCAAGCAGCATGTCACCGCAGGCGACACCCTGCTGTGCTATGGCAGCATCCCCATGATGAACCACTTGACGCGCACGGTGCCCGCCATAGGTTGCGCATGGCCCGAACTGATCAGTGCCGATGCCCTGTCGGCACGGCTGGAGGCCGCTGGCGGCAAACGCTCCGCCATCCTGCGGCAAAAGTTCAACAACCTGGGACCCTACTGGAGCGAGGCGACCGACGATTACCTCAATGCCTATCCCATGCAGGACGGCAAGTTCCTGACCCAAGACAAGATGGATGTCCTCAAGCGATGGATGAAGGATGCTGGCTACCGCATCGTTTGGCAAAACAAATGGTTTGCTCTATATAAGGCTGATTGATAGCTTGTTAATAGGCGGATTTTGGAATTGTGAAAAACACGTCAAAAAGTCGCCATATCTTTGCACTCGCTTTTGAAAGGTACCTTAGCTCAGTGGTAGAGCAGTGGACTGAAAATCCGCGTGTCCCTGGTTCGATCCCCGGAGGTACCACAGGACGCCCTAACATTCGTTGGGGCGTTTTTGTTAAAACGTTGGGCATTAGCCTCTTATCTTTCGCCCGGTTAATGTCATTTTGTGAAATTTGTCGGCACAAAAACGGCACAGAAGCTATTTGTCGGCACAAAAATGACACTAATTATGGCAATCATATCAATCAAAAGAAGAAATGAGGAGCGCCGCGATGGCAGTGCGGCTTTATATGCTGTGTTCCACTTGAACCGCGAGAAAATCCGCATACCTATGGATGTGCGCGTGAAGGCGTGCGACTGGGATGCCAAAGCAGAAAAAGTAAAGGGTCGCGGCCCTGAGGCAAGAGACCAGAACCTGATTATCGAAAACCTGAGAAGCAAGATCAACGATGTCCTGGTAAGAGCTCGGCTTAGCGGCGTTACGCTGACAAAGGAGGCCTTTTTCGATCTGTACAAACAGCCGGAAGGGGGCTGCAGCTTTATAGAGTTCTCGCAACAGCGACTCAGGCAGAACCGCCGTGCATTGGCCTGCAACACATGGAGGCAACATAAGAGCATCCTGAAGAAGCTCGAGGAGTACAAGCCGGATCTGCAGTTTGTCGAAATCACCCCTGAATTTCTGAAACTCTATGTAGCCTATTTGCGACAGGTAGGCAATGGTGACACTACCATCTGGAAGAACCTGGCCGTGCTGCGTGGCTATATCCTGGCGGCCGTGCGTGCAGGTTACATCATCAAGAACCCTCTGGACGCCTTCAGAATCAAGCGGGCAACGTCCACGATTGTTTATCTCACAGAGGATGAGCTGAAGCGGCTGGTCGATTTATACCGAAGTGAAGAACTGGACCAGCGGGACCAGGATGTGCTGCGGTTCTTCTTGTTCATGTGTTTCACGTCTTTGCACATAGGCGACGCGAGGAACCTCAAAATTGAGCAGATTTACAACAATGAGCTGCACTATATCCGGCAAAAAACTAGAGTGCGCGTGTGCGTGCCTCTGTCCAAACCAGCCCTAGGCTTGGTTGACCTGTACAAGGGAGATCGGGTGAGTGGGTTGCTTGTCCAAGGCTTGCCCAGCGACCAGCACATCAACAGGATATTGAAGATGATCTGTGGCCAGGTCGGAATTAGCAAGCGAATCAGCGCGAAGGCCGCCCGCCACACATTCGCTACATTATATTATAAAAAGAATAAAGGCGACTTGGCCACTTTGTCAAACATTCTCGGCCACTCATCGCTGGCGATGACAATGGTCTATGCACACATCAACCAGGACAACAGGAACCAGGGCATCCGTGTGTTTGACGCCATGGCCTGGTGGTGATGCAACGCAGACAACACCCTTATCCCCTTCCGTAATGCATCCCAAGGATGAACAAGACGGCAACCAACACTCCGATAATCGTAGCGGAGAAGTCCCACCAGTCCCATTTCTTTGTGTAGGTATAGTCGCACCATTCCTTGACGGCTGCGACGATAATGCCGGACGTGATGGCCGGCCAAAGACCGGCAAACAGCAAATTTGTCTCGTGATATGTGCAACCACCAACCAGGGCGGCTGCGCCTAAGCCCGCAAGGGCATGTAAAATCTTGTCCTGCTTTATAATTAAGTCGTTTTAGGAATTTTAATAAACCAATATTCGCAGGTGTCAGCATTCTTTGCTCGCACACAAATAATCTGAGGATATGATGCATCTCGTGCGTTAATTGTCACCTCACAAGAACTGTTGTCATTGGCCGCTTGATATGATGCATAGCCAGACGCAGTTTTTGTTGTTACACCAGTTGCAGCACTTGGAGCAGTAAATCCACACCATGAAGTTGCATCCATATACCAATTTGTCACATTGCTAATTGACGGAACAAGGGTGATAGTTTCTCCAACAGTTCCAATTATTGGGTTGTAGTGAATCTTGTAATTGCCACTCTGGTCACAATGCCAAACATTATTTGCATCCTTATAAGCCCATGCGCCGTTTTGGCCAAAACGAATAAGATGAATCAAGCCATCAAGGCCATTGCCTTTCTTGATTGCTATCACACTCCATAAATCATCGTCGTCTCTCCATCCTGTCTGTAATCCACAGACATGGGAAATAGATGCGATGGGATAGCCTCTTACCCAATCAGTGTGAGCGTGCCCACAGATATAGCCAATGATTGTATCAGAATGTTCTTCTAAATAATCCATTAGCAGATTTGTGCCCCCTTCAGCACCTCGTGACATAACAGGATGTGTGTGCCCGAGAAGGAAAACTTTATAACCTTCTGGAAGGCTATTTACGCAGCTAACAAGGTAGTTATATGAAGCCGTTGGTATAGTCCAGTTATTTGCAGTCTTTGTACTTGAATAGTATGCACCACCAGTTGTGCCAAGCCCTTCCTGACAGAAAATTACTACTACGCGAATTTTCGCAGAATCAAAATCAATATAATAGTCCAATCCGCCAGAATATGCTGTCCCTCCTTCATTTGTGCTTTTGTTTTTCGGGTCAACAGTATCTTTAAGAAACCAATTATACAAAGTATCAAACGAAGCTGGACACCATCCATATTGCTCATCATAATTGTCATCGTGATTGCCTAATGCAAATATTAACGGCACGTTGTAGGCATTAGATAATGCCTTGTATGGGTGTGTCATGGACTTCAAATATTCAGCAACACGTTCCTCTGCCGACATAATTTCAACTCCACCAGAGGTGTATGCCGTGCGCCTTCCATCAAAGAAGTCACCAAGGTTTACAATAGCATCAACCTTAATGCCATTGACTTTTGCTCTGCGCAAAAACTCGCAATGGTTTGACATCATAGGAGTAAATGTATCCGAGTGGTCTGAAATTCCAGTACCATTCATTAACGGAACTTGATAAGTAGTTCCGTTCTTATTAACAGATACGGTTTTCTGCTTCTCGTAGTGTATATCCGTTGACACCAACATAATGAAGTCAGCATTGTTCTTCAATTTATTAACTTCTCCCATGGTATCATCCATCTCAGCACCATACTTCGTTGGATTGAACTCAGGTATAATAGATGGCCAAGATGATGCCACAGCATTCTCAAATGCTGTGTTCAGCGCAGTGATAAAGGTTTCCGCATCATCATCCGCATCAAGCGTGTTAACACCCAATGCCGTGTTCAGTTCACTGGCAAGCGACGTTGCGCTGTCAGTCACCGCAACCTCAACTTGCGAGGACATATCTTGCAGATTGCTGTTGATGTCCTCAACAAGTTCAGTTGCGCTCTGTGTCTTAGATAGCAGCTTCATCATTAAGACAAATTTATAGTTGAATTCCACAGCACTTCTGTGTCATCAGCATTATTCTTTATAAAAGCATCATCATAATGTTCTTTGTCAAAGCACAGATAAATTTCGGTATTAGCTGGTAATGTTTTTGGTGTAGTACCACCAATAATATTAACCAAACTCCATGCGAGAAAATAATCTTTATTACTATCGTTCTTATAAGCAATACATGGTGCATTGCTACTGCTCCAACCTGTTGACTGAATTCCTGCACTCCACTTGATTGTTTTTGCGGAGTCCAAAGTAATTTTTGAAACACCATACGGTACTACTAAGTTTCCAAAACATTGCATTATGCCCTTTGTTGCCGCATCTGCTCCTACTTTAATAGTGTCCCCATTAGCATATGATTGTGCTCCTCCACCGCAAAGTATAGCGTTTATATAGTCTCCGTTTTCATTCTTATCAGGCAACCAAGTTGGAAAATATGCATTGTTAGCAAATGGATATATAGTTTTGAAAGCGGAGACAATTTCTGAAGAACCCCTGAAACATTCATTTCCATCAACTGCAATAAATGCAGACGATGCTTTACTGTCACGAAAACTTAAAAGTGCATATCTTACACCACTATCCGGAGAAACAGTTACTGAACCTTGGGTGTTGCTATTAGCATAGGAATATGAATCAACTATTTTGCCTAAGGCATTTAGGAGAAACAGTACTGCTTTATATCCATTAGATGCGGCGCCATCTCCGTATGTGACAACAACATCAGAGTTCCTATTTTCGCCTAAATCTACTGCTTCTGACACAGCAGAATGTGCTGAATCAGAACCTGTACTACATGGATAAACCGCAAAATATTGTTTTGAACCTGCTGAGATATCACGATATAATCGTACTGCTCTAAATCCAACATTATTATCAACTGCTGCAACCGATATTTCCACATCTCCGGTCACCTCGGCTATGGATACAGTATAGGTGTCGTCCCCGTTATCAGTGACGGCGTTCAGAACAGGTTCACCACCCATTTCTACCGTGGGTGCTCCTGTGAACTTACAGAACGTTTTCGGTGATACGACGGCCTCAAGGGCTGCGCCCTCGCCAACCTTTGAGACATCGACGGAGGCAAGATCATCGTCACCCACGAGCACCACTGACATCTGTTCAACGACAGCGACCGTCACAGTAATAGTGATATTACCAGTCACACAATCCGTGCTCACGGTGTTGTTATGAACGGCAATATGTCCACCGCCCTCCATTTCAGCGGAGACGCCGAGGATGCTTGTGCCTTCAGCCTCTCCGTCGTTGATAGACAGTACAGTGGCCCATGCGCTACCTTCAACGATGCCGCTTGTGGATCCCGTGCCGCTTACGCGCTGGTCACTGATGGCTGCAGTGAACTGTTGCTTGGCGCTCGCCGTGGCAAGAACGTAGATGGTTTTATCAGACCTAACGTTACGGATAGTTATAACCGCCTTGTTGTCGGCGATAGTCGCATTGGTAGGCTGGTCGTTGGAACGTTCTTTGTATGACGCGTTCCTCAATATGTGTTCGCTGTTACTGGGAACAATGGTTATAGTCGCCGCATTGCCCTCGATTACCTGCTTGGGGTAGGTCTCTTGAACCTCTGTCCCGTCAAGGCCTGTCATGTCAAGCGATACGATGTACTTCGTGCCGTCCCAGTCCAACTCCATTTCATCTGGCTTCTGACCCGTGAAAGCGATATTGGCCAACGCTCTGATAAGCGCGTTCAGCCTGTCGTTCAACCTCTCCATGTTTTGATAGACACTCTGGTTGATGGTGCCGTCATTGTCATTGCCGCCAACCTGAAGCCATGTGGTTCCATTCCAACGGTACTGTCTGTTGCTATGGGCATTGGTGTACACTATGCCGCGCTGTGGCAGTCCAATCTGCTTGACATCGTCTATTGATTTGTAATACTGAATACCGTTATTGGCGTCCCAAATGTAGTCGCCAGCAGAGGCTACATGGGCGACAGGGCTTGACTTTCCGACACTGTCGAGCTCCTGCCCCATTGATGCTAACACAACTACAGGAGCCTGCGGGTAGGTGAGCCTGCCCGTCTGGATGTTTTTGTCTGTCTTCCTGTCATCAATTGATTCGAAATTGCCCGACACACCCGATAAGCCTGTCTGGAGAGAATTGATAGACGTTTGAATTGCGCTAATCGTGTCAACCAATTCCCCAAGACTGAGGCGGCCGGCTTTATGCCGTTCATTGAGATAGTCGAGCACTGTAGCTACCATCCCGTTGGTGACACTTTCAGGGTCTTCAGCCTCGTTGATTTCCTGGATCAACGCGTCGATTTGTTGTTGTGTTAGCTCTGTCATAAGTATGGTTTTTTAGTCAAATTCTTCACTGAACTCTTCCGAGAACACGCCACCTCGTGAAGTGACCGCTCCCCCAACCAGTTCCTGAGTGATACAGGTATCTCCATCAACTGGAGTAATCTTCAGGTTGAACGCTTGTGGGCCGTTCGGGCGATGGTCGTAGGTGAGTTCCTCGGCCGTGACGATGACCTTGATGGGGTCGCTGGCCACGTCAAGCAGGTAAATCTCATCGCTGGCGATGGCGTCAAGAATGAAGCGCAGTTCCTCGTTGGTTTTGTAGCCGGTTGAGACGTTGATGACAGTAGTCACCTCCTCTCGCTGCCGTTCGGTGGCAAAGTCATCGATGTCGGCCATGTATCGCCTATACTTCTGCTCCTCTTGATCTCCGTTGAATACGGGTTCCACTTGTGCGTTACCGGTCAACTCCACGCACTCAAATGCGCCGAAGCTGTTCCGGAATTTGAGCCGATAGCGTTCACGTTGCGGCCGTGCCTCCTGGATGGCGATACGCGCAGCGGGTTCTTCATCGAAGAGCACATCAAAGGCGCTGGCAATCACACCGCACTGTCCCAGAAAGTAATTCCTTGCTGCTTTTAGATCAAGGCTGCACAGCTTGCCATGGTAGTCAACATTATTGTTAACAGCTGGCACGTTGACCGTATAGCCACTAACGATATCGCGAACAGCGAGAGCCCCCCGCTCCGGATAAAAGAACACAAGCGGATAAAGCTCTGTCTCTTTGATATTGAGGCGCCAGTCATGAGTGCGCGTGGTGAGGAAGAAGTTGCAGGCGGGATTAAGGAAACGCGCTGCGAATATGTCGGTATTCGCCTGGATGAGTTTTCGGTAATTCTGCTTGGACACTCCACCCTGGTGTGCGATGATCTGCATCGTTGTCGGCTCCTGCGAGCCGTCGTCAACCGCTATAGTGACCGTGCCGTCCTGCAACCCGTAGCTGATTATCGCTCCCTGTTCCCCAGGATCCCCGATGGCCGGAATGATTGCCTCAAGGAATTCGGCCAGGTTGATGACCGCCGGTGCCGTAACCTCGCCCGTATAAGCAGGATGCTCACTGGTATATCCCTGGCCGTAGATGGAGAACACGCGCTGCCCCGCCCCCGGCATCGAGAGCCAGAGTGGATTGCGGGTGAAGGCGTGTCCACTTGCAGAGGGTGTCAGTGTGATGGCATTGCTGGGCATTATCCTGTCGTTACCTGGTTATACAATAGGCTGCCGTGGAACGCGCCAGTGACCTGAACGGTCATCAAGAAGCGGGAACGTTCACCGGACGGCCTGGTAATGAAATCGACAAAGTCCCGATAGCCTCCAATGTGCGACTCTCTCCATACCTCAAAGAGGCTAGGGGAGTCGCTCACCTGCGGCGCTATAGTGACATTGTTATTCATAGTGCAAAGTTTGCGATAAAAACGCTGTACACAAAGGACTGCTTTTTCGCCATCAGCAGAACACGGCCTCAAACCATGCCTGGTATTGGAAAGGCCAGTTAATCTCAATATAATGAGGGCGGCCTGAACCGTCGTCTGTCTCAAGCACGCTGTACACAGCGATGCCTTCATAGTCGCGCACAACAGTCCCTGATTCCGTAGGTGGGTCAAGGAAGAAGTCGTCGTTGGCCCATCCCTCATCACCCTCGGCACGGACAAAAGTTGGTGAACCTCCGTACTGTTGTGCCACGCTGGGCAACTGTCTTGCGAGCTGTTGGTCAAAATTGTCACCCTGATAAACCCAGCGCCATGTCTGGGTAGAGGGACCTATAGGAGGTACGGTTTGTTCCTCAACCATGTCTCCCATGGGCCGGATGGTGCGCATGGTGATATTGACCTCAAGGCACCGTGATGCAGGCAACAGGTAGTTAAACCCATCAATCAACAGACGTTGCCCTTGCAACGTAACAGGCTGCAGCAGATCTAGACTCAGCAGCTCAGGCATTGTAAGGCGTGCATCCAGTTCAACCTTGTTGAAGGCACGGCGCAGGATATCATCATAACCCGACCAAAAGCGGGCATACAGGCCGTCATCCCACTGGAAGAGCAAGGAGAGGTGTTCGCCCTGGGCATCGCCAGGCGGACTGATGCGACCGCGCTGGCCGTAGGAGATGACAAACGCCAACGGCGTCTCGTTCTCCTCCTTCTCGCTCTCGCGCCCCTTGATGTAGGAATGGCGGTGCGTTGCTCCTGTGATGTAGCCGGGAAGATAGACGTCATCGACCCACAGCATCGGCACACACTCATCCTCACTTGAGAGCTCCGTCGTTTCAACCCCCTCGGTCTGCGGGTCCCAGTTGAAGAAACCGCTCACGCTGTCAGTGTAAGCCTTGTTCGTCGAGTCCCACTTGTAGAGTTTTCCCGTGGCACGCTCCAGCAGCAACGCCGACGATATCTGGTCCCCGGGAGCACGTTCGTCCACAGTTGTCAGTCCCGCCAACTGGATGCCTTTCGCATAGTCCTCCAGACGTTCGTTGGTCGGGGCCGCATTGTAGAGGCTCGTCTTCGCCGACAGTTTCAACTGTTTGCGGGCCTCATAGGTTACAGTCGGCCACTCCGACATCGCACTCGTGATGTCCAGCCCCGGGGACTTCGTGATGATGTCCCGGATCAGTTCCAGACGCACACGCCGCGTGTCCTGGTTCAACAGATATACCAGCCCAAAGCGCACATACAGCGCCTGCAGCAGCGCCTGCACCTCACAGTCAGGCAGGATGTCGCTGTATTTCAGCACACCCGTGCACAGCGCGTCAGCCACATTGTTCAGCAACACCACCTTTGCCAGGTCACCGGCGGCCGACCCCTTGAACGGATTCGACTCTACCTCATAACCAAGGTCAGCAAACACCAACTCCAGCACACGCCACACATACAGGAACGGCGTCACACCATAACCGTCAGGCAGCGTCACAGTCGTCATCACCCCGTCCACAGGCTGCACCTGTGAGGCGGGGAACACCAGCGCCCCGTTCTCCACACGGTTCAAAACACCCCAGTAGATGGTGTTCCCGCTATTGCCCGAGATTTCCTCACGCTCCACAGCTATCGGGAACACCGCATAATCGCCTCCGTCACCCGCCGTGTATGCCGCCTGCATCAGCGACTTCAGCGTCCCCACCGTGCCGTCGCCGATGAAGGCATTCGTCACCTCGTTCAGCTTCCGCTTCTTCCACGCCTCATAAGCCTCCGAGTTGTCAAACCCCACATTCAGCGTCACACCGTCCCGACGGCTCGCGCTCACCAGGTTCAGGATGCCGCGCCGCCAGTACACACCGTCACTCACCACACACGACTTGTCACCGCTCATCGGCGCCGTCGCACCATCCAGCCGGTGGGCAAAACCCGTCAGCAGCATGTTCCTTGGCGTCGGCGGCAGCGTCACCGGCAGCGACTGGCTACCGCGCTCATTCATCACCGGCGACTTCTCCTCCACCTGCAGCGACAAGTCACCCCTCAGGTCAAGCACACCCCTGTTAGTCTCAATCTTCAGCATATCTACAGTCTATGATTTCCTCGTGAACGGAGCCCGCGCACTCGTCAGCACCTCACCAGCACGCTCGATGTCCTGGTACACAATATACGCCCGCAGGTTACGCGCCGCCTCAAGAGCACCCCGCAACTCAGCAGCCACAGCAGCCAGATTCTCTCCACCACCGCCGCCCGTGTAGCCGCCCTCAGCAAAGCCCGCAGCACTGTCACGTGGACCGGGGCTCTGCCACGGTAACCCACGCCGCTGCCGCCTGATCGCCTCAATCACCCCCACAGCATCCACCACACGAGGGTCACCCATGATAGGCTGCGGCACAACATACTCACCACGGTGCACAACGCCCGCCACCTCAAGCCGTCGCCCGTCGCCCGTGTAGCCGCCCTCACTGTAGCCGCTCAGCACCCTTTCCGCAGTACCCATCGCCTGACCAGCACCACTCTTCGGCTGCAGTCGCTTCACCTTGTCACGCTCAGCCTTGGCCGTAATCACCTGCGCCACACCAGTCGCCGTCAGCATCGCAGCAGCAATCGCACCACCAATCGGCCCCATGTCAGCAAACGCCTTCATGATAGCCACAGCAGTGTCAGCCACAATCTGACTCACCTTGATAGCAAAATTCACGTCAGCATACTTCTTCTGGATCTCAAGCTTCTTGTTCTCCTTCTCCTCTTCAAGCGCAGCAGTGTCCTCACCATTGTTCTCCGCCTGGCGGATCAGCTCGTCATACTTCGCCTCACTCTGGTCAAGCTCAGCCTGCTGCAGCGCGCCGAACATCGAGCTAGCAGCCCCACTGTAGTAGTCAAAATACCGCTGCACATTCTGAGCCTGCAGCTCCTGTTTCTTCTTCTGGAACTCCTTCTCCGATATCAGCTCATCATCCTTCAGCTTCTGATATTGGGCCAACTCTCGGTCATATTCATCCTGCCACGATAACCCCAACTGCTCACGGATTCCCCACAGTTCCTGTTGGTGTTCAAACTCCAGGTCACGCAGCTTTGCCTGCTTTTGACGCTCCAGCTCCTCAGTCTCCAGCCCATTCTGCTTCGCAACACTGATCATCGCATTATACGCCGCCGTCACAGCCGCCTTCTCGCGCTCCAGATTCCTTTCTAACCCCTCCAACCCCACCGGGTCCTGCGTCATCTCAGCAACCTTCTGCTGAATAGAGGAAACGTCGGCCATCAGTTCACGGTTCTTGGCGGCAATCTGTTTGTTCAGGTCTTCCTGAATCTTCTTGCGCTGCTCGGCGGTATAATAATCTTTCTGGCCGATTTCGGTCAGGTGTTGCTGTAGTTCCTTTAGTTCTTGCTGGTGCAGCAAACGGGTGGAATTGAGCCGGTAGATGTTGGCCTGCTCCTCTTGAATAACACCCTTGTTAAGCCATATCTGCATGGCGCTTTGGATGCTGTCATTATAAGCCTTAACGGCTTCCAGGCGTTTGCCGTAATATTCCTCATCCTTCGACACTCGGGCATTGTTGATGGCTTTCTGGGCCGAGAGGATATTAGCCTCACTTTGTGCCTGCTCCTTCTTGATTTTGTCAAGAGTCTTCGCATGAGTTTTATCAGTCTTTTCGGCGAGGTCCTGGAGCGCTGCAACAACCTCATGTTCGTAGCGGATGATTTCCTCACCCTTTTTGATGATTAGGTCAGCCTCAGCAAGTTCTCCCTCCCGCTTGTTCAGGTCCAGCATGTTTTTCTGATGCTTCAAGTCAAGCGGGGCCGTAACTTCATCCAGACTGTCCTCCTTATATGTACCGGTTTCTCTAGTGCCTCTAGTTTTTCTAGAACTCCTAGAACCTTTCCCCATAAGCTTGTTCTTCTCCTCGGTCAAGGCCTTGATCTTAGCCTGGATCTGCTGGAACTCCTCATCAGTCTTCGGGTCAGCCTTCCTCAACTGCTTCAGTTCAGCGTTAATCTCCTTCAACCGGTCAACAGTGGTGGAGAGGCCAGTATTCATTTTATCTACTTTCCCAGCCGCTCCATTTGTCTTCTCGCTGAAGGTGCCCATTGCATCAGTTGAGGATGATAGAACTTCGCCAACGCTATAGCCGGCTGCGTTCATGACTTTCTCAAAATCTTTAGTCTCAGCCTTTGCTTTTTCTAATGCGTTTGCAGCCATCGAAAGCGAAGCATAGGCCATGTTGCTACCAGAAACGGCTTTTGCTTGCTCAGGGTTGAGATCATATTTGGTGGCTATAAACTGCCTCTCTTTTGCGAGTTTATGAACCTCCATTTCGGCTTTTAGGAACTTGGTTCGCGCCTCTTCTTCGGCCCTTATGTATTTTTCATATTCATCTTTATAGTAGGCTAGACGCATTCGCCTTTCGAGAGATTCTATATATTTGTCAAGGGCCTTCTTGTTGGCAATATAGAGTCCAGTTTCTTGGTTGATATAACCGTTATATTCTGGGCATATCCTATTAAGCTCTTTGATAGCCTTCAGTCTGTTTTCCTTGCTCAAGCTTTCGTCCTCTGCCACTTGGACAAGTTCACGAATCTTGACTTTTTGGTCAGTCAGAGTTTTGTTATGCTCGCTTTCGTGCCATTCCAATTTTTTCGTGGACTCAGCGAGTTCATCGGTCTTTTCTTTGGCCTCTTCAGCCTTATTGCTGAATACGTCAAATAGTGCAATGGCTGTAGCGAGGGCTCCAACAAGAAAACCAATAGGGTTCATCTTGGTTGTTGTATTGAAGACCTTCATGGCGGCATTTGTTCGTACAATGTTGCCTTTTAATTTTGCGTATGCGGCAATGAGAAGTAATTTGGCGCCCGTGAGCGCTTTGGTTAAAAAGATTTTGCTTTTGGTCAAAAGTGTGTCAATCTTGACCAGAGCAATCTTTTCTTTAAGTTTGGCGATGACGGCGCTGGTCGCAATGCGATATCCCACCCATGCTGCAGTGGCGACATAAATAACTCCAGATAGTTTAGAGATGCCCGAAAGTATCCACCCCACAAACTTTAATAATTGAGAGAGAAGTGTGAATAGCAACTCTATTGGGCCATTGGCTTGCCCAATACTATCGCTGATGCCCTGAACGAGCTGAGTGAGCATGTCGATAAACGACTTGAACGCCCCCTTGCCCTCGTAGAATCGAAGTATAAGCCCCTCAAATGTTGATTTAAGGATGTTGAGTGATCCCTGCGTATTGTCGCCCATCTCCTTATACATGCCGTTAAAGGCATCGGTGCAGTCAGTGACTCCTTGCCTGAGGGTGGTAAGAGTATCGGCGTTATTGATGAACGTCTCGAAGGCGGCAACGCTGCGCTTGTCGGTCAGTTCGAGGGCAGAGGCCAAGTCGATGCCTTCGGCCTGCAATTTCTTCAGTCCGGCTGCCAGCTCATCAAGATTGGTTACAGGTCCACCCAGGGCAGTGGCCAGCTTGCCGCTCCCGTCGGCAAGATTCAACAGGATATTGCGCGTGGCAGTAGCCGCACTGCTGGCATCGAAATTGGCGTTCTTTAACGCACCCATCAGTGCCACGGTGTCTTCAAGCGTGAAACCGAAGGCCTTAGCCACCGGGGCAGTGGTGCTCAACATGGTAGCATAGTCATTAAATGACAATGCGCTCGTTGTCGTGCCGATGGCCAACGTTGCCATGGCAGACTCCGCATCTGCAGCTTCAAGACCGAAAGCACGCAACGCACCACCGGCAACGCTGGCGGCGCTCCCAAGGTCGGTGTCAACAGCCAGGGCAAACTTGAGGATCGCTTCTTCCATAGCCTTGATCTGACCCTGCTCAAATCCCAACTTCGCCAGCTCAACCTGCAGCCCCGTCACCTCGCTCGCAGTGTAGGCCGTCGTCGCACCCAGCCGACGAGCCTCGTCAGTCAAACCCGCAATGCCCGCTTTCGTCGAGCCCAGCACACCCGCCAGCTTGCTGTTAGCCTTCTCAAAGTCAATGATCACATTCACCCCCTCACGGAACCCGTTCAGCACAACCATCGACAGTTGCTGACCTATCCCCATAAAGAAGCCATTGATCACAGTCTTCATCTTCGAGAAAGACATCAGCGTGCCAAGGAATCCTCTAGATGCACCAGTGGCTCTCAAATACGCACGTTGCGTCTCGTCAATCTCCCGAGACAAATCCTTGTAACGCTTCGGGTCAATAGCCTTCGACGTACTGTTGAGCTCATTACGCAATGCCTTCAACTGCTTTTTCAGTTGATTCGCCGTCTTTTGGCTTGTATCCAGGCGGCTCTCCAGTAGCTTCTGTTTCTCATTGTTCGTCTTGATCGCTTCCCCGTAATCTGCAATAGACTTCTTCAAGTTCTGCCACTCCTTCGAGTACTTCTTCCCCTCAGCCTCCAGCTTCACGATTGCCTGACGAGCAGCATTCTGCTGACGCTCAAACTCCTTCGTCTGCTCATTAACCTTGTGGATTTCCCTCAATGCCTGGTTGGCATTCAACGACATCACCCACTCAATATAATCCGGTGTCAACCTCGACTTTGCCATAATTCTCTTTTTTATGGCAAAGGTAAAAGGCGGTTATATATATCAAAAGGACTAAAAAACAAGGAACTCATCGAGCACCTTGTTTGCGATTATTATATGGAAATTCCTCGATTACATCATGATACCAGGACAACCAGTATTGTCGAACGGTTCTCTCGGAACCCGTAGCAGATCATCGGGCAATTCAACACCCTTGTACTTCCTGTCCAACTCCTTGTAGAGCTCGCGTCGGCGCTCCTCTTTCTCTCTGATTTCGCGCTCCTGCCTTTCCAACTCATGGCGCCACATCTCAGGCAACGAACGCAGGCAGCCCACCAGCAGGAAGAGGCACATGCAGCTGGCCAAAACCAGGAAACCATGCCACATGGCCGTTAACAGACCGTTGCCGCCATGCAGGCCGCTCCACAGCGAGCCAGCGAGCCAGATGCTCATCCACATCAGCATCATCAGCTGGCCGCGCCGGTCAAGTCCCTTATTTCTCTTCCGTGACATCGTTCCTTCTCCTTTCTATCCTTTAGACTCACAATACTCCGTTTCGTTTACGCAAAGGTAGTATTTTTACACAAATGCAATAATTTTTTTGTGGTATTTTGTTAGGTTTTTTCGTTTTTTTACTAATTTTGCCACAGAAAAAGAGGTTACTATATAATTTATCTATTTATGGCAGAATCAATTGGAACAAAACTGAGGAGATTAAGGACTGCCAATCATTTTTCCCAGGGTGCAGTAGCCCATTATCTGGAAATTTCCCCATCCATGTATCAGGCTATTGAGGCAGGAGAGCGCGTGGCACAATTGAAGCATTTAGAGAAATTAAGCGCATTATTCGGTTTTGAGTTGAGCGATCTCACCTCATCAGATGCCGACGTATTGGAGAATATGCTCGTTTGTGCATTCCGCATTGATGGACTCACCTGTGATGACCTCAGGCAGGTGGCCTCGTTTAAGGAAATTGTGTTGAACGACCTCAAGCTTAACCGAATTTTAAACCGATGAAGAGATTGACTGTAGAAGCAGCCGAACGGCTGGCCATCAAGTTCAGGGCAGAAGCCCAGCTCAGCAGGACGGAACCGATAAGTCTCTATGGCGTGTTGCTCAACAAGGGCATCCTCACGGTTTTCAAACCCATGTCGGCTAACGCCTGCGGCCTGTCCACCATGTCGCGCGACAAGAAGAACAAGTACATCCTCATCAACAGCAGCCGCTCTCTCGGCAGGCAGCGCTTTACCATAGCCCACGAGCTCTATCACCTCTATTATGACGAGAACCCCGAGCCTCACATGTGCTTCGAGGGCAACGGCACAAAAAGCGCCAAAGAAGCCGACGCCGACATGTTCGCATCGGCTTTGCTCATGCCAAGCGATGGCCTGATTGCCTGCATCCCTAACGAGGAGTTGAGGGTAGGGCAGATCTCACTTGCAACTGTCATGCGACTTGAACAGGTTTATTGCGTTTCACACCAGGCTATGTGTTATCGCTTGAAAAGGCTTAAGCTCATCAGCGAGGCACAACTACAGGGATTACTTGATATCAGCGTAGCCCGCACCGCCCAGTCCTTTGGATACAGTACCAGGATATATGACGATGGTGATGGACGCAAGGAGGTAGTGGGCGACTTTATCGCCAAGGCAAAGGTCTTGCTTGATGCCGAGAAGATTTCAGAGGGCCATTACCAGGAATTGAACAACCTTATTGCCGATGGAGAAGGTTAAGATTGTAGTTGACGCAGATGTCATCATCCATTTCAGCAAGGGAGAGCGGCTTTATTTGTTGCCCGATATTTTATCAGAGTATGATTTCGTTGTGCTGCACATTGTCCGTAATGAGTTGCTCGGCCCCATCCGACAAGAGCTGGACAGACAAGAAACCCTCCTGAAGAACATCACCACTATCGAGTTTGACCCTCCAGGTGAGATGCTGCATGAATACATGGCGCTGACAGCTGCGTTCGGCAAGGGCGAGAGCGCATGTATGGCTTATTGCCGGTTTACCAACAACGTGATCGGCAGCAGCAACTTGACCGACATTAAAGACTATTGCCATGAGCACCAGATTACTTATTTGACGACGCTTGATTTCCTGTATTATGCCATCCAGCGAGGAAAAATGACCATTCAGGAATGCAATGAGTTCATCCAGCTCGTCAGGTCTAAAGACAGCAAACTCCCGAACATCGATATCGCACAATACATTCCAAGCGTCCAACTGTAAGCGAGAATGTTTGGTAATTTTCAAAGGCGGCTGTGTCTTCACGACATGGCCGCCCGGTAAAAACTAATAACTAATAGTCTAATCAATTAATAGCGTAATCAATGCGTAACGGTTTGCTCATTAGGGAGGAACCTCGCCCTTGTGACGGCGCGCAACAATCGCCGCCCACACGCTCAGCACCACCACGATCACGATGCACAGCACCAGCGCACCCAGCAGCACGGCGCACCACGTCTGCAGGTTAAACACGCTTGTCAACACTTGGGCCACCAGGGCCAGTACAATCAGCCAGAACACTGGCCACGCAACTTTCTTTACCATGGTTAATCCTCCTTTATTAAATTAGTGACTTGTCCCGTGGGCCGTGGCTCTGCCACGGTATCTAGAACATTTTTATCCTCTCGCCTTTCTCGTTCTGCAGTGCCGCCTGCAGCTGCTTGCGGTGCTGCTCGATGAAGTCCTGGAACTCATAGCGGATCCTCCCCCTCACGTCATGGTACAGGATGCCCCACACCTGCCGGTTGTAGATCTGCCAGTTCCCCTTCCGCTTCATGTCCAGGAAACGCATGTACAGCGGCACGTTCGTCTCTGCCACCACACCGCCGCCGCTGGGAGTGACCGTGTACGACGGGTTGCTCAACGCACGCAGCAGGTTGCCCGTCCGTTGCCCCAGGCCACCGCCCTTGCGCTGGTGAATCTCCCTGGAGGCCCCGCGCTGGTACGTACCGCTCTCGGCAATCATCCGCTGGGCCTGGAAGATGTCACGGATGCCACGCTCCAGCTCCTGCTTGAAAAACTGTATCTTCAGCCCCTCGGTCTCCATCTCACTCGCTCCTCAACGTGAACCCAAGGCTCCAGCCCGCAAAGTCGTTATAGAAACCCGTCTCCGGTATCGTCGACAGCGTCCCCACATCCAGACCCGCCAGGGTGGGACAACCGCCGCTCATGTCCTCCAGCAGCAGCCCCTTGATGGCCTCAATCACCGGTTGCACCACCTCCAGCGTCTCAACCGCAGTGCGACGCTGCCGGTCATACTTCATCATCACAAACACCACACACGTGTTGTCCTCCTGGTACGCGTCAATGCCCGCACCCTTGCGCGTCTGCGCGTTCGGCACAATCCAGAACAGCGTCATCGCCTCCATGGCAATGTCCTGCAGCACGCCGCCCATGTCGTCGTCCACAGTCACGCCCAGGCACGAGCTCAGCGACTCGATGCGCTCAGCAACGCCCTCCCAGTATGTCCTATAGTCCTTCAGGTCAATCATCTCTTTTAGGTTTTTCAGTGTTGTCAGTTGTATTACGGGCTGCCAGCCCGTATCACAGCCCCCTGTACTCGGCCGTAGCGTCAAAGCTCGGGCAAGCCTTCGCAGCAAAGTCACGGTGACCGTGAATCCGGGCACCGGGATATTTTCGCTTCAACTGTTTCAGCAGCTGCAGCAGCGCCTTTTTTTGCTCTGGCGTTCTGGTGTCCTTGGCATGCTTGCTGTCACGCGTCACGCCGCCCACATAGCACACACCGATGCTGTTCCGGTTGTGCCCCTGGCAGTGCGCACCGATGGCTCCTTCAGGGCGACCCGCATGAATCGAGCCGTCCAGGTACACCACATAGTGGTAACCGATATCCTTAAACCCACGCAGCAGGTGCCACGAGCGGATCTCCCCAACAGTCGTCGCACGGCCCTCGGGGGTCGCGCTGCAGTGAACAATGATTTCAGTGATCGTTCTCATTTCCTCTTCTCATGCAATAAGTCAAACTTTGCCCTATATAGGTACAGCAGCACGTCCCACAGCGGCGTCGAGTTCACATCCTTCAGCGTGCCGAACACACCGCTGCTCGCCACCTCCATCGCAATGCCGTGCCAACCCGTGTGGTCGTCGGCCTTGCTCGGCATACCCGGCACCGGCTTGAAGATGATCGAGAAGTTGATCTGCTCGCCGCTGATGCCTATCGGCTCCTTCCTGATCATGTTGAACACGCTCGTGAAGAAGGTCACCGTGTGCACCGCAACCAGCGCGGGAACCTCAGCGTCGGCCTTGTCCTCAGGGGGCGAATACAGCAGCCTGGCCAGCTCGTTCAGCACCGTCTGCTGTGACTCCTCATCCTCATCGAGGCGTCCCATCAGCGTCAGTCCCTCGACAAAGTCGCCGAATGTCATCCCGTTCAGCATGTCGCCCACTTTGGACGTCCACCCCGCAAACTCCGGCAGCAGGTTCCGCCCGGTGGCAGTTATCGGCCCATTCTCGTCCAGGAAGCCGTCCAGCACGCCCAACTGGGCAATCAGCCGGTCGGCAATCTCGGGCTTGTAGTCCGTGATGTCCACACCCAGCCCCATCAGCTCTGCCAGCAGTTTGGCCCTGAACCCCATTTCGTCCAGCACCCCGCGCCGCAGCATCACCGCCAGGAACAGGTAACCCTTGTACTGGTCAGGCGTCAGCTCATCCAGCACACCGGGTATCTCGTAGCTCTTGCCGTTATGTTCAACCGTCACCATGTCTGTTGTTCTGTGGGCCGTGGCATTGCCACGGTATTAATACGTAATTCCTTTAGATTGGATGGTCGGCCCGCTCAGGTAGTAATCCACACCGCCCTCATCGCTGTCAAGCTCGCTGATGGCGTCCTGCAGCAGCTGCAAGTAGCGCTCAGCGTCAGCACCCAGCGACGCCGCAACGGCCTCACGGGCACTCTTCTCAGCACGCAGCTTCTGCTTCACCGTCGCCTGTTGCTGCACCTGAACGATGCCCTCGGGCAACACCTCCACCGGCAACCGCTCCACAGCCTTTTTCATGGTGAGCAGTGCCAGGGGGCGGCGTGCCAGGTCAAGCAGGCGCACACGCACGTCCGTTTCCAGCCTATCGCCGCTCAGCAGCTGGTCCATGTGAGCCGCCGTCACGACGGGGGCGATGTCTCCGGCTTGCACCTCGGCAATCATCGGCAGCAGCGTTAGGAACAGCCGGTGGCTGCCAATCATGTAGTACACGTCAAACAGCTCCTTGCTCGGCAACAGCAGTCCCGCACGCTGGCGGCATTTGGAGCTCTCCTTCCACCAGTTCCACTCGGCAGTGTCAAGCACCTCGATGAGGGCGTCCGTCGCCTCATAGGCCATCGCACGGATGCTCTCCTTGTCCTCCCACTCCTGCAGCGCCGTCATCCCGTGCTGGTTCTCGCCCAAGGTCTTGCCACGTCCGGCGTTGCCGTGCTGCGCGTCCAGCGGTGCCAGGATCTTCAGCCACGTGAACATCGCGACAGCCTGTTGGGCGAATTTTACAGCCAGTAGCTCATCGCCGCTCGGCTCGGCCTTGCGGTACAAGCCGTCCAACTCGCCAACCACGTCACGGCCCACAATCGCAGCCAGCTGGCGTGTCCCCAACGGGATGGCAGGTGCCCATTTTGCAAACGTGATATCCTTGCTGATGACACCGATTGCCGCCACCAGCTCCTCACGGCCATGGCCGTCCTTGTCAAAGAGTTTCAGATTACTGCTATCCATTTTCTTCAGTCGGTTTTGTCATTGTTATGTGGGCCGGGGCGCTGCCACGGTCAGGCATTCTCCTTCAGCCGGTTCTCGGGACTCACATCCTTCTCAGCCTCCACGGCCGTGCGGTAAAGGCCTATCTTCACACCACGGCCGGGCCAGTTCGCCTGGATGTACTGCTGCAGCGGCTTGCATAGGATCATGTCCGGGATAGCCGTCTCGCTCGCGTTATACACCTTCAGCGAGTACAGCTTCTCGCTGCCACTCGACAGCTTGTTCTGGATGATCAGGTTCGACAGCACCGGGTCAAGACCAAAGCCGCTGGTCGCCGCAGCGTCGGCCTTGTTGCTGATGGCAATCTGGGCGTCAACAAAGTCCTTGATCTTCTTGTCAATCGGCGTCACCTTCCACCCCTCAAAGTCGTCAGCCTCGGGACTCCAGTACTTCGACGTGTGGAAATACTTGCCCGCGTTCTCGCGGCCCGTCAGCGACGTGGCAAACTTCTCCATCGCCGCATCCTTGTATTCCTCCATCATCGCCTCACTGTACGCCTCACCGCGCTGGTGGCAGATTTCCTTGATGCGGTCACGGGCCTTGTCCCAGTACGATTGGGGGCTCTCGATGTGGTAACTGATGGCGCTCGCATTCTCGTTATACGCAATCAGCAGACCGGCGATACCGCCCGCCATCTCCAGCCATTCAAACGCGCCCAGGTAACGAGGCGTCGACATGAAGTCCTTGCAGAAGGAGTAGATGTTGTAGTATTTCACCGCTACAGCATGCTTGAACGGGTTCTGCGGGTCAAACACAGGGTAGCGGTACATGTACTTCGCATCCGGCGTCGGAAAGTCACCCACAACCACCTCCTCGGGTTCGTCCCTGCCTTCGGGCGGGTACACCAGCCTGGCTTTCTGGTAGGGGATATGCTCCAGCCGCGCGATGCGACCGGGTTCTCCCACGCGGGGACCACGGTTGCGCACGAATTTCACAAAGAAACCCTGCATGTGCGTCAGGTCAACCAGGCACTTGTGCAGGAACGTCGTGTAGTCCCAAGCCTCCATCGCACGCGTCACCTCGTCATCCAGCACCCAGCGGCGGTAGAACATGTTACGCCCCTCATCGATGCACTCGCGGTACAGCCTGGGACCCTCGCCCCACTGCAAGCCCGCAATCTTACCCAGGATGCCCTCGCCCGCATAGAACTTGTCCAGCAGCCGCATCACGTCACCGGGCAGGTCGTTGTTGTCGCCCATGGGCACGATGTCCACACCGTTAACGCTCAGCTTGCGCTGGAAATACGTCCCGCGACCCGTCAGCATGATGCTCGACGGCGACCAGCCGCTGCCCATTCCCCCAATCGAGAACGTCATCAGCCCCTTCTCGCTCTGGGTGTCGATGATGCAGTTCAGTTTTTATCTCATTGTCACGTGGGCCGTGGCTCTGCCACGGTTAAAAACTCACTCGTCGCCCGTTGAACTCCACAATCAGGCACATCCAGCAAACAATGGCACGACCTGTCGCCGTGTCGGTCAGGAACACCTTGTGCGAGCTGTTTTCGATGCGCTCGTCGCTCGCCTTGCGTCGCAGCCGGGCCAGCTTCAGCACCGCCACATCGCCCCCATGGTGGCGCTGGCGGTCCCACTTCCGGAACTTCAACGCAAACGTGCCACCGCTGGCGCTGATTTCACGCATCCGCTCCACAGCCTCATATATGTTCAACGGCCCCTTTTGCTCCATCGCTCCGTCAGTCCTCGCAAGTATAACACACCACAACCTGCCAGCAACACCAGCACCAGGCCACCGGCAATCTCAAGCCATCTGGGATGCCACCCCGCCTTGGTCTCGACACGTTTGTCCTGTACGCTCTGGACGGCTGTGCTGTCCTGTATCGCGCGTTGGTAATGCGCCTCCTCATGGGTCTCCTCCTGTACAGTGGCGGCAGTCTTTTGCCCGGCACTGCTCGAGCGCCGCGACACCACCCGCTTGCCGGCAATCTGGGTGGGGTGCCCCACGCTGTCCCACGTGATGCGGTAGTCCACACTGTCCAGTTCCAGCGACACCTCTCCGGCAACCCACGACAGCGACACGCTGTCACGACGCGCCATCGAGTCAACTTTGGACACTGTGCTGTCCTGTACGGTGCGTTGGTAACGCACCTCCTCGTGCCTCACCGTCTCACGGTGGCTCTTGCAGCCACAGGTGAACGCCAGGGCAAGCATAACCAGTATGATGTTACACAATCTCATCTTCCTTCTTCAAGTTAATCGGTTTCCTTTTCTCGCAATCCTTCACGCCACACAGCAGCGGCTTCATCCCCGACAACTGGCGCTTGATGACCGACAGCTGGCGTTCAACACCGGCCAGCTTGGCGCTGCGCTCCTGGTTCTCGGCCTCCATCCGCTCAATGGTGCCCTGCAGCCGACCGCGCTCGTTGTTCAGGTCCTCGATCACACCGCGGTACACCTCCTGCGCGCTCTTCATCGCGTCAGCCTCCTGCTGACGTTTCTGCGAC